>DATKVV010000083.1:0-137143 GCA_035529895.1 Sedimentisphaerales bacterium
AGAACGCTTCGCGTACAAGACCGCGATGATCGATGGCTGTCGAGAACACCTGCAATGGTCGCGGGTTTGACCGATCATGTTTGGTCTTTGCGTGAATGGCTGAGTTATCCGGCCGTTCAATTAACATAAGACACAAGGAGAGTTTTGGGTTGTGAAGAAATATGAATGTACTCTTTGCGGATACGTCTATGACCCTGAGGTTGGCGACCCCGATAATGGCGTGGAAGCAGGGACTGCGTTTGAGGAGTTGCCCGATGACTGGGTCTGTCCCGATTGCGGCGCCGGCAAGGAGGAGTTTGAGCCGGTGGAAGATTAAAGTCTATATGGCGAGGTTGCGCAGTAAAAGTGCGAGAGATTAGACCAACTATAACACGGCAGGATATCCTTTGTGTGGAAACGGTCGCGGGGGCGAACGGCCTGGTTGTTTTCGGAGCATCGGGAGACCTGACCCGCCGAAAATTGCTCAGCAGCCTTTTTGAGCTATTCAATCGCAATTTGATTAGCGAACAGTTTTATCTGCTTGGCTGCGGCAGAAAAAAGCTCTCGGATGAAGAGTTTCGCCAAATGGCCCGGGAGGCAATACAGGAAGATGCCGGCGATGTATCAACAAAAGAAACAGAGGCGTTTATCAGCAGGCTCTACTACGCACGCGGCGATTACAACGATGCTCTGTTTTATGACAATATCAAGGCCAGACTGGCGGAGTTGGACAAAAAGCACAAAGTTGACGGCTCGCATATTTTTTACCTGGCCGTGCCTCCTCTGCTGTACGGGGCCATTGTGGAGAAGCTTTGCTCGGCCGGACTGTCACATTCCGGGGAAGCCGACTTGAAACGGCAGCCCAGACTGGTCGTGGAAAAACCCTTCGGCAGAGATTTACAGAGCGCCGCCGAATTGAATAAGACAATTGGCCGATGCTTTGACGAGTCGCAGATATATCGCATCGACCACTATCTCGGCAAAGAGACGGTTCAAAATATCCTGATATTCAGGTTTGCAAATACCATTTTTGAGCCTGTATGGAACCGCAATTACATCGACAGCGTGCAAATTACAATAGCCGAGACGATAGGTGTTGAGCACAGGGCCAGTTATTATGACAAGAGCGGCGCTCTTCGGGACATATTCCAAAACCATATGCTTCAAATGCTCGCTTTGGTCGGTATGGAGCCGCCGACATCTTTCGAAGCCGACCGGCTTCGTGACGAAAAGGTCAAGCTGCTGCGGTCGATTCGACCGTTCGACCGCGCTGAGCTGGACAAGCTAATTGTTCGGGGCCAATACGGGCCCGGCTCTATCGGCGGTGAGCAAGTGGTCGGCTACCGAGAAGAACCGGGTGTAGAGCCGCAATCAAAGACCGAAACGTTCGTGGCTGCCAGGCTTTTTATTGATAACTGGCGGTGGAAAGGCGTCCCTTTCTACCTTCGGACGGGCAAGAGACTGGCCAAGAAAGATACCGAGATTGCAATCGCTTTCAAGAAAGTGCCGCATTCCATGTTCATCTTCGCCGGTCTCGATGAGATGCCGGCCAACGTTCTGGTGTTACAGATACAGCCGGAGGAAGGGATTTCATTGAGCTTCCAGGCCAAGCGGCCCGGCTCAAAGATTTGTATGGATACCCTGACGATGAATTTCAGCTACCAGGACATTTTTGGGGTGCGTATGCCCGAAGCGTATCAGAGATTACTGCTGGACTGCATGGTGGGCGACCAGACGCTCTTTACACGATATGACAGCGTGGAAGTCGCCTGGCAACTGCTGACGCCTGTACTCGAAACCTGGCAAAAAGACGATTGCTCGCCCTGCGAGTACGCCGCGGGCGGTGACAGCTTTCCAGAGGCGGACCGCCTTATCGAAGCCAACGGCCGAAAATGGCGAAAAATCGGATAAAACCAACCAACTTAAGCTTGGGGGATGAAGACATGAATATATTTGAATTCGCCATGGAAAAGGAGAAATACAGCGAGGATTACTATCGTCAACTGGCCCGCAAAGCAAACAACAAGGGGCTTCAAACAATATTTAACATGCTGGCCGACGAGGAAGCAAAACATTACCGCATCGTGGAGGAAATGAAAGACAGAATCCCTGACAGAGTCTCCAACACCGATGTGCTGGCGGAAGGCAAAGAAATTTTCGCGCGGATGAGGAAGGGGGCCGGAAAATTCGATTTTGACGCGGGTCAAACCGAGACTTACAAAAAGGCCCAGGATATCGAAAAGGACAGCGAGGAATTCTATCTGCAAAAAGCTGATGAGGTCGAGGACCAGGGTCAAAAACGGATTTTCAAAGAATTGGCCGACGAAGAAAAAAAACATTATTTCCTGCTGGAAAACATAATTGAATTTGTATCTCGGCCCCAGCAATGGCTTGAGAATGCGGAGTTCTACCACCTTGAGGAATACTAATTCGAACGCGGTCAGACCATGCAATTCAGAAATTATCATTTGACAAAATCGCGTCTTTTCAGGATAATATTTTTTCTGCGTTGCTGGAATCATGCAAGGTGTTGAAACTGTGTGGGGTGCAGCCCCTCGGCGAAACAGAACCGGCGACGGTCACATCATTGGTGCGGCTGTTCGAGAGTCGCACTCAAGGTAGTGCCGGAAGGGATTTTTTGTCGCAGTTTCTGGATGGTTCAAAGGACCACGAATTATGGGTACAAACGGCTATCAACTTCGCTACTACATAGCGCTCAGTGCACCCCCGACGCGGACACCGGCCGACGGCACGGAGCCTTTCATGCGGCCCGAGCCCGGCTTCAATCCGTCCTGGTTCCACAAATACTGCGATATAGACTTCTCGGAGCGGTGGCACAAAGATGTTGAGTACAGGCTGGAGTGCCATGAGGCTATGAGCGAGGAAATTCGCCGCAGGTTTCCGGGGCGGGATATCGGTGAGGTAAACAACGGCAAGCCGGCTGATTTGCTGACGGGCCTATACGGCACGGCCGTCGTCCCCGTTATGTTTGGCCAATCGATAAGGTATTTTCCGGACAAGTGGCCCGCACCGCACGGCGAGCACCTTACCGATGAGCAGGCCGATGCCCTTTCGCCCGCCGACCCGGACAATAACGAGCTCTTTCAGGATATTCTCAGCCAGCTCGACAAAATCGAGCAGTTGACCGGCACGGCCCGCGGCTACCTGAACTGGCAGGGAGTTCTCAACACAGCTTTTCGCCTGCGCGGCGAGAGAATCTTTATCGACCTTTTCGACTCGCCCAAACGTGCGCACCACATTTTCCAGTGTGTCACACAGACGATGATTAACGGCATAAAAAGGCTGCACGAAAGGCAAAAGAAAGCCGGCGTGGATGAGAGATTTGCCACAATATCGAACTGCGTGGTCAATATGATAAGCCCCGCCCACTACGGGGAGGACGTCCTTCCGTATGATTTGAGAATCCGGGCCGAGTTCGAAAAATTCGGCATTCACAACTGCGCCTGGGTAGTGGACCCGTATATGGAAGCCTACGCGACCGTACCCAGGCTCGGGTACATCGATATGGGCATAACATCCAACCTTAAAAAGGCAAAAAATCTGTTTCCGGATACCCGCAGAACTGTTTTGTACACCTCCATGGACCTGGCAAACAAATCCGAAGACCGGATTCGTGATGACTTTGAGAAGATTGCCCGGGAGCTGACGCCCTGCGACGTGGGGCTGCCCGACATAGAGGTCGATGTCCCCGACGAGCGGGTTATGTTTGCTATGGACCTTTGCGCACAATTCAGCGACAAGTACGGAGTATAAAATGATGAGTGAGAAAGCCGTAGATGTAAGAAAACTCGAAGAAATAGCCAATCGGACGAGGATTAACGTTGTCAAAATGATAGCGAGGTCCGGCATCGGCCATTTGGGCGGCTCGGTCTCGATCGCCGAGATTCTGGCCGTGCTGTATTTTCACGAGATGAGAATCGACCCGAAGAATCCCGACTGGGAGGACCGCGACCGGTTTGTCCTGTCCAAAGGCCATGGGTGCCCTGCCCTGTATGCTACTTTTGCTGAGGTCGGCTTTATCCCCAAAGACATGCTGATGACTCTGCACGAGATTGACAGCCCGCTCCAGATGCATCCGGAGCGCGGCTTGTGCCCCGGCATCGAAATGAGCACCGGCGCGCTCGGGCAAGGGTTATCGACGGCGGTGGGAATGGCCCTCGGCGCAAGGCTTAAAGGCAAAACATTCCGCGTCTATGCCCTCGTGGGGTGCGGCGAGTGTCACGAAGGCCAAATCTGGGAAGCCGCCATGTTCGCCGCCAAGAACAAGCTTGACAATCTCGTCGCCATAATTGACTACAACAAATTCGCGCTCTCAGGCCGGACCCAGGAGGTTATGCCGCTTGAGCCGCTCTACGACAAGTGGGTCGCCTTCGGCTGGCACGTCATTGAGGCAAACGGCCACTCGGTTAGTCAGCTCATTAATGCTCTGGATGAAGCGAGAACCATTAAGGGAAAACCGACTTTCATAATCGCTCATACCGTAAAGGGACGGAACATTTCTTACATAGAAGACACATGGCCGAGCCACTCGGTGCAAATGACTGCCGAGCAGGTCGGCAGTACGCTGGCAGAACTCGGTTGTCCCAAAGAAGAAATCAAAGCTGCCTTGGCGCAAATGAAGGAGTATAAGTAAATGTCGCAAAGATTAGCCCCCAGAGATGTTTTGGGTCAAACTCTGACCGAGTTGGGACAGGAGAATCCCAATATTGTGGTACTGGATGCCGACTTCTGGCCCGCTTCCAAAATCGCCGCATTTAAGGACCGTTTTCCCGACAGGTTCATAGAGGTAGGCATCGCCGAGCAGAACATGATGGGAATCGCAGCGGGTCTGAGCACCGTGGGCTTTACCTGCTTTGCCTCGACGCTGTGTGTGTTTTGTTCGAGAAGGGCCTGCGACCAGGTAACGACCTCCATAGCCCTGCCCAGACTGAACGTAAAGATTCTCGCGCTGTATGCCGGCCTCTACGTAGGCAAGAATGGCGCGTCCCATCAGGCCCTGGAAGACATAGCCATCATGAGGTCAATTGCCAATATGACGGTGGTCCAGCCTGCAGATGCGCTCGAAACACAGGCCGTATTAAGATTTGCCGCCGAGTACGATGGACCGATGTATATCCGGGTAGGGAGAGATCCCAGGCCCGCAACTGTGCCGGCAGACTACAAATTCCGGTTGGGAAAGGCCTTGACCTTAAGAGACGGCAAAGACGTTACCCTGATTGCGTGCGGAGACACGGTCGAAAATACGCTCGCAGCGGCGGCGGCTTTATCCAAAAAGGGGGTCGAGGCGCGAGTTATTAATATGAGCTCGATAAAGCCGATTGATGAGCAGGCCATTGTAGAAGCGGCGGAGGAGACCGGCAAAATAGTAACCGTGGACAATCACAACATTATCGGAGGGCTTGGCTCGGCTGTATGCGAAGTGGTTTCGGAAAAGATGCCGGTGAGGGTCAAGAGAATAGGCGTTAAAGACATCTTTGGCAAGTCCGGCACCAATGCGCAGATGGAAGAAAGATTTGGCCTGCGGGCCCAGGATATAGAAGACGAAGTCATGAGTTTTCTGGGAAATTGAGGGAAAACCCTTAAAAACAAGAATTCTTCAAACTATATTTTTGTTGCAAAACGGGCTAATTGTGGTAAAATTACCCTGTATTTTCTGAAGCCGGCGGCGTAGCCAAGTGGACAAAGGCGACGGTTTGCAAAACCGTTATTCGTCGGTTCGAATCCGACCGCCGCCTGTTAATGCATGGTTTTTCGTGGCTTTTGGATTTCATCTATGCCGCCCTGCCGGAGTTGGAGCCTTCCAAAGTTATTGACGACAAATGCTCGGTAACCTTGCCCTTAATCCAGACCGGCCCGCCGGACGAGCAAAGGCTTCGATACAGCTCGAACCGGTCCGGGAAGAAACTTACGTCAACCAAGCCTAAAGAATCCTCCAACGTCACAAAACCCATCGTTCGGCCGTCATTTGTTACCGCCCGGCGGGCTGTAGCCATATAGCCTGCTACAGTAACCTCTCTATTGATGAAGCGGCTCAGTTTAGCCGATGGGGTGTGTTTGGTATGCAGCAAAACCGCAGGGTGCATGCTAAACGGGATGCCGGTGACGTCAACTTCCGCTTTTAGTTTCGCTATCCTGTCATAGTCCGGCAATCCTCTTGCTGAAGGATTATCGTATATGTCGAAAAGCAGCGGTTGATTTGGATTCAAAAGCGCAAAATTCAACTGCATCAGCATTGCCGGCCGGCTCAGTCCCAACCCGTCACAGGCCCCAACGTGAATAAAGTTCTGTAGTTCCGGCCTGCGAAATCTCACTCGCCTGCGCAGATCATCTATGCTAATAAAAGGCCCGATTTTTCTCTGCTGGATAATCGCGCGCATAGTGCCATAGCTCAGGCCCCTTATTATATTTAATCCTGCTCTAATGGCTTTTCCTTCCGGCACCCACTCAATATCGCTTCTATTTACGTGCGGCAGTAATATCTTTATGCCGTGTCTTATTGCCTCCCACACGTAAACTCTAAGCGGATACATACCCTGATGGTTATTAAACAGGGAACAGTAAAACCCCTGCGGATAGTGGGCCTTCAGGAAAGCCGTCTGCCAGGCGATATTGGCATACACCGTGGCGTGGGCCTTACAGTACGAATAGGCTGCAAATCTTAAAATCTGGTCCCATATAGCCTCGGCGGTTCCCCGGTCAATCCCCGCCTGCCCGGCCCGCGAATACACAAAATCCTCATACTGCTCCTGCAGACGCACCGCCGAAACTTTTTTCGAGACCTCCGAACGAAAGCGGTCGGCATCGGCCACGCTGTACCCCGCCACCTCCACGGCTATCCGCATCACGTCCTCCTGATATAACATCACGCCATAAGTATCACCGAGCACCTCCTTCATCTTCGGGTGCAAATACTCGAATGGCTTGCCGCCGACATGCCGCTCGATGAATTCGGCTTTCATCCCGCCGGAGGCCGGACCGGGTCTGATTAAAGACAGCGCTATCGCCACATCTTTTTTGTTTTTAACCTTTAGCCCCCTCAGAAGCTGTCTCATTCCCGGCGACTCACATTGAAATACGCCAAGACTGTCACCGGCGCTGAGCATACGGGCCGTCTTTTCGTCTGTGGGATTAACAGCATCGATATCCGGACTGTCTTGCCTTTTGCCGATAATGCCCACCGCGCCGTTTACCGTTGAAAGCGCCCTGTTTCCCAAGAGGTCTATCTTAATCAGGCCCACGGCTTCGGCGGCATCTTTGTCATACTGGGTAACAATTACACCCTTGGCTGCCATTTCCAGCGGAACAATATCCCTCACCGCACACGGAGTAATCACTATACCGCCGCAATGAACGCCCAAATGTCTGGGGAAACCTATTATTCTCTCGGCCAGCCTGTAAATCGCGGAGTCGGTGTCTGTTTCTCTTTGCTTTACAAGCTCATTTATCTGACTGGGTTCCAGGCCAAGGAACCTGCCCACATCGCGAACAGCACTCCGCCGGCGATAACGGTTTATGTTCGATATCATCGCCACATGGTCAAAGCCCCAATTCTCGTAGCAAAACCTTATTACCTCATCCCGCCTCCTCCAGCAAAAATCGACGTCGATGTCGGGGCAGTCTCTTCGGCCGGGATTCATAAACCGCTCAAAGTAGAGGTTGTTCTCTATCGGACAGACCCTCGTAAAGCCCAGCACATGCGAGACCAGCGAGCCGGCGGCCGAGCCGCGAACCTCAACCGGTATATTGTTCCTTTTGGCAAAACTCACTATCTCGTGAACCACCAAAAAATAATCACTGAACCTGTTCTTGCGTATCGCGGCCAATTCGCACTCCAGCCGCTTAACCACTTCTTTACCTGCAGGCTTGTACATTTTCGCCAGACCGCGGTGACAAAGCCTGCCCAGCACCGTGTCGCTGTTTTCACCCTTGCTCAGTTTGACCTTCGGCAGAAAATATTTTCCGTTCAGCAGCCGCAAATTACAGCGATGGGCTATCTGCTCGGCATTAACGACGGCTTCGGAACAATTCCTTAGTCTAAACCTGAATTCCTTCTCAGGCATCAGTTTGTTAAACCCCGAATTATCCTGCGGCCCTGCTCCGGCCACACTCAGAGCCCTTATCCTGCCCAACAGCGTGGCGGTAGCTACATCCTCTTCCTGCAAACAATTGAAATTAGTATATGCAACAGGTCTTAATCCATTTGCCTGCGCCCGGTCGGCTTCATCGGTTCCTCTACAGCCTGCAAACAAGCAATCTCTCGAAAATATCGCTTGCAGCTCTTTCAACAATCCCGGCTGAGTGCAAATACAGATTAGTCCCTTGCTATGCTTGCCAAGCTGGCCAATTAAACAGAAGTCTTCATCGAGATTTCTCGCCGTGGTTATTCTGCAAAGGTTTTTATAGCCGGTCCTGTCTTCGGCCAGCAATATAACGCTTTGAGTATCGGTAAGAATCTCCACCCCTATAACAGGTTTGATATCCACCTGCTCAGCAGCCCGGCAAAAATCCACCACCCCATACATCGAATTGACATCGGCCAGGGCAATAGCGCCATAGCCGTATTCCCCGGCCTTCTGAACCAGTCGCTGCACCGAGACCGACCCCCTCAAAAGGCTGTAGAAACTTCTGCATGTCAGGGCGGCTATGCGCATAAGTTCCCCGCTTAATCCGATTAGGATTTTCCTTACATCTATTCATTCAGGGCAATCCTTGCCAGATTCGGGTACGTCCTCAAAAGCCCCTCCGGAACCGGCTGCTTTTGGCCGGTAACCAGCGATTTTAGCTCAAGGGCGTTGGCAAGTTCGGCGCCTCGATAATGATTATTCGCAATAACCGTCAGCGACTTAAAAGCCTCCGCTAATTTATCAATCCTGCGCCTTATCTGGGCAAGCTCGTCATCATTGTAGTAGTAATCATAAGTCTCATCTCTGCCCGCCTTGCTGAACCACTTTTCCACATTTCTTCCGTGCATCCTGAAATAGCCGGACGCACCCACCGTACAGTACTGCATATTAAACGAATTTGATGCGACCGGATAATCAAGATTGCACACAGTAACACCAAGCTGCTGCAGGAAATTCAAAGCCTCCGGCTGCTGCCACGACTTGTGCCTCACCTCTACCGTAAGACTGAACGCACCGCGGAAGCTTTCCACTATCTTGGACAAGTGCTGACGACTTGGCGCGCTGTCGGCAAAATCATATCTGAATTGAACCAGCAGGTGCTTCAGCTTGCCCGCTTTAAGAAATGGCTCAAAGCCCGTATGAAAATACTTCACCGTTTCCGCATCCATCCTGCCTTCATGGGTAAAATCCCGGTGAAGCTTGGCGGTGAAGAAAAAATCCGGCCGCTTCGAGGTTCTTTCCAGCCACAATCTGGTGGTTTTTTCAAACGGCGGCCGGTAGAAAGTACTGTTAATCTCAATACAATCCACGAACCTGCTGACATATTCAAGCTGGTCGATTTTAGGCTCGGTATATACAATCCCCTTCCAGTCATCATACGACCAGCCCGCCACTCCTATGTAAATCGGACAACTCATTTTTCTAACCCATAGTTCGTAAACAACCTATCACTTTGCCGATTATGCGGGCGTTTTCGCTGTTGCGCTTTATATATTTGGTCTTGTAGCCTGCCGCCTCGTTGGCGGCTTTCAGTGCTATTCGGCCTCGCTGAAGATATACTCTCTTAACCGTTGCTTCATCATCCAGCAGCACCACTCCAATCCGGCCGTTCTCAATCATCGAAGCGGGCTTGACCACCACGTAGTCGCCGTCCATAATACCTTCGTCGACCATACTATCGCCGGCAACCTTCAGAATAAACGTATCCTTCGACTGGCCGAATAGTTCATTGAGATTTACATATCCCTCGATATTCTCCTGGGCCAATATCGGCTCGCCCGCCGCCACCCTGCCAACGATAGGCAGGCCCTCAGTCCGCTCTATTTTCCCAAGATACTCCTCGGACAGCCTGAGCCCCCGATGCCCGCCCGAATCCACCAGATAGCCCTTTTTCTTCAGATAGCTCACTAACTGATAAACGGCGTTCTGCGCAAGGCCAAAATGCTCAGCGATTTCCCGCTGGCTCGGCGGTTCATTATCTCTCAGCCGAGCTTCAATAAACTCAAGCACCTTTTTCTGCTTTTCCGTTAAGGGCTTCATAATCGAGCTTTCAAACAGCTTCTATTATAATATATGGTCGTTTGACCATATAATCAACAAAAATTTTACTTTTTTTGAAAATTTTTTCTGCTTCAGATGCTGTCAAAAGTGCCAACCAATGGCCAGGAACCGGCATGGCTTACAGGCAGCCTATGCCCTCCCCCTCCTTAGCATCACCAAGCTCCCTAAAGCCAGCAGAGCAGCGGTTGTCGGCTCTGGAATCTGCCACGAGACTGCGTGTGCATCACCGGTGTTCGTCTTGGCGTAGCCCACAATGTTGCCCATTGAATCAATATAGTGGGTCTGTGAAGAACTATATCCGGCCGGCAGGAAGCTGTGCAGGTCTATAACGCTCTCTGCCGTGCCCAGCCACAGCAAAGCATGCTGTACGCTCGCACTGCTCCAGCCGTAGCCTACTTGCGTCCGCCCGAAGCCCCGAAAGCATACGAATACTCGAATCCACTGGCGGCGGAGGTCTACGACGCTCTCGGCTGCGCCCTCCCATAATAAGGCGTGGTTTCCTATCGTACCTGCCGAACCATAGCCTACCTGCTGTCCGCCTGAAGCCCCGAAGGCATACGACTGCTCCAGGCCGACGGGATGCAGGATGACGACTTCGTAGTAAACAGCGTTAGCAGAAGCAGTGGCTGTCAATATGGCGGCTGTAATGACACAGATTTTTCGTGAACTGTCCGTATTCAAGACTCCTCCGAATCATCCGCCCGGTTCATCTTCCAAACCACAAAAGACTCTGATTGTGAAAAGAACTGAACTTTTCCGTACTCCGGCAGTTTTATAATACCTGCGTCAAGTACAAATGTCAAGTATTTGCGGCCACGCGATTAGGACAGGAAGGCCGCAAAATCGTGTTCGCCCTCCCTTCTATAAGGACAAAAAGAGGCAAGTCTTTTGACTTGCCTCTTTGTTATCTAACCGTATGCAACAACTGTCAGGGCTGCGGACACGAGCCCGGAACTCCAAGATCGGCGTCCCTCTTCTTCCAGTTGTTAGACAGGACGGCAGGTCGCCGGTGAAAACCGCGTAGCAACCCGGAGGCGCCGATTCAGATGGTCCATGTCCGCACAGGGATTAAGGGTCGTATCGGCCACCTTCTTCCAGTTGGCCACCGAACCCATGCCGAGAATGAATGATAGAACCGACAATTCTTTTGTGATCTTCTCCTTTGAAAAAAGTCTCATTCGAACGTTAGAAATTCGAAACTACATTTACGCTTGCCAAATCAATCTTTGCTCACCCTAAAACACTCGCTCTAACGACTCCTACGGGTTCCTATTGCCTGGTGAACAGGTCCCGGCAGGCCCATTGGTAATATTCCAGTTGGCTTTCAGGATTGTCAAGTCAGGGATCGCAACCCGATAGTTGTTTTTGCCATATGGCAGATGGTCAAAGTCTGCACAAGCCTCGTTGCCAACCAACTGCTCCTTAGGCTTGTTCCATGCAGCTTTCAGGATTGTCAAGTCAGGGATTGCCACCCAGTAGTTGTTCTTACCATAAGGCAGACCGTCGGCATCACCGAGGCACTGTCTCGGATAGCACCAGCACCCAGGCATACCGACAAGGTCCCACTGGGCATAATCCGCCATCCCGTCGTAGCACTCAACCTCGCCAACGGCGTACAACCCAATATCGTCAAAATATACGATGCCGTAACCGCCGGGTGTCGGATTGACCACGTCGCCAAAGCCAATGACAATCTTCTGTAAGTCCGCTAAATCCACTCCGGCGTCAGCGAACTGCTGGAGGCTCATGTTCCACTCGTGCCACTCTGCAACCTTAATGTCGTTCATATTGTTGCTGTCACCGTAGTTGACGCGAGGATAGCTGCCGGGACCGGTACTATCTTCCAGACGCACATACATCTGGTCCGTGCCGGTAAAGACATTATTGGGGTCGCCATAGAACCAGAGTGTCAATGCGGAGAAGAATGTCCAATCACACGGGTCGCCGACCGCGCGCTCGGCCTCGGAATAATAGGGGGTATTCTCCCAGCCGGTGTCGTCGTAGCCGTACCACATCGACTGCTGGGCGCCATGAACCGGCTCAGGGGGAATCCTGCTGGCCATCCCCAGCCAGACGGCGGCACCGCTAACAGGCGGCCAGCCGTAACGCAATCCGTCCAGCCAGACATAGATTATCGGGTTGGTAGTCTCATCGTAGGCCTCGAAATCCTCGAAGCTCATGTGAGTTTCCACCCGGAAGCTCCAGATGTCACCCTTCTTGTCTGCGACCGGATTTCTCTCATCAATACGCCAATAGTAGGTAACGCCAAAGTCCAGATGACCGGGCGGGTCATAGCTGGTGGAGCCGGCAGGCAGGTTGGCTCGGTGCTCCGGCGAGGAGGTGGTCGCACTGGTGACATCGTTCAAGTTAGTGCCGAAATACACGTCATGGGAGGTCACAAGTGCTCCGGGCGACCAGCTTAGCTGCACAGCGCGTGAGACATTCTGGGTGCCGTCATCCGGGCTGGGGTCCCTGGCTTTGCCGTTGTCGACCATAAAGCTCCAGACAGAACCTCTCCAGTAGCCGGGGGACTCGGCCTCATTGACCTCGTCAATCCGCCAATAGTAAGTCTTGCCGAATTCGAGATAGCCCGGCGGGTCATAGCTGGGGTCGGCGGTCGTGGCTTTGTATTCGGCAGAGGAGGTACCGGCGTCATTAACATCGGTAAAGCTGGTTCCGATGTACACCTGATGGGCAGCAGCAGCCGGTCCGGCCTCCCATGCGAGAACCACATCCGGGGAGACATCCTCGGCGCCGTCGCGCGGGGCGGGGTCCTTGGCTTTCATCACCTCACTAAGCAGCACGAGGCGGAAGGCATTGAGAGCCGCCCTGCCGCTTAGCCGGTGATACGAGCTATTCTGACTGTTGCGGAGGTCGTCCTCGACGCAACAGGTGCCCGTATACGTCACCAGCACGGCCGAACCGTCGGTTCTAAATTTGATGAGCGAGGGGACAAGCTGATCGTCGGTAGTAACCTGCTGGATAGGAACGTCGTAAGCGCCCTGGAACAGCTCGACGCCGTCAGGACTGCCCACCGGATAAGTACCGCCGCCGATGAGTTTACCGTAGTCATAACCAGAACCGTACAGGTTTTGCGCGCCGGCAAGAGCCATAGCCTCAATCGCGGTCATTGGCAACTCGGCGTGGCAGTCGTATTCGCCGCAATACGGCGCGATACATTCCCAGTGCGGCTGGTCGCCGTTTCTCTCACCCTTGAAACGGTTGTGGTAGCTTAGCAGGGCATATTCACCAGGTGGCAAGTTATACAGAGTAAGAAGGATAGTGCTGCCCGGGGGTTCGCCAAAGTCAGTGATCTGAAACCACGTGTTACAGATGGGCTCGTAAAGCGGGTTGCCGGACACCGTCGGGCAGTCACAGTTGCTATTAAGGTTACACCTTTCCGGGCCGGACATAATCAAGCCCCCTCGTCCCTCGTAAACACAGGTCAGCCCGGCCATAATGCCGGTGCCGCCGATGCCCGGACCATTGAAGGGAGAACCGAGGCTGCGTTCCTTGCCGCTGCCGTCGTTCAGTACTGCGTCGTGACCGTACATGTCCTGCCAGCGGGGCTGTGCCCAGATATTCCAGCCCGGTTTTGCGCTTGTGGGCCAGTGCTGGTTGTAGTCGTTAACGCCGCAGTACGCCAGAGCGAGGTCGACTTTGAGGTCAATCCTGCCGGTTGCAGTAAAGCTCCAGACATCTCCTCTGATGTAGGTCGTCGTACCAATCTCGTCAACCCGCCAGTAGTAGATGGCACCCACGTCCAGAAGGCCGGGATTATAGTTGGCATCGTCAAGATCCTTCCTGCCGATGTAGACGCCCAAAGTTCCTGTAGTGGCATCGTTAACATCGTTGAAGTCGGTGCCGTAGTACAGGTCGTGCCAGCTCGCATGTGGGCCAGCCTTCCAACTGAGGAGGGTTCTATCGGCCAGGCCACGACCGCCATCCATTGGGCTGGGGTAGCGGGCTTTGCCGTTGTCGGTTGTGAAATACCAGACCTCACCTTTCCAAGTGGTTGCGCCTTTGACCTCGTCAACACGCCAATAGTACGTAACACCAAAGGCCAGAAGGTCCGGCGGGTCATACGAGTTGTCGGTAACATTGGTTACATACACCGCCGAAGATGTGGTGGCATCGTTGACATCATTGAAATCGGTGCCGAGGTACACATTGTGTGACTGTGCCTGTGCTCCCCACTGCCAGGTAAGAACGACATTCGGGTCCACATCCAGGGCCTCATCGGCCGGGTAGGGATTTGAGGCGACCAGCGGTCTGACGGCGGTGCGCAGCTCGAAGGCGTTAACCACGGCACTGCTCTCGTTCGGCTCGCGGTACGTGACAGTTACAGGGCCGGAACCATCTGCGAGGAACTTGATGACCGACGGGACAAGGTAATAGTCCGAGGTAATCCCCTGGATAGGCACATCGGTAACCGGCTCTTTCTGAACAACGCCTTCGCCTGTGACGGTGATTTCCGGAATGATAGCGGGCACGGCGTTATGGTAAGTGTAGAGCCAGTATTCACCAGCAACCAGTCCGGGACCGCTTAAGGTAAACTCCACAGCCAATTGTTCGCTGGCAATTTCTCTGTAACGTGAGTAGAATGTGTTGGAAATAGGTCCAGCGACTATTTTGCGCAGGTTTCCGCTTGCTGTATCGCCCTCGGTGCAGATGTAGGCGTCAATTCCTGTGCCGGCGATATCCGAAATCCCCGTGCCTGAATACGCCTTGCCGTCACAACCTTTGAAAATCGCCCAGGGCGTCCAGTCGTCTCTGAAGGTCGATGGGTCCGAGGGACAGCCCATATCCAGCTTGAACTTGGGGAAGGACACTGCCGACCAGGGGTCGAAAAGTGTGCAAGTTTGGTTCTTGATTCCATATTTTGCATTAACGGCACCGGACAGCACCAGCCCGATTGTCTCGGGTTGTTCCTCTATGCCGTCGTTTACTACCGTGATACTGAATATTTTACTTGTTTCGGGGTTAGTGAAAGTCAGGGTGCCGGCGGTCAGGTAATAGTCGATGTTCCTGATAGCTGTGCCGCCGCTGGCGTTGTACTGCACTGTCACAGTTTGCACCGAGGGACGAGAGAGGGTGACCGTGATGTCATACGTTATTTGATCTTCCCGACAAACACTTCTTGCCGTCTGAAATCCCACGGCGGGTCTGGGGTCAAGAATGGAGTAGGTGTGCTTTGTGACGTCTCCCAACACGGTATTCGTGCCGGTTACCCCTGTCAACGTCACCTCAATCGTTTCATCTTGTTCGTCGGTTCCGTCATTTACAATAGTAATCTGGATTGCCTTGCTAATCTCGCCGTCATGGAACACCAACGGTCCGGCCGGAATTGTATAGTCCACGTTCTTGGTGGCCGTGCCGCCGGTCACCTGGTAGGACACGGTTACATCCCCCTCCGCGGGAGCCGAGAGAGTGACCCAGAGATACGCCGGACTGACGCTTTCGAGAGCACCGGAGGAGGCCGATTCAAACGACACCTCGGTGAAGCCGCCCTCGAGGATAAAGCCGTTCAGAAAAACCTGACAGCCTTTGGAGCCGCAATCCGAGGTAGGATGCAAGTATTTGACACTCACATCGCCGGCCCCGGCGGTGAAAGTAACTATCGGCGGGGTATCGTTTGCAAACATGGGGTGGGTCTGGGGAATAGTGCTCGGCGCTGTTACGTTTGTAGCGCCGGTTACCTGCACACCTGAAATAACGACGCCCGGCTCGTCCAGCCGGTTATGGTAGGTCTTCAGAGTATAGGGCGCGCCGGCATCGAGCCCGCTGAATATCAGAGTGAAGTCGCCGCAGGACGAGGTGGGGCCGCAATCATCCGACATTATAAAATCCTGCTCCACCCCTGCCAGGGGCCCTGTGGCGGGACAGGTCGCGTCCGAGTCGCAGGGTGGATCCGACGGCTCCGTAAAGTAGCCGCGGCAAGTGCACTCCCCGCCCGGAACAATGTTCACGTCAACGACGGTTCCACCAACGCCTTCGTAAAAACCGCACGTTGGAATGGATATCCAGCCCGCCTGGACCCAGCCAATGTCGCATAGGCCACAGTCGAATTTCAGTTCAACCTTCGCGCCAGCGGTATTGACCAGACCCGCCAGCAAGACCATACACGTTAAGAAAATCACTTTTCTGCACATAGTAATTCTCCTCTCAAAACCTGACATTATTAATATTAATACATTCTCCTTTGGCCACGCACCAAAACGCATTTCACTCCAATCCGGCATGGCAGACCGTCACCTCAGATATTTCACGACCGCGTCAAACGATTACTTTGCCCTTCTCCGCCCTTTGGAGAAACTCAAACGGCCCTCACCTTCGAAAACGCGGATTGCTGTCAAAAAAAGAAAGTCCTCGGGCGCAATCCAACATCTCTACGGAGCACTTTATGGCTTATACCAAATCTGCTGGCTTTATGCAAGGGAAAAAATAAAAATTTATCGGACTGAGGGCACATTTTTCCTCTCTGACTGTACAAAAACCGCGATTTAGGGGCGTATCAGATAATAGGCCGGGCTGCCGAGCCACAATAGCGGCAGTAAGCTATCAGCTCGACCTGGGAACTTTCTTTGCCCAACAATAGTAGCAGGAATTCCTCTTACGAAGGTCAATAGTACTTTTGCTGATGATAAAAACAGATTTATCCCTGATTCACAACGGGCAGACCCTCGCTACTATTGGGCCATAACTTGAGTACAGAGGCTATTAGAGTCAGGGTGAAAGAACAAGAGGATAACCAATGCGCCAAACAGGGATAAAAGAAAGGGCCCAATCTGCCGAGGGACTGCTGGACGACAAGACTTTGTCTGCTGTCGAACGGTATCAGCGGGCGGCAAACTATCTGGCGGCAGCCCAGATTTACCTCAAGGCCAACCCCCTGCTTGAAGAGCCGCTCAGGCCCGAACACATCAAAGAGCGCCTTCTCGGCCACTGGGGCACAGTGCCGGGTATAAACCTCATCTACAGCCATCTGAACCGGCTGATACTCCGTACCGAGGCTTCTATCCTTCTGATTACAGGGCCCGGTCACGGCGCCGCGGCCAATCTTGCCAACATGTACATTGAGGGTACCCTGACCGAGTTCTTTCCGGAACTGACCCGTGACCGAGCAGGTCTGGAAAACTTCGTAAAGAGATTTTCCCACCCGGACGGTTTTCCCAGCCATCTTAATCCTGCTCTGCCGGGAGTTATCCACGAAGGCGGAGAGCTCGGTTATGCACTTGGGACCGCTTTCGGGGCGGCTTTGGACAACCCGGACCTGATTGCCGTCTGCATTGTGGGCGATGGCGAAGCCGAAACCGGCCCCACCGCCACTGCCTGGCACAATGCCAAGTTCCTGAACCCCATAACCGATGGCGCCGTCCTGCCCATTCTGCATCTGAACGGTTTCAAAATCTCCAATCCCACAATTTTCGCTTCCATGACAAATGAGAACCTCAGGCAGTTGTTCGAGGGTTACGGATACCAGGTGCAAATAGTCGAAGACGGCAACAGGCTGAATTCCGACTTTGCCGCTGCTGTTACATGGGCCTATGATACGATTTGCGAACTCCAGGAATTGTCACGGTCTGGCCGGGGGCCGGAGCGGCCTTATTGGCCGATGATTATCCTTAAGACGCCAAAAGGTATGACCGGCCCGAAAAAGGTAGATGGAAAAGCAATCGAGGGCTCTTTCAGGGCACACCAGGTGCCGGCCAAGGACCTTAAAACAAATCCGGCTCACCTAAAAATAGTCGAAACGTGGCTCAAATCGTATCGACCGCAGGATCTGTTTGACCGGGAGGGTCGGCCCGAAAAGGATATTCTTTCCATCTGTCCGGTGCGTGAGCACCGCATGGCCCTGAACCCGCACAGTATCGGCGGTGAAATTCGCAAACCACTCGAGCTGCCCGCGCTGAATGATTATGCAGTGGATGTTGACGTACCGGGCAGAACCGTGACCAGCGGCATGGAAGAACTGGGCAAGTATCTGCGAAAAGTAATTGAGCTTAACCGTGAATCGAGAAACTTCCGGATTGTATGTCCCGATGAACTTGAGTCGAATCGCCTCGGCGCCGTGCTGGAAGCCACTGACCGGCAGTATGCCTGGCCGGTCCCGGAGGCGGCTGAGCACATAGGAAGGGACGGCAGGGTCCTGGAGGTGCTGAGCGAGCACAGTTGTCAGGGCTGGCTGCAGGGCTATCTTCTGACCGGCCGGCACGGGATTTTCCCCTGCTATGAGGCGTTTTTGCCCATAGTTGACGGGATGATGAATCAGTATGCAAAGTTTCTAAAATCTTCGCTTGAAGTGTCATGGCGCAAGCCCATATCTTCGCTCAACTATCTGCTCACTTCGGAAAGCTGGCGACAGGACCATAACGGGTACTCGCATCAGGGGCCCGGCTTCATAAATAATCTGCTTACCAAAAAGGGGCATACCTATCGCGTCTATCTGCCGCCTGATGCAAACTGCTTGTTGTCCACCATTGACCACTGTCTGCGGACCACAAACTACATAAACCTGATTATTGCCGGCAAGCAGCCGATGCCGCAGTGGCTGCCTATGGACGATGCAATAGAGCATTGTCGAATAGGGGCGTCCATCTGGCGGTGGGCCGGGACCAACGAAGGTGAAGACCCGGAAATCATACTGTGCGGCTGTGGCGATAGTCTTACGCTTGAGGTTATGGCGGCCGCCCAGGTCCTTCGCGAACAAGTACCGCAGTGGCGGGTCAGGGTGGTGAATGTTGTACGCCTGACCGTGCTGGGAATTCCACAGAAATATCCTCCGGGCCTCGAGGAAAAGCAATTTCAGCGAATCTTTCCGCTCGATTGCCCGGTGATTTTCAACTTCCACGGCTATACCGCCGCCATCAAGCAGTTGCTGTGGGAGCGCCCGCAGAGCGACCGTTTTGACATAAACGGCTATCGAGAGGAGGGAACGACAACCACCCCCTTTGACATGCAGGTCCGTAATCGAACCAGTCGCTACCATGTGGTTATCCAGGCCGCAGAGAAAATAGCTAAACGCAACCCGCCGGTGGCGGCAAAAGCAGATGCACTGATTCGCAAGTACGAGCGTAAGCTGCGAGAACATCACGATTTCATCCGGGCTCAGGGCACCGACCCCGCAGAAATAACCAATTGGCGGTGGAAGAGTGATTGAGTTTGGCATTTCTATCCTACACATTATAATAGTAGCAATTTCAGGGAGGCGCCGTAGTTATGCTTAAGGATATACTGCTGGCTTTTATTCCTGTATTCGTGGCAGTTGACGCCATAGGGGTGCTGCCCATTTTTGTTTCATTGACCGAGACGTTGGGACCGAAACAAAGAACGAGAATAATACTTCAGTCCATGCTCACCGCGCTGTGTCTGGCGATTGGCTTTATCATCCTGGGAAAAGCCGTCTTTAAACTGCTGAGCATTACCATCAGCGACTTCATGGTGGCCGGAGGCGCGATACTTTTCAGCCTCGCCATCATAGATATAATTAATCCGATAAAGAAACGCCGCGTGCCCAGCAGCGAGCTTGGGGTAGTTCCGCTGGGGACTCCTCTTATAGTTGGTCCGGCCGTATTGACAACGTGCATGATAATAATCTCTCATTACGGACCGTCGGCCACATTGATATCCGTTGTGGTAAACATTCTTTTTGCCGGGCTGGTTTTCAAGTCATCCGACGTTCTGATAAAGGTGTTAGGTGAATCCGGCTCAAAGGCCCTTTCAAAGATAACCAGTCTTTTGCTGGCGGCAATTGCGGTAATGATGATAAGGAAAGGAATAACTAATCTCATTACCGAAGGGCTGAAACCATAGAGACGATGGAGATAACATGGAAAAAAGGCTTAACCATGAACTTTTTCAACGCCACCCGGCCAACCCTATACTTTCGGTCAAAGACTGGCCCTACGATGCCAACTCGGTATTTAATGCTGCCGCTGCGGAGGTAGACGGCAAAACCTTACTGCTTGTCCGGGTCGAGGATTTCCGAGGGATCTCGCACTTTACCGCGGCTCGCAGCGCCGACGGCGTAACCAACTGGGAGATCGACCCGCAACCTACCTTGAGACCTGACCCGGCCGCGCACCCTGAAGAATTGTGGGGCATCGAGGACCCCCGAGTAATCTGGCTGGAAGAACTGAAACAGTGGGCAGTGACGTACACGGCCTTTTCAAGAGGTGGTCCGTTGGTATCGATTGCTATCACATCCGATTTTCAAAGCTTCGACCGGCTCGGGCCGGTCATGCCGCCTGAAGACAAGGACGCCGCGGTTTTTCCGATTCGGTTCAACGGCAGGTGGGCAATGCTGCACAGACCCGTTGCCAAATCACCCACCATACCTGCCAATATCTGGATTTCCTTCTCACCCGACCTGAAACACTGGGGCGACCATCAGGAAGTCATCCACGCTCGCGAGGGCAGTTGGTGGGATGCGAACAAAATCGGACTTTCGGCGCCGCCGATGCAAACGCCGGAAGGCTGGGTGGTCTTGTACCATGGCGTGCGCACGACGGCTTCAGGCTCTATCTACAGGCTCGGCCTTGCCCTGCTCGACCTTGAAAATCCGACGCGCGTAATTCGGCGCTCAGACGAATGGATTTTCGGGCCCAAGGCTTCTTACGAACGGGAAGGTGACGTCGATGATGTCGTCTTTCCCTGCGGATGGATAAGGAAAGGCGATACCGTTTTCACGTACTATGGGGCCGCAGATTCCTGTATCGCCCTGGCTACTGCCGGAGTGGGCGACCTCACGGACTTTCTGCGGAGCTGCCCCAGCGGCGGTTCTGAATATTAGCAGGAATAGGATTGTATTCCAACAAGATGGACCGTTTTGGCAATGAGGTGGGCGGAAAATGAAAGTACTGGTGCTGTATGATTACCCGCCCTCGGTGGGCGGGATTGCGACCCAGGGTGCTCTGCTCTACAGGGGCCTGTGCGAACTCGGCATCGAGGCACACTCCGTGCATTTTGAATCGGCGCAGGAAAAGGAGTGGTACTACCGGTGGTTCGAACCGGATGTAGTTGTGGGGGTTGGTTACTGGAGCCACACGCCACACCTTGTGCTGCATCCTCAGCGTTACGGCGTTCAACCCGTACCATGGTTAATTGCCGATGGTTATATGGCAGATTACAATGAGGTCTTAAATACACTGCCGCTCATACTTGTCACTTCAAATTGGGCAAAAAAAGTTTACATGCAGGATGGCCTTAGCGGACATAATATTGAGGTTCTTCCCATAGGTTGTGACACCGATTCATTTGTCCCCCGTGACGGAAACGACCCGAAGGTCAAGGCCGTGCGTGAAGCCCTGGGCGTATCAGGGGACCAAGTAATGATTCTTACCATGGGCGGAGATGCAGCCTCCAAAGGCGCGCACGAAGTTATGCAGGCTTTGGCCATAATTGATATAAAAGCACCCGATTGGAAGTATGTATGCAAAGTTTGGCATCAGGTGCAGACAGACACGCGGGATTTTGCCGACTTGCAGCTGGCGACTCAGCTTGGTATCGAAAAGAATGTGGTTTACTCGGCCAGCGTGCTTTCTGTGGATTTCATGCCCTATCTTCTGGCGGCATGTGATATTTACGCTTCTCCCTCCCGCGTGGAAGGATTCGGGCTGATTCAAGTCGAAGCCGGAGCTTGCGGCAAACCGGTCCTCGGCATAAAGGCGATGGCCATGCTGGACACGCTGGTACACGGCAAAACCGCATTGCTGGCCGGAGTCGCCCAGGAGGTCTGGCTGAGAGAGACAACGTTGGGCGGCGACTCAGGATACGAACAGGGCCAAAGAGTGGTGTTCAAAAGACCGCGGACCGTGGATTACCGCGCGAGCGTCCATGACATTGCGAACTATCTTATGGATTTGATGCAAAAACCTGAACTGCGAAAAAAAATGGGTGACGAGGCAAGGAAGCGCGTGGTGGAGAATTTTGATTATCGCGTGGTAGCCAGGAAATTTGTTCGGCTCGTCTCCGAACGCCTCGGGACTTCATGAATGTGATCTCAACCTTCTTGTTCTACAGGTCGGTCGGAAAGAACCGGCAGGGTCGAAAGTCGCCGTCTAAGCAGCGGCATTTCAAGGAACGGGCTCTTGAAGAATGGCGGCAAAACTCGTTTGGGGGTCGCCAGGCTTACGCAATTGCTGCAGGGAAAGACCCACTTGCTCATAGTTATGCAGGATAACCCCGACCCCGACTCAATTGCAGCCGCAGTGGCGCTGCGCAAATTTGCAAACACTGTTGGGGACGTTCCCTGCTCGATAACGCATGGCGGAACCGTTGGGCGTGGGGAAAACAGGGCTCTGGTGCGCTATCTCGGCCTCAACCTGCATCCCTGCAGTCAGATTGAATTTGAGAAATTCGACTTGATTGCGATGGTCGATACGCAACCGGGAACAGGAAATAATTCGCTTCCGCAACACCTGATACCCGACATAGTCATAGACCACCATCCGCTTCGACGCGCGAGCCGCCAGGCTCAACTTATCGATATTCGCACCGAATATGGCGCGACCGCCACGATATTGCTCGAGTATCTCATCCATGCCGGCATAAGACCCGATACTCAGCTGGCCACTGCTTTATTGTATGGGATCCGCTCTGACACCCAGGACCTCGGAAGGGAAGCCGGCAAGGCGGACATAAAAGCGGTAACATTATTGTTCCCCATTGCCAACAAAAGAATGCTTGGTGAAATCCAGCGCGGCAGCGTGGAACGAGGATACTTCCAAATGCTGGGCGAAGCCCTTAAGAACGCCCGCGTGTACGGCAATTGTATCATCGCAGGCCTGGGCGAGATAAATAATCCCGACATGATAGCGGAAGTGGCCGACCTGCTGCTGCGTGACGACGAGATTGTCTGCACAATTTGTTATGGCTTCTCTCAAAATAAGATGCTGCTTTCGGTCCGAACCTCCGAGCCCGACAAAAGAGCAGACAAGATTATACAGCGTATTGTCGCAAGAAGAGGAACCGGCGGCGGTCATCAAACCTATGCCGGCGGACAGATTCCTTTGCGAGACGGGACGAAATCGGCGACTGCGAAATTGGAGAAGGCAATTCGGCAAAAATGCCTGCAAATCGCAGGCGTCCAGGACCATCACGGCGAAAGGCTTATTCATTATTAACAAGGAAGTTAAAGAAGGTGGTTAAATTATGCGGTGGTCTTTAAATATCGGCAAGATATTTGGAATCAATTTCAGGATTCACGTGACATTTTTCCTTCTTCTGTTTTTCATATTCGCTTCCGTTCTACATCAGGCAGGTGTTGACAAGGCCCTCCTGGCCACGCTTTTTATATGTGCAGTATTTGTTTGCGTGCTCGTACACGAAATCGGGCACAGTTTGATTGCGCGTCGCTTCGGCAGAGAGACCAAGAACATCACTTTACTTCCCATCGGCGGCGTGGCAACAATGGAGGAAATGCCAGAGAAGCCGGCCCAGGAGATAGCGATGGCCATTGTGGGACCATTTATTAATCTGGCCATAGCGGGAATTCTTTACCTTTTTTTGGGGCGCTGGGCCGGCATCGGCGTCCCGACTTTGCATCCCGATTCGCCGCGCACCTTCTTCGCCGGGCTGATCGGCGTTAATATCATGCTTGCCGTGTTTAACCTCATACCGGCGTTTCCCATGGACGGCGGCCGCGTCCTCCGCGGCATCCTTGCCATAAAAATGAGCTACGTAAGCGCGACTTCCGCAGCCGTATTCATCGGTCAAGCCATAGCCTTGTTCTTTATCTTCTTCGGCGTTTTTTTTAATTGGTGGCTGGCGCTGATAGGGATATTTCTTTATATCGGCGCCGGAGGAGAGAAGCAACACGTAATGCTCCGTTCCCTGCTGCATGAGGTTCCGGTCGCTACGGCTATGACAACCGACTTTCGCAGTTTGCGCCCCGACGAACCTCTTTCGCACGCGCTGGAGCACTTTCACCATGGCTGCCAGAATGATTTCCCGGTGATCGGTGACGCCGGCATTGAGGGAATTCTCACCCGCGACCGCATTCTTGCCAGTATCCACGACAAGGGTCTCGATGTTCCTGTCTCCGATATCATGGACCGCACTTTTGTTTCGGTTGACCCTCGGATGTCTCTCGACGACGTTTACAAGAAGCTTTCGTCCAGCCGCAAAACGGCTGTTGCCGTTGTAGATGAGGGTAGCGTCAAAGGTATGGTCTGTCTTGATGGCATCACCCGCTATTTTATGATTAAGGCCGCCTTGCAGGGAATTGACGGCGAAAGTATATTGCCCAAAACAATGGATTAGTAAAGATACAAAAGTTGGCGGTACGGTGAACAAGCAAAAATCTCGTCCGGAGTGTCTTGGGCTCTTTCACAATCAGGAAAAGAGGAAGACTGAAATGAAAATACTCCTGGGTGCATTAATAGGGGGGCACCATAGGTTTCTCTGTCGGTTGTTTCGGCAAGTGCGATTCGGTTTGATGCAGGCTTTTTTTGGCGATAGCGTGTCTTACCATTCTTGGCCTCGAATCAGGCCAAACTCCGTTTCAACGTTGACATTTTTGGTCAAAGTCCTATAATGATTTTAGTTGAAGTTTTGGGGGAAACGCGATTGGAAAAAAACGCAATAACAGAATTGCATTCGCAGACAGAGGGGGTCAAGTCGATGCTCAAAGAGACAAAAAGGGCAGGGAAAACGAACGCTGTTATCCCGGGTATGCTGCTGTTGCTGATTGCGTTCATAATCGTGACCGGTTGTCTGGTGCCGGATATTTCAGCGGCAGCGGGGCGGGACAATGCCGCTCGGAAGTTTGCGGAGGTCGAGATAGGTCTTAACGACCAAGTCGGCGTTGCGGATATCTCGGCCCTGCCGCGAGCACCGGGCAGCGTTTTTGCGGTTCTTGACAATCCGAGGCGCGTGAGAGTGCAACTGCCGGCCGGCCGGGCTAAAGCTCTTGCCGATGAGGGGGCGGATGTAACCACGCTGAGACAATTCATTCTGGTTGAGTCGTTCGCAGACCAAGCCATCGGTCCGGGTGGTGACACAGGCATACTGGCCAGTTGTTCGGGACCTTTCGAGCACGACTTCAACAATACCAATATTTCCATACCCGACTATCCCGGCTATGGTGATCCTCACTGGGTATACAGTGACATTGAAATTTCGGGAGCACCGGCGGACGCCGTCGCCAACTGTGTGGACGTTAGCTGGAGCATCTACCATAACTGGCCGGCAGACTTGTATGTCTCGGTAAGCGATTATGACCTGACCTACGAGCACGCTCTATGGGAGTGGTACCTTGTCCCGGCAGGATACATCGGCGAAACTGTAACCGGGATTACGGACTTTTACGGAGAGCCGGTAAACCAGATATGGACGTTATGGGCCTCAGACTGGGGACAGTGGGACACGGGATATATCGACTCATGGTGGATTAAAGTGTACTACCAAGAGACGCCGCCCCCGGTCAACGATGAATGCAGCAATGCGATAGGTGTAACGGACGGCGCGCCTTATTCAGGTTCGACGGTTAGTGCGACGGGGACTTACTGGACGGGCTGTTCTTACAACGATACGAAGGACGTGTGGCACTGGTACACGGCGACGGGCACAGGTCTGGTTACAATAAGTCTCGCCGGAAGCACATTTGATACGACGCTGGCTGTTTTCGATGAGTGTGACGGAGCAGAGCTGGCGTGCAACGATGACTCGTGCGGCGGCAGCTATCAATCCGAAATTGCGATGGTTATGACCGCAGCGCGAACTTATTTTATCCGCGTGGCCGGATACTATGGCGCCGTAGGCGACTATACTCTCACCGTGACCGGCAGTCCGTGCGTTTTGCCGCCCGAGCCCAACCACCCAAGTCCTGCCAACGACGTAAACCTTGTGGCACACGACATTGTTCTGTCATGGAACGGCGCCAAGGCGTACGAGGGCGGCAGCAAGAAAACGGGAGCTTCCAGTTTGAAAGACATCTTAACGCCGAAGGTCATTTACGGTGATGACGACCGTCTCGAACACTATCAAGTAACGGACGCCGCGATTCTGGCAGTCGGCGATTCGACCGTAGCACTCGTGAGTAAGCCGGATCTCGTTGATAACGGTAACGGTACCTTCTCGCTGCCGACACAGACTTATGCCGAGTGGTACCAATTGGTTGACCCTCTGGCGACAGGCAATCCACTGTGTCCTGATGAGCCGTTCCGCGACCAGCCGAAACCGGCCTGGGGGACAGGATTTCTGGTGGCTCCGGACATCGTCGCAACCGCGGGTCATCTTGCGTGCCCGCAGGACTGCGCGGATGTGGCTTTTGTTTTTGGCTTCGTGATGCTTGATGCCAGCACGCCGGTGCTGACAATAGACGCATCAGAGGTCTATTACTGCAGCGAAGTGATTGCCCGGCAGACAGGAATGCCGGACTGGGCGCTGGTCAGGCTGGACAGGCAGGTAACCGGCCACAGCCCGCTGAGGGTGCGAACCGGGGGCGTTATTCCCGACGGCGAGGCTCTTGTTGCGATTGGCCACCCGGTTGGCCTGCCGCGGAAATACGCGGCGAATGCGAACGTTCGTGACAACAACGAAGCGGCGTACTTCGAGGCCAATCTGGATACGTTCGGGGGCAATTCGGGGTCGCCGGTTTTCAATGCCGATACCCTCGAAGTGGAGGGCCTCGTGTTCGGCGGCAATCCGGACTGGATGCAGGATGGCAGCTGCGACCGCTCCAATGTCTGCCCGGATACGGGCTGCCCGGGCTGGGAATACGTTGCCCGGACCACGGAATTCGCTCCACTGCTGCCGCAGCAAACATACGACGTATATTTTGAAGGCAATGAGCCGCCAACCGAATTGGTATGCAGTGATACCGAAGCGCCGATGTGTGACCCCACGCCGGAGGTTGGCAAAAAACTGAAGCCGTGCACGAGGTATTACTGGAAGGTCGTTGCCAGGAATTATTGTGGTCAAACCGAGGGGCCTGTCTGGTCCTTCACGACCGCATCTGTTCCTGGCGATTTCGACAACAACTGCGCCGTTGATTTTAAGGACATGGAAAGACTGGTTTTGTACTGGCTGGAAAACGAACCGTCGGTGAATATTGCTCCGCCCGAAAGCATTATTGACTTCTCCGACTTTGCGGTACTGGCCGCTTACTGGCTGTGGAGCCAAGAACCCTAACTTTACGGTCACGGCTATAACGGGGCGGGCAATGTAAGGCAATTTCCACCGTCGGGGGCGCTAACTTAGAGTGTGAAGGCAGAAGCTGCGGCGGCAGCCGAGAGCAGTGACAAATCTTTCTGCCAACTATTTTTTCTGGTCGAGAAAGGCTTGCAGGATTTCCGCCGCGGCGACGGCATCGAGGTGCTTTTTCTTTTTTTTTCTGGTAAGCTCGGCAGGCGCCAACTTTTCCTCGGCGCCGAAACTGCTCAGCCTTTCATCCTGAAAATAGACAGGAATATCAAGCAGCTTTTCCAACTGCCCGGCGAACTGGAAGACGAGCCTGGCCTGAGGTCCCGCGGAGTCATCCATGTTCAAAGGCAGGCCAAGGACAACGGCTTCAACATTTTCCTTCTTTACTATGTCAGCGACCTGCTTTATTACGTCTCTTTGACCCTCTATCACACCCAGAGGCGAAGCAATGGTTTCGGCGGGGTCGCAGATCGCCAGGCCTATGCGTTTGGCTCCATAATCTATGGCCAAATATCTCATGTTCGGCAGTTCCTATATCGCCCTGCGATTCATGCAGCTCTATTCTACAGAAACTTTTCGCCGGCGTGCTGCTTTATCAGCTCGAGGAGCTCCTTTAGTTTCGGGGTTTGACCGATGTGACATACGAGCGTGGCGTCCGGGCTGTGGGCCACGACCACGTTTTCAAGGCCTATACAGGCGATAAGATGGCCTTCGTCCTCCGTGACTATGATATTGTTTTTACAATCGAGCAGCTCACTGGCGCCGGCCACAACCACGTTATTGTCCTTGTCGGAGGTAATAATATCCGCGAGGGCGGCGAAGGAGCCCAAATCAAGCCAGCGACAATCCAGTTTTATCGCATAAACCTTGTCGGCTTTTTCCATAACAGCATAGTCTATGCTGATTTTGGGCAGCTTGAGGAACCATTCGGCAAGTATCTGCTTTTGATTCGGGGTATCCCAGCCGAGCCGGATTTTGTTCAGGGGCTCCGCGGCTTCGGGCAGGAATTTTGCCATATATGCAAGAATAGCTTTGGCCTTCCAGACAAACATTCCGGAGTTCCATAGGTATTGGCCGGTGGTTACATAATCTTTGGCCGTCTTTTCATCGGGCTTTTCCCTGAAGGCTTCAACAGAGTACATGGTGTTTTCGGAATTGGGGCACCTGCGGGCATCGGCGCATTTTATATACCCGAGTTGGGTACTCGGGTAGGTCGGCTGGATTCCGAAGGTAACCAGATAGTCCGGATTGTCATTGACGCAGGACACAGCGTCTTTGATGGCCTGCTGCAGCACCTCGGGCGGCTCTATTATCTGGTCGGCGGTCAGGACAACCATGGTGGCATCCGGGTCATACTTGGTCAGGACAGTGGCGGCCAATCCGATGGCGCCGGCGGTATCCCGGACGGCCGGCTCTGCAATCACGTTGTCAAAGGGCAGCCCCGGGAGATTTTCGCGGACGACGTCGGCGTAGCCGGCATTTGTCAAAACAATTATGTTTCTTTCGTCGAAAATCGGCAAAAGCCGTTCGAAACAACGACTAAGAAGCGTGTGTCCATCGAGAAGTTTTAAGACTTGCTTTGGGCGTCTTTCGCGGCTGAGCGGCCATAATCTTCTTCCCACCCCCCCTGCCATTACCACTGCGTAATCCATTCGTTCACCCTTTCATTTGCTGAACAATCGGGCAAACACAAGTATATCAGACCAGGTACCTCGGGTCAACTTCGGTCAGAGGCCGAACCTGCTCTGACAATTCCTCATAACCCACCCTGCCCATGAGGGCGAAGGTAACCTCTTTACCGAGCTCAACAGCGGGCTGGTCGTAGGCATTTATGCCAAACAGCGCGCCAGCAAAAGAAGTTGTCACCTCAAACAGATAAATGAATTGACCGACGGTATAAGCGTTTACGTCGTCGAAAATGACCGTCAGGCAAGGCCGATTGCTCTGCAGCAGGGCATACTCGGTTGCCGTTTTCTCGCTGTTTAGCAATGCGCTCAAATCCGCACCGGCAAGGAACCCAAGCTCAGGGGCACAACCGGGAGCGGGGCCTATCTTGAGGTCCTTTTCAAAATCATTGACCTGCAGGAAGGTAAACAACTTATCATTTGGTCCCTCGCGGTATAACTGCACCTGGCTGTGCTGGTCGGTGGTTCCGAGTGCTTTTACCGGTGTCGGGCCGATGTGAACCTCGTTGCCGGCTAAATCTTTGGCTTTGCCGAGACTTTCGGCCCAGAGCTGCCTGTACCAGTCAGCCAAATCCTTCAGGGCGTGGCTGTACGGCATCATCACCGATATTGTTTTGCTGTGATTGTAAGAGTGGTAGTTTATTGCCGCGTTTATTGCCGCCGGGTTGCTGTAAAAATCTTCATTTCTCACCCTCGCGTCCATGTCGCGGGCGCCGGCCAAGAGCGAATCGATGTCGATTCCGCACATAGCTGCACCGAAGAGGCCGACTGCGCTTAAGACGCTGAACCGGCCGCCGACGCCGTCGGGAACCTCAAGGCAACGAAGCCCTGCGTCGGTCGCAAACTTGCGGAGAGTGCCCCGTTTGGGGTCGGTTGTCGCGATTATGTGGTCCTGCAGACCTTTGGCGCCAAACCTGTTCGAGAGTAACCGGCTAATAATCATCAGTTGACTTGCCGTCTCGGCGGTTCTGCCGGATTTGCTGATAACATTAAAAACGGTCTTGCCGAGCTTGTCGCCAACCCAGTCCAAAAACGAAGTTAGTTGTGAAGGGTCAACGTTGTCGAAGACAAAGAAACGCGGACCGGCCCGCTGGGCGTCATCAAGATTGTACATATAGGGATTCAGCGCGGTCTGTAAAGCGATGTTGCCCAGAGCGGAGCCGCCGATACCCAGCACCACAAGATTTTCACAACCATCTTTAAGCTCAGCAGTCAAGTTTTTGACCTGCTGAGGCGTCTGTTCGTTATAAGGGAGGTCGCGATAGGGAGTTTTCCCGGCGGCTCTTTCTCCATTCAGCTTTTTAATCAACGGTAAGGTTCTTGCGGCAAGAGCCTTAATCTGCTCTGTTGTTATCCCATGCTCAGGGCCTATTACCTCGGCCGTAACATTCTTGTAATAAAGTCTGATTTGTGACCGGGCCACCGCTATCTTCCTTGCCGGATACGTCCTTCAGCCTTATGAAAACGCGTAAATCTAAGTAGAACCGTAATTGTGATTTATTATCTTAGCAGGTCAGCAAAGCAACCTGTGTACTCATACCGCCTCATTCAACATCTTGATTTCGTTAAATCTGCAGAAGTGCGAGAGCTCCTTGGTAATATCTCCGTAGCATGTCTGTCGGTGCAACCCATGAGACCAGTTCTTCCACAGCTTCTCGGCATCGCCATCCACCCTAACCGTGATTTTCGTCCGGCAGCCCCTGTCCGCCTTAACCGACACCGGAGTATCGACAATCTCGCCCGTGAAGTACAGCAGCAGGTCGGTGCCAACCAATCTTGCCTGCGTGACTTTCTGACTTATGCGCATCTGCACCTGGGCAACGGCGCCCTCCCGACGCTCCATAATGGTGCGCAGCTTGTACGGAGCGGCAGGTCCGGCAGGTCCGTCCATCTTTGTTGTACCCAGACAGTGCGCCAGAATAATGCTGTTAGTGGATTCATCTACTGTAGGATCGCTGATAAAACCGGGCCTTCCCACCAATCCCTGGAACAGTATATGCGCCATTGCGTCCTGTAAATTGGATTCACAGATTCCGCCCAGGCCCATATTGTTCAGCCTCGTAAACCCGATGCAGGGAAACGCGTACGCCCGACAGAGCGGCTCAAACATGCTGCCATAACAATCGACCGTCATCACCGTTGCGTCTTCTTCATCCAACAGCCTTTCGAAAGCCAGCGCCAGCTTGCAGGATCTAAATACATCTTCCCGCGACGGTTCAACAACTTTGACGGCCCCTTTTATCCACCGGTCAGCCTCCCCCTTTGCCTGCCTATCGTCAACGGCTCTATAAGCATCGAGCACTCGCTGGAGCTCGATTCGCTCAATTTCAGTTCCAAATTTATTCCTTACGCTGTCAACATATTCCTGCCGTCCTCCAGACCATGAAGTCCTAACGTCAAGAATTTTGGCTTCCCTCAAATGATGGATCGCCCGAAAAGGCCTTACTGCAACAGCCAGTTGTTTATAGTCGCTGGTGAGAAAACATTCCATCTTGGCGCCAAGTTCCTGTTTCCGTAATTCGCCGAATCCCGTCCATTGATGACCCGAATATGGAACAGCGAAAACCGATGTGGGCTTTTTTGATTTGAGAATCTCATTGAGAACTCCCCCCGTGCCCATGGTCAGGTCAATCACCAGGATGCCATCGACATCCTTCAGTCCACCTGCGAGCCGAGTGACCTGATCGGGAGAACCGACCAACTCGTCCACGACAAAGTCTATATCGGCCAACTCGCTCAGCTTTGCAAACTCGGATTCATAGAAGCGGATTTCGTTTTTCAAATTCAAATTCGGTTTGGGCCAATAGGGATTGTCTGGTTTTCCCACGTAAAGCCTGGCAACTTTAACCTTCGACCTGCGACAGCCCGGGCTTATAAGCCTTGGGCTGTTTGCCCCACTTAAGGCCGCCGGTTCCTGACAGCCGACACCGGCAAGGCATAAAGCGCACCCGGCCGCCGTCAACTCCAGGAATTCCCTTCGACTGATTTCCTTCTCCATCTCAATCTCCTGTTTTTCGTTTTAACAATTCTTCTCGCGGTCAGCATTGGCATTTCGAACTGCTGTCCGCGAGAACTTCATACCTTTGAAAGACCGGCATATTTTACCACCAATGATTTGGTCTGTCCCGTCTTAAATTTGACTACGACGATGCTGTTTTCGCCCATATCAACAAACTCTTTGACCGTGCCAACGCCAAAAGATTTGTGGCGAACCAATTGACCGGTGACAAATTCGCCGGGGGTTTGCCTGTCCTCATCATCGTCCTCATGATGATACTGGTTTTCGTCACAACGCTCGCCAAATTCGATTCCGAGCTCGTACAAAAATTGAGACGGTATGGTCCTGAGCATCTGGCCCCTTACCGTTCTGTATCGAGCGTAACTTATGTACAAACCTGCCTTGGCACGTGTAATGCCAACGAACAAGAGTCTTCGTTCTTCTTCGAGCTCATCCTCATTGTTGGTGCTCCTCTCGTGGGGCAACAAGCCGTCTTCAAGACCGACTATGAAGACGTTTCCAAATTCGAGGCCCTTTGCAGCATGTAAGGTCATCAGAGGCACACGGTCGCTCGATGCATCGTAAGCATCGGCGTCACTGAAGAGAGCTATCTGCTGAAGGTAATCAGGCAGCGAAGGCTCTTCGGCCTGCTGGTCATAGCGTGCGGCGGCATTTATCAGCTCGTTGACATTTTCCAGTGTGCCCTTTTCCTTAGTGTCCTCGGCCCGGAGAGACTCGGCCAAACCTGATTCGACAAAAACTCGCTCGGCCAGCGGAGCGACTTGGCCGGTAATGTCTTTGTTGAACTGGTTCAGCATATCGGCAAAAACAGCAATCCTGGCTTTCGAGGCTTTGGAAAGAGAATCAATCTGCGCCGCCCGGCCCAGGCCCTCAATAAGAGTAATGTGGTTTCGAGCAGCATAGTCGCGAATTTTGTCTATCGTCGTTTTCCCTATACCGCGTGCGGGAGTGTTTATAATACGCAACAGGGCAATTTCGTCGCTCGGATTGGCAAGGACTTTCAAATAGGCGAGCAGGTCGCGGATTTCCTTTCTGCTGTAGAACTCCACACCGCGAACAATCTGATACGGTATTCTGTTCTGAATAAATACCTCTTCGAGGACGCGGCTCATGGCGTTGACACGATAGAATACGGCCATGCTTTTCAGAGAGGCGCCCTGTTCGGCCAGCTCTGTGACCTGCCGGGCCACCGCCTCGGCTTCTTCCAGCTCATCATCAAATACTTTTATGGCGACATCCTTGCCGGGGGGCTTTGTGGGAACAAGCTTTTTTTCTTTTCGTTTCTGATTGAACGCAATCAGATTATCCGCCGCCTGGAGAATATTGGCGGTGCTGCGAAAATTTTCCTCGAGTTTGACGATGGTGGCGTCAGGCCAATCCTTTTCGAAGGCCAGTATGTTGCGGATATCGGCGCCGCGCCAGCGGTAAATCGATTGGTCCGGGTCGCCGGTCGCGCAGATATTGTTGTGCTGCGAAACAAGAGATTTGGCGATTTTATACTGGGCGTGATTGGTGTCCTGATACTCATCGATAAGAAGGAATTTGAACCGGTCTCCAAGCTCGGAACAAACAGCGGGATGGCTCCGGAGCAGAAACGCGGTTTTCATCAGCAAGTCGTCGAAATCCAGCGCACTATGCTTGTTCAGAATTTGCTGATACCGTGCGTATATCCGGGCCAGGGTTTTGGAGAAAAAATCTTCGGCTTCCGCTTCAAAGGCCTCGACATCCACCAGGTTGTTTTTCAGGGCGGAAATAGCCTCCAGCATTCGTGCCGGGGGAAAGTTTGTGCTGTCAAGCTCGGAATCCTTGACGGCCTGCTTTATGCACCTGCTCTGGTCGGATTCGTCGTAGACACTGAAGTTGGAGCTTATGCCGGCCTGGGCCGCATACCGGCGAAGAATTCTTACGCATAATGAGTGAAAAGTGCTGATATGTGCCCCGGCGGAAGCACCGAGCGCAGCGGCCCTTTGGCGCATCTCATCAGCGGCCTTGTTGGTGAAAGTTATAGCGCAGATGTTGTAAGGCCTGACGCCGGAATCGATAAGCGCAGCTATTCGATAAGTGATAACTCGTGTTTTGCCGCTGCCGGGGCCCGCAAGGACAAGCAGCGGTCCTTCAGTATGAAAGACGGCCTTTTCTTGCGAGCAGGTCAGTTGGCTGTATCGTGTATCATGCATGACCAAAGCCGGTCGCGTTTATCACTGGGGTTGTTCCGACTGTTTGCGTAATTTATCCTGCTGTTTCGTCAGCTCCGCATACAGGTCCGGCCTCTCGATTCTTATGCGGTTTCGCAGGGCAAGTCTCAGGCCGGGCGCATACTGGCGGTCATTCAGGAAATCAACAAGAGCCAGGTACCTTAGCAGCGGGAATTCGGGCAGGTCAATCCGATGTTCCTCTTCCCAGGCCGACATATAATAGTCATGAATTTCCTTCGCCAGATTCTCTCTGCCATATGCTTCATCGTCATCGCGCATGGCATACAGGAAGTAACTTTCCCGCAGAAGCATCTGCACGATTTCATTGGCATTGGTTATGTACAGGCTTTTGAGCTCTTCGAGAAAACGATTTCTTACAAACACGACAAGAGGAACCTTAACCTCAGCCCGCGGATAAAGCTGCCTCATCTGGTCATAAATTTTCTGCGCCTGAATCTTATGGCCCGACTGATAGAAGGAAAGGATGGCGTTCCTGAGCATATTTCTGTGGCCCGTTTGCATGGACTCATATACCCCCCGGTCAACGGCTTTGTATTTTTCAAGAGTCGCCAGCATCGACTTATTGTACGGCTCAAACATTCTCAAGTCGGGACGTAAGTATACTTCCTTCATCGGCGTCTGAGGGGTCTGTGAAGAAGAATCGCCGGAAGGTTCGGGGGGTATGTCATAGATAAATATCTTTCCGTAACGAAAGAGATTTTGCAGGCTGTGGCCGACCATGCGGTCCGTATTGGTTTCATCCATCCCGACTTCGCGCGACTCCTGCCGGGTGGCTATTTGTAAACCCTTTACCGACCAGTAAATAGCGTGACTGTCAGGATGGCGCCAGTCCAAAGGCAGATGCTTGTTGGGGTCGCTCCAGTCGATAGGGCCGTAAACCTTATTCAGTTCGTGCATTAGAACAGGGTCGAGCTTCCAGGTGTTGCGCAATTGATAGGCCCTGGCAAAAATGTCAAATTGATCGAGGGCTCTTGTGCCTCTGAAGCTGTCTATTGTCTCGAAGGCGGCCGAACTGAACCGGCTGGGGTTCTGCCTCAGGGACAGATAATTGGCCACGAAGCTGTCATTATCGGTAAACGCCTTGTCCGCGGCTTTGAGGGCGGTGATCAGGGGACGAATATTGGGGTCATTCTCAATCTGCCGCCATTCCGTCGGCGCCTTTGCCAGGGCTTCGAAGTACCGGTTGTCCGCCGGACCGAGCAGCGGCTCCATAGCCTCAGCCAATTGCAGCTTGTAATACTTGTGCGCATCATCCGACAAGGCACCTATCTTGTGCTGGAACATAAAGGCAAGCTGGCGGTAGAGTAGAACGCTCTTCGGGTTCAATGCAATGCCCTGGTCGCGAAGCAGCTCGTACCCGTTCTTGACCCATCGCCATCTTTCCTCAGGCTGGGTCGCGGGAATGGCAACGGAAATGTTATAGGCCATATTCCAGGACTGAAAATCCCATACGGCTGCAAAACGGGGCTGCAGCGTGGTTATCCAGTCTGCGAGCTGCTTGGCATCGAAGAATTGACCTTCCTCCTTGAGCGTCTCTGCGCGCATCCACAGGATATCGACGACCAGACCACGAAACGCACCCATGGCGACAGTCGCAAAAGCCAGTGAGGGCGGCGCATTTTCGAGGGGCGTATTGCTTATCAGCTTCAATTCCTGACGCTGAGAATTTATATAATCCAGTTGCGTGCCTGCGGCCCCGAGTAAAGCGACCGCAAGTATACCGCAGACAAACAATACTATTATGTCACGCAATCGCATAATCAGATTTCGGTTTTCTTAGACTGTAATCTTGGCAATTTCCCGATGGCTGAAAATCAATACGGCAAGAAGCGACAGCAAAACTGCCTTAATACAAATCATAAGGGCCGCAACTTTTGCCAGCAAGGACCAGCCCAATAATCGTCCGGCAACAAGGAACTTTGTGGGATTGGCTTTGTCGAACTGCGGAAGCAACTGAATGACCGGCCTGATAGTGTAAGAATAAACCTTACTTAAATCTTTGCTGAGGAAGTCGAAGGACTCGATAACAAAACCACTGAAGTTGGCGGTGGAGAAAATTACCAGACACAGCAATATTGCCACAGGAAACGACAGGAAAGTGGAAGCCAATGTGCCGAGAACGGCAAGGAAAATCAGTCGCAAAAAGATTAAAAGAACAGCCCTTATGAAATTGGCGGTGAAGGTGTCGGCCTTGTAAAGGACCTCCAGCCCGTCCTCAAGCGGGAATATCACCACCGTATTATTCAGAGGGACATTCAAAAAACCGACAGACAGATAGCCGTCTTTGGCCACACAATCCGCGGGAACCTCTATTTCGTGAAAAGTCCGGATCAGGTCCCTGCGAGCGAAATCGTAGATGGGAGTTTCGAATTTCACGCCATACCTGACCTGCCGGATATCACCCGCCGCCCATCTTCCGTAAACTTGCAGGTCAGGCGGGTTAACAGAAACATCGTATTTGAATCTTATAAACATGGCCTGATTAGGGTCCATAGGTCTAACATTGTTGAATTCCCAAACCAGGTCACGACCTACGGCGGCGGCCCGCTTCTCAAGTTTTTTCCTGCTGGTAAGCTGGGCAATGATTTGTTTGCGCGACAGGCCCCTAAACAGCTCCTCGAACTGGCCGCTTTTTTCAAGTTTGTTATAGGTGTCGAGGACCTCCTGTGTGACATCGACTTCGGCGGGCATCAGGCCGGCCCGGGCAGTGAAAAACTCGTTCTTTGCCTGGACATGCTCGGCTTCAGGGGCATCAGAAAATGTCGGTATGAAAACAGTAATACCGTATATGACGGCCGAGAAAAGAACAAGCAGAGCGGCGCTTAACAGTATGACACCGAGCAGTTTGCCGCAGAGAAGCTGAAAACGACGGATTGGCTTGGTAATGACGGTATATATTTGTCTTTGCTGGATATCGTTGGCTAACGAGTAAACAGAAACCACTATTGTGAGCAGACACAGCAGTAAGCTGGTAAGCGAAAGGCCGTAGCTTACAAAGGTCTGGAGTTTGCCTTTCAACGTACCGTCGCCCACCATCGAAAAACCCATAACCGGAAGCAGAACCGCCAGCAGGATTATAAATACGGCGGCAATTTTAATCCGCAGCGCTTGCTTTATAGTGTTCACGGCAACAGCCCAGACACTATTCATTGCCGAAGTCTCCCTCGGATTGGTCTGTCGGCTTCTCGTTGTGGTCTTGCGGTGTTGAACGGCCCGTCAACTGGTCCAAAATGCTCCTTGCTGTCTGTTCCTGCTGCCCCGATGTTTCAGGACTTAATTCAACAGGCCCGGCTTTGACAACGGGTTCAGGCTCGGCAGGGTTAGCCGGTGTGGTTAGTTTGCTCAGCAGTTCCTCGTCTGGTTTTGTTTCGGAGGTCTCAATCGCCCTTATTTGCTCCGTTGCTGCCGGCTCCGTGCGAGGTGCGTGCTGTGATACGGATGTAGAGACTAATTTATCAAGTATACTCTCGACAGGCATCTCGGATGTCAGAAAACCGCCGAGCTGCGTGGCGCCGACCGCACCACTTGTGGGCTGGGCCTGCTGTTCGGCTGTCATAACGGCTCTAATGAAAAATGTTTCGAGCTTGTCCATCGGAGCGGTAACAACACAATCCTGCTGCTCATCTTCGACTATCTGCTTTATCCTTTCGACAGCGGCATCGCTGATAGCACCGGTGGTAATCTGTCTCTTGCCCGTCTGCTCGAGCAGCTCTTTGACTCTGCCTTCAGACTGGATTTGGCCGCCGTAGAGAATTGCGATTCTATCGCATACATCTTCGACGTCGGCAAGCAAATGGCTGCAAAGCAGAACTGTCTTGCCGCGTCTTGCCAGCTCGATTATCAAGTCCTTTATCTGCCTTGTGCCGATAGGGTCAAGTCCGGAAGTCGGCTCATCCAGTATTAACAGGTCGGGGTCGTTTATGAGCGCTTGTGCCAGGCCGATTCTCCTGGCCATGCCTTTTGAAAACGTTCCAACAGGTCTGTTTGCGACGGCCTTAAGGCCGACCATATCAAGGAGAGTTTCGATGCGCATTTTCCGAACTTTGCCGGGCAGGCTGAACAATCTGCCGTAGAAATCCAACGTTTCGCGGGCGGTCAAATACCTGTAAAGATAAGACTCTTCGGGCAGGAAACCTATACGAGCGTTGATTTTCGGGTCGGTGCTGTCACCTCCGAGTACAATGGCTTTGCCTTTTGTCGGATAAAGCAGGCCGAGCAGCATTTTTAAAGTCGTTGTTTTTCCCGAGCCGTTGGGACCCAGAAGACCAAACACTTCGTTATACCGAATGCCCAGGCTCAGGTCGCTCACAGCGCAAACTTTGTCCCGACCCCACCAATCGGAAAAAACCTTGGTCAAAGAAAGGGTTTCGATTGCATATTCCATGATTATGTATCTCGCATCCTATATCCGGCAGCTTCACACTGAGGGTTCATGGCCGAGCTCTTCCCCGTAACGGACCAGTCGAGCACTATTGAAAACAACAATAAGCGAGCCGAGAAAATGCAGAAACGCGGCGTAAATGGCCGGCAGCCACGCTGCGGCGGCAGCGGCCACGCCGAGAATGATAAAAATGACCCCGAAGGAAAGATTCTGATTGATAACGCCTCGCGTCTTTCGTGAGAGCCGCACCAGGAAAGGCAGACGCGTCAAATCATCGCTCATAAGCGCGATTGAAGCGGAGTTTATGGCAACGTCGCTGCCCGCAGCCCCCATGGCAATACCTAAATCACCCGCCGCCAGAGCCGGTGCGTCGTTTATACCGTCGCCAACAACCGCCACCGTATGTCCGTCCCTTTTCATCTGCTCGACAATGGAAAGCTTGTCCTGAGGTAAACAATGCGCCTTAAAATCTGTGCACCCCAATTCCGCGGCAACACGGTTGGCGACCTCGTCTCTGTCGCCGGTAAGCATGGTTGCTCTTTTTACACCTATATCAAGCAGCTCCTTGACGGCGTGCCGGGCTTCGGGCCTGGTCTTGTCCTGCAGTCCTATCCAGCCGATGCACCTCGAATCCTTCGCCACATAAAGTGTACTAAAGCCCTGTTCCTCGTGAAGAGCGGGGTCGTTAACATTGCTTATATCTATTTTGTTTTCCTTCAGATAGCTGTCCCGGCCGACCATAATATGGGACGAGCCTACCCTGGCGACAACTCCCTTACCGGGGGTTTCCTTGAAACCGGTTGATTCCGGCAGTGACAGTTTCGCTTCCTTCGCCACGTTTTGGAGGGCCCTTGCCGCCGGGTGCTTGCTCATCTGCTCGGCGGAAGCGGCGACCGAGAGCAACTCAGCCGGTTCAACGCCTTCGGCGGGGGTCAGTTTTGTCACATACAGCCTGCCGGTCGTCACGGTCCCCGTTTTGTCAAAAACCAGCGCCGTCATCTTTCCCGCGACCTCAAGGTCGGCCACATTTTTTATCAGGATGCCGAGCCTGGCGGAAGCCGAAATTGCGGCAACCATCGCCGTCGGCGTGGCCAGAATCAGAGCACAGGGACATGAAATAACGAGTATCGTAATAGCCCTGTTTACATCGCCGGTAAAAAACAAGACTATTCCCGCAATCATCAAAATCGTCGGCGTATACCACTTAACATAGCGGTCGATTATGCGCATAATCGGAATCTTGGTCTGTTCGGCCTGCATAATCAATGACTGGACTTTGCCGAGCGTCGTATCCTTGCCGGCCTTGGTCACCGTAATATCCAAAACGCCGGTAAGGTTATTTGTGCCGGCGAAGACCTGCATTCCCGGGACTTTGTCGACGGGCAGAGATTCACCGGTGATGGTTGCTTCATTAACAGAGCTAAGCCCCTTTACGACCTCGCCGTCGGCCGGTATGTTATCGCCGGGCCGGACCCGGATACAATTGCCGGGCCTCAGATTGGAGACGTCTACTTCTTCTTCGGAACCTTCCGGCTGGATCAAGTTCGCCTTCGTAGGCGTCAGCTTTATCAAAGATTCGATGGAAGCACGGGCCCCAAGAGCTGTTCGGCTTTCTATCAACTCGCTTAAGAGCATAAAGAAAGCAATGATGCCCGCGGTGGCATACTTATGAGCCGGGTTTTCATCCGTCGCCGCTGTCGCAAAACAGGCAACTATCGCCAAAGCCACCAACTCGTCCATATGCATTTCTCTTTTTATGAGGCTTTTTATTGCGTGCAGGACGATGGGCGCACCGAGAAGTATAGCCGCAATCATTGCCAGCAGCTCGGCGTTGAAACTGTCACCGCCGTAAAAGAGCCTGGCAACGGCGCTGTTTATCAGCAACACACCGCCAGCCAGCGTCCCCAAGAGAGCCATACTTATACGAATCTGCTTGCCGCGGGTATATTCAGTGGAAACCTCTTGTTGAAAATGTAAATGTTGATGAGCCATATTTTCGTATCTCGCACCGTATTGCGCGTTCGGCAACTACGCCGAACGCTATCGCTCCATGCTATTGTTCCTCAGATTGCCGCTTTATCGTTGGGTCCCTGTTTACAAGCACCCTGATTTCTGCGCCTTTGCTGTTTTCAACAGGCTGAATGACAAACTTCTCATAGGCGTTGTTAAGGACGGACTCTATGGCATCCAGATAAATTCTTTGCATGACCAGTTTGGGGCGTTTGTTGTATTCCGGCAGTATTTTTTTCAAATATTCGGCATTGGCTCTGGCGGATTCAACCACCCCGGTCTTGTAGGCCCTCGCTTGAGCGATTTTCTCCCGACCCTCGCCGGCCAAGCTATCCCAAAGGAATTCTTCATCCTGCCGGCTGACGGTTTTACCCTTGAGAACCGCAAAAAGCTCTTCGGCGACCGGCCCGGCCGCTTCGCTAAGGGTTTTTTCAGCGTACGTTCGGGCTTCGCTAACGGCCTGCTGACTTGCCTGAGTCGCGGCGACTGAGGCCTGGAATGCCTGATCGACCTGCCGAGGCCATGTGTTGTTGGTAAGCACCGATACAACCCTTATGCCGCTTTCTATTGTGTCAAGCTTTTCCTGCAACAGCTTCTTAACGTGCTCGGGTATCCTGGCCCGATTGGAAATGGCCTCGTCAATTGTGTAATTTACCATTGCCGTCACAACGGCGTCTTCAAACACGGCCTGCAAGAGCGGAGTTATGCTCTTGGTTATAACGTTAAAGTAATCCTGACCGGGTTTTACATCTTCAACATAGACATTCTTGAAGAAACGCGTAGCGTCGTCAATCTGATAGATTAACTGCCATTTGCCATGGACAATATTGTAATCGCTGCCGGAGGCGCCAAAACCGGTCTCGCTTTGTTTTTCGCTTCGAGTGATGCAGTACCCGTCACGGGTGGGATCCAGGGTCGGCTCCACACGGATTCTGGTTTTTGGGCCCTGCGGAAGCATCTCGTCCGGCCTTAGGAAATACCAAAACGAATCGATGGGCAAACTCAACCTCTTGGCTACCGGGATTCTCACAATCTCTTCTATCGGATAGGGGAACACCCAATGGGGTCCCGGTTCGAGAACCCCACGAATCTTTCCCAGCCGCAGGACAAGCGCCCTTTCGTCAGAACCGACCGTCCTAAAGCCCGAGGCCAAAAAGACAAGCACCAGTACAATCATTATCACCTTGAGGATAACGAAACTGATTCTGAGCGCCTCGGAAAGAGACCTGCCGGCGGCATCAAGCTCATCGCCCGAACGTCCTTGCGGCTCTTGAGGCTGCAAATCGTATTCTTGATTTTGTTCTGTCATAACACTAATGACCCCAGCTCGAACAACGTTATTTCTTCAGCTCGTTGGGCTCCAACACCCTGATGTCGGGCATTCCCTTCAGCAGGTCGAAGGGCGGCACGTCCGCAGGTATAACAAGAGTGGTCTTGTTCTTTAATGTCTCCTTTAGCGCTTCGGTGTTCCGCAGAAACATCGCAAGCTCGGGGTTCTCCTGAAGCATTTCATAATACTTTGCGGCCTCGGCGTCGCCCTCGCCCCGTATTGCCTTGGCCCTTGCCTCGGCAGCGGCAAGCAATTCGGTCTTCTTTGCATCGGCTTCACTTCTTATCCTGTTTGCTACCGAATTTCCATCTTCAATAATAGCCACGGTCCTGCGGTTTCTCTCAGACCTCATCCGTTTAAATACGTCCTCACTGACGTCCTTGCTGATTTTGAGCTGCTTTATGCCGAGGGTCTTGATTTCGATACCGTAGCCTGCGTCCCTGACTGCCCGACGAAGGTCGGCAAACATCTCGCTTTCTATCTGCGCCATTTTTATCTTCGACGGGTCGCTATTTACAAACTCAGCAAACTCGTGCAGACCAATTACCCTGTTTTGAGTGTCATTAATTTGACTTCGCAGCCTTTTCCTAGCCTCTTCGATACTGCCTCGCTCATTACTGTTATAGAATTGCAGCGGTTCGGAGATCGTCCAAACCACATAAGTATTCACGATAATCGGCACGGCCCCTTTCGTCGTCGTCTCAACAAGGTCGCCTTCGACAACCTGCCCCCGCGAATCAAATTTGTTGACCCGCTGTATCGGAGCCGGCCATTTGAAGTACCAGCCGGGTTCGGTGATTTCGCGAGTGGGTTTGTTAAAAGTCATCACCAGGGCGGACTCCGTCTCCCTTACCTGGAACGAGATAAGGTACAACCCGACAACGCCAATCAGCAACACGATAAAGACAGTAATCGCTATACTCTTCATTTTCCGCTGCTCTCCTTTTTCAATCCGGTTATGTCATACAAACTGGGTGTCAGTTTTTCCTGAACATCGACTATGAAAACCTGCGAATCATTCTGGTCGGCAACCACAACAAATTTCCGTATGTTCTTTAAGCCCTCTTCAAAAGCGGCCAATATCTGTTCCCGCACATAAATTTTTTCCGCAGCATCGTACGCCTTGACCTGGCTGGCAAAACGCTCCCCCGTTGCCCGTGCAAGCGTGGCTTTTTCAAAGGCATAACTGTGTGCTTTTCTCAACTTCGCAAAGATATCACCTTTAGTCTCTGTAAAGGCATTATCCAACTGGCGGCCAAGCTCTTCGCTGCCTTTTTGGTCATTGTTCTTTTCAGCCTGCTGATACCTGATAGCAAGGTCATAGAGCCTGTCAGCCTCCTCTACAGAACCTGCCAGAGAACTTAGAATCTTGTTCCTGTAGGCCTCAGCGTCAAGTATAGCCGCCTGCTTTTTCTGTACGGCAGCGACAACTTTCTGGTAATCCACGGCAACCTCCGGCGGCGGATGAATTCCCTGCACACCTACAAACACGATTTCAACGCCGAGACCCGCCCCGTCTGCGGCCTCTTGGATCCTATCGACCAGAATACGCTTGGCCTCGGCACGACCGGCGCCGAACAGGCTGTGATCCATATCCTCCTGGCTATCGACCTCAACCTTTGCGCTGGCTGCGAACCTTGTAAGCTCACGGTAACAAATGGATTCCAGCACTTTTTTGGGCTCGTTATGATTGTAGATATAAGAATACAAATCCTTAATCCTGTATTGAACGGGGATGGCGGCGATAACAAGGCTTACGGGAGCGGCCCCGGTAATCGAAGCTGCACCTGTTTGCCTGCTGGCCACAAGCAGATGGTATTCTTCCTCATAATGAGCCCTGCCCCACAGCAACGGCTCTCGGACCGCTTCCCCGGTCCTGGGGTCAACCTTGGGTACATAACCAATATGGAGTTCCGAAATTCTTTTCGTGGGATATTTATGGGCGATATCGATTGGCCAAGGCCATTTGAAGGTCAATCCGGGCCCGGCAATTCTCTTTTGGCCGGCCTTGGTTAACGGGTTTCCGAAATGCTCGATTATTGCCTCTTCGTTGGGAGCTACGACAATGATGCAACTGAGCAAATACAGCGTAACACCAGCGAATAAAATCAACGGTACAATGGCTTTTTCGAGGAGCTTATAAAACCAGGTCTGAGAAACTTTAAAGCCAAACTGATAATCAATGGCGCTCGCGGCGGTTCGAAGTATCCCGCCCGGCTCGCTAATAAGCCCGAGCAATCTGCTGTCAAAGGCGCTTCTGTGGTATTGCCCTTTCAGCCTTGGGCGATACATATCCAAAAGAACGTTCAGGCCGGTCTCGGCGCCGAGGAGGACAAGCAAGATTGGAATTGCCCAATTGAGAATTATTATGAAGACGAAATTCTTGAATTGCACGAGGGCCAAAGCTACGGCCAAGGCAAAGCATAAGACGGCCACGCCCAACAGGAAGCTGCCGCCCGCTCTTAAGGGCTTCCACTGCGGCTGGGCCGACATGCCGATGGCGTAACGGGACATCAGGAAGCTGACAAAAGCTATTGCCGTCATAAAAACTGCGATAAGCAGCGGCTGCTTCGGCTCGATATCGGCGCCCCCCGAGGCGCTTTGCAACAAATACAGCCCGATAGCCAGCTCATAAACACCTATGATTGCCGCGAATATAGGGATGAACCATTTTTCGAGTATCTGGAGGCGGCGCTGGGCAACCGCAAATAGAGTGGCGCGTTCTTGCCCGGCCTGAAAAATCGCCGAGGCCTTCTTGTCCCTGGCCAACTGAGTAATATCGAGCTTTTCCTGCTCAGCCAGGGCACGCTGGTGAAACTGCAAACATAAAGCAAACCAAATCAAAACAGCGGCCAAGACAAGCCAGCTCACCGCAAAGACTGCAAAGAACTCGCTCCATAAGCCAATCAGCAAGGTAATGATAAAAAACAGAAGACTCAAAGCTAACGATGCCCGAGCCAGATATTCGGCGCGCCTGGAGGATATAGTCATTTCTTATTCCCGTACCCCGAATGCGAACAAAAGACTTTAACCACAGTATCCATATAATGTAAATGCATATAAGCCCTTTACAATCTGCAAGACATTTACTATAACGACAACTGTCGTGTTAGCATAGAGATAATAGCCAAAAAAGTTGTCCATTGAAAACCGGCTATACCCTCTGATACCGGACCGTAGCGCCGCTGAGAGAGCAATAAGAAAATGACTAAAATATTTACAATAGCAAAAAACACATTCATAGAGACACTGAGGCAGCCGGTCTACTTCATAATAATTATCGGTGCTCTGTTCCTGTTCTTTATAAGTCCATCTTTGACCATGTACACAATGAGCGACGACGACAAGCTCCTGCGTGATATAGGCTTATCTACGTTATTCCTGACCAGCTTGTTCATAGCAATATTCTCCGCTTCGGGGGCTGTTGCCGAAGAAATCGAGAATAAGACCGTGACTACCGTCTTGAGTAAGCCCGTCCGACGTCCGATATTCATTATTGCAAAGTTTCTTGGCGTCTCTGCCGCGGTGGGACTGGCCCATTATATTTGCACCATCGCCCTGCTGATGGCCATCAGGCACGGTGTCCTCGGAGCGGTATGGGACACCCACGACTGGACAGTTTTGGGCACAGCGGGGGTTATCACAGTCCTGACATTCTCCCTAAGCGCTTTCTTTAACTACACTTACGACTGGAAGTTCTCGTCCACAGCGGTTGTGCTGGGTAGCGTGTTTTGCACGTTGGGTATAGTTTTCCTGGCTTTTGTGGACCGAAACTGGAAGTTCAACCCGCATAATAACGGCATAAACACACTGGACGTTTACGGCTCGGCATTACTGTTGCTCGCTGCAATCATAATTGCAGCACTGGCATTGGCGCTCTCAGCCAGGTTTAACATTGTCGTAACGCTTTCGGCCTGCATTGGTATCTTTCTGCTGGGACTTATAAGCGACTATACGTACGGCAGACTGGCCGAGCAACACTGGCTGCTGGCCAGAATATGGTATTTCCTGGTGCCCAATTTGCAGATTTTTTGGATAAGCGACGCCATTTACGAAGAAAGCAGGGTTACACTGAAGTATATCGTACTAAGTGCCTCTTATGCGTTCTGCTATGCGACCGCTATGCTTGCAGTAGCCGTCGCCCTGTTCCAAAGGCGCCAGGTGGGCTGAAATCGGCGTGCCTTGCACGCCGTCAGAAATAAAGCCTTATGGTTCCGAAGACAGCACTTTTAGGACTGCGATTTCGTCGCAGTTTTGCTGTTTGGGACATCTGGCGCAGTCGCGCCAGACCTTCATGGGAAGTGCGTCCGTTTCAACTGCCTCGAAGCCGAGTTTTTCAAAGAAATTCGGATCCAGCGTAAGAGCAAAAACCTTTTTGAGTCCAAGCCCAAGGGCCTGTTCAAGGGCCGCCTCGACCAGCGCTTTGCCGGCCCCTTTGCCAATATTCGCCTGGTCGACCGCCAATGATTTTATTTCGGCCAAGTCCGACCAGACAACCTGCAGCGCACAGCAGCCGACAATGCTGCCATTCAACTCGGCCACACTGAAGGTCTGTAAGTTCTCGTAAACATCAGCCATTGAACGAAACAGCATCTTGTCCTGCTCGGCATAGCAATTAATCAGAGCACAGATATTTTTGACATCCGATACCTTTGCGTTCCTAACGTTCATAGAAATAAGTATACCCGAAAGCCCGGATTTCTTACAACATCAATATCAATATCGAAACGCCTGCGATTTAGAGTCGGAAGCATTAAAAAAGCGAAAAATAAGGCTGGAAAAACTCTTGCGCATTACTACAATGGCCGACACTATGAGATTTATCCTTATTGACAAGGTTGTTTCGCTGGCGCCGGGCAGGGAAATAAAGGCGGTCAAGAGTGTTTCCCTGGCCGAAGAATATCTGGCCGATCATTTCCCGACTTTTCCGGTCCTGCCGGGCGTGCTGCTGCTGCAAGGACTGATTGAATCAGCATCGTGGCTGGTTCGAGAAACAGAGAATTTCGTCCACAGCATGATATTGCTTGGAGAAGCCAGAAATGTAAAATATAAGAGCTTTCTTGCGCCCGGAAGTCGGATAGAATATACGGTTGAGGCCAGAACGATCGAGGAAAACATCAGCAGCTTCAGCGGGTTCGGCGTCGCCGACAATGAACAGATTATTGAGGCGAAGTTTGGGTTGAGGCACTTTAATTTGGCGGATGAGAATTCAGCAATGGCCGCAGTGGACGCTCAAGTTATCGAAAACATGAAAAGACGATGGGAACTGTTAAGACCGTAAGCAGTAAGGCGTATCGCAAAGTATCAAACACTAACAGAACACCGGAGGTAAAAATTATGGCAATGAGTCGGGAGGAAATCTTCCAGGAGGTTCAGGAAATCTTGGTTGATGCGTTAGGAGTCGACAACGACGAGGTCACCGCTGATGCGACGTTAATGGGCGACCTCGGGGCCGAAAGCATTGACTTTCTGGACATAGTATTCCGGCTTGAGAAGGCATTTGCAATAAAGATCCCGCGCGAAGAGCTGTTCCCCGCCGAAAGTCTGATGAATAATCCCGAGTTCGTAAGCAAAGGTAAATTAACCGAGAAAGGGCTGACTGAACTGAGAGACAAGATGCCGCATACCGACTATGCCGCGTTCGAAAACGACCCCGACATCAACAAGTTGGGTGATTTGTTTACCGTCAACGCGATTGTCAACTATGTGGGAAGTAAATTGAACGCTGCCTGACAATAATATTTAGAGCGTTTTTTAAGATAGTGGCGGCAGGATTGTTCAAAGTCAACCTGCCGTTAACTTTAATATGGCAGATGCGCTGGATCTGGATAGATAAATTTGTTGAGTTTCAAAGCGGCAAGAGCGCCGTGGCGGTCAAAAACGTAACCCTTGCGGAAGAGCATTTACACGACCATTTTCCCGGCTTTCCCGTTATGCCGGAGACCCTGATGATTGAGGCGATGGCGCAGACATCCGGGATACTCGTCGGCGAGGCAAATCAATTCAAGGAAAAAGTTATCCTCGCCAAGATCAAAAGTGCCGTCTTTTTTGACTGCGTGAGGCCGGGTGACACGATAAAACTACACGCCAAAATTGACTCTATCGCCCCGGAGGCGGCAAGCACGAGCGGCAAGATTACGTGCGGCGACAAGCTGGTCGCTGAGATTGACCTGATGTTCAGCCACATCGACAAAAACCTCGCGGGCAAAGAGTTTCCTGCAGAAAACTTTGTTTTTACGGACACTTTTAAGTCGCTCCTGCGAGGCACGGTTCCGGGTAGTGCCGGGCAGGAGTCGGAGGCGCAACAGTGAGTCCGGCCCGCGTGGTTATAACCGGTCTCGGCGCGGTAAGTCCCCTCGGCTTGACCGCTCCGGATATGTGGAAGGGTCTTTGTGCCGGCCGGTGCGGGATCGGCGGAATTACGGCGTTTGACCCGGCGGGCTTCGACTGCAAATTAGCGGGCCAGGTCCCGGATTACAGGATACAACAGTATGTGCCAAAGAGCCATCGCAAAGCCGTCAAACTGATGTCGCGGGATATCGAGCTGGCGGTAATTGCGGCAAACGAAGCTCTGACAAGCAGCGGCCTTGTCACCGTGGGTATTGACCCGGAAAGGGTCAATATTGATCCACAGCGTATGGCAATCAATCTGGGCGCAGGTCTTATAAGCTGCGACCTGGTCGAGCTGGCCCCGGCAGTGGCGGCGAGTATTACCGACGGCAAGTTTGACATTCGCAAATACGGCAAAGAGGGCCTGGAGCTGGTAACGCCGTTGTGGCTGCTCAAGTATCTGCCTAACATGCTTGCCTGCCATATAGGCATTATTCACGACATTCAAGGGCCGAGCAACACCATCACGTGCGCCGAATGCTCCGCTCACCTGGCCATAGGCGAGGCTGAGCAGATTATCGCTCGCGGCGACAGCGATATTGCGCTTGCCGGCGGGGCTGAGGCAAAAGTAAACCCGATAGTTATGATTCGTCAGTGCCTGCTAAGAAGGGCCACGACTGAGAATAACGACGACCCCGCCTCATCATGCCGGCCTTTCGATGCCGATGCCAAAGGCTCGGTTTTCGGCGAAGGGGCCGGCGTAGTGATATTGGAAAATCTGGAAAATGCACAAAAACGGGGTGCAAAGATTTACGCCGAAGCAGTCGGCATCGGATACGGCAGCAGCATAAATCCGGCGTACGAACACCTCGAGCCTGACGGTTATGGGTTACAGATAGCGATAGAAAAAGCAATGGCGGATGCGCAGATTCGGCCCAAAGATTTGGACCTGATTATCCCACATGGCACGGGTATCGCTGCCGATGATTTGGCCGAGGCAAGAGCGATTGAAGCGGCGCTCGGCGAAGCCTCGAGGGAAATCCCTGTCTGGCCGACTAAAAGTATGCTCAGTAACACAGGCGCGGCAAGCGGAGCGATTGATGTTATTGCGGCAATTTGTGCAATGACCGAGGGCAAAATACCCGCTGCAAGAAACTGTGACAGGCAGGCGAACGGGTGCAATTTGAATATCGCAAGCCAGGCACAGCAGACGGACATCAACTATGCACTGTGCTGCAGCTATACTTATGGCGGGCAAACAGCCGCTTTGGTACTGAAAAAGTTTGACGTCGAGATAACAAGCTGAATGGTTGAGAAAAATACATCGCAAAGGGTGGTAATTACCGGAATGGGTATTGTCTGTCCCTTGGGGCACGATGTGGAGAGGGTCTGGCAGGCGATACTGGCGGGCCAGAGCGGAGTGGCAGGAACCACCATTTTCGATGCCTCGACGTTCCCCACTACTTTCAGCGCGGAAGTCAAGGGCTACGACTTTGCAAGACATACAAAGCATCCGCACCTGCACGAATACTGCAATCGAGGTTCGGGCTTTGCCATCGGGGCAGCGGCCCAGGCCTGCAGGCAGGCGAGGATTGATATTGAAACCGAAGAGCCCGCCGATGGAATAGACCGCCGCAGATTGGGGATTTACCTCGGAGCCGGTGAAGGCTCTGTGGACAACGATGCGTTCTTCGGCGCCATAGTTAAAGGTTGGGACGCAGCCGGCGGCCAAATGGACTGGGTACGCTGGGCTGAGGCGGCCTACGGCAGAATGGACGCGATGCGCGAGCTTGAGCAGGAGCCGAATATGCCGGCCGCCCATATAGCAATACTCACGGGCGCGCGCGGGCCCGTAAGAAGCTGCCTCACCGCCTGCGCGGCCAGCACACAGGCGGCGGGCGAAGCAGCAATGCTGATTCGCCGGGGCGAGGCGGATGCAATGGTCGCCGGCGGCGCACATTCGATGATACACCCCCTTGGTGTCACCGGGTTTAACCGACTTACCGCCCTATCGACAAGGAACAGTAGCCCCCAAACAGCCTCGAGGCCGTTTACCGCCAGCAGAGACGGTTTCGTACTTGGCGAAGGTGCTGCTATACTTATTCTTGAAGCTCTAAGCTCCGCACAAAAGAGGGGTGTGCAAATCCTGGCCGAGGTCATAGGCTACGGCAGCAGTTCCGACGCATTCAGGGTTACCGATATGCACGAGGAAGGCAGAGGACCGATACAGGCGATGACCGCCGCTCTTGCGGATGCGGGCATCAGCTATAAGGATGTTGATTACATAAATACGCACGGCACGGGCACAATGGAAAACGACTCGGTAGAGACCAAAGCTATTAAAGCCGTTTTCAAGGAAGAGGCGAAAAATATTCCGGCCAGCAGCGTCAAGAGTATGATGGGGCATTTAATCGGGGCGGCCGGTGCGGCCGAATTGATTACTTGTGTTCTGGCGATACGTGATAATATCGTACCGCCGACCATAAATCTAAACGACCCCGAACCCCAACTGGATTTGGATTATGTGCCGAATAAGCCGAGAAAAATGCAGGTGGACGTCGCGATGAACGAGTCCTTCGGATTCGGCGGACAAAATAATGTGGTGATAATTAAAAGATACGAAGAATAATAACATGATTGACATTAAACAAGTACGTGAGAACCCGGAAAGATTCAAGGACGCAGCCAAAGCCAAGCATTTTGACGTCGATATCGACCAATTGCTTCAAGTGGATGAAGCGTTGAAATCGGCAAAGCAGCAAATGCAGGATATCTCGACGGAGAAGAACCGCATCGGCAAATCAATTCCAAAACTCTCGGAGGACGAAAAACAATCCGCTCTGGCCCGGCTTTCAGAATTGAAACAGCAAGAGGCCGGGTACGAGGTGGAAATCAAAAAGCTCCAGCCGAAATTCGAAGAATTGATGCTGCTCGTGGCGCAGCCGGCAGACGAGGATGTACCCTTCGGCGAGGACGACACACAAAACGTTGAAATAAGAAGAGAGGGAAAGATACGCCAATTTGACTTCGAACCCAAAGACCACGTACAGTTGGGTCTCGATTTGGGTATTATAGATGTGGAGCGAGGCGTCAAACTGGCCGGTACAAGAAATTATTTCCTCAAAGGCGACGGGGCACGCTTGCACTGGGCTGTTCTGCAATTTGCAGTCGACTCTATGGTCAGCAAGGGATATGTCCCCTTCTCAGTGCCGCTGCTTGCCAAGTATGACGTGATGATGGGGACCGGCTATTACCCCGGCTCCGAAGAGCAGACATACCAGATGGAGCGTGACGACCTCAGCCTGGTGGGCACCGCTGAGGTTCCTTTGACGGCTTACCACATGGGGGAGATACTGCGCGGCGAGCAGCTACCGCTGAAATACGTGGCGCTGTCAACCTGCTTCCGACGCGAGGCCGGCGCTGCGGGTAAAGATACGTACGGGCTTTACCGAATCCATCAGTTCGACAAGGTCGAGCAGGTGGTCATCTGCGAAAACAACGCCGAAGAGAGCAGAAAATACCACGACGAGATTCTGGCCAACGCCGAAGGCGTAATGCAGGCGCTCGAACTGCCCTACCGTGTTGTGAATGTTTGTACCGGCGACCTCGGCAGAGGGCAGGCCAGAAAATTCGACATTGAGGCCTGGATGCCTTCGCGAGAAAATTACTGCGAGACGCACAGCGCAAGTAAATTCTACGAGTTTCAGGCCAGAAGAATGAACCTGCGATATAAAGACGCCGTGACGAAGAAGAACCTGTTCTGCCACACGCTGAACAATACCGTGATTGCGAGCCCGAGAATACTGATACCGATTCTGGAACTGTACCAGAACGCCGATGGCTCGATAACGATACCGTTTGTGCTTCAGCCGTATATGAACAACAGAGAAACAATAACAAAACAGACCTGACCAGGGGGAACAAGCTATGACCAAAGAGCAGATTTTCGAATTTATCAAAAAGAATCCCGTGTTTGCCCTTGCGACGGCCCAGGACAACAAGCCGCATGTGCGAATTATGATGTTGTACAGGGCTGACCAAAACGGCATAATCTTCAATACCGGCGAGAACAAGGACGTCCACCGCCAGCTCCAGGCCAATCCTCAGGTGGAAATGTGCTTCTACAACGCCGAAGAAGGCAGGCAGGTCAGGATTTCGGGGACCGTTGAGGTGCTCGAAGACCTTGAACTCAAAAAGCGCGTGGTTGCGGACTATCCGTTCTTACAGGAATGGGTCGACCGGGAAGGCTACGAAGTTTTGATTATCTACTGTCTAAAGAACGGCAAGGCCATAAGCTGGACGATGGAAACCGACTTCAAGCCGAAAGAGTACGTGCAACTTTGAGCGGGACTTCACCGGCCGAAACCGCACAGCACATTGTATCATTCTTATCTGTGCGGATTCGATTGCCCATCAAACAAGAAAGCCGTTATTGTCCTCTTTGACCTCATAATCTGCGGCGTCCGCGGCCCAACGAGACAGCTTGAAATATTACCATTTTCTAAACACATACTTTGTACAAAATCTTCTCTTCCGCTGCTATTGTAGCTTGGCCGCGGCTGGTTATAATTACCGCTTATGTTTTCTTGCTCTTCAGCTCGATGGCGGCAAGAGATTAAGAAAATGGTTTTTGGTTAGAGGATTTCTATGGGCAAATGGGCAACAATACTGCTCTTGATCTGCTCGAACATGTTCATGACCTACGCATGGTACGGCCATTTGAAGGATTTTAGGAATAACTCGCTTCTCGTAGTCATCATATTGAGCTGGAGCGTTGCTTTTCTGGAGTACTGTCTGCAGGTGCCGGCCAATCGAATAGGTTTTCATTACTTTTCGCTTTCGCAGTTGAAAGTTCTGCAGGAAATTGTAACAATAAGCGTGTTCGCGGTATTTTCGACGGTCTATATGAAAGAAACGCCGAAGCTCGACTTTCTGTGGGCGGCTTTCTGTCTGGCCGGAGCGGCGTATTTTATGTTCCGCGGCTTCGCTGTGCGCTAGGCGGAAGAAAAGAGCCGCTTGAGCAATCAGCTTTGGTGTTTTGTACGTTGTCATTTCCCAGGACATGGATGACATAAAGCGGAAATTAGCGCTGATTGATTCACAACTGGCCGGGCGGGCGGATTTTCACAAGAAAATCATAAGCACCACCCCCCTGCTTTTTGCTGCCGTCGGCCTGATAACGGGCATCCTGATACAAAGCATTCTGGATTACTCGATTTGGCTATGGCTGATACCGCTGGCAGGCAGTGCAGCCGCCGCTATTGTTTTGTTTGCGGTCCGAAAAGAATCACCTCCGCAGGTATTTGCATACGCAGCCTGTGCCTGCTTTGTGTGCCTCGGTGCGATTCGGCTGGCTACTTTTACTCACGCCAAACCGAACGACGTCCGCAACTTCGTCACAGATGAGCGTAAATTGGCAACAATGCGCGGCCTGGTTGTCACTAAGCCGTACGTCAGCCAAAACCGGCAGTGGGAATTTGCGCGTTTTACCTACACAGACCCGACGAGCAGCTTCTATCTCAAAATAAATCAAGTGCAAACTGTCACCGGCTGGGCGGCAGTAACAGGCACTGTACGAGTGCAGGTTGACGAGCCGGTGCTCGACCTGAAAGAAGGCGACTGCATTCAGGCATATTGCTGGCTGGACAGATTCGGAGGCTCGACCAATCCGGGCCAGTTCAATACGGCCAAGCACCTGGCCCGCCGAAATATTTTTGTCGCGGCTTCCGTTAAATCGCGAGACAGCGTTGAACTGCTTGAATCCGGCAGCGATTCCATCTTTACAAGAGCAAGAATATGGCTGAGGGAAGCGGCCGCACAATCGCTGGTGGGCGGCCTGTCCCTGGAAGACTCCAGCCGAGCGCTGCTTGAGGCCCTGCTGCTTGGCTACAGAGCAGACATTGGCAGTGACACTTATGAAGCATTTCGAAAAACGGGCCTGCTGCACTTTATCAGCCTTTCTGGAATGCACCTCGGTATTTTGGCAGGGATTATCTGGTGGGCATGCAAAACAGCCAGCCTGATGAAGCCGGCGCGTGCGGCTGTGTGCATAATCACGGTAGGTCTTTTTTTGCTGATTGTACCACCCAGGGCGCCAACGGTAAGGGCCGCAATCATATCCTGGGTCTTTTGCGCGTCCTTCTTCTTCAGGCGACGCTCCAATCCCCTCAACACACTTTCGTTGGCGGCAATAATTCTTCTGCTCATAAGGCCGACGCACTTATTCGAGGCAGGCTGGCAGCTTTCGTTCGCCTGCGTGCTCGGAATCCTGCTTTTTTCAGACCGAATCTATTCGTTCATATACGAAAAAATAGCAAATTTACGCCTGTACAAGGAACGCCCAAAAACAAAATCGTTTCCAGGTGTGCTCGCACGGTCGGGGTCATATGTATTGCAACTGTTTTCTGTGGGACTCGCAGCCTGGCTCGGCGGCGCCGGCATATTGCTTTATCATTTTTATACAATTACCCCGCTGTCGTTCGTATGGACGGTCGCCGCATTTCCGCTTGTGGCCGGGATTCTGACGACAGGATTTACTAAAATAATTCTCGCTTTCTTATTGCCCACTGCAGCGGCGCTATTCGGGGCAATAGTGACAGGATTGGCCGACCTGCTAATTCGCGTAGTAAAGGTTATTGCACATTTCGACTTTTCACCCGTACTCATAGGCCACGTACCGCTTGTACCCATAATCCTGTATTACTGTTTCATTATGTTTGTCGCCTTCGCTCATTTTCGACGTCCTCTGATGAAAAAGGCAATCTGTATAGGCATGGTTTTACCAGTGTTTGTTATGTTGAGTGCGACGAAATGGCAAAGGACACATCGGAACAATCTGGTAATGACCTGTCTGGATGTCGGGCACGGCCAGGCAATACTGGTCCAACTGCCGGGCAAAGCCAATATCCTGTTTGATGCAGGCTCGGCGAATAAAGCCGACGTTGGGCGACGAATAGCCTCGCCCTTTTTAGACTATTGCGGAATAGACGGAATTGATGCAATTGTTATCAGCCACAACGACATCGACCATATCAATGGAATACCTGAGATTGTCCGGCACTGCAAGGCAAGCACCGTTTATGCCAATGACGCGTTTTTCAGCAGCACCGACCAGCGGACAACTGCAAAGCTTCTCAGGAAAACACTGCTCGCAAGAGGTTGTAAGCTGCGGCGATTGGCTGAAGATTTGGACACAGGTAGCCGCGCAACTATCAGAATGCTTTGGCCGGGTCAACGGGTGGCCCAGGACAAGGCAATAACAGACAATGACAAATCGCTGGTTTGCCTGGTCGAATTTGCCGACAGACAGATACTCTTGTGTTCGGACATAGAAAGATTTGCACAACAGGAGCTTGTTCGGCTTTACCCCGACCTGAAAGCCAAAGTTGTCCTTGCCCCTCATCACGGCTCGGCCAAAACATTGGAGCCCGCCTTTGTGAAAAACCTTGAGCCGGACGTTTTGATCTACAGTTGCAGCCGAACCGACTATGAAAGACGCCAAAACCTTAACCTGGAAAACCGGGGAAATTCCTTCTATACCGCCAAAGACGGAACTATTACTGTGCGCATTGACACAGATGGAAGAATAAGAATTGACTCTTTTCTAACAAGTCAGTAGCATCCGCGGGCAGCCACATTGCGATTTGTCAATCGATACGTGGACTATAACCTACGCCCTGCTCTTGATATACACAACAATTTCAACTCTTCGATTCTTTGCCTTGCCCTTGGCTGAAGTATTATCAGCGACGGGCCTTGCAGCTCCGCAGCCGACCGCGCGAATTTTCTCTTCGGGGATGCCGCGTTTTACCAGATATCTGACTACGGCAAGAGCACGCTCGGCGGAGAGTTCCCAATTGTCTTGCCAGTATTTTTTCGACTTTTTCACCGGATCGGAATCGGTATGGCCCACAACGTCTATTTGCTTGCCCGCGTATTTCCTCCTCAACACAGACTCGATATGGTCAAGCTCGGCACTGGTCTTCTTCAGCTCAGCTTTTCCGGGGCTGAAAAGTATTGTGTTCTCAAGTGTCACCGTAATCGTTCCCGCCGAAGGGTCGAAAGCAACGTCATAGCCTTTGCCGAAGCCCGTGGCTTCGGCCGGGCTCTTTTTCTGCAGGGCAATTTGTTTCTGGAGGTCCTCAATGGTCTGCTGGCTTTGTGTAAGCTGCTCGGCGAGCTGCCCCTTGTCTGCCTGCTCACGCTCGTATAAGCCCTTCAGATTCTGATGCTCCACATTCAGGGCATTGTGTTTTTTCTGCCAATCCGTGCAGCCGGAGGAAAAAGCAACAGATACAAGACCAATCAACAAAGCAATCGTTTTTTTGTTTGCAGTGGGCATTTGTTATCTCCTTATAACATCGGTAATCGTGTTTCTGTTCGTTAACGGTAAAACATAAAGCTCAGATAATCGAAAATCCAGTCGCGTAGAATCATAACAGCAAAGATACCCAATGACAAGAAAGGACCGTAAGGAATTTGTCGTGTTTTTTTAAAAAACATTTGAAATCCGGCCCAGGCCAGGCCGAAAAATGGCGCGATAAAGAACGCAACCACTACCAGAATCGGTCCTATAACGGCCCCGGCAGCACCCATCAAATGCACATCGCCAAGCCCCATCGCTTCTTTACCAAAGCCCAGGGTCCCAAAGATGCGTGTAAACCACACCACACCGCAACCCACAAAATAGCCCCAAAGGCCGCCCATAAGCCCGGCAATCGCAGGCCTTTGCAAAAGATTCAGCCACCACTTGTTTATTTGAGAGTATCTGCTGCTAATCCCGTAAGCAGCCAGCGCACAGGCGATAATCGGCAGCAGAAATATGATTTCCCTGCAGATCTCGAGGCGGTGGTTAAATGCCGGCTCGGCCGATTCTTCCGGCTTGTTCGGCGAATCCTCAGAGTCGTCGCATTCGTAACTTCTCTTAAACACGCCGGTTGCCAGTAACACCCATGATATTGCCAGCCCTGTCAGAGCGCCCGCAGACAGAGACCCGATGGTAACTTCTTTCAGGAAAATGTCCGAGGTGCTGGGCAAAAGCAGATTTTGACTGATTTTTTCCGCACCAACCACGTAAGGGGCTATGCCGGAACCAATCAGCCCCACCGCGGTCACAAACCAGCAAATAGACACTGGAATAACCCACAACTCCAGGTCAATGGCTGATGCGGCAATCAAAGCAGCCAATAAAACAATGTGAACAAGATAAACATACCAGCCTCCTTCCAGAAATGAACTTAGGCCAGGATACAAACCCGTGCGGAAATACAAGATGAAAAGCCCGGTGAAAAGCAGTGCGGTCAGCAGCTCTATAATAAAGTAGCGCGGAGAAATCGGCGATTTGCAGTATCGGCACTTGGCGCCCAAAATCATCCACGAAATCAGCGGTATGTTATCGTAAAAACGGATTGGCCTGCCGCAGGCGGGACAGGCTGAAGGCGGCCTTATTAACGACTTGTCCCGAGGCAGGCGAAAGACCACAACATTCAGAAAGCTTCCTACACAACTGCCGAACGCAAAGATAATGACAAACCAAATCCAATCCGGTACTGCCACAATGCCTCCTTTGCAAAAGCAGTACACAATTGGGTTTGGGGTCCCACCCTGCGATGTTCTGCAGGATGAGCGCCCTCCCAAATGCTATATTGCTTTCAGTTATCCGTTACAAACGCACGAGTCACTTCCTTCGAGGTGCCGTCTTCCTGCCGTGCACTTTACTATTAACTGCTGCGGCAACTCTCATGGGCAAGCCGAACAGGCGAATAAAACCTTTTGCGTCGGTGGGGTCGTATTCAGCGCCCATTTTGAAGCTGGCCAGGTCTTTTTGGTACAGACTTTTTGGGCTCTTTACACCGGCCGGCGTGCAGTGTCCCTTGAAGAGTTTCATTCGCACCGAGCCGGTGACATTCCGCTGTGTGACGTTGACAAAAGCATCAAGAGCTTCACGCAAGAGCGAAAACCACTGGCCGTAATAGACCAGTTCGGCGTACTTAAGAGCGACCTGCTGTTTGTAATGCGAGGTTTCTCTATCCAGCGTCAGGCTCTCGAGGGTCTTGTGAGCTTCGACCAGAATAGTCCCGCCGGGCGTTTCATAAACGCCTCTCGACTTCATACCCACCAGCCGATTTTCAACTAAATCCACCTGCCCTATTGCGTGTCTGCCGCCAAGCTCATTAAGCGCCTCGATTAGTCTTACCCCGGCAGTTGTCTGGCCGTTAAGTCCTACAGGGATGCCTTCTTCGAAGCCTATCTCAACATACTCCGGCGTATCGGGCGTTTTCGAAACGGGCTGCGAAATAACAAACAGACTATCCTTTGGCTCATTGGCGGGGTCTTCGAGGTCGCCTCCTTCGTGGCTGATGTGCCAAATGTTGCGGTCGTGCGAGTAAATATCCTTCTTGCTCTGCTCGATTGGAATCCCGTGCTTTTTTGCGTAATCCACGGCCGCCTCACGGGAAGTCAGCTCGAATCTGGGGTCTTTCCATGGAGCGACAATCTTCAGCGATGGGTCCAGCGCCATATAGGTCAATTCAAACCGCACCTGGTCGTTGCCTTTGCCCGTTGCGCCGTGAGCCACGGCCGTTGCGCCTTCGGCGTGGGCGACCTCGACCTGATGCCTGGCGATCAAGGGCCGAGCGATACTCGTGCCCAGCAGATACTTATTCTCATAGACCGCGCCGGCTTTGAGCACAGGCCAGAGATAATCTTCGACAAACTCCTCTCGCAGGTCTTTGACGATGCACTTGACGGCGCCGCTTGCCAGCGCCTTGCGTTTGATGCCGGCAAGCTCATCGCCCTGGCCCAGTTCGGCCGCGAAAGCTATTACCTCATAGCCATAGGTTTCCTTAAGCCACGGCAGAATTACGCTCGTATCCAGCCCGCCGCTGTAGGCCAACACCACTTTTTCAGCTTTCCTGTTACCCTTAGCCATTGAACTTATCCCTAACGAGCTTATGTTTCCAACCCCAACGCACTCCGTGCGGCTTTGCGAAACCGACGACACCGACACTGGGCATCGAGTGCCGATTGAGCATCGGCGGATTCACCGGGATAGCGGAAAGCCACAGCAAAATCCGAAAGGTAGGCAAGGTCTTCGCGGAAACTCTCCCATCCACACTCGGCCTGAAGAACCTTCTCCAGCAGAACAACAAGATCGTGGATTTTGCTAAAACCAATCTCTGCTTCACAAAGCCGGGCCTTCAAGTACTTCTCGGCACATTGTTGCGCATGGAAGCAGATGCCGTCATAATTGGGGTCCTTTTCTACCGCGCATTCGCGCTCCATCATAGCAAAGTCCCCTTCCGCTTTGGCGACCCACTCAGCGGCTGTGGGCTTCATAGAGCACCTTTCCTTCTTCAAGAATCTCCCGCATAAAGCCGTCACCCATCTCTAAACGCTGCCGCACCTTTTCTGGCGTCCGGACGATCAGGTCTATGGGAAACCAAGGCCGAAGCTTCATGCGAATTTCCACCGATTTGTCGACGCTCCTGCCCTCAAAACGTGCGATAACCAGCAGGTCCACATCCGAATCTTCTGTGACCGTGCCCCGAGCATAGGAACCGAAGAGCACAACCCGCTCAGCACAGAACTCACGCCCAATCCGCCGGCCAAACTCTTCTATTCTGTCCATCGTCACCATTACGTGCAAGTTCCCATATAGTTAACCTTTTTCATGCAGCAATAATGATACATTCCCGCCTGGCCACTTCGAGGACAGGCCGGCCGCGGCCGGTTTCCCACTCCTTTTCGCCGCAGGCAATAGGCTCGATACTACTTTCTTTTTTCACAAAACCACCTCAGAAACTATTGGCAACTTACGGCAATTATATCGGCTGTCCACTCCGAAAACAATGAAAAGCGCAAGAAAAGGAAGGAACTTAACTCCAAAGGGCCTGCAGAAGCAGAGCAAAATATAATTTTCAGCCGTTATGCCTGATAAGACTTGGTCCCCACAGGTTCGTTACTCTAATGAGAGACGGGATTGTGTATACTAATCGCGAGAGAGATAATTGGAGATAGTCCTTCGCACGACCTCAATAGCGGCGTCTTGGCCGGTGAAGAGCTTAAACTGGGCGCAGGCCTGGCTGACGAACATCGACAAGCCTTCTATTGTTTTCGCCCCCGCCTCCCTGGCCTGCCGCAGCAGCAACGTCTCGGCGGGATTGTAGACCGTATCAAAGACCACCATGTCCTTTTTGATACACTCTTTCGGCAGCGGTGTTTCGTTGATATCGGGGTGCATTCCAATACTCGTGCAATTGATAATCAGGTCTGCCTTGATGTTTGCCAAATCGTCCAAGCCGGCAAACCGACAGTTGAACTGTCTCGCGAGTGTTTTTGCCTTTTCTACAGTGCGATTGTAAATTCTGATATTGGCGCCCGCATTACTCAGGCCTGCCACTATGGCTCTGGCAACGCCGCCTGCGCCAATAACGGCTGCCTGCAAGCTTTGTAAATCGGTTGTGGCGACGCCCAGCGTCGAAGTAATTGCATCCAACGCGCCGGCATAATCGGTGTTGTACCCCCCGAGCTTGCCGTCCTCGCCGATGATAAGGGTATTGACAGCTCCGATTCTTTCCGCCAGAGGCTCAACAAAACCGCCGTTTCTTATCACGTAATCCAGGGCATTCTGTTTGTGCGGAATCGTTACGCTAAGGCCGCGGAAGCCGAGCCAGTCTCTGGCCAGAATATTGTCCATAAACCGGTCGAATTCCGTCTTGCCGCCTCCAACGAGCAAAGGCAGATACAACTTGTTCAAACCGGCCTCGCCAAAAGCGGCGTTATGAATAGCGGGACTTAACGAGTGGGCTATGGGAAAGCCGATGACGCCATAAACTTCCGTTTCAGCATCTACGCAGTCAAACCGGTACAGCTTTTTGAACTGTTCGATGGTCAACTGGCCCGGCCCAGTCGCCGTTTTGTCGTCAATACTGGCGAAAGTATAAAAACTGCCGAGCTTCTCGGCGAGAATCCTGCTGATAAGGCCTGCCTCGCCCATGCAAAAAACAATTCTGTCCCCGCTTGTGCCGTGAAGCAAATCAAAGGCCTCAAAGCAATCGTTTATATCATTAGCCATATATACGAGCTTGGGTATAGCCGCTGGATACACTGACAATATCTGACGGTAGAGTTTGGCAATATTATCAAATCTCGTTTCGAAATTGTGAGCCGATAAAACCAGCCTGGCCTTTGGTTTCCGCGACAGCGCAAGCAATATCTTCTCTCGGCTCTCTGCAGATAAGAAGTTTTCATATTCGAAGTCGATAAACTCAGCACCGGCACCTAAAGCACTTGTCAGCACTTCAACGCGCAACTGCTGAGGGTAGTCCATCACACCGCCCTGCCGCTTGTCACGACAGGTTACAACAATAGGCAGTTCCGACTTGCTTGAGGCCTCGAGGACCAGTTTTCTAACCAGAGCCGGGCTAAGCTTTACCAGGTAATCGGTGCGTAACTCGAGCATTTGGGCTCCTGCGGCTGCGGCGGCTTGAATCTGCCGCCCGGTACCATCCGGGTTTTGTGCTGCTATGGGAACGATCAATCTTGTCTGCATAGGGCAGAGATATAGCAGCGATTTGACGGAAAGGCAAGGCCAAAAGCCGACGCGGGATGTGCCTGCAACAGTCTGTTGAGGCCGTCCCAAATCCAAAACACGCAGTTCGGTGTTTTTTGCTTGCCTTTTAGCCTGCTTTCGGTAGGATTCTACGAATAAAACGAACAATTGGAGGTTTAGAAATGATAGGGAAAAGAATAAGACTTGAGCGAATAATCGACCGCAATTCCAGTAAGACGGTAATTATTCCGATGGACCACGGTGTTACGGTCGGGCCGGTTGAAGGTCTGGCCGACATGCGAACGACGGTAAGCAAGGTGGTTGCCGGCGGGGCAAACGCCATTCTCATGCACAAGGGGATGGTGCGCGCGGGCCATAGAGGCGCGGGCAAAGACGTCGGCCTGATTATCCACCTTTCAGGTGGAACATCAATGAGTCCTGACCCTAACGCGAAAGAGCTGGTCTGCACCGTGGAAGAAGCAATCAAGCTGGGCGCCGATGCCGTCTCGGTGCATATAAACCTCGGCGCAGAAACCGATAAGGAAATGCTGGCGCAGCTGGGCTTCATAAGCGAGCGATGCCTCGAGTGGCAGATACCGCTGGTTGCCATGATGTACACCCGCGGGGCGAAAATCAAAGATGAGTTCGATGTGAAAAATGTCAAACATGCCGCCAGAGTCGGAGCGGAACTCGGCGCCGATATCGTCAAAGTGCCCTACACTGGCGGCGTCGAAACCTTCACAGAGGTAGTTCAAGGCTGTCCTGCACCGGTGGTGATTGCCGGCGGACCCAAAATGGAAAGTGACGAAGACATCTTCAAAATGGTAGATGGCGCCCTCAAAGCCGGTGCGGCCGGCCTGTCAATTGGCCGAAACGCCTTCCAGCACAAAACTCCAGACAAAATGGTCCGGGCCCTGAGCAAAATGGTCCACGAAGGCGCCAGCGTCGCAGATGCAGTTGCGTTCTTGCAAGGCTGACACAATTATTGCCGATATTAGGTAAGGCACAAGTGCAATGAAAAAACTCTGGGTAAATGCTGTTCCCTATAGCAAGGAAGTGGTTATCTCGGCCCTGGAAAGCGGCGCCGAAGCCGTGGTTCTGCCCGACGGCAAAAGCGAAACCGTCCGCCAGTTCGGAAAAATAAAGACCGTCGAAAAAACCAGCGACATAAAACCCGCAATTGACGTCGAGTTCATCGCCCTCGTCGGAAAAGCAGAGAAATGATATGGACACAAACATTGAGCGGATAAGACAATCAATACTTCCGATTCTGCGGCGCTACGGCGTCAGCAAAGCGGCGCTGTTCGGTTCAGTCGTCACAGGCCAGTTACGGGCGGACAGCGACATCGACATACTGGTCCGGATCGACAGCGATATCAGTCTGCTCGACTTTGTCGGCCTTAAACTCGAATTAGAGCAGGCCTTGAAAAGAAATGTCGACGTGCTGGAGTACGACTCTATCAAACCATTACTCAGACAGGCCATCCTCGAAGAGCAGCAGGTGATTCTATGACCAGAGACTTGAGATTGTACATCGAGGATATGATCGACAGCATCGCAAAGATCGAGCAATATACGAGCGCTATAGACGAGCAGGACTTTTTGGCAGATACTCAGGTTCAGGACGCTGTTTTGAGGCGTTTGGAGATTATGGGTGAGGCTGTGAAGAATATTCCTCAGGGGGTACGGGACAAATATCCGCAGATCCCCTGGAAAAGAATCGCCGGCTTGAGAGACGTCCTCATTCACGCATATTTCGGCGTCAACGTCCGCCGCGCATGGAAGATGGCCAAGCGCGACATCTTCGAACTCAAACAAGAACTTCTAAAAGTAAAAAAGGATCTTGAGAATACAGCCCCCGATTGAATAGGGTGGAACCAGAATGAAAAGATTATGGATAAATGTCGTTCCCTACAATAAGCAGCTCGCCATAGCCGCCCTCGAAAGCGGTGCCGAGGCCGTCGTTCTGCCCGACGGCAAAAGCCAAACCGTCCGCGAGTTCGGCAAAATAAAAACCGTCGAAAAGTACGGCGACCTTGTGCCCGGGGCGGATGTTGAATTCATTGATATTGCCGGCAAAACGGACGAAGACAAGGCCGCAGCCGTGCCTGAAAACAAAATCGCTGTTCTTCGAATGCTTGACTGGACGATTATACCTATTGAAAACCTGCTCGCCCGCCGGGGTAAAAACATCATGGTGCAGGTTGAAAACAGCGAGCAGGCCAAACTTATGGTCGAGATACTTGAAAAAGGCGTTGACGGCGTTGTGCTTAATACCACCGATATAAACGAGATTAAGAAAACTGCCGAAATCATCCACGGCATAAGCGAAAAAGTTGCTCTTGTTACAGCCAAGATTACCGGTGCGAGGCAGCTTGGAATGGGCGACCGCGCCTGCCTCGACACCTGCACGCAAATGAGCCTCGGCGAAGGAATGCTGGTGGGCAATACGGCTGCCGGCTTTTTTCTGGTGCATTCGGAATCTGTCGACAATCCCTATGTGGCGGCCCGCCCGTTCCGGGTCAATGCCGGGGCTGTTCACGCATACACTCTGGTTGCGGGCGGCAAGACCAAGTATTTGGCCGATTTGAAAGCGGGTGACGAAGTCCTGCTGGTAGACTGCCATGGCAAAAGCCAGGTTGCATATCTGGGCAGAAACAAGATCGAAAAAAGGCCTATGATGCTCATCGAGGCTGAGGCCGAGGGCGTGCCTATAAGTCTTGTCATGCAGAATGCCGAGACGATTCGGCTTGTCAACCCGGACGGCAAAGCCGTTTCAATCACAACTCTGAAGCCCGGCGACAAAGTTCTCGCCCATATCGAAAAAGCTGCCAGACACTTCGGCATGCAGGTCGATGAAACATTGATAGAAAGGTAACCCGATGATTTGGCCGCAGCATTTGTTCAGCATAATCTTAGCCGTAGTCTTTGGGGGGGCAATCGGTCTCGAAAGAGAGATAAGGGGTAAGCCCGCCGGTCTGCGGACGAATGTCCTGATATGCCTCGGTGCAGCGGTCTTCACCATTATGTCCGAACATATGGGGGAGGGACGTTCGGATTCACTCACAAGAATAGCGGCTCAAATTGTTACCGGCGTCGGCTTTCTCGGCGCCGGGGCCATCATTGTAGATAGAGGGGGCATTCACGGCCTAACTACTGCGGCAACAATATGGCTGGTGTCAAGTATTGGTATGGCCTGTGGCGCGGGCTTTTATGACCTTGCAGCCATATCAACCCTCCTGGCCATTGTGGTTCTGTTAGGTCTTGCAAGACTTGAGAGGCCGCTGGCAGGTTATCTTAGAAAGAACAGTCCCGAGAGGTTGTCCGAAGAACAGGATAAGACAGGCCAAGAACCACAATCTCCACGCACAGATTAGACAGCAAGACTGAAAAAGTCGTCCAGCACAGATCTTAAAGCAAAGACCGTATTTGCTTGCCACCAAGCGGATGATTGTGTCCTAATCGGCATTCTCTTTCGCTGCGTTTTATGCTGCATGTTAGTGCGTTCGGGCGATGCTCGGTTAGCCATACCGGCCTACCGCGGCAACCGGGCGAGCTCATCGCGGCACATTTTCAGTTGGCCGGGGTCGGAGAGGTTTTCGAGTGCCGCCTGAAGGTGTTTTGCCGCCAGGTCCGGCTTGTTAAGATAACGTGAATACAATATACCAAGCATCAGCTCCACCTGCTCGATATACTCGTAGCTGGAATAGTTGCCTACGAACCTTTCGTAAGCCTGGGCCGCTTCGGCGTGTTTGTTTTCGCTGGCAAGCTGGTTGGCGATATCCAGCAGATATTGACGGGGCAGAATCTGCTCACGGTCAACCTCCATAAGTTGTAAATACAATTCGCCCGCGGCGTGCAAATTGCGCTGAGCCATGCGCTCGGTAATCTCATTGCGAAGCTCAGTGATTCTCTCGTCCTGCTGCCTCTGTGCCTCTGTTTTAACCTCCGTGACCTTTATCTGCTTTGGCATCGTCCGCCCGGCAAATGCGTCATAACCGCTCGATACAACGTCCTGATACCGACGGCGGCGGTTCCATTGTTTTATCATCGACCATAAATCAAAACCGCTGCTGCTGATTAGACCGGTGGCGAGCAGGACTACAATCGCAACGACACCGTACGCGTATCCCGCCAAATGCGCGTCGTATGCCACCGCATCGACGGAAAATCTCGGTTCAATAATATTGTCCCAGAAAATCAGCTTAAAGATGATGAAATACAGGGCCGATAGCTCCATTGTGCCGATAAAGATTAACCAGTACAGGACAGTAATCAGACTTTCCGGAAACAAAACAAGATAGGCGCCGGTTACGGCCGCGACTGCTCCACTGGCCCCAAGGACAGGGTTCTGGTGAAAAAACGCATGGCCGACACCGCCGAAAACCGCGCCGCCGAGATAAAGACACAAATAACCGACAGTACCGAGCTTGTCGTTAACGTTGTTGCCGAATAGATACAGGAAGTACATATTGCCGAAAATATGCACAAGCCCGCTGTGCAGGAAGGCATAAGTTACGAACTGCCACAACTGGGGATGAACGGGCTTGAGCATAAACTGGTCGGCCCAGAACCGAAGAATCTCCTGCGTGCCCGTGAATGGGTTCCTCTGAGGCAAATAGGTCATAAAAAAAACGATGACATTGACAATTATGAGAGCGTAATTTGCATACGGTGTCCGCCGCGGCCTGATACTTGTACGAATCGGTAGTATCAGTATCATAATAAAATCCGTTTAGTTAAGGATTCAACTGTCCGGTCTATTCAGATGTACATTCTAACAGCACGCAGTGCCGGGGACAAGGCATAAAAAAAGGACGGCAAACGCCGTCCCGCCTGGTAAATCAGGCTGAAACAGTCTCTCTCCCCTGCGGAAAACATTAAGAATCAAAACACATTTATAACCACCGGCTTTCCCCGCGCCAAGGTTTTTATCTAAAGAAAATATAAAAATAAAACGGCCCAAAGCCAACCACTCACGCAAAAAAGGCTTTATTTTTTGTCAGGCAGGTGTTAATCAATCGCATTGGCAAACGGTAAATCTCGTTAATTCGTCTGTGAGCACACAAATGGACGGAGAAATCATAGACAGGCGTGTGAAAGCGGTTCAGAGCCGGTTAAGGAAGAGCAGGATAGGCTGTATGATAGTAACAAAGCCGGCCAATGTGAGCTATGCGACCGGCTTTTTGGGCGATGACAGCTGGGCGGTGATTACATCACGAGACGTATACCTTTTGACTGACAGCAGATACGTTGAGCAGGCCCAAAATGAATGCCCTCGCTGCAGGATAATCCAGCGGGCAGGACCGATGGCCGGGGCGGTTGGCAAACTGATAAAACAACTAAAATCCGTACACACGGTGCACGTCGAAAGCTCCACAAGCCTTGCTGCCTTCGGGGCATTGAAAAAGACCGTCGGAAGCCGCCTAAAAACAGCTTCGGATATTATAGGACTACTGCGAATGATTAAGGGCAGCAGTGAAATAGCCGCTGTAAGGGCCGCTTCACGCATTGCCGGACAAGCCCTGCGAGAAACGTTACGACACGTAAAGGTGGGAATGAGCGAAAACGAACTGGCAGGCGTGCTGGATTTGGAAATTCGCAAGCTGGGAGCACGCAACAGCTTCGAAACAATCGTGGCGTTTGGCCCCAATGCCTCGCGCCCCCATCATCAGCCGGGCCGCAGAAAACTCAAGAGGAACGACACAATCCTCATCGATTTCGGAGCCAAACACCGGAATTACTGCTGCGATCTGACCAGATGTTTTGTAGTAGGCAAACCCCCTGCTCTTTATCGCAAAGTTTACAGAGCAGTTCAAGAAGCCCAGGCGGCGGCGATAAAGATGATAAAGGCAGGGGTGGAAGTCCGGCAGGTGGATGCCACAGCGAGGAAAGTGATTGCCGAGCATAATTTGCCTGTTTACGGTCACGGGACAGGGCACGGGCTGGGCCTGGAAGTGCACGAGGAGCCCGTCGTATCACAGGAGGGCAAAGGAAAACTCCAGGCAGGGATGGTTTTTACGATTGAGCCGGGTGTATATATACCGGGCAAACTGGGCGTGCGTATCGAAGACGATATACTGGTAACGAACAGAGGGTACAAAATATTAAGTAGCGGCTGTCCACACTTACCTTTCCTTGGCTTGTGACATATGTAACACGCTGCTCCCAAACAAAAACACTTTAATTCTCAAGCGGAATTTGCTAATATTGGAGAAGCTCGGCGTCTGGCGATGTGAGGTTGATGGCCTGTGTCTGTCAAAACAGTACTCGTATTATTCGCCCGGCTTTTCAGCAATTGCGCAATCAATCGCCAAGAACTACAACCATAGTAAACTCGGTAACTCATAAGGAACCGGCGATGCCGGCGAGTGAAGTGAAAACTATCGATGGAGCTATTTCCATCAAACGCCTGCGAAGCTATCGGAGCGTGTGGATTGTCGTGTCGGTTGTTGCCCCGCTGCAGGCTTTCTACGCGGCCGGGTTTATCGCCAGGACAAGTTTCGTCGTCGAAGGCAAACGGTACTTCTGCCTGTTCGACGACGCAATGATTTCGATGCGATACGCGGACAATTGGGCGAGAGGACATGGCCTCGTCTGGAATCCCGGCCAGCTCGTGGAAGGATATACCACTCCCCTATGGACCATGATTATGGGCGTATGCCATCTCCTGCGCCTGTCTCCGAGCCTGACCTGCCTGCTGGTACAGGTACTTGGCATCCTTATACTGTGGTCGTGCCTGGTAGGGACGCTTTGTCTGGCTCGTTCGTGCCGGCTTCTGCCACCCTTTGCGAGCTGCGCGGTGGTGCTTGTCGCCTCGTTTTACAACCTTATTTTCTTTACGCTGTTCGGCATGGAAACGGGGCTGCAAACATCTATGGTGACATTTGCCCTGGCCGGCGCTGTCGAATCACTTCGCAGGAAGCAAGGTCGCCTGACGCCAATGCTGTGGTTTGCGCCCGCAGTGCTGGTGCGTATGGATGTTCTTCCGATAGCGTTGTTTGTCTTTCTGTTCCTGTGCCGTTCGGTAAGGAAAAGTCGCCTTAGTGTGATTAGCGGCCTGCTGGTTGTCGTGGGCGTCGTATCGATGCACTCTCTGTGGCGACACTACTACTACGGAGAATGGCTGCCCAACACATATTATCTGAAACTGAGCGGCTGGCCCCTCATGGAGCGCCTGAGCGTAGGCCTGGAGCAAACAGCGTGGACGGCAGCGACGCTGGGCTTGCCCGCTCTGCTGGCGCTTGCAGCTCTGCGGCGGCCCAAACGATGGCATCTTCTTCTCCTGGGCAGCTTTGGCCTGGGGCTCGCGTACCAAGTTTATGTCGGCGGCGACGCCTGGCCGCTGAGTCGATTCGTCCTGCCGGTCAGTGTTGGCCTGCTGGTACTGGCCGCACAAGGAACTCACCAAGTCCTGAAACTGTTCTTGAGTCGCAAGAGCCGCATTGGACGAAAAGCCGCTCTTACTCTTACGACGCTGGTGTGTATAGCTGCAATCAACGCCATACATTGGGACCACTTTCTGTTGATCAGTCGACCTCAAACCACCGCGGGCAACCGCATGAACATCAGATACAAGTTGGCAGTTGACAAAATAGCCAAGCCCGAAGCAAAAGTGGCTGTGGTCTGGGGGGGCGCGTTTCCGTATTTCTCGCGGCGAACGTGTGTTGACCTTCTCGGCAAGTGCGACCCCCACATCGCTCGGCTGCCCGCCAGGCCGGAAGTCCGCCTGGCAGGCCACAACAAATATGACCTGGCCTATTCCCTGACAAGCTACCGCCCGGACATTATCATCCACGCCGTCGATATAGAGAATCATGTATTCTCTCGTGACTATCGGCCTGTGATGGTAGAGATAGACGGCACAAAAATCGTGTTCTGTGTGCGGAGGGACACCGACAAAGCCAAAGGAGGAAAAAGCATAGGTTGGTTTACGTTTGACGAGTGTCTTGTCAAGACCAGAAGCGAGGGTGACAGAAGTTTTTGAGTTCGCGTGCCTGATGATAATTCACAAGCAAGACGGCAGATTCGCATTTGGCTGACTGCCTTATTCGTAAAAAAGGCAATCCGCTGCAACGGTGGTTCAGTATAAGTCCTGCAAAATTGAAGGTTAGACATACGTTGAAAAGAAAAAAAACGTTTTGTGATTTTTTTCTTTTCAACAGTAAGTTATTCTTTATCAAATAGTTAAGTGATTATTTAAGAAAATAAAAAAAGGGATTTTCTTAAATGATATATGCCTAACCTCCAATTTTCAGAAGCCTTTGCTTCAGTTGGCAAGGAGAACATCATGAGGTCAAAACAATTCGAGTTGATAATTGCGTGCATGTGTACACTTGTTCTTTTTGCCGGCGATAAAAGTATTGGAGGCGGAGAAACGCCGGAGGAAAAAACTAACAGCGCAGCAAAAGAAGTTTACGATAATGACGCAAAGTTACGGCTTCAGCCGGCCTACGGCTTGTGGAAACGCTATGACCCTAATTCCGCCAAGTACGCTTTCAGAGCAAAAAGCGTAAAGGAGGCCAGGCTCTGGCAGAAGAAAGTCAGAAGCGCTCTGAACAAAGTTTTGGGGTTTCAGGATGAAGCAAAGGTAGACCCGCAGCCGAGACTGCTGGAAAAGGTAAACAAGGGAGATTACACGCGGGAGAAGGTGCTGATTAGAACCACGGCCTATACCGAGATGCCCGTGTATATTCTTTTACCGAAAGGGGCGCCTCGGCCGGTGCCGGTTGTGATAGCTCTTCACGGTCACGGATACGGCGTGAAAGATATTGTGGGGATACGCAAAGACGGCAGCGAGCGTGATGAGCCGGAGGGCTATCAGAAGGATTTTGCTGTTGCGTTATGTCGGCGAGGCTTCGCAGTAGCTGCGCCCGAGATATCATGCTTCGGTGAAAGACAGACGGACTTCTCATATCTAAACAAAGAGCTGGGACAGGGCGCTCCCAAGACGTGTGCACACACTGCGGCGTTGGCGTCACACCTTGGCGGCTCGGCGTTAGGCCTGCGGGTGCTGGACACCAAACGGCTGGTGGATTACCTGTACAGCCGAGAGCAGATGGACGTGTCGCGGCTTGGCATGATGGGAATCAGCGGCGGTGGAATGCTCACATTTTTTGCCACGGCGCTGGATAAACGGGTCAAGGCGTGTGTAATCAGCGGGTATTTCTGCACGTTCAGGGACAGCATTTTCGCGATGGGACACTGTTCATGCAATTATGTACCTGGTTTAAGCCGGTTCGGGGATATGAGCGATATTGTGGGGCTGATAGCGCCGCGGCCGATGCTGGTCGAGGCCGGCAGCCTGGACCCGATTTTCCCCATCGAGAGCGTCAAAGCGAGTGTCCGTCGGGCCAAAGAAGTCTACAAAGTATTCGGTGCCGAATCTCAAACAGAAACCGACTATTTTGAGGGAAAGCACCAAATCAGCGGCCGGCGGGCCTACGATTTCTTGATGGAAAAACTTGGCAAGTAGACCTGACCGCCCCCTGCCAAACCTGAATATTTTTTTGACCGGCAACGATTTGAAGCTATAATAGAAGCAGTTCGCCAGGGGTGGCTCGCCAAGCGGCGGGTCTGAGAAAAAACCCTTTGAACCTGATCAGGACAATCGCCGGAAAGGCGGATATGCCTGCGTAGGAAGCGGTGAGCTTGAGAAACACCAAAAGCTGCATCGATCACCGAATCGCTTCCTGCTGAAGCGACTTTTTGCTTTTACGGGAGCCTAATAGAGTGGCAACGCAATTACAGACCGCACGAACCGGCACACTCAGCGACGAGGTTAAGTTTGTTGCTCAGACAGAGGGCGTCGATGCCGACCTTGTCCGGCAGAAAACTGCCGCCGGGCAACTCGTAATCCCGGCCAATAAGCTGCACCTCAAAACCAATCTCAAACCCATCGGCATCGGAAGAGCACTCAGCACCAAGGTTAACGCCAACATCGGCACGAGCAGCGTTCGGTCTTCTGTGCCGGCAGAAATCGAAAAAATGAAAGCGGCGCTCAAGGCCGGGGCGGATACGATTATGGATTTAAGCACAGGCGGCAACCTCGATGATACACGCCGGCAGCTTCTCGCCCACTGCCCCGTGCCTTTCGGAACAGTGCCGATATATCAGGTTATCGAAGGCAGGGACGTGGAGGAAATAGACGAGAAAACAATCCTTAATATCATCGAGAAACAGGCTGGACAAGGCGTTGACTTTTTCACTATTCACGCCGGCGTGCTGAAAGAATATCTGCCGCTGCTCGACAGACGTGTGGGAGGCATTGTCAGCCGAGGCGGAGCATTGCTTGCCAAGTGGATGCTGTACCATAACCGGCAGAACCCGCTCTATGAAATGTTCGATGATTTGTGCGATATAATGGCCGAATACGATGTTTGCTTTTCGCTCGGCGACGGCCTTCGTCCCGGAGCAATCGCCGATGCCACCGACGAGGCACAAACGGCTGAGTTGAAAACGCTGGGCGAACTAACGCAAAGGGCGCAGGAAAGGGGCTGCCAGGTTATGGTGGAAGGGCCCGGCCATATTCCGTTTGACCAGATACAATACAACATGGAAATCCAGCAGGAGACTTGCCGCGGCGCTCCGTTCTACGTGCTCGGACCCATCGTGACGGATATTGCACCGGGCTATGACCATATAACCTCGGCGATAGGGGGAACTGCCGCGGCGTTCTACGGGGCATCGTTTCTGTGCTACGTCACACCAAGAGAACACCTGGGTCTTCCGAATGCCGACGACGTTCGGGCCGGGGTCGTTGCGGCAAAAATCGCTGCACACGCGGCCGACGTCGCTCGCGGCTTGAAAGGCGCGGCTGAGAGGGATAAAAGGGTAAGCATCGCCCGGACAAACCTTGACTGGAAAAAACATCTGGCCGAATCGCTTGACCCTCAGACGGCCGAAAGAATGCACGAGGAAGCCTGTAGAGAAATTGCGGCCGCTGAACTGTCCGCCGCCGATTACTGCTCAATGTGCGGCAAAGCGTGGTGCAGCGTCAGGATAAACAAAGAAATCCGCAACCTGATCAAGTCCCAAAAAACAGCGAAGACTTAACATTGTCTGGCTCCAGCAGAATTTTCTCGGTGGCGGCCTGAAAAATGTCTTGATTCTGCCAAGTCTATCTGTACACTTCAGCCTTCGACCGAAAAGTACATGAAGCGCAAAAGACGCACTTTATCGGAGAACCAGCACGTAAAGCACTGTGAGAAAACCAACCAGCCTAACATTCTTTGTGTCCATTGTGACAACCGCCTTGGCCTTTAACTGCATCTGTTTGGCATCAAGGAGCGGCAATCTGGAATACTGGCAGACAAACGGTGTCACTCATGACATCAACCAAGACTGGTCCGTCCACGCAGAGCAGGAATTCAGGGCCGGTCGGCACAACGGAAACCCTTATCTTCACAACGTAACCGTCGGTTTCATGTACAAGAGCCTCGCCGAATGGCTCGACATCGGCCTTGGTTTCAAAAAAGAGTACGAAAAAGACAGCACAGGAAAGTTTCGACAGGAAAATCGCCCACACCTCAATCTCGTTTTTAGACGCAAGTTGCTGGATATCGACGCCAGTAATCGCCTCCGACTCGAGTACCGCGACAGAGAAACAAAAGAAGACGTCTTTCGACTAAGGAACCAGGTCAAGGTCGCGTTCCCGTTTAAATTCACCAAGCTCGATGTCCAGCCATTTGTAGCTGAAGAGTTTTTCATAAATCTCGGAGAGAATAACGTCAGTGAAAACAGGCTTTCTGCCGGATTTTCCGGCAAGCTGGCAGAGAATATAAACGCCAGCGTTTATTATATGTGGAAGACCAACAAAATCTCAGGCGGGTGGGAAGACACCAATATAATTGGCGTGGGACTCGGACTGCGCTTTTAGCCCCGGCGCTCGGCTGCGGGCGAGATTATCTATTCATTACATTCGATAAATATGTACTCAGACCGAGCATACTTAGGCGCCGCCTCAAAAGCCGAACGGAATTAAAGGCAATCGCGAATTCTGATGTTGACAGAAGGTGCCGCTTTGTCTATTATGTCTGTAGGCTTAGGGAAAAAGGTGGCACGCAATGAGGCTGACAACAAAAAGTGAATACTCCATACCGGCGCTTCTCTGTATCGCACGTGACGGGAAGAAAGCCTTCATAAGAACTGAAGAGATTTGCTGAAATGTTTGAGATGGGTTTCGCTACTATTGTTCCGCTGGTAATCCTCGCGTTTCTTTGCGAATATATGGACTCAACGCTCGGCATGGGCTACGGCACAACGTTGGCTCCGGTGCTTATGCTCATGGGTTTTAGTCCGATGCAAATCGTGCCGGCCATTCTGCTATCCGAGCTGATAACCGGCTTATCCGCCGCAGTTTTTCACCACCGGGAGGGCAATGTAGACCTCAAACCAACGACAGCGGACATATTCAAGATTACACAGATGCTAAAACCCCTCGGGTACATCGAGAACTTCAGAAAAACGGTCCCACTGCACCTGAAAGTCGCGCTGTTGCTGGCCGTCTGCAGCATTGTCGGCACCGTGGCCGCCGTATTTGTGGCGGTGAGCATTCCCAGATTCTGGTTGAAACTCTACATCGGCTTCCTCGTACTGTCGATGGGCATAATTATCCTCGTATTCTTCAAAAAAGACTTCGCATTTTCGTGGAAAAGGGTCGGCTTGCTGGGACTGATCGCCTCTTTCAATAAAGGTATGAGTGGCGGAGGCTATGGGCCGGTAGTCACCGGCGGACAAATCCTGTCCGGCATCGAGGGCAAAAGTGCGGTGGGAATTACCTCCCTGTCGGAGGGTTTAACCTGTGCGGTGGGTGTAGTCGCTTATGCTCTGATATCCAGGAACCCGGTTGATTGGAAGCTTGCACTGTTCATAATCATTGGAGCCATGCTCTCAGTGCCTCTTTCGGCCAAGAGTGTAAAAAAGATAAGCACTGAAAAACTGAAACTGGCAATTGCCGTCCTCACCATCGCCCTCGGCGTACTGACCGTTGCTAAGACCTTGACGAGTGGATAGAATAAAAGGCTGCAGCCAAAGTCGAAACGCCGGACGTTAATCACGTGCGGCAATCCGGAAAGTCCTGTACAAGCCGGGCTTGAGCGCAAATCACGTTTTCATCGAATCGAGCTCCATAAAAGCAACGGGCAGGAAGACAAAGACCGGCAGCCAGGCCCACAATTCCGGGCGTACCCGGTTGAATACCACCTCTGTGGCAAGCATCTTGCAGACAAAAGTCGTGATAAGACACACACCGACGACGGCGAAGCTAATCATCACGGCGGACTTCATCGACTTGGGGTCGCGACAAACCAGAATGGGCAGACATAACATAAGCATCACCAGATTAATAATCGGGTCGGTTACACGAAAGTGCTTCTGACTGTAAAGCTGGGCGAGGTCCTTGGCGGGTCCCTGGGCCTGAAGAGCAGCCAACTGCGACCAGCTTAGAAGCGTTTTGTACTCGGACTGACGCCTCAGAGGGATGTCTTTCGGAGTAAGGTCGCTTGAGTAAGAAACTATCGGCTCGGCGCCCTTGTTGGAATCTTTCTCAATGAGCTCTCCGCCGACCAAATCCCATTTGCCAGTTTGAGGATTATAGGTCGCACTTTGGGCAGATATGCAGCCGGTCGGCTCCAAAATAGGCGAGTCGGCTACCTTGCGCCGTGTGAGGATGGTCGGATTGTACAGGGTTGAAGTTTCTGTATCGAATCTTTGAGAGAAAATAAGTGAGCCGCTGCCGTCGGCGATAAAGCGCACGTTATACGACTCCCGGCCCGGAATATCATCTTTGTCACGCACAAGCTTATCACCAAGCGGCGGTATCACGAATTCCTGGTCAATTACAACCAGCACAGCGGTCAGCAGTATCGACAAAAAAACTATCGACGCGATTACCCGTTTCAGACTGACACCCGAAGCCATCATTGCCACGAATTCATTGGAGCGAACCATTTTACCGAGTGAAAAAGCCGCCGCCACCACCGTTATCATTCCCGCAAAATCCCGAAAGTAAAGCGTGCTGTTCAAACCGTAATACGTCAATATATTCCTGACCACCGCCAGGGCGCCGAGGTCGGCGTGCTCGGTGAACTCATCCAGGCTCACGAACAAGTCAATGACAACTCGCAGCCCTATCAGCACGCAAAAGGCTATGCAGTAGCCTATTAAAAAATTCTTTGCGACATATTTATCCAATATCTTCATAATTCCTACCTTTTGTCGGCATTTCGAAAGCCGTACGGCTTCACTCTTTTCGGCCTAATGCCTCAGCAGTCTTCGATATATAATCACGGCCAGCACAGACAAAACCACCAAACCCGTCCACATTAACACTATGCCCGAACTGCCTACATTCCGGGCGGCGCCGGGGTTCTCAACGATTTGCTTGCCGCTCATAATGCAGACTATCAGCACAGCCGCCGGCACACAACTGGAGCCAAAGGCCGACAGCAGATGTCCCCCCCTCAGGATAATCCCCAAACCTATCCCAATCAGGATCATTGACACGCAGCCTATCCCGAATACCAGACGGGAATGTGTTTCAGCCTCTATTTCCGCCAGTGTTCTTTGTATTCTTCTTTGAAGCGTGTTCTGCAGCCCCTTCAGTTCGAGGCTCGGCCCTTCTCGCAGCGGCGACAAACGCGAAGCGAGTTCCCTCGCTTTCAGACTATCTTCCGTTCGGAACTCATCCGTTATATTTTTCACGGATTCGGGCAAAAGTAAGCCGCGAATGCGAACGCGCCCCCACGCCGGCACGCTCGAACCATCATCCCCCTGCCAGGTTGGGTTATAGAGCTCCATCGTCAACGTCGGGGACAACTCGTCGCCCTCGACATACAGCGCGGCCCTGGCACATCTGAAGGTTCGCAGCGGCTGCTTGCGCACCACGTCGGCTTCGACCACAATACCCGATTCAGCGACCACAACCGTTCCCGACAGCTCAATTTTTCTTTCCTCCTGCACTGCACATTGCGTCGCATTGAATTCGACGAATCTCTCGCCGCTGTGAAGTTTACAGAAGCTTCCCGCATCAGCAGCCATCTTGGCGGCAATATCCTGCGCCAAAACCTCCGCAGTCAACTGTGCGTAGACGCGGCGCGACAGTTTGGCAATCGGGTCAAAGAGTGTCAGGTCGACGTCACGTATTCTCTTCATTTCATCGAGGTCTTTGAACTTTATATCATCGCCCAGCAGTGAGCCGAACTCTGCCGTCAGGGACAACCATTCCGCGAATGCTCCGCCGCCATCGGGGTCCATTTGATACGTGTTATGTGCCGTTATTTGTACCTCATTAAACCGTTCGTGCGGATTGAAACGAACCTGGGCATTTTCAGCAGTTGTAATTCTTCCTACTGAGCCGCGTTTCACCTCAACAACGACCACCCCACAGAGCGTGTCGCTTTGCGAGTCAGCAAGGTCGGCGTAAATCAGGTATTGTTCTTCTGGCGGCAGCTTATAGTATCCCTTGCGCTGGATATTGCGGAAAAGTATCTGCTTTGCGTCGGCCTTGAGCGACCTTGTCGCGCGATGCACGAAGGCCGGCATCACGTGAAAGCTCAACAACAGATTCGCAATCGCCACCATAATCGCCAGTGCCAGCCCGGGGTAAACGAGCGTTGTCAGACTTATTCCGCTTGCCCGGCAGGCATCAAGCTCATTGTCGCTTGCGAACCGCCCGTAAACGAGCGAGGCGGCAAACAATGCGGCTATAGGCAGTACGAACGTCAGCGTAACCGGCAGAAAATAGCCCATAATATGAACCACCTGGCGGGGCCCTATGCCGTATTCCTGCACGGGAGGCAGGATAATGCCGAGACTGAGCATTACCGTCAGGGCCGCCGTCGCCAGGACAAAGACCCTGAAAAGCTCGCGAAATATGTATCTGTGCAGTGTAAAGACCATAAAATTCAACGCTTCTCGGTTCCACCCTATTGTCTTTTGCTATACCGACGCTTCATTCTTCACCAGTTGTTGCGATTTTGCAACAAAATTCTCCACTGCTGGTTGTTCACCGGTTTGCGGTGGAGATTACCGACGGATAGAATGGGTGATATTTTCTGCAATGAGAACTTCCGGTCACCCTAAAAGCAATAACACTGTCTCGGCAGATTAACAGCTTCACGTTGCGGGGATTTTTGATCGGGAGCAAGCCTTGATATGCATCGACAGACGACCCCTGGCGCAGAAACGTTCCCGGCAGTTTGTACAATGGACGATGCTCAGCCTCTGAGTGTGGGGGTTTAATGGTGGTATGCGGAGAGCAAGAGTCTGAGGCGCTCTGAGCCCTTTTTCTTATTCCGATAAATGCATTACTTGCGGAGCGTCGCCGCACCACTTTCCGTTTGCCTTACGGTCAGGTAAGCCTTATAATGGATTTGGTCGATAGTATTAACCGCCCAAATACAGAATAAGTAGGTCAAAGAGTAATTCGGAAGCAGTTTATGAAGTCTGGTTACGTTAGCATTTCACTTTTATCAGCGGTTTTGGCAGTTGGGTCATTCTATGTTCCCGATGTGCTCGGTGACACCGTTGTGCTGAAAGAAGGCCAGAGACTAACGGGCAATATTCTTGCGGAAAAAGAAACCGTGCTCTACCTGGACATCGGAATAGACGTTATAGCTATCCCGAAGGAGAAAATACTCGAATACCAATACGCCAGCGACAAATCAGGACTGAAACCCGAGGGCGCCGATGCTAACAAGCCGTCGCCGGAAGTCAATGAGCCGCACCGGCCGGCCGGTCAGCTGTATCATACCGCTAATCTCGAAAAGACCACCATTGAAAAATGCGTGGATGCATTCTCGGAAGCGGTTGTGATGGTCTCCAGCCCGGCAGGGATGGGCTCAGGTTTTTTCATCAACGAACAAGCGTATTTGATAACCAACTATCATGTGATAGAAAAAGAAACAAAGATTGAAGTTACCCTGTTCCAGAAGGCCAAGGACGGCTTCGAAAAAAAGAAATTCAAAAAGGTCAAAATCGAAGCGATAAATCCTTTTGTCGACCTGGCGCTGCTGAAGGTTGAAGACCTCGGGGACACGAAAGTCAGATTCGTTTACCTCGGCGACATCGACCGGCTCAAAGTGGGCGAAAAGGTCTTCGCTATCGGCAACCCGCTCGGTCTGGAGCGAACCGTCACGGACGGCGTCATCAGCACAAAGAACAGGGCCTTCGAGGGGCTTATTTATGTCCAAACCAACGCGGATATCAATCCGGGCAACTCCGGCGGACCCTTGTTCAATCTCGCCGGGGAGGTAATCGGCGTCACAAATATGGGTTATATATTCTTCGGCGGTCTTGGCTTTGCCATACCGGTCGACTATGTAAAGCATTTCATAGAAAACCGTGACGCCTTCGTATATGACAAGGATAATCCGAACACCGGTTATAAATACCTCCAGCCGGACCGAAGACGCAATAAGTCACAGCCCGAGTTTCTCAAAAACCAGACCGAGCAGGAATAGTTGTATTGAAACTCTCCGTAAGTAAAGGTGCACGAATGAAAAGTACAGGAATTGGACCTTGCTGCTTTTTACTTTTGGCTCTTTTCAGTTGTCTCGGCGTATTCGCCTCGGCTCAGGCCGCGGTCCTGCCCGACACCGACAAGCTTATTCCGCCCGAAACCGTGTTCCTTGCAGAGATTGACAACTTCAGCCTGCTCCAGGGACAGTTTGAGAAAACCAACTTTTATAAACTCTACAAAGACCCGTCAATGAGTGCTTTTGTGGAGGACTTCAAAAACAAACTGCGCGAAAAAATCCGCAAGCAAGATAACAGGATTGCCGAGGCAATTGTCAACGCAGGCGTATTGCCCCAGGGCCGAGTGGCAATCGCCTGGGTGCTCGACGAGAAGGCCAAGAATACCGAGGAGGCGCCCGGCCTGTTTATAACGCAGTGGGGCGAAAGGGCTGCAAAAATCAAAGAAGCCGTGGAAGAACAGACCAGGAAAGCTGTTGAGCAAGGCGCGCATAAAAAGACCGACGACTACCAGGGCATTACCATTGTGACAATTATTAAGGAACTTCCGCCGAAAAAAGTGCCGGACCTCAGCGGCTATAATCCTGAAAGCGCCGATGCACCGCCGATGAAAACAGTCCAGCCGCCGCCGGCAAAAACTCACTATTGTTTTATTGACGACTGCCTGATCGGCTCGGACAGTATCGATGTTCTTAAGTTCGTCATAGCACATATCAAAGGTGCGGCAAGCCCGACGCTGGCCGGCGACGCCGATTATGTCACTGCCACAAGAGCCGTCGGTCCGTATCACGATATTGATTTCTATGTCAACATAAAACAAATTATCAAAGCGAGCATTGCTGAAGATACTACCGGCCAGGCAGCCATGATTATAAACAACCTCGGTCTTGATAATGTTACGTCGCTCGGTGGTTCGGCTGGCCTCAGCAGGCAGGCCGGGAGTCCCTGCAGCGTCAAGGCGCTTCTTAAGATCAACGGCACAAAGAAAGGCATCTGTCGGATGCTGGAGCCTGAGTCGACAGTTCTCAGAGCGCCGCGGCTCATTCCCGCATCGGCCTGCTCGGCGACGTTTTTCAATCTGAACATTAGAAAGGCTTACGAGGAACTCGGCGGTATACTCACGAGCTTTTCGCCTCAGGCTGCGGCGTGGATGTATATGCCTCTTCCGACATCCCGTTCGCCGGATGAGCCGGGATTGAAGATAAAGGAGGACATAATTGACCACTTAGGCTCACAACTTGTAATTGCGCAGAGTATAAAAAAGCCCTTTTCCGCCGGTTCAAAACCCACAGAAACATTTTTTGCTTTGGCGGTAAACAACCGAAATGCTCTCGAAAAATCCCTTTCGCTTCTGCACAGCAAACTTGTGGCCGCCGGCAGACCCGATGCGCGTCGCGAACTTCTGGGCCATACGATTTATCTCGTCAAGATGCCGGGTTTCCCGTTTTTAAGTCCTGGACTGAGGCCCATGCAGGGTCCTGCCGCCCCCTCCGCTCCGCAGATGCCTACTTTAGCGTTTACAGTTACTGATACTCACTTGATATTCGCAGACGAATCAACCGTTGAGAGCGTCATTCGGGCATTGAGCAGCAGCGGAGCCGTATCAATAGATGCGGCAAAGTGGTTTATTTCCGCCAGGTCCGCCATTCCCTCGGCTGTCGGTCTGGCAAGCTTACAGGATAATGTGGCCTCAGGGGAGCTTTCCTGGCGGATGATGAAGGAAAGCGCCAAGAGCAAAAGCGGCAGCGAGGGTTCGGGCGCCTCCATGGGTATTGGGATGAGCTCGAGTTTCAATTTGATTTTTTCACAGCAGGGACTTGATCTGTTTAATTTCGGTCTCTTGCCTGAGTTCGATGTTGTGCGCAAGTATTTCGGCCTGTCTGCTTTTTATGGAGTGAGCAGGCCGGACGGTTTCTTCTTCGAGTTCAATTATCTCAGTCTGCCTGAAAGCAAATAAGACCCGGTATCAGAAAACTCATAATGGTTTTCCTTACCGCGGCTGTCCGCACGGTTCGCAGACTATTGCGGCGATTTTTTTGCCTTCCGTGCTTGACGGGACAACCAGATTTGAGTATAATTCTTTCTTTCTGATATCTGTAGCGCGATATTAGCAAAGGAGACTGTTGTGAAGGCAAACGACTTGCGGCCGGGAATGGCCATCACTTTGGACGGCAAGCTGTATGTATGTACCCAGGCAACACACGTAACGCCCGGCAATTTACGGGCATTTGTGCAGGCAAAGCTAAGGTGCATTGCCGATGGCATAACGATTGAGAAACGTCTGCGCTCCACAGAAGACCTCGAACAGTCATTTCTTGATCGTCGCGAGATGGAGTACCTTTATTCCGACAATACCGGCCACGTCCTCATGGACAACCAGACGTACGACCAAATCATAGTCTCAGATGACCTAATCGGAGAATCCATAAAATTCTTCAGTCCCAATACGACGCTGACGGCCCTGGTCTGCAACGGAGCCGTTGTGGCCATCGAGCTGCCGAAAACGGTCGAACTAACGGTTACTGAAACGACTCCAATGCCCAAAGGAGCGACCGCGACTAATCAACTGAAGGAGGCTGTTTTGGAGACCGGCTTGAAGACACGAGTGCCCCAGTTTATCACTGTCGGCGAAGTGGTGCGCATCAGCACCCAAGACGGCTCCTACCTCGCCAGGGCAAAATGAACCGGCAAAAGCTGCAAGTATGAAGCAGCCGTATCCTTCGTCGCCGGGTAGTCTCAACAATCCTCCGCCGTGAGCCATACGAACATCCTTTTAGCCCACTGGCAAGTGCACAGTCGCGGCCGATATCTCCAAACAGACCAAGTAACCCCCTGTCTGCCAGAGCCTGTTTTCGGCAGGATCCGTTCTCACTGTTGCCTGCGGCGTGATTCGTTACCCGGCAATCTATCAGTTGAACAGCGAACCAGCGGCGGAAGATATCTGCTCGGACAGAGCGCGGCAACGTTCCTCGTCGGGAGAAATCTCTTCCAGCAATTGCTTTACCGTTTCAAGACCTGCGTTATCAAATGTATGTCTCTCGTTCAAATCGTTAATGTCGGGCGCCGGCTCATAAGACAAAATTATATTTCCTCCGGTTTCGAAGGCCGCCATAGCGCCCTTTTTCCCGGTATCTTTCGAGACTAATCTGTCCCTGTCTCTTAACACTATGAACGTTCGGTATAGTTCCCCGGACTTGGCACAGACCATATTCTCTGTGTGGGTCGCTTCATTTAGCTCGTGCCATGCCTTAATGATTCTGTCAACCGCAATCCGGGATTTTTTCCTGTCTCGTCCCTCAATCAGCCAGACGGGGATATAATAGTACGGCCGCGCAACCGTTATATCTTTGCTTTTGTAAACGACGTCCTTATCTCCAATCCTAATCTGCTCAATTGGAAACGGCTCGGTGGTGGCCTGCAAATGTTCGTGCCATCCAATCGTAGCCCCTGCAAGCCCGTTGAATATCACGCGAAAATAGCCGTCGGTTTTTTCCAAAAAATCATTAATTATCTCAGGAAGCTCGCTTCGATATTGCTGGGGACGATGCGCGGCGCTCATCACCGTAAAATGATTATTCGTTATGTAGGCGAAATTCGCCCCCACGTGGAATTCCTCCCCGGCAAGGTCAATATCGAGAAGAATCTCTCCCGGGTTCTGTTTTTCAATATTCGTTTTACACAGATAGCAAGCCTTCCCGTTCTTGTCTTTGTTAATCAGCTTGGCCTGGTCAATGTTCTCGGCTATGACGTTGCGCTCTATAAGAAGTGCGTGATTTTTTCTTAACTCGCGATGAGGATTCCATTGCAGACGAAAAGTAACGCCGCTATCGGCATCGAAGAAGCTTTTCTCGCTTTTTCCCTCAGTTTTCAGGGGGTCCGCCAACACGAAGCCGCTGTTGACCTGCTGGCGATACAAAGCAAGCAGCGCGTAGCTCAAACCCACTTTAGTTCTCAACTCATCAACACGCTTTAAGATACGTTCTCGTTGGGCTGCGGGCGCCTTGATAATCCACTCAAACAATGATTTAGCTTCATCAGAAGCGTGAAATATGCGATGCAAATCTTCAATATAGCTGTCACCCATCTTTTCCTGCCTTTTTACCGGCTGTATTCTCCAAATAGCCCCTTGTGTGTAATAAAAAGTTCGTTCAGCATAGACTGATGAAAGCAAAGCAAGAGGTTCAAGTTAGTGGATAACTTTATTGAGGGGATAAGTGATTATGCCCGAGGCCCCTGCACGCTTCAGAGCCGGAACGAGCGTTCGTTCGATTTTGTCTTCGATAATCACTTCCACTGCGACGTAGTCGGAATCGGCCAAACTCGAAATAGTCGGGCTCTTCTCGGCAGGTAAAATCTTCAATATTGATTCCAAATCTTTCTTCCTTATGTTCATCTTCAAACCGACTCTGCTGCGGGCGTCAATTGCCGCATTAAGCAGTATGGCGATATTCTCTATCTTCGCCCGTTTGAATTTGTCCTGCCAGGCATTATTATTTGCGATAAATCTCGTTGTCGAGGTTATTATCGTGTCTATTATGCGCAGGTTATTTGCCCGCAGCGAAGCGCCCGTCTCGGTAAGTTCCACTATTGCATCAACCAGCCGAGCCTTTACTTCGGTAGCGCCCCAGCTAAATTCGATCCTTGCTTCAATATTCTTGTCGGCAAAATACTTCTTTGTCACATTAACCAGTTCGGTTGCAATTATGCCTCCTTCAAGGTCCTGCGGCTTTGTCACTTTCGATTCGTCGGGCACGGCCAATACCCATTTGGCCGGGCCGCTTGTGGATTTGCTATAGGCAAGCTCGCAGACCTCAACCACATCCGACTCATTCTCCATTATCCAATCGTGGCCGGTAAAGCCCGCGTCAAGCACGCCATCAGCGACGTATCTGCTCATCTCCTGTGCCCGCAGACAAATCGGCTGGATCTGGTCGTCGTCTATCTGCGGCAAATAATCCCTTTCCGAATCTGTGATGTGCAGGCCGGCCTTGTCAAATAGTTCAATAGTCGATTTTTGAAGACTCCCTGCGGGAATACCCAATTTTAGCACCTGCTCTGACATCCTGAATAATAGCCTCCTTATTTCTATTTCTTGCGTCTTGCCGTCTTTGTTGTTTTTGTCGTTTTCTTTTTACTTCCGGAAATGGCTCCTGTTTGCGTCTTTCGAGTGGTTTTCTTTTTTCCGGCGCCCTTATCAGACTCGCTCTCTCGCCTCAAAAGAGCATAGAACTCGTATGCGTTTTCGGCCGGGACCTGCTTGGCCAGGAAACCGGCTATCTGCTGCCTGCCTGCGTCGGGATAAACCAGTTCGTTCCTCTTCAAATAATCAATCATCTTCTCTGTAAGCGGCACGGCGTGGCCCTGTAGAGAGGTGAGCATGCAATAATCGACAACAAAGGGGCTGGCAACGTTCATTTTCTCGAGCATCTGTCTGGCCTGCTTCTTGCCGACCTTCTTTAACGCCTTCAGACTAACCATGTGGTACTTGTCAAACACGGCCCTTAAGGCCTTGTTAAGTGTTGAAGTTATTTCTCTGTTAACAGGCGTATCAGCACCCAACACCTCGATAACTTCTTCGGCCCGTGAAACACGCAAATCGTTCAAATCGATAAAATAGTCGCTAAACCCCTTAATCGCCGATTGCGCTTGCGTCTCACTGATTTTCTCGCTTAGGACGGCATACACAAGTGCATCGACCGGCTCGTCATACGTGACACTTTGCATTCTCGGATGTGTACGTCTCAATGACCTGTATAGTTTGCGAAGTTTTTGTGAATATTCCTTGCTGCTTTTCATGAGAAGCTCTGTTGTATTTACCTATTGCCTGTCATACCTTCAATTCCGTCGGCACAGCCGGCGCCGAGATTCAGTCCTGGTCCTGGTCGCTCGAATCCTTCTGTTTCAACTCGGCGGCGGTCCGGTCTATCAGCTTCATAATTTCCAGAGTCTTCTTGAGGCTCTCATCCGTGTGAAGACGCAAAACGGGGCAGAACTTGGACTGCAACTTGTTGGCCACCAGCGATTGTATCCGGTTCCTCGCATGTGTTAGCGCCAGAAAAGTCTTGTTCTGGCCCGCATCACTCTCGGGCATTGCGGCTTTACTGTCTTTCCGCAAAACAGGGTCCTGCCCGAAAATGCTAAGATATACGTCGGCCACGCGCAAATCAGCGGACATATCAACCCTGGTCACGCTCACAAATCCCTCGATGCGAGGGTCGTTAAGGTGATTGGTAATGGCGTCGCTGACAGCCTCTTTTACTATCCGGGCCATTTTTTCCTGCCTTCTGCTCGGCATAACGGTTTGTCTCTCGTACCTGGCGTCCTGCTCGGTGAACCGCGATATTCGTCTAAAGGGTTCTTTCTATCTTAACTATTTCATAAAAGTCAAAAACGTCGTCTACCTTCACGTCGTCGAACTTCGCTATTTTGATGCCGCACTCCAGCCCCGCCTTGACCTCGTGAACATCGTCCTTGAAATGTTTCAGGGATTCTATAGTCATTTTATCTCTGATTACGACGTTGTCCCGTATCAATCGCAGCTTTGCATTCCTGGTTACGATGCCGCTATTGACATAACAACCGGCAATCGTCCCGACCTTTGAGATCTTGAACGTCTTTCTTACCACAGCTCTGCCGACCGTTTTCTCCTGCTCCTGTGGCTCAAGCAGACCCGCCATCGACTTTTCCAGGTCTTCCGTTATACGGTATATTATGTTGTAGAGCCTTATATCTACGGCTTTTGCTTCCGCAATCCTGGCTACGTGCTCATCGGCGACAACATTAAAGCCGATAATAATTGCGTTCGACGCCTCAGCCAGCACAACGTCGCCCTCGGTAATTCCTCCGGGTGCTGCGTGCAAAATCCTGATCTTTACCTCCTCGGTGCTCAACTCAGACAAATACTTCTTTAAGACATCCACCGAACCCTGCACGTCGGCGCGTATAATAAGGTTTAACTCTTTGACGTTGCCGGCCTCTATCTGGCTGAAAAGATTGTCCAGCGTTACGTGTGCTCGCCGAGCCAGTGAACTTTCCCTCGAGCGAATCTGGTTCTCCTCAGCGGCAGCCTTGGCCCTGTTGATATCATCCAGACAATAGAATTTATCGCCTGCCTGCGGGACGCCGCTCAGACCGGTAATCTCAACGGGCATTGAGCTTGTGGCAATCTTTATGGACTTGCCGTAACTGTTTTTCAAAGTCTTTACCCTGCCGTATGCACTGCCGGCAAGCACCACGTCGCCTTTGTTCAGTCGGCCCTCCTTGATTAACAGCGTTGCCACCGCCCCCCTCTGGGCCGACATCCTGGCTTCAACGACCCATCCCGTCGCCGGTATTGTATCATCAGCTTTCAATTCAAGCAGCTCTGCCACATAATCGAGATGTTCGAGCAAATCATCTATCCCCTCGCCCGTAACCGCGCTGGTCTTCACCGCTTCGGTCTGTCCTCCCCATTCAGTCGGCGCCAAGCCGTGCTCAGCCAACTGCGAGTAAATACGATTTATGTCACAGCCGGGCAAATCTATCTTATTTAAGGCTACAATAACAGGCACATTTGCAGCTTTGGTATGAGCTATCGCCTCGATGGTTTGGGGCATCACACCGTCATCAGCGGCGACCACCAGCACCGCCACATCCGTCATATTAGCGCCTCTGGCCCGCATAGCTGTAAAAGCTTCGTGTCCCGGTGTATCGAGAAATGTCACCCTGCTATCGTTACGGCTGACCTGATATGCGCCGATGTGCTGCGTAATGCCTCCCGCCTCGCTGGCGGTAACATGTGTTGAGCGAATCTTATCCAGCAGGCTTGTCTTTCCGTGGTCAACATGCCCCAGCATGGTAGCGACCACGGATCGCTTCTTAAGATTGTTTCTCTCTCGCTGCTCGAATTCGGCCCTTACCTGCTCCTCCAGCCTGCTCTTTTGCTCTACGACCAGCTCGGTGCCAAATTCGACGGCAATCAGTTCGGCCATGTCGTTACTTATAATCTGATTGGCGGTAGCCATTACGCCCTGCAGCACCAGCTTGCTGATGATATCCGCCGATTTTACCGCCAGAGCGGCAGATAAATCCTTCACTGTAATAGGCTCGCTTACCACGCTTTTTTTCGGCCTGACAGGTGCCGCAGCTTCAACATGGGACTTGCTGAGGATTTTCCTCGCCGGCCTTAATCGCAGGCTTTCGCCGCCGGCCGCATCAAGCCGTGCACGCCTTTCTTCAATATCTCTTTGACGCCATTTGCTCGACTTGGACTTTTTTACAGTTTCCGGATCCTGGTCCTCTCGACGACGCCCGTGTGTTCTTTCTTTGTACCTTTTTAGCGGCCCCTTCTTGTCCTTGTCCAAAACCAAAGTCAATCTTTCCCCGTCCTCTTTCTTGTATATCAACGGCTCGGTAACGGGCGCATCGTACCTGAATTTTGGTTTCGGCGGCCGCACCGGCTCCGGGGCTTCCACTCGGACAACCTGCGGGCCAGTCAGTCGGGCCGGCTCAGGTTTTTCCAGAATCGGACCTGCCGGCAATATCGGTTCCGGCTCCGGTTCAGGCTCCAACTCCAGTTCCGGTTCCAATTCCAGTTCCGGTTCCTGCGTTGGAGGTTCTTCTACGGCTGCCGCCACTGTCTCGACACGAGGCTCGACAGGTTCAGCTTCCTTTGTTGTTTCCTTTTCCGCTTCTTCTTTTTTCTCCCCCCGTCTCCGCTTTTTTGCCCTTTTCCCGACTTTTACTTTGTCCAGATCCACCTTCTCGGCCGTCTCGACCGTCGTTATATTCTCGCCCTCACTAAACCATTCGCGAATAGTTGCCGCCAAACCAGCCGATATCACCGACATGTGGTTCTTGACGTCCAGACCTTCATCCTGACACTTGTTGACAATAGCAGTGCTCTTAACACCAAGCTCCTTGGCCAAAATGTAAACCCTTGTAGTAGCCATAAAATGGTCTTAACTCTTTAATGCCAGGTTCTGAACCTCACTTTGTGATACATTACCGAATACTTTCAAACGGCAACACTGCCAACCGCACGACAAAAGCTACTGTCCGTTGTTCGTCGCTTCTGTCTGTTGTTGCAGCATGTCCTCTGCCTGTTTCTTTTTCGACTCAGCCGCTAAACGCTTGGTCTCTTCAGCCGCTGCTGTAACCAGTTTCTCAGCAATTTCCGCATCAATATTCAGTTCGTTGATCAGCGGCTCAGTCCCCACATCCTCCAAATCCAGCACGGATATAGCGCCGAGTGCTATCAGCTTATCGACCAGCGTTTCATCGCCGACTCCCGTGCTCCTGACACAATTCGTCAATCGTTCAATACCCTGGTTGTATTCGTCCGGAGTCAGTATATCGATATCCCAGCCGGTCAGCCTGGCGGCCAGGCGAACGTTTTGACCATGTTTTCCGATAGCCAGGCTCAGCTGGTCCTCCTCCACCACCACGGTGGCCTTTCCCAATTCAAAACACAAGGCGATTTCGCTTACTTTTGCCGGCATCAACGCGTTTGTAATAAGCACCTGTGACGAATCGTTCCACCTTACGATGTCGATTTTCTCGCCGCCGAGCTCGTCAACTATGTTCTTGATCCTGCTGCCCCGCACACCAACGCAAGATCCGACAGCATCAACTTTGTCATCAATGGAGGCAACCGCAACCTTGGTGCGATAGCCCGCTTCCCGGGCCAGCACGCGTATCTCAACGATGCTTTCAGCAATTTCCGGCACCTCGAGCTCGAACAATCTGCGGATAAAATCAGGATGCGTGCGAGACAGGATAATCTTGACCTGATTGGCGATCTCCCTCACATCAAAAATAAGACATCGAATTCTCTCGCCGGGGCGGTGTGTCTGGCCCGCTATCTGTTCGTTTTTCGGCATGAAGCCTTCTGCGCGATGATTCAAATCAACAACCAGCGTCCCACTTTCATATCGCACAACGGACCCGCTTATGATTTCGCCTTTTCGCTGAATGAATTCCGCGTAGATGCTGTCCCTTTCGTCGGCCCTTATTTTCTGTATCATTACCTGCTTGGCCGTCTGAGCGGGGATTCGCCCGAGCCGCCTTATATCAATTTGTTCGCCGTCCTTAGAGGCCGTGACCTGGCCGGTAGTGCGGTCTATGTGCACCACTATGTTGCTGTCCGGCTCGCCAAAATGCTTCCGGGCCGCCGAAACCATGGCTTCTTCCAAATCTGCGAATAAGGATTCCCTGTCGATGCTCTTATCGTGTGCAATACTGTCAACAATCCTTAGTAGTTCCTGATTCATCGTCCATTTCTTCCTAATTCAACACGGGCAAAAAAAAGTGGAAACTGCCCGCGAGTTTCCACTTCAACGCCAAAAACCAAACCGAGGTCATATCCTGCCTTTACATCACGTCAGCTACCTCCCAGAAGGGGCTCGTCTTGCCCAAAATTCCGGCACAGCGGCCCCAGCCCAAAACCTCGTTCGTCTCGCTGAAGCGGAAACAGCGTCTCAAGGCCACCATTTGCCCAAAAACGCAGCCGTACAGGTGTTGTACTCGCCTAATCTGCACGGTTAGCTAATCCTGTCAAAACCATGTCCAGCACCTTTAATTCAGCTTTGGTAGCCGTTAGTCCTTATAATCAAACGTACTATACTAATCGTCCACTATGATAACTGCAATAATTTTTTTGCGAAATTCGTACAATTTTTCGCCCGAATCCGGCCAGAAAATTGCATCTTACAGCCCCGAAACATGTCCAACCGCAAACGTCCGCAAAAAACGGCCTTCAGAGCCTGCCGAAAGCAGATTTGGAGCATCAACACATAGAAACAGGTAGTCTGCCGGAAGCTGAACGGCAACAACCTCTGCCCTCCACGAGCCGCTGTCGGCAGGCCTCGGATTGGCTGAATTCGCCGGGCCAATCCCTGCCGGGTAATACCTGAGCAATACCGGAAAAGCGAACAGCCCGCCACGAACCTAACGTGTATTTCCGATTCACGCTGCGGACCCCAAAAGCACCAAAGACCGCAGCACCGGCTAAAATATCTGGACAACGCCGCGCCTCTGCTGCGATAATTCAAGTATGGCCTTGAAGGCATTAAAAGATGCGGACCCGGCAAGCTTTGCGGTTGAGTCGGCCGGAGACTTGCCGGTAATATTGATGGAGCTTGACGAAAATGAAAATATTAAGAAGAGCTACATCTATGAAAACAGCCGGATAATCGCCCAGCGCGACGGCGACCACACAGCCGACCGATACTTCTACCTCCACGACCGCCTCGGCAGCGTCCGCCTGCTCATCGATACCTCCGCCAGTGTGAAAGACCGCTATATCTACGGGCCGTTCGGCGAACTCCACACTTACACCGCCGATTATGAAGAGACGATAACCAACCCCTTCAAGTTCACCGGCCAGTACTTCGACGCCGACATCGACCAGTATTACCTCCGCGCCCGCCAGTACGACCCTAACCTCGCCCGCTTCACCTCCAGAGACCCCGTCTTCGGAAAATTCGAAGAGCCCTTGAGTCTGCATAGATACCTGTATTGTCAGAACCAGCCGATAAGCAGAACGGACCCGCTGGGCTTACTCTATATTCCTGCCGGCGGCCCCGATTACGACAGAACGACAACGGAAGATGTTATCATCAGGGCAACTGGTTTAGTTGGGACACACCCAGTCTGGGGCCCTTGGATGGCCTTCGGCCGCGGTGGTCCTGGGGGAATAGGTCAATACGATTACAAAGGCACCGGTTTCACATTTGGGCTTTACGAAAGCGTTCGGCTTAGGGACTCCGAGTTTGGAAATTACCTTGCAGGGTATGCATGTTACTATCATTATGGCTACTTCGGTGAACTCGGTGCCAGAGGTGCTGGCCAATACTATGCCTTTACTGAACCAGGATTGGGAAGGTGGGATGAACCAGCGAGTACTTACTTTATTTCTGCAGGCATTCTGAGAGCTCAGGACGAGAGATTCGCAGAGGGAAGGCCGCACTTGGAAATGGGTAAGTGGACGTTTATCTATGCCAAATCTGAGTTGATGCGTTTTGGCTATGCGCGGCTATTGTCTGAGGACCTTGGTGGAGCAGAGGCATCCCTGCTCTTCGGAGAGGAGCACCCATACGGCGTCGAATTCGGCGGCGACGAATGGTGGGCACAAATGGATATGCTGGTTAGATTCTGGAATGCCGGGACAACGGCGTATACTCAACTATGGTAACCGCACAGAACCGCGAGCATAATATCAAGAAGACAAGCTACTTTGCGGTGGCCAGTGCCGTCTGCGCCCTTATAGCACTAACATCCGCCGGCCTCTTCGCGTTGTTGCTATTTGTCGGTGCCGATTGTGGCCTTTTTGTGATAGTCTCAGCGATGTTTTTCAAGTTGGCTTTTTGGGTCGGCATTCTTTCCCTTGTCGCAATGACGATATGGCACAAGAGATACAAGGGGTTTTTGTATGCGGTTGTAGCCATCATTTGTTCTCTCCCCCCTCTTTATTTCATTTATGGTATCGAGAGTGCGGCCGTCAAGCGATATGAGCGCAAGAAAGAGTGGACAGGACTGTACAACCTTGAACTGCTCGGAAAGGAGCTAAGGAAATATGCCGAAGCCCATGGTGGCTGCCTCCCTGTTGCTGACCAATGGTGCGATTCGCTCATCGAAAATAATCCCGAACTGACAAAAGACAACTTCAGGCATCCTCAGCCGGAGATACTTGCTGGCATGTTTGAGTTCAAGGGCGCCTGCCAGTTTGCATTCAACAGGAATCTCAGCGGCCTGCGTCTGGGAGACGTACGATACGATGTTGTACTCATATTTGAAGCAGACGGTGAGTGGAACCTCAACGGCACGGGCGAATTACTTAAAACACGATATAGAGAAAAGGGCTGTATTGCCATTCTGTTTGCGGACCAAACCATAGCAGACTATTGGTACTATATGAAGGCTGTTCGGAAGTTCGACAAGTCGGGTAAAATCATGTATTACGTGCAGCCGCGCTGGGAACCGTGAGAACCGGGTGCCGTCCCGTATTTTTAAGAAAGGATGGTGTGAGAATGATGACGAAAATCCGGCAGAAAATACTTGGTTTTGCAGTTTTGGCATTTATTGCCGCCGCAGAACCGTCCAGCCTGTATAGGTCAAGCAATAAGAGCTCTATCAGGGAACCGGAATCAGCCGGAGTGTAAGTTTCTCTTGTTCAATCGTTATCTTCTCGATACGTACCTTTTGACCCCGACCTTCGACTACAAATTCCCTGACATTCAGAATAGGCTCAAACGCCTCGTCGTTAAGCAGCGACGCCGCTATTTTTGCCCGCCAATCCTCCCGGTCTATGGGCACGGCCGCCGCTCGCCGCGCGTACATCTTTCTCGCTATTATCCTGGCCAGAAGCGTGACATTCATCGCGCCAACCTTGACCTTGCTCGCCCGAAGGTTCATAAGACCCGCCTCGTCAAAGCTGCTTTCCAGCTCAATAGTAACCACGAATTCGACGCCCTGGATAGTAACAGCGCCCATCAGCACAACACTGCCGGGCACAAACAGCACGACCGGCGCCGAAAAGGTCGCGCCGCCGGACTCCTTCGGCCATCTGGACCGCGAGACCATATCGGTTATACCTTTTTGAGTAACGATAACATCGAACGGCTCGCCGCGCTGGGCGCCGTTGTAGAATTGGGGCAGCAGCTCATTTGTCAGATATGTGCTGACCTGCCTGGTATAAACAACCTTGACCGGCTGGTAACCCGCCGGCCTGTACAACACCAAACCAAGAATAATAAGCGATATTGCCAGATCAGCCAGGAGCCAATAGAGCTTTCTCAGCCGTTTCTTCTTTTGAACCTTCGCATCTGCTTTTGTTTTGTGGTCACACATTTTAATTTCTATCTTGCCGGAAACCGTACCGGTGATTATAGTGATGAACAAGTTTGTTAAAAGCCTTTTTCGTTTGCGGCTTTTGAGCCGCTTGGCTGCAAAATAAGGAATAGACTAATGGCAAGTCATTTTGGCGACCGGCTCTTTGACGCCGTCAAAGGCAAAAAAACCTCTTTGATTGTGGGTCTGGACCCCGTCTATAGTCGGCTCCCTTCGGCAATCAAGAACCATCGCGACATGAACGACGAGTTCGATGCGGCTGCCGCGGTGGACGCCATCTTCGATTTCTGCACCCAGACGATGCGAATCGTCGCGCCGATGGTAACAGCCGTAAAAATAAACATCGCGTACTTCGAAAAATACTTCTGGGAAGGCATTGAAACCTACTACGCGCTGATTTCCGAAGCCGACGACCTGGGCTTGGAGATAATCGGCGATGTAAAACGCGGCGATATCGGCCACACCGCCGAGCTTTACGCATCCGCACACCTTGAGAATCCGGAATTGGCCGGCCTGGAAGATACCCTTGCCCCCGATGCCATAACAATTAACGGCTTTGCGGGCGTTGACGGAATTCAACCCTTTGCTGACGTTGCCGCTGAGCAGGGAAAAGGCGTCTTCGTTTGGGTGCGCTCCAGCAACGCTTCCGCCGCCGCCGTCCAGGATTTCGCCGGCGCCGACGGCCAAATGATGTACGAAAAGCTGGCCCAAATCGTCGGCGAAATCGCCAACGAATCCGAGCGAATCGGCACTAACGGCTATAGCAACGTCGGCATGATAGTCGGCGGCACTGCCCCGCATGTCACAAAAGCTCTCCGCACAAAATATGACAAAGTCTGGTTTCTCGTGCCGGGCTATGGTTCACAGGGCGCCTCCGCCGCCGACTGTGTGCGGTTCTGCAAACCAGACGGCACAGGGGCGCTGATTAACGCATCACGCTCGATAATCTACGCCTACGAAAAACCGGAATACAAAGGCCAGTTCGGCGATGACTGGAAAAGGTGTATCGAGCAGGCGGTTATCGACGCAAAGCTGGACCTGGCAAGAGCAATGCAGACGCTGCTATGAGAAAAGAGTTTTTCTCCGGCAAAAAAGTGCTCGTAATGGGGCTGGGGCGCTTCGGCGGCGGAGTCGATGCCGCCCAGTTTGCCTGCCGGGCCGGGGCAAAAGTAACCGTAACGGATTTAGCTGGAGCCGAACAGCTAAGCGATTCAATTAGTCAGCTCAGAGAATTCCCCGACATCGAATTTCATCTCGGCGGCCACAGCCCGGGCGACTTCGAGCGGGCCGATATTGTCATAGTCAACCCCGCGGTCACGCCGGACAATAAGTTCCTGCAAATTGCCAAACAAAACGGTAAACGCATCGCCTCTCAAATAGGAATCTTTTTCGAGCTGTGCCCGGCCACAATAATCGGCATAACAGGGGCAAACGGCAAGAGCACTACCGCCGCCCTCACAGCCCACCTGCTCAAGAAGGTGAGATACGAGATACGAGATGCGAGATACGAGCACGTCCGGCTCAGCGGCAATATCGGCAACGAGCCGCTCCTCACCATCCTCGACGAAATCAGCCCCGACGATTTGGTCGTGCTGGAGCTGTCGAGTTTCCAGATTGAGCAGCTGGCCCAAATCCAAAAAGCCCCGCACGTCGCACTGCTGACAAACCTCACGCCGAATCATCTCGACCGCTACGGCACATTCGAGGCCTACTGCGCCGCCAAGGAAAACATCTTCAACTTTCAACAAAACGATTGGCCCCCCCCTGCCGCTTCGGTCTTCAATGCCGAAGACAAAATCGCCTCAGAATGGTTCGACAAATACAGCAAAGAACAAGGCAGAGTCTGCATCAAGTTTTCGGCTGACGACGTGAGCGATGATATTCGCAGCCAATTCCGCTTGCCCGGCCGGGCCAATCTTTCCAACCTTGCCGCCGCGCTTGCCGTCGCCAGGCATTTCGGCATCGATAATGAATCCGTCAAGACCTGTCTGCTTGATTTCAAGGCCCTACCCCATCGGCTGGAACTGGTCGCCGAAATAAATGGCGTCCGCTGGTACAACGATTCCAAAGCCACCACCCCCGAAGGCGCTATTACCGCCCTGGAGGCCTTCGATGAACCGGAAATCATAATTGCCGGCGGATACGACAAGCACATACCCTTTGACGAACTCGGCGCGAAAATAGCCCAAAAAGCGAAAGCCGCTATTCTAATCGGCCAGACCACCAAAAAAATCGCTGCGTCAATAAACAAATCATTGCGAGCGACGAGCGACGAGCGACGAGCGACGAAGATCAAGATTGTCAACTCCTTAGCCGAGGCCGTTGAGCGTGCACGCCAACTCGCCGCCCCCGGCGACGTCGTCCTGCTAAGCCCCGCCTGCGCCAGCTACGATATGTTCGAAAACTACGACCACCGCGGCCGAGAGTTTGTCAGACTCGTCCGCCGAGTCATCGCTTGATCATCAGCGCATTGCCGGAATTGCAAAAGTTGTAGACAAACGCGGACAACGTGTGTAAAGTTATAAGCAGCCTGGAATAGACAATTTGTTCAAAGAAGTAGCTTAGATGTATAGGGTGGTAATTGAAATGAATCGAGAACGATTACTCGAGCAAGTCAAACAAACCATTCTTGAAATTGAGCCTGACGCTGATGTTATAATTTACGGTTCTCGAATTCGCGGAGAGGCTGGCCCTGAATCTGATTGGGACTTTCTTGTCTTGTTGGATGGTACTGTCGACCAGGAACGTATAGATGCTATTCGTCATCGACTTTACAATGTTGAATGGGAATGCGGGGAAGTTATTAGCTGCATAGTGCGGAGCCGAAAAGAATGGGATAGCCCCCTGTATAAGGCCATGCCGTTTCATGAAAACATCGAACGCGAAGGGATAGTCTTGTGAGCAATCCGAAGAGCGATTTGATTAATTACAGGCTGCAAAGAGCTTATGAATCCCTTGAAGATGCTCGAATTTTGGCCGAAGCCTCTCGGTGGAATACCTGTGTGAATCGTCTATATTATGCCTGCTTTTATGCCGTCTCAGCCTTGCTGATACAAAATGGCTTATCTTCTTCCAAACACACAGGGATACGCAGCTTTTTCAATCAACATTACGTCAAGACCGGCAGAGTCGCCAAAGAGATGGCTCAGATTTACAACGACCTTTTCGAAAGACGACAGGAAAGCGACTACCTGGATTTCATTCATTTCGAAGAATCTGGAGTCCGTCCCTTGATTCCCAGGGCTGAGGCATTCATAAAGCACATAGAAACTATTATTAATTTTGAGCGGTAAAAATGCAGCCGTTTGCAGTTCTTGGATAATCTCGAGCGCCGCGGCCGAGAGTTTGTCAGACTGGTCCGCAAAATCAATCATTGATTACGCAATATACCTCGGCCGGAGAAAAGTCCCAAGCGCAATGGCCTCCTTTCACAGCCTTCTGTCCGTTTTGACTTTTGAAAGCTTCTTAGACAGGTAGAGACAATAGAAACCCACAAGTACGGCCAACAGTACAGGAATATACATAATGGGTACAGGGATGTTTACACTGGGCTCCTCCGGCGCTGGACTGCCGGGCACGCCATGTTTTACCCATCCGCCGTCCCCGTCCGGCATCCAGCAATCTTCGCCCGACAAAAAGTAGTATGACGGTCCGTATATGGTCCTCAGGACAACAGCAGGAATCAAGAACGAAACAAAGACCAGTATTAACAAAACTACCAATTTGCCCACTTTGGTCCAACCCCTTAACTTTCGCTACTTAGTATAATCGACAGCTCTGAGCTTGTATACATCATCCTGCGCAGCCCCGCCTGTGCCGGCTACGACATGTTCGACAATTTCGAGCACCGCAGCCGAGAGTTCACCGGACTTGTCCGGCAACTCACCGGCTGACTACTAAGTGCTCAGTTGCGCGCTCTTGCTCTTAGTTTTCGCAAATCTTACGTACAGGTATATAGATAACCCACTCAGCCCCGACCCGCACAGAAACAACCAGACAAGAGGCATCAAACCGTCGGTTTTCCCGATCGGGCTTGGATAATCCGGCGCAGGCCCGGCCGGTACCCCATGCCTGACCCACCCCCCTTCTTCGTCCGGCATCCAGCAATCTTCACCTGACATTGCTTTGAGAAAGACGGCGGAAAACAGAAATGAAAATATGACCAACACCGTGATAATTATTGCTCTTCTCATATCAAACTTCTCTACTAACCCTGACTTGCTTGCAGGATTCGAGCGTTAACCGGCAATACGCCGCTGCAAGGCGCAAGCCGCGCCCTGCAGCGGATATAATCCACCATCTTACTCCGGCTCAAGGGCGAAATCCAGCACTTGCTTTTCGCTTACATTGTCCGTATGGAAAAGCCCGGCCTTTAGACCTTTTGCCTGGGCTTTGTAACCCGGCGCCTCGGCCTTTATCCGATGTTCCTCCGGCCAGGTGTGATAGCTGTACCTGCCGTCAGCATCGGTAACCGCGCCCTTGTATGGCTTCGGTCCATACCCATCGTCCGAAACCCTGGCTCCCGCAATCGCCTCTCCCGTTGTCGCATCGGTGACCCTGCCGGTAACAACAAACTCCGGCTCCTTGGCCTCGGATTCAGGACCACCCACCGAATATCCCTCGGGCGGCTCGACACTAAACAGTGACTCGTCCACTTCAACGTCGTACGCAATGTCGCTAATTACGGCTGCCTCCGTGCGCTCGCCAATAGCCATCGACTGTTCTATCCGAATGGGAACCTTGCTCTCAGCATCGGCCCATACGGTAATGTCCCCGTGGTGCTGCGGTCCCGTTATGTGGTAGCCCAGCGCACCTACGTCGTCAATCTCCCGCCGCCCAAGAAACTCGACGGATTCATCTTCATTTTTCAGGGCGTACTGGATAAGCCGCCTAAGTTCGAGGAGCTTGTTGAACCGATTGTGCGGCGGAATCACGCCCGGCGGACCGACCTGCATAACAGCAGCCTCTTTCTTGGCAGGCATAAGAATCATCACCTTGCCCTCAAACATGTTGGCGACGAGAACCTCACCTGTGGCAACGTCCCACCGCGTCCGAGCCGGTCCGGCGAATATGACCTCGATGGTTTGCGTCGGCTCGTCCTTGCAGTCTATCCAATCCAGCCCGGCAGCCACTACGTCGATGGTCATCTTGAATTTGCCTGTCTCGGCGGTAAGAAGTGGCCGAACAACATCAGCAAAGGCGACGCTTTCAACAGTACCACCGAGCTGATGTATGACAACAAACGCCGCAATTATTACCACCGCCGCACCAGCTAATTTCGTTATCTTGCTTTTCATAATGGTTCTCCATATCGAAAGGCTTGGTTCTAAGACCTCGCGGCCTTTCTTCATTGTACTCACCAGCGCTGCTTCTGCATCGCTGAGAATCCGCTCACGAGCAGCAACGCCGGTTTTGATTCGTATTTTCCTTGCTAATCGCTCTATATCATCTGCTGACTTCATTCTCGTTTTCCTTCTCCAGAAGCCCTCGCAGTTTTTCAATCCCGTAACGGTACCTGCTTTGCACCGTGGCTGTCGACACACCAACAAGACCGGCTATTTCCCGAAACTTCATATCGCCCTGCGCGTGCAGCACGAATACCTCACGCTGCTCGTAAGGGAGCTTTGCCAGCGCCGCAAAGAGCCGGGCCGATTCTTCGCAATCAATCAACCGGCTTGCCGGCTCGCCGGACGTTGTCGGATAGTCTGAATCTTCAAGGGCACGATTTGTCTCTCTCGGCCTTTTGCGCAATTGGTCCCGCGCGCGGTTTGCCACACAGCTTAACAGGTAACCCTTGAGGTTGTGGCGAATCCTAATACTGCCCGCCGCGCCGGCAAAATCGACAAATACATCGTGAACACAGTCCTCTGCTGCATCGATGCGGGACAGAAGCGACGCCGCAACTGCTAACAACTCGTCTATATATTTCTCATATACACGCCGCAGCGCGTCCCGGTCCCCGCGACGCAGATGCTTCAACAAACGCCCATCTTCCGACATCAGCCTTCTTCCCTAACGTTAGGCAGCGCTGTACGTCCAACCGTCAATATGACGGATTATCGGCCCATTTTAATCTAAAGAAAGCTGTATTTCCCCCGCGAATTCCGGTTTGAAGGTCGAAAACACGGTCTTGCCTGCGAAAGCAAACAGCAAAGGCCGGGCGTGTTAGCCCGGCCTTTGTTTCAATTGGCCTTGAAGTCTTGCAGTTGCCGAGAATCGGGTAAATATCACAGACCCGTATCCTGAAGCTGGCCGCTCAATGCCAAACGGGAGTAGATTTTATAAGGTGCACAGGCGTCACCCCGCGTTCCCTGGGCCCTTTGAAAGAGGGCAGACGTCGGCCGTATCGGAAGATTTCCACGGAAAGCTCAAGCCTTGTTGCCAACTGGATATTATAGTTGTAGGCCCCACCCTGACTAAAACAACGCTGCATGTCTTTCAACGGCTGCATATAAGCCGTCCATCCGCCCGCATCCGCTCTATCGATTAGCCAAACGGCGGCTCTTTCAGCAGACTCCCAGTCTTTAGCAATACCCAAAAGAATGGCAAGGTCATTGACGCGGACGAAATCCTCCCAGATAGGCGTCCTTCCATCCTGGAGTTCTCTTTTTATTTGCTCAAATTGCGCAGAGCGCAGCTCGGTCAGAGCATTTAGGAACGAAATGTTTCTCGTTTTTTTCGCCTGAATCTGTTCGAACGTCACTAAAACTTCGACTGATTGAATTGTCTCGGCAAGCTCATCCGTTACGGCCATGTCTTCGGGCTGCCTTCGGCGGGCCAACTCCAAAAGAATGCGGGAGGCATAACCGTATGGGTACGAAGTCTTTGAGAGACATCCGCCTGCTTTCCAGAATTTCTCACGCAGGGCAACGGCAGTTGCAACAAGTTCTTCAAGCGAGAGATTGTCAATATTGAGTTTCGTTCGAAGCTCCTCGTACAACTGCTCTCGCACTTGTAAATAAGGGGGCCACGTACCCATAATCTCATCCTGAGCCTTCCAAATTTCTTCCATACCCGCGTAGTCGAGCTCAACTTCTCCTTCATCATCCTCAACGCCAAGCAAGCTCAAGTCGTCAAGGTCGGGCAGGTCCGGCTGCACCGACTCTCCCGGAGCCTTTTCACACTCAGCCGATTGCTTTACCGCTATATCGCTGGAGTCAAGCTTCTGTTCCACATAGTCCGCCGGGATGTTCGGCTCGAAAACCTCAGGCCCAAGCTCCACATTCCATTGAAACTGGTCCATTACCGTGCTTATCTTGAATGTTCCCCCATCAGCAACGGCTTCATACTCGATTAATACCGGAAAACCGCTTGCCACATCAACCCAGAGACGCGATGTTACGCTGTCCACCTCAAAGTTAGCTGAAAAAGACGCTGGGTCAAGGACCTCAAATCCTTTGACTACCACCCCATCGATTGTCTTTCGCCCCAGCTCCCGGTAATTCTCCGACGTAAACCCACTGACGATGCCTTTCGGGCCCATCTGGGCAAGCGATTTAAGCTCATCCTCAGGCCTCTCCATACGCGAATAGAACTTCATCGGGTGACAGACTGTGATAATGGCCTTCTCTGCCATGAGCGAATAGGTGCTTATGGGTATCCCCCCATCCCGGTAGTTATCCATCCTCATTCCATACTCTGTGGAGACGTAAACCACCGTCTCTGTTTCATCGGCAAAGGCCTGTTTTCCACCGAGTCGCGTTCGAGTTTCCTTCATCCTGTATATGAACGCCCTCGCCTGTTCAACGTTCCTTGCCACATCGGCCCAAACAACTCCGCCGCCGCTCGGCCCGCTTACAAAGCGCAGTCCTGAAAGCACCGCTATTACTATCACCGCCGCAGCGGCTAATTTTGTTATTCCGCTTCTCATAATCTTTCTCCTTAAATCCGGCTGTGCGCCGGCCGAATCCGTGCTGTAACATTTGTCCAGTTCCTCAAGAAGACCTTTAAGAACCGCCGAGTTGACCTCGGGATTGCTGTCTACTGCCGCATTCTTAACCAGACCTCTTATGTCTTCCGCCGATTTCATTTTTCAAGCTCACTATTCAATAGTGTTCGAAGTTTATCCAACCCGTACCGGCACCTGCTCTGTACCGTCTTAACCGAAACATTCTGCAGGCTTGCAATTTCCCTGAATTTCATCCCGGCCTGCAGATGAAGCGTTATCACCTCCCGCTGGTCATAGGGCAGTTGTGCCAGCGCATTGCTCAACTGTTGCAGTTCTTCACTGTATATAATCCATTGGTCCGGCCTTCTTAAACCGCAGGTTATCAGCCCTGCTTCCTCCAGACCGCCTGCGTGCCCGCGCCGGCCTGCCCGATTTACGTTGCGCGCACGGTTGGCGACACAGGTTGCCAGATAACCTCTGAGGCTTCCGGTAAGCTGGAACTGCTTGGCCGAACGTACGAAGCAGGTGAAAACGTCGTGCACAACGTCCTCAGCAGTGCCCGTCTCATTCAAAAGCGCGGTTGCCAATCGCAGCAAATCATCCCGATACTTTTCATAAATCCGGCAAAGCGCATCTCTGCTGCCGCGCCTCAGTTTCCAAACGAGCAACCTGTCTTCCAGCACCAATCAGCACCTCTTGTAATATTGCAACGATCGACCGTCACTTATATAACACCCGCGTCGACCGTTTTACTCTAAGCGAAATGACTTTTTTCCGCCATATTTTACCTCTGAGCCTTTGCCGTCAAAGGCGCATAAAAAAGGCCGAGCCAAAACAGCCCGGCCTTTTTGGCACTTCTCTAACTGCAACACTATGGCAATCAACCTCTTTGGAGAAGTTGGTCAAAGAGCCACGCCCATCATCATTGCCGGGCGCCAAAAGGTGCCAAGCCGGCAGCAGAGACCGCATCCTTATCAAACAGCTGGTCGTCTATCTCGCGTCGGTCATCAACAAAGCAAACGCAAAGATATGATTCTTTTTCCCAACTCATGTGTGTTCTCTTTGGATACCATCGACCGCTGGAAGTCTTGGCGTACTCGAGCACATTCTTGGCATAACTGGCCCATTCCTTCTGACAGTATGCGGCTGTTGGGGCGCAGTACACGCGCTCGCAGATGTAGTCACGTGCCGGATTGAAGTAACACTGAAACTTCTCGTCGCCCATGGCTGCCCCCATTAGCTCGCCCCACGGCCCAGATTGTGGTTCGAGACCCTCGCAGTGATGGTCAAGGTCGTAGCGGTTATTCGGCGGTCGCCAGAAATTCACATTGAGCAGCGCCGCCCGGTCGCGCGGATCATAGTGGACACACTGCGATTTTAATGTTCCACCTGCTTCGCACTGAAAGACGTGTTGCAGAGCAGGCTGCTCGAGGATGATGACTTGGCTTGGTAGCCTGTTTTGTGTCCAGGCCTCCAGGCTTTCGGCGCTGTCGAATTGAATCGTCTCCAGCAGTTGAGCCAATTGCTCTCGATAATCGCCGGGATCAGTGTATTCCGAAATCCAGAGTGGATAGACGTCACGACGCGCATTATAATTCTTACGATAAGTAACTGTAATGACCACCGCAGGTGTGTCCTGAACATTCGCGTCATACAGTCGTGTACCTGCCTGGAACGGCATGTAACCATCCGGATGCCTTTCGCGGGGCACGGGTCCATCGAAAGACTCGAGCAGCCTGCACTCAATCGCAAAAAAGGTCTGTGGAAAGCTCGCCTCTGCGGCAGTTGCATTGTTAACCAGATCCAAGATTGCGCGAGGTGGACTGAGGTCAACAACGTTTGCATCCCTGGACACGCCGAGCGCATAGATATCTGCTGGCCCACTATCGGGATACTCCCAAATTGTCAGCGTCATGCGGCCCTTTTCATCGTCATAGGCCACCTTCTGAAACTGGACGATTCGGTTTGCTTCGGGATCGACCACCCACCGACACTGGTCATGGTCCGCGCCGTCATACAACACAGTGACATCCTTCCCCTCGATTGTCTCCGCCTTCTTAATGACGTCAGAGTTGGTATTTGCCGCCAAAACTACCTTTAAGAACTCTTCGGCACCGCCGCCTTCGGCTGGATCAGGGGCATTCTCATAACCGATGGTCAGAGTATTAGTTTTTGGATTGTACGAGTGCGCTCTCCTGTCGGCATGGTTAATGAGTCCTATTTCTGTGGTTGTCTCCCCGGTTGCTCTTACGTAATACGTGCGAAAAGGCCGAAATGAATACCACTTTTCTCTGTCCCACGTTTCTGTCTCTGACTCAAGCCAGGTCCATTCGCCATTGTCTTTGTGTCCTTCGTACTCAATTGTTGATAGATGTATCCACTCACCTGTCGCAGAGTTCTCGATTGCTTGCATCAGTTCTGCATACGCTGACGGGACAATTCCCGGCCCGCCCACAAAGCGCAGTCCTGAAATCACCGCTATTACTATCGCCGCCGCAGCGGCGACCTTTGTAATTTTGCTTTTCATGATTGTTCTCCATATCTCCGGCGTGTATTCAGCCGACTCTGTCTTAATTGCTTGTTCCTGAGCCGTCAGAACCTTTCCAAGTACTGCATCATCCATTCTTGGATTGGTATCGATAGCCGCTTCTTCGAAAAATTTCTTAACATTGTCTGCCGGTCTCATTTGGTCACCTCACTATTCAATAGTGACCTCAGCTTATTCAGTCCATACCTGTAACGGCCCTGAATGGTGTTGACTGAGGCGTTTTGTATTCTGGCTATTTGCCGGAAAGTCATATTGCCCTGCATGTAGAGACTGACGACTTCACGCTGCTCGTACGGGATTTGTGCCAGGGCATTACTCAGAAGCCGCAACTGTTCGCTCAAGATGGCCCATCGCTCCGGCCCGTCTGCATCCCAAACCACGCTGTCCGCGTCATCCATGCCGTGAGTTTCGTGCCTTTGCCGGTCTCGTCTTTGGTTTCGTACTTTGTTGGCCACGCATGTTGCCAAATACCTCTTCAGATTCCCGCTTACGCCAATTCGCCCCGCCGATTGAGCAAACTTCACAAAGACATCCTGTACGACATCTTCGGCAGAATTGGCGTCATTTACCAGAACCACCGCCAGTTTCAGCAGGTCATTCTTGTACTTTTCGTAGATGCGCTCCAGGGCGCCTCTGTCACCGCGTTTGAATCGCCAAATAAGCAGCTTGTCTTCCACCATCTCATGCTACCGGTCAGAAAGGATATCCTTCTTCACTTATAACACACCAACACATCCCATTTTAGTATAATCGCAGATGACATTTTTCCGCCATGTTCAATATTATGACCGCAATGAGCTGATTCTAACCGCGAAAGCAAACAAAAAAGGCCGAGCCAAATCAGCCCGGCCGTTATTCTATATGTCAATGCAGCAAAAAGCCTCACGGCTCCACTCTCAGTGGCAAATCTTCCGGTCCAACGTCCCTGACGCTCAGGTCACCGTAAACCGCTCGGTAACTGTTCGAACCTTTGAGCTTGTACCAACAGACAATGCGATCCTTGTCGCCGAGACTGACCCCTTTGCCCAGGTACCGGAAGCTGTCCTTTACCGTATGGTCCTTGACGAAGTGAGCGATGGCAAGCATGTTCAGACCGCCCATCTTGTAGTGATTCGTCGTTTCCACAAGCTTTTGTTCGGCCGGGGTCCGTTCATTCTCCGCCTTCTCCTCAATCTCGTTCAGCCGGTCGCTCGTAACCGGGAAAGGAAATACGTGGCCGGGGAATGTCTTGTCATAGTATTCAGCCAGGATGCCGAGAAACTCGACCATCTCCTTCTCCGTCACCTCGGCACGTCGGTCGCTCTCGACCCTGTACCCCTCCGGCGGTTCAAGACTGAACAGCCATTCGTCGAGGCTCGCGTCCAAATTGATGTCATAATGAACCGAACACATCGGCTTCGATATGGACCATCCTCTTTCGGGCCGATTATTGCGCGCCGGGTCTTCTTCAGGATTATAGATGTCGGCCCCCGGAACCTGAACGGCGACCAGTTGCTTGCTTTTCGCGTCTATCCAGAGGTCATAGCTCCAATCTTTGTTATTTGCCTCGTCTCTGAACGCGGCTCGAAAAACGTTCACCTCTCCGCCCGCCGTTCTTTCCTTTCCCACCCATTCCAGGTCCTGTTCTTTCATCTGCTCGCTGACCCAAACGAATGGCCCACGTGCATCCTGCTCTATTGCCGCAAGTTCGCGAACAGTTGCTTCCTCCTTTGCAGGGTTCAGGCTCAGTCCTTTCAGATGCACGTTATCTGTGATTGTCACATACTTGACCTCCATATTCTCATCCAGTGTTACATCCCGATACAGGCCCGGCGCTTTGTATGCAAATTCTCGTGTCTCCGTCTCAATCCACCTCCGTTTTCCATCCTTGCTGGTGACCTTGCTGTAGAACGTCGTCTTCCACGTTATGGTCTTGGCTTTCTCAATCTGCTCCAGAACGTCTGCAAAAGCCGCAGCGGTTACATTGAATTGACCCCTCGGATGATTAAGCACCGCGGCTGCAATAATGACTATCACAGTTGCAATAGCCGCTTTTGCTATTCGACTTTTCATGATTATTCTCCATATATGCGTCCCCGCTGCCACCGATTCTCTGGTCTGTGACTTCTCAAGTATCCCTTCGGCTGCGGCAAGAATGCGAGCATCGGCCGCCGCATCGGGCTCAATCCTTATCCTTCTTGCCAACCCTTCTATCTCACTCATTGACTCCATGCTCGTTCTCCTTCTTCAAAAGTGCTCGCACTTTTTCAAGCCCATAACGGTATCTGCTGAGCGCCGTCTTAATTGACACATCCTGCAACTTGGCGATTTCTCTGAACTTCAAACCGGCCTGCACATGCAATACGAACACCTCCCGCTGCTCGTACGGCAATTCCGCCAGTGCCGCAAAGATGCCGTCTACTTGCTCGTTGTTGATTACTTCGCCCACCGGGTCTGCTATGGTTGGCAGGCAAGACGCCGGTTGTGCCGCGCAGTCCGGCAGCACCCGGTTCTTCCTCAAGTGGTCTCTCGCCCGGTTAGCCACCCAGCTTACAAGGTAACCTTTGAGGTTGCGCCGAATCGCGAGACTCCCGGCGCTTTCCGCAAAACCTACAAAGACATCCTGAAGGCAATCTTCGGCAGCGTGACCGTCGTGCAGAAGCGATACGGCCACTGTGAACATGTCCGTTCTGTATTTCTCGTAGATGCGGCGCAAAGCCTCCCGGTCTCCACAACGCACCCGGTTCAGAAGGCGCCCGTCTTCCAACATCAAGATTCCTTTACGTAATTACGCAAGATTGAACGTTCAACCGTTAATAGACGATTTCACCCCCTATTTTACTCTAAGTGCAGCCTGTTTTTTCAGCAAGATTTCGCGTGAAAGGGAAAAAACCTTGTAGCGAGCCGCGCAAACAATGAAAAAAGGCCGAGCCAAACCAAGCCCGGCCTTTGTAACATTAGTAAGTTAGACAATCCAGCTTGTCAAAATCCGCCGATAATTGCCCAGCGACCAGACTCACCAGGCATCTGCTGGACGAATGGCTGTTTCTTCCACAGAGTTACTTTGCCTTCCACTTCGACTTCAACTTCATATGGTACACGAAGCCGGTCTGTTTCCGAATGGGGGATTGGCTCTCCTATGGAAGCAATCCTGACCATATTAAGTCCACCGAAGACTTCCTTTATTTTGTCGGCAGGCATGCCCAAAAATAACTTGCTTGCTTTGTCATAATCCCTGGCAATCAAGCCCTCAAGGAACTGGCGGACCACTTCGACGGCGATTTCTTCGTCGCTAAGGTCTCCTTGAGCCAGTCCCGTATTCATTACATCGATATGTTCAGCGTCATCAGATACGTCCCTAAACGTGAACATTTTGGCATCGATAGGTTGATTGTAATCGTAATACTCCAGCGTTCTTATGCATTCATACTTACCTTCTCTTAGCTTATAGAGCTCTATTGCATTAACAAGCCTTGTGGCTTGATCAATGTAGAGGACCATGCGCTGGAAAGGTGAATCATCTCCTCCCATAGATGTTGCTGTTACAACAATCGGCTCGGCTTTATCGGCAGCTTCGCTGATCTCCAGTTCTACTTTGCCTTGTTCCTGTTTTTCCTGTAAGCGCTCGACAGCCAGCTTCGGGTCGAGACTCTCGATCATCTTAAGTACCTGAGCCGCCGAAGCTTCGTCTTCTGTCGTAGTTAAGATATTCTTCTCTCTAAGCCACTCCTGCTTCTTGTTGCCCTTCCATATTACCTCTCTTGGGCCACCACCTGGGGCCATCCAATCGGGCAGATTAAGCCGCATATTCTTGGGCCGGCCGTCCTCACTGAATTCAAGCCACGCCTCTACCGGCTCATCCTCGTGTGACGGGGTAATAGCTCTAATGTGAAGATAATGCACACTATGGCTCGCCTCGATAGTTTGTTCAATCGCGTAAGCAGGTGTAACTGACTTATCCAAAAAGGTTATTGACAGCATAACACCTACTATTATCACCGCCGCACCGGCTAATTTTGTTATTCTGCTTCTCATAATGGTTCTCCTTATGTCTTGTCGCCCTGTTCTCTGCCACGCTCCTTGCTCGGTCAGTTTTTGCCTTACCCGTTCGAGGTCGCGAACAGTAATCTCAGAAGCGACCTTGAATTCTGAAATGGCTTCAAAACGTCGTACAACTTCTTTTTCATCAATGTTAGACATAACATCAATCCTCCCTGCCTGGCCTGTTCTCCTCACCTGCCAGCAACATTCGCAGCCGGGCCAGGGCCTTGGCAGACACCGAACGCAGGTAATGAGGCTTCTTACCCAGGCGTTGGGAAATTTCTTCGTACGATTCCTGCTCAATATAGTGCATAACCACTACGTCACGGGCCAGGCGACTCAATTGCGACGTCGCATCGAGGAGCTGTTCCAGCTCTTCCCTTCGGATTATTTTCCCCAGCGGCGAAGAGCTGCTACCCACCGGCAGACAATCCTCATCCAGGGATTGACAGTTTACCTTCTGCCTCCTGCGCCACTCGAACGCCAGATTTATCGCCGCTCGGTGGGCGTATGCAAAGGGATCCCTGGCATTATCAAGGCCGTTCGAGCTGCTCAGCCGTATGAATAGCTCCTGCAGCAGGTCGCCCACCGCATCCTCGGACAATGTCAGCCTCGCCAAAAGCTCGTGCAGACGCGGCCCCGACATTTCCAGCAGTTCCAGAACCTTCTTTTGCCGATTGTGCACAATCGTCCCTCGATACTCGACTCGTCAGGCCGCTTGCCCCGGCCCTTCACCATTATAGATGAAACTAAAGCCTCCCGCGCACCCCATATTGCTGAAAAAAACTTCCACCCGCGCAAAAAAAAACCGGGCCAAAAAAGCCCGGCCTTGATATTTAGAGCATCTAACAAAAAGAGTGTCATTGCGAGCCTGCCGCAGGCGGGCGCGGCAATCTCAGGCCATCGACAAGGCCAACGCTCATTTTGTTATAGGTTCTTGGTTCCTGGGACATATTCTTATTTGTGTGTTTTTATTATCTTTTTCTTCTGTAGGGCGGTTTTTGTCTGTTTGTGAGATTTCCGCGAGAGTCGGGCTGGGGTTTTCCAACGTTCGTGTCCCTGGGGCCAAGGATTTTTTCGATTTCTGAGGCGAGCAGGCTCAGGTTCCCTCTGGTGGAGAGGATTTTGCCATCGGGCCCGATGAGGAAATAAAACGGAGCCCGATTATTGACCCCGTATTCAGCGCCGATTTTCGAATTCAGGCCCACACACACCTGCGGCCATGTAAGCTTATGCTTCTCGATGTAATCTCGAGCTCTAAGCTCGGCGTCATCCTGGCTGATGCTTATCATCTCGAAATCCCTGTATCGACTCATATCTTCATAAAAGCGCTTTAGAGAAGGAGTTGAGGCGAGACAAGGCCTGCACCACGTGGCCCAGAAATAAAGAAGAACCACCTTGTCGTTAAAATCGGCAAGCTCCATTGTCCTGCCGCTCATGGTAGTAAACTTAAAATCGGGAGCCTTATCTCCGACGTTCGGTCTTTTCTGGACTTCCCAGTCTTTACTTACCCTGATGGAAGCAATTCTGTTCTGCAGTCTGTCGAGGGCACCGGGGCTGATATCGCAGTTGCTGGTTATTTGCAAACGACCCAAAGACTCGATCTTTTCGAGACGCTTCATACCTGTATCAGTAATGTCACCGTCTGAAATAATCAGGCTGCCAAGTCTTTTCATATTGGATAGATACGAAAGTGCCTCGTCGGTCATATTCGGGCCACCGATAACAAGTATCTCCATATTAATCAGACCGGCAAGGCTGGCGACACCCGCGTCGCTAAATTCATGTGAATTAAGCTGAAGATTCTTCAGGTTTTTGAGATTTGCCAGGGATTCCAGGTCTCTGTCCGTAAACGCCCTCTTCTCGCTTACATAAATAGTCAGTCTCTCGAGTTCGGTCAGACCCGAGATATCGAGCGCACCTTCCCCACGTTTGATATCATAGATATCAAGCTCTCCCAGGTTTGAAAGAGTGTTTAGCCGGGACAAATCCGAAACGGTAACATTTGTGTCGGCAAAACTCAAACGAAGTTTCTTTAATCCCTTTATCTTTGCAAGCTCCGACAAAGCCTCATAACCGAGATTCGTACACCCGGACAGACTCAGATTCAGTTCTGTCAATTGTGTCAGCTTTGCTATTTGACGTATTCCTTCCTCAGTAAGCCCCGGGCAGACATTCAGATTCAGTTCTGTTAAATTTTGCAGCTTCGCTATTTGACGAATTCCTTCATCGGTGATACCTTCACCGTCGATTTCGAGTTCTTCAAGGCTGGTAAGTTTTACCAGATGTCTGAGTCCGGTGTCAGTGATATCGCCGCCTACATGTAGTTCCTTAAGTTTTGCCAACTGCCCGATATCAGCCAGTCCTTTGTCTGTTATCCCGCGGCTCGGCAAGTCGAGACGCTCTAAAGTTGTGACTTGCTTTAGATGTCCCAAAGCCTCGTCGGAAACCCGGCAACGGTTTACCCTCAGTTCTTTCAGGGCCGGCAGCCGTTCAAGATGCGCTATGCCTTTGTCGGTGATATTGCGATTGCCGGTCAAATTGATCATCTCCAGCGTTGGAATATGCGATAAGTGTGCCAGTCCAGCATCAGTAACATTGGCAAGTTTCCCTAAATAAAGATTTCTTAATGATGGCGCATCCCGCAGGTAGCTCAGGCCGGTATCGGTAAAATCTCCATCAAGCTCCAGATCTTTTAGCCGGGGTAATCTGGCTATGTACACAAGACCCTTATCGCTGAGTCGATCACCTCCAAGCGCCAGTTCCTCCAGCAACGGCAGTTCTACGAGATGACGAAGACCGGCATCGGTCACCCCCTTTCCCCTACAAGACAATGCCTTCAAAGATTTTAGTTTCGCCAATTGTACCATGTCGGTGTCATCGATTCTCTCCGGGAGCATCAGGCGTTCCAGGGAGTATAGGTCATGGATCGCCCTTAATCCCTTGCCCGTAACCTCGGTAAACATGAGTTCAAGTGCTTTGAGCCCTGTCAAAGCACCCATGTGCTCCATGCATTTATCATCCGGCTTGGGACCGCCGCTGTACGAGCCGTAGATACCCAGCCGGTAGAGATCATGAGGCTTCAGTGAGCTTAGCGGCGATAAATCCTGCCATGCGGTCGCGGAAATTACCTGAAGCCACACCTGCTTGCCGGGCGGGATTTGGACGCTGCCTGTGGCCTCGGCAAGGTAGTCCCATTCTAAATGGCCTGCCTTCCCAACGAGGTCGCTGTCCATCACCATCAGCCTGCCCAGCGACCGATCATTGGGAAAATGTAAAAGACGCGGTTCGCTCGATGCATCTTGTATAGCTGCTGTGACATCATTCTTATCAGCTACTGTTTCGATGACATTCAAGAAGCTTTTCTGGCCTTCATCTTGTTTAGTTGCTGCGACATCATTCTGCGCACTGACTGTTTCAATGACCTCCAGGATTCTTTTCTCCCAGTCATCTACTCCGCCCGGTCCTTGTATGTCGTTAGAAAAACCGGCTCCAGTCCAAACGTGCCATGGGCTGTCTATGCGCCAGACAATTCCTTGCGAACCCACTTTAATCGGCTGATGTGCGGTATCATCAAGAACTGTTATCACTCGGCTAAGAGTCTCACCGTGGAGTACTTTCATAATTTCAACTTTTAAGCGATATCCATCGTACGGCGTACCCACAGACGTACTTTCCAAGACTCTGCCGCGTGCTATGACCGACGCCTGAGCTACTCGTTCTTCCACGGATGTCCAGCCTTTTTCCATATTGCTTAAGCCATTCTCAGAAGACGTATTTATTACACTGTGGTCCGTCATATGAAAGGTTATAACTATCGCTGATATTATTACCACGGCCGCGACGGCAAGTTTTGTTATCCTGGTTTTGGTGGTTATTCGCCATGTCTTCGGCTGATAGTCAGCCAGCTGTATATTCTTTGATTTGGCAAGTGTGTTCAGAATGTCATCTTGCACGGCGTTGTCCGTTTTTGTGTTTGTCCTGATATTAACAGCCTTTATTAACTTTTCTATCTTATTTGAATGTCTCATATTTCGGTTTCCTCAGTCAAAAATAACCGTAATTTGTCCAGTCCATAACGGTATCGGCTCTGGACCGTATTGATTGAAACGCCCTGCGATTCGGCGATTGCCCGGAACTTCATCCCGCCCTGCACGTGCAGGATCACTACCTCGCGCTGCTCGTATGGAACCTCCGCCAGGGCATCGTTCACTCGCCTCAGTTGCTCGTTGAAAACAATCCACTGCTCTGGCCTCTTTGCCCTCGCTAGTGCTTGCCCGGCTTCACGCAGGTCCGCAGTTCCCTGCCACCGTGTTGCTTTGTTCAGGTTGCGCACGCGATTGGCAACGCACGTGGCCAGATAGCTTTTCAGGTTCCCGTCGAGCCTGAGCTTCTGCGCCGATTCTGCCAGAAAAACGAACGTGTCATGCACAATATCCTCGGCTGCAGCCGCGTCGTTCAAAAGGCCCGATGCAATCTTGAGCAGATTATCTTTGTACTTTTGATAGATACGGCACAGTGCCTCGCTGCTGCCGCGCCTGAACTTCCAGATAAGCAGCTTATCTTCAATATCAGTCATAACTCATTTCTAAACGGGCGTCCGTCACTTATAATACAACCGCCCTGCCCGTTTTAGTCTAACTAAAACCAGATTTTCCGCTAAGTTTCGGATTAAATCGATGACAGTTTATGGCCACATAGCCGCACGAATATCATAAGGCCCCTAAAAAAACCAGCGGCCATTGCCCCCCTTTCCGGTCGATGACCTGAACGGCTTCGTAAGACGCGTCCCCATTCAATTTGCCGAACCACTGCCTTTCAAACCCGGCGAACAGGCCGACGGCGAAGCCGACGCACAGCAACAGCCCGAATCAGCAAGGATTCAGCCGACAAAAGCTTGACGTTAAGAGGCAAAAGCCTTAAAGCCCCCCTAATCCTGCGCGTAGCAATTTCACTTCCCAGCTCCTGATTGGCCGCCTTCTGATGCTCTAAGTTTTCGGTTTCAGCTTTCAGGCTTTCGGCTCTAATAGGGACCGCAAAAAAGGCGGACCATGACAAACGTGTTTTTTTGCACTTTTTTCTTACAAAGGCGGCAACAAAGCTACGTTGGAAAAGAATGTTCTTGATAATTCAAGGTGATTCTTGTAGAATTAATGATGTCGAACCCATAAGCTTAAGGTTTTTGAACGTCTGAATGGGAAATGTCAGGTCAAAGGATATTATCCTTTCTGCCTGAAAGGTTCCCGGCGTGTACTGCGACAGACTCGTGAACTGCCGGCTTCGCATAAGCAGTCACTTTTTTTTGGAGGGCTGTGGTATGAGTCCTTTTTTCCCTGGCCATACTGAAGCGGGCTGCGCCGGTTGGTTTTTGCGGCTTTCGCGGCCGCCAATGTGCAGTGAATGAGCCGGGGGTCTGCCACAATGAGGCCGGTGTCGCAACTGGAACGTGGAGGTTGATTGTTCCTGCCCATAGCCGGCAGTAGCGATGATTTCATAAGCCACCCCCCTTGACCGGACATTGAGAGGTTAAGGATAGGATTGAGTGCGCAATCAGTTGGAAGCAGGAATGATGAAACAGCGTGCTGAGCCACACAGTTTGAAATCCGAGGCTGCATCGACAGTCTCAGTGATGCTTTTGGTTTTGTTTTTCTGCTCAGCCGATATATATGCAAAGCCCGCGGGCTTAGGTGAGGCCGGCAAGGCCGTGCAGGGGTGGTTGCGCCTTGACCCCACGCCGCTGGGAACTCCTCTGGGCCGGAAGATTAAATCGGCAGAGGTTTTCACTGACCAGACCGGTGAACCGAGCTACTACGTACTCTATCTGGAACCTTCCGGATTTGTTATAGTCCCGGCTGACGATGAGGTGGAGCCGGTTATTGCCTTTGCCTCTAAAGGCGTGTACGAGGTCTCGGATGAGAGTCATCTGAGCATATTGGTTCGTGGTGACGTGCCGAATCGAATCGCTGCGGCGCGAGGCCTTGAGACAAATGGAGGACATTCACTCTCCGACAAAGAACGAGAGACGCTTGAACGAGCCTCCAGAAAGGCTCGAAAGAAGTGGGCGCAGTTGCAGGCTCACGCGGGAACGCCGGACCGGTTCCAGGGTGACCAGGTAACGCCATTCGAGCTGAGCTCGGTATCCGACCCGCGTGTTGACCCCCTTGTTGACAGCCGGTGGGATCAAAGAACAGCATGCGGGAATGCATGCTATAACTACTACACACCGCCGTACGACCCGTGTGACTCGGACAACTATCCCTGCGGGTGCGTCGCAACCGCGATGGCACAGTTGATGCGTTACTGGCAGCATCCTGCCGGTGCTATTGGAGTAAATGGGTTCACCATTTGGGTTAACGGGTCGGAGCAAACGGCTTATACCCGCGGCGGCAACGGCGCCGGCGGCCCTTATCAGTGGAGCTTGATGGACCTTACGCCGGACTGCGGCACGTCCGATACCCAGCGCCAGGCCATCGGAGCGCTCTGTTTTGATGCGGGCATCACTGTTCACATGGGTTATTACAGCGACGGCTCCGGGGCCAACATGGGATACATCAATGATGCCCTGATCGGGACGTTTGACTATACCGGTGCCGTCTACGGCTATGATGGGTCCGGCATCAGCAGCACCCAGCGGGAGAAAATGATCAATCCGAATCTGGATGCCGGCTATCCCGTGATTCTTGGTATTAGCAGTCCCACGGTGCGAGGCCACGCCATCATAGCTGACGGCTACGGCTACAACGGCTCGACATTGTACCACCATCTCAACATGGGCTGGAGCGGCTCGGATGACGCGTGGTACAACCTTCCCGATATCATTCACTGGGATACTGTGGTGACCAGCGTCTACAATATCTACACCTCCGGTTCGGGCGAGATAATCAGCGGGCGCATAACCGACGGCACAGGAGCACCCGTAAGTGACGTCCTGGTCACCGCCGAGACAGGCGGCGGTCAGGTATTCAGCGATACGACGAATACTCGCGGCATCTATGCACTCACAAAAGTCCCTCCTGATACGTCTTTCACTGTAAGCCCTGAGAAGACCGGCTTCGTCTTCTCAGAAACAAATGTAACCACCGGAAGAAGCAGAAGCAGTCAAAGCAATTCGGGCAATCTCTGGGCGGTCGATTTTGTGGGCAGAAACGCCGACCTCAATAATGATTGCGCCGTGGATGCCTGTGACCTGGCAATACTTTGTGGCGACTGGCTCGAAACTCCTCAATATATGACAATAGGCACTGAGCCTGACGCCAATCATCTTGTTGTGCACTATCCGTTTGATGAGACTTCCGGAAGCACCGCCTATGACTGCTCGGGCCGCGGAAACGACGGCCAGGTCAGACTGATATCCACCGGGGCACCGACCGATACTGCCTGGGACCCGGGCGGCTATGACGCCAACGGCTGCATCAACTTTAACGGCAACGTTAAGGTGGTGGTTCCGGCTGTCGCCTTTTCCGGAGTCAATTCCGCCGTCACTGTCAGCCTCTGGATAAACGGCAATGCCGCCGTTCAGCCTGACCAAAACTGGGGCATGCCTTTCCACGGCGGCAATCCCACCAATGACCGGCTTCTGCATACGCATATCCCCACCAAGGATGGCGATGTCATGTTTGAAAGCGGCTCGTACAATAAACAGCGGCTGTTCTGGTATGATTCAGGGCCTGAGGACTGGGAAGGCCAGTGGAACCACTACGCCTTCACGCTCAACTCGGCTCAGCAGATTGCCAGGATCTACCACAACGGTCAAAAGGTAGCCGAGCGCACCGGAGCCTCGCTTGGAGTCGGCGGGATTCAGTCCTTCCACGTGGGCTGCGGCATCTTCGCCAGCGGCACCGTATATGAGTACTTCGGTAAGATAGATGACTTTCGCGTCTACGACTATGCCCTCACTATCGAAGAGGTTCTGTACGTAGCCAATGACGGGCACATTCTCGTATTCGATTCAACGGCGGACCTGTACGAAGATGACATAATCAATTCCCGGGATTTTGCTCTGTTTGCCTCGCAGTGGCTCCAGGCTTGTCCTTGAGGGCAAGCCCGTAAGATGTCCGAAAAGCTTAAATTATTCTGCGAAAGAGCGACGACAAATGTCTACAGAAAAGGAGGTTCCTGCCTTATAACGAACGTCACTCACTTATGATGCAATCAGACCCGCCGCTTTAGTCCAAACAAAAGCAATTTTCTGCGAGACTTTATCTGGGCCGGTTTTGGTTATAGGAATATGCCTGGCGCAGAATCAAAAAAGTGAGAAAAAACTTGAGTGTTCCCGCCGGCGTCCTAAGAGGCCAAACAGCCAAAAACGGCCTTACCAGCTTTCATACCAGCGATTTTCTCGGCGCTCGTTCATAAAGTCGCCCCCACAATCTGACGATGTGCAACCTGTGAAAATCTAAGATTGTAGGGGTTTTGAAATGCACGATAATACCGAGCGAAGAACGGAGCAAAGATTGCGTTATCATTGGCCCGTCTGGTTTGCCGAGGACTTTAACGGGGTCCTTACACAGGGCCAGATGGTTGATGTTTCAAGCCGGGGCGCCGCATTTACCTGCTACGCCGACACAAATTGTCCATGCCCCGGCGAGTATATTACCACCCGTTTTAGCGTGCCGCGTTTCGGTCCGGATAACTCCTTCGACATGGCCGATTTCACCCGCAGCGGCCATATCTGCCGGGTCGAGGTTGTAAATTCGCTCGTGCGCCGAGTTGCTATCCAGTTCGCCGAACCACTGCCTTTCAAACCCGGCGAGCAACCCGACGGCCAAGCCGACGCACAGCAACGGCTTGAATTAGCGAGAGTTTAGCCGACAAAAACGTGACGTTAATAGGCAAAAGCCTTAAAGTCCCACAAATACTGCGCGTATCAATTCCACTTGCCAGGTCCTGACTGGCCGCCTTCTGATTTTGCAAGTTTTTGGTTTCAACTTTCGGGTTTTCGGCTCTAATATATGCCTATGCTCGAAAAGGGTCTTGTCCAGATTTATACCGGTGATGGAAAGGGCAAAACTACCGCCGCTTTCGGTCTGGCCCTGCGTGCGGCCGGCCAGGCCAACAAGGTATTGATTTATCAGTTCCTTAAACCTCCCTCGCTTGACATAGGCGAGCGCTTCGCCCTGCAACTGGGTGCGGTCAGAATCAGGGTCGAATCCCTCGATGTTCCGTGGGATACGTCGGCATCGCTAAAAAACGGGCAAGCTGTTGCCGAAACAAAGGCTGCAATCGCTGAAGCCCTCGAAAGAATCGCCGAAACCGCACAAAAAAAATTCTACGATGTACTGATACTCGATGAGGTCGTCTTTTGTCTTTCAAGAGGCCTGGCCAGACTGGAAGACATCAAGAATATTATTGACAAAAAAGACCCGGCCGTTGAAATCGTCCTTACTGGCAGAGGCGCAACACCCGAACTGATAGCCCTGGCCGATTTGGTAACCGAAATGAAAAAAATCAAGCATCCGTTTGACAAGGGATTGCCGGCCAGACGAGGAATTGAGTTTTAGATAGTCGGCAAAACATGGTAATCGAAAGGAATTATTGATGAAAAAGAAATTGGGTGAAGAAAAGAACGATATTTCACGCCGCGATTTTATCAAAGCATCGACGATGTCGCTGGCGGCTGTGGCAATAGCTACCAGGCCAGTCACCGCCGTAGCCGAGGTTGAGCGGGCGGTAAAGAACGAGCGTATAAACCAGTCGGTTTGCAGGTGGTGTTATAGAAAGATGTCGCTTGAAGAACTATGCGATGCGGCTGCAAAGATGGGCCTTAAGTCCGTCGAGCTGCTCACGCCCACTGAACTGCCGACGGTAAAAAAATACGGCCTGGTCTGCGCGATGGTCAACAGCCACGGTATCAAAGACGGCCTGAACAACAGGGACAATCACCCCACGTGCCTCGCCGCCATTCGCCAGAGCATTGACGCCGCGGCCGAACACGCGTTTCCAAACGTTATCGCTTTCTCAGGCAATCGGGCCGGCATGACCGACGATGCAGGACTCGAAAATACCGTCATAGGCCTAAAACAAGTAATCGGGTACGCCGAAAAGAAAAACGTAACCATCTGCATCGAGCTTCTTAACAGCAAGGTCAATCACAAGGATTATATGTTCGACCGGATGAACTGGGGCGTCGAGCTCTGCAAAAAAGTCGCCTCCGAACGCCTGAAGATTCTTTACGATATCTATCATACCCAGATTATGGAGGGCGATGTGATTCGCACGATTCGCGATTGTAAGCAATACATCGGCCACTATCACACAGGCGGAAATCCCGGCCGGCACGAGATAGACGATACGCAGGAGCTGTACTACCCCGCTATTATGCGGGCAATTGCCGAGACCGGCTTTAAGGGTTACGTCGGCCAGGAGTTTATCCCCACGCGAGACCCGTTAACGTCTCTGGCACAGGGCGTGCAAATCTGCGATGTTTAACTTTGCGTAAAGGATAGTTTTATGGCTCACAGTGTTGCTGCCATTATTTGTGCCGCCGGCGCCAGCAGGCGCTTCGGCGGACAGAGAAAAAAACCGTTCGTCGATGTGGCCGGCAGGGCCGCCTTTCTGCGAAGCGTGGAGTTCTTTTCAGACCGGGACGACGTTAAGCAGATATTGTTGGCCATCGCCCCCGAAGACCAGGAGATTGTAAGCGTCAAATGGGGCCCTAACCTGAAGTTCTTTAATGTGAGAATCTGCTTCGGTGGCGCCGAGCGATTTGACACGGTGACTGAGGCACTCAAACTCGTCAAAGACGACATCGACCTTATTGCGGTGCACGATGCCGTGCGCTGCTGTGTGACTAAGGAGTGGACGGATAAAGTCATCGCTGCCGCCGCCGGGACAGGCGCCGCAATACTGGCCTGCCCTCTCGTTGGAACCATAAAGAATGTGAAAGACGGCGCAATAGTCAAAACCGTCGACCGCGCCGGTCTTTACGAAGCACAGACACCGCAGGTATTCAACGCCGATTTGCTCAAAAAAGCCTACGATAATCTCAGGAATCTCGACAAAAGCAAAATAAGCGACGATGCCCAGCTCGTCGAGGCCCTCGGCCGGAAGGTGTCAATTGTCCAGACCGACGCCTCGAACATAAAGATTACGCGTCCGACCGATATTGCCATTGCCGAGGCCATCCTCAAATCCCGACCCAAAGCCGGTCCAAAAGGGCCAATCGGCCCCTATGCCGAAGCTCAGTGGTAAGCCAGTTCCTGAATCATTATTGCCGCCTGTCAGGTCTTCTTCTGGCCCAAAAGGTTTGTTTCTGCTTGAAAAAGGCGGTTTCTCCGGAACGATACCTTTTACTCATTCGAAGGGCGCGAAGAAAATCCTGGTTTGAAAGAATTATTTTCTTGAAATCGGTGGACTTGTCGTTACAACAGCCTATGACTTCACACGCGGAGCTAAGCAATGACGTGACCGGCTAAAGTGCCTGCTGATTTTGACACAATAGCATCAGCCGGATGGCTGTTAACAAGTGAATAGTCTTGTAGCTATTGACTTTTAGCGTCCCGCTCAAGACTGTCAGGTTTTGAAACCCACAAGTGCAGAAAAGTTGGGGCTCCTCCGCCTGTGGGCAAAGCAGCAGCGGTTGCATATTACAGATCGCCTCTGGGGGGTCTTGATTTAGCGCTATGCAGCGGTGCGCTTTTGTTGCGCCGCACCCGCGAAAGGAGGGCAGCCTATGAGATGAAAGTCATACCCTGCGTCATTACGAGGAATGTGATGGGCCTTGTCATTGCGAGGCCTGCGTGCCAGGCCGTGGCAATCTGACCTGTTACGTCCTGATTGCTTTGCCGAGTTTATCCCTTCGTTCCACTCGGGCCAGCCTCTGAGCGAAGCGAAGGACTCGTAATGACAAAACGTTGTCCTTTTTTAGGTTGAGCAAAAGAATTGCTTAAATTCGAAAGGAGAAAGAAAGATGAAAAGGTTAATTGTAATCTTAGTAAGCATAGTTTTGATATTGGGGCCGGTTAAAACTGCCGGCGCCTTCAGTGGCTCAGGTTCAGGCACAGAACCAGACCCTTACATAATTACAGACGTTAATCAACTTCAGGAAATGCAATATGCATTAAATGCCTGGTATGAGCTGGGCAATGGCATCGATGCTTCTAAGACCAAAACCTGGAACAGCGGTGAAGGTTTTGTCCCTGTCGGGGATGCCGCTCACCCTTTCGTGGGGCATTTTCAGGGCAATGGCTTTACGATATCCCGATTATATATCAAAAGGCTTTCCACTGACTATGTTGGGCTGTTCGGAAAAATGGGCACCAATGCTGCCGTTGAGCGTATTACCTTAGCAGACCCGAATGCAATGGGCAATAACTATACAGCAAGCCTGGTCGGCTATACTGATACGTCTTTGAGTTACTGCGATGTATCAGGCGGATATGTAAAAGGCAATAACTACGTTGGGGGACTCATCGGTCAGATCAACAACTCGATGAGCGATTGCAATTCGTTACTGATAACAGTTTATGGCGCTGATAATGTCGGGGGCCTTGCCGGTCATTGCACCTCTGTAAGCAATTGTGCTTCTTCAGGTCTTGTCCAGGGAAACGCCGGCGTTGGCGGCCTCGTCGGTTATGCAAACGGCTCAATAGAGAATTCCGACTCACAGGCGGGCGTTTTGGGCACCGGCGAGAATTGCGGCGGACTTGGCGGCTATCACACTGGAGGCCTTGCAGCAAATTGTTACGCCGCGGGTTCTGTAACCGGTTCCGCCGATGTTGGGGCTTTGTTTGGAGAAAATGCGGGCACCTCAATAGACAAGTGCTATGCTGCAGGCAACGTTGGCGCTGCAGGTGACAATAGCAACTATGGTGGATTGGTCGGCCGCTTTGTCGCAGAGTGGGTTACCTGTGACATAATCAACTGTCATGCTGCCGGTGCTGTGGATGGTCATACCCACGTAGGCGGTTTGGTTGGTTATATTTACAGCTACCATGGCGCGGCGAATATCAACAATTGTTATTCCACAGCCAATGTAACGGGCAGCGGCACCCATGTTGGCGGTTTGATTGGACGGGAACAACAGGGGTATGCCGGGGATTGTACAAGTACTGACTCTTATTCCACCGGTTCTGTATATGGTTCCGGCAATTATGTTGGAGGCTTCATAGGCTATTACGATTACTGTAACATAACAGATTGTTACACCTTGGGTAATGTTCATGGCGAAGCTTCCAATGTTGGAGGTATGGGAGGTTATGCCGGTAGCGGCTCTATCAACAGGTGTTACGCCAAAGGACAAGACGTCGAAGGGGCTTCGTTTGTAGGGGGTCTTCTTGGTCAAAACAGCCAGGCGTCCATATCTCAGAGTTATTCTGTAATGGATGTTAATAGTCTTGGCGACGATGCGGGAGGTCTAATCGGTTATAACAATGGTTCTGTCGAAAACTGTTACGCCCGAGGCACTGTAATCGGCGCCGATTATGTGGGGGGCTTTGCCGGCGAGAATGCCGACAGCGGGGACATATCAAAGTGCTATTCGACCGGAAGTGTAACCGGCGTTTACAACGTAGGAGGTTTTGCCGGCTGGAGTAGCGGAAGCTCCGCCGATAACTACTGGGATATCGAGACTTCAGGCCGGCCGACCAGCCCAGGGGCCGAAGGTAAGTTCACAGAAGAGATGATGCAGCAAAGCACCTTTGAGCCGGCCTGGGACTTCGAGGCCGTCTGGGGCATTGAGGAAGGTCTAACATATCCCGTATTGCTTACGATAAGTCATACTCCCACCTGCGGCGATCCTTGGCATCCTTATCCAGTCGGTGACCTTAATCATGACTGCCACGTCAATTTTCTCGACTTCGCTGCCTTCAGCTCGCATTGGCTCGAAGACACCGCGCCGCAGTGATAAGCAGTTCGTCTCTGCAAATACAAGGCCGTGAGTATTACACTTGCGGCCTTTTTTCTTTCTTTTACCCCACTTGTATGCTACACTGCAACCCAAATTTCTCGTATTGTGTCAAACACACTGAAGCATTAGTCTTGAGAAAATCGATATACATAAAGGATTGGCAGACTATACAGAGTTGAGGCAAGTATGGAGATTTGCGATACCAGGACGGCATCCAGCCGGAAGATATCGGTTAATGACAGCAAACTGAGCGTGGCAGGAACAAAGTTCCACTTCATCGGGGCCGGAGGTATCGGCATGAGCGGGCTGGCCAAGCTTCTGATAAAAAACAAGGCCGCTGTTACAGGCTCCGACCAGACCAAAAGCCCCGTCACCGACATGCTCGGCAAAATCGGGGCCGACATAAGAATCGGCCACGATGCAGGCCATCTCCCTGCGCAGACCGACGCCGTCGTCATCTCCGCGGCCATAAGAGAAGATAACCCAGAATTGCAGGAGGCACGCAAAAGAGGCTGCAGAATTTACAAATACGCTCAGATGTTAGGCGAACTGATGGATTGCTATGAGGGCATCGCAATCAGCGGCACGCACGGCAAGAGCACCACCAGCGGCTGGCTGGTCTATTGCCTCCAACAAGCCGGACTTGACCCCAATTTCATTATCGGGGCAGACATTACCCAACTGTGCAGCTCTTCCGGCGCCGGCAATGGCAGGTACTTCATCGCCGAGGCCTGCGAATACGACCGAAGCTTCCTGAACCTCAGGCCAAAAATTGCGGCCATACTCAACATCGAGCAGGACCACCTCGATTATTATAAGAATGAACAAGAAATAGTGGAGGCCTTCGCCGAGTTTGCGCTCGGCGTTAAGCCGGATGGGACCCTCATTGCGAACGGCATGGATTCAAATGTCGCAAAAGTCCTCAGGCAGGCGAGTGCCGGCCTGCGCTGCCAGACATTCGGACTCGAAAGGAGCTGCGATTTTTCAGCCCAAAATATACAGCTAAACCACGGATTATACGCCTTCGACGTCTATCACCACGACAAGCTGCTCGGCCCGGCCAAAATCAGCCTGCCGGGCCGCCACAGTGTCCTCAATGCCCTGGCGGTGGTAGCTGTGTCCGTCAACGCCGGACTGGACCCTCAACAGATACTCCGGTTACTGCCCGGTTTTACCGGCGTGGACCGCAGACTGACACTCAAGGGGCACTTTAACCAAATCACGGTCCTTGATGACTATGCACACCACCCTACCGAAATCAAGGCCTCGCTGAAGGCAATGCGAGAAAGGTATCAGCCAAAGCGGATTTGGTGTATTTTTCAGCCGCACCAATACAGTAGAACGAGGTTTCTGCTTGATGATTTCACAGAAAGCTTTAAGCTTGCCGATGTAACCATTGTTCCGGAGATTTACTTTGTTCGGGACTCGCAGCAGACGAAAAAGGAAGTTAATGCCCGGATGCTTGCGGAGCGGATGCGAAGCAACGGAACCGAGGCGGTGTTTATAGATGACTTTGACCGAATCTGCGATTACTTGGAGCAGAATGTTACTGCCGGCGATTTGGTGGTGACAATGGGTGCGGGTGATATTTGGAAGGTAGCAGATGAGTATATTCAGCGGATTGGACGAAATAGTTGAGACCGATTATCCTTTGGCCGGGCACACATGGTATGGCCTGGGCGGCCCGGCCGATTATTTCATAAGGCCTCGCACCGTCGACCAGTTGAAAGAAGCGGTCCAGCGCTGTAACGAAAACAACATCAGGACCTGCGTGATGGGCTTCGGCTCCAACCTGCTAATCAGCGACGACGGCGTCCGCGCAGCAGTCCTGAAACTCGAAGGAGAGCAGTTTGCGCAAACAGAGTTTGATGGCGAACAGCTTATTGCCTGGGCCGGCGCCGACTTGAGAAAACTGGTCCGAACCTGTGTTAAAAAGGGGCTTTCAGGTCTTGAGGGCCTGACCGGTATACCCAGCTCGATTGGCGGAGCGGTAAGAATGAATGCGGGCGGGCGATTCGGCGATATCGGCGCCGCTGTAGAATCCGTAACGCTCATGGATAATCAAGGCAATGTCTTCGAGAAAAACAAGCCCGAACTGATGTTCGACTATCGCAGGACAAACATTACCGCCAAGTTTATTCTTAGCGCCACACTGAAACTTAACGCCGCCGACCCCGACCAGATTTTGCGGACCGTAAAGGAAGTCTGGGTCTATAAAGAAAACAGTCAGCCCCCGCTTAATACAAGAAATGCCGGATGCGTGTTCAAAAACCCCAGGGGTATTTCCGCCGGCGCCCTGATTGACAGGGCCGGTCTCAAAGGCCTGCAAATCGGCGGAGCCGTCGTCAGCGAAAAACACGCGAATTTCATAATCGCAGAAGAAGGCTGCACAAGCCGGGATGTAATGAGACTGATAGATGCAATAAGACAAAGAGTCAAGCAGCAATTCGATATCGAGCTGGAGCTTGAAATCGAACTCTGGAATTAGAAATGACCTTTGAATCGCTAACAAATCCTCGACCGCCTATAGCCGGCGGTCAGTTGAAAGCAGCTGTCCTTATGGGCGGCATCGGCGAAGAACGGGACATCAGCATTCAAAGCGGCGCCTGCGTCACGCAGGCATTAAAGGACAGCGGCCTGAACGTGATAGCTGCTGACATCGCGCCGGATAATTTGACTATACTGGAAGACGAGAGTATCGATGTATTCTTTATCGCACTGCACGGGAGGTTTGGTGAAGACGGCCAGCTTCAGCAGATTCTTGAAGAAAAATCGCTTGCTTATACCGGCAGCGGGCCCCGGGCAAGCAGGCTGGCCTTTGACAAGTTAGCCAGCAAGAACTGCTTCGCCAAAGCCGGCATCACAACGCCGAAGGCAGTTAAGTTTGATGCCGCAATGGGGATAAGAGAGCTTCAGAAGCAGCTCGTCAACCTTGGCGAGCGCTTCGTGGTCAAGCCCTCAAGACAGGGAAGCACCATTGGGGTCAGTATCGTCGACAATCCGAAGTCGGCGGTTGCGGCCGCCAACGAGTGCTCACGGATGTTTGGCGATTGTATGATTGAGCAGTTTATTGCAGGCAGAGAAATAACTGTCGGCATACTGGGTAATCGCGCGCTGCCCGTTATTGAGATTAAAAGCAAAACGGGCTTCTATGATTACCGGGCAAAATACCTCGACGAGCGAACAGAGTTCCTTTTCGGGACCATTGATGACCCCGCACTGACCGCGGAAATCGAGGCGACCGCGCTCAATTGCTTTGACACGCTCGGCTGCCGGCACTTTGCAAGAGTTGATCTTATCATGGACAACGAGCAGACAGTTTATACTTTGGAGGTTAATACCATCCCCGGCTTCACGACGCATTCACTCCTGCCGATGGCCGCGGCAAAGGCAGGACTTTCAATGAGCCATCTGTGTATGAAAATTATCGAGGCCGCATTAGCCGAACAAAACAGCGCGGTTGGACGACAGGTCGTTTGAACCATAAAAATAGCTGATATCTCGTTAGCCTGACACAGTACGATATACGTAATTCGCAGCAAGAGACAAGCGGTGGCCAAAAACAAAAAAACGAAAAACCAGACAAAAAGAATATCATTCAAACTCGGCGCCTCAAAAGGCAGGAAAAGACGAAACGCACATCCCGGCAGCCGGACTTGGAAAGTCGTTTCGTTGACTGCTCTGGTGGTACTGTGCGCAGTTTGTCTTTTTGCCGGCGCAGGAGTCGGCTTCGTATTCCTTGAGAAATACGTCAAGACCCATTTGTCGCAACCGCTGCGCTCCCTTGAATTGGCAGGCGTCCCCGCCTGGGCCAATGAGGCGCTAAAACAGAAGATTTACGCTGCGGCCATACCTTACGGTGAGCCTCTTGAGCTTGATGAACAGACGGCCCGCTCCGTTCAGAACAACCTCGCCCGGCAAGTTGCATGGCTGGACAAAGTGAAAGTACAGGCCGCCCACAGCAGTCTACTTGTCGAAGCCTTGTGGCGAAAACCTCTGGCCCTGGTCAGAACAGGCATGCAAAAGCTTTACGTGGATGCCAACCTCGTGGTGCTCGATTTCGTGCCGATATCGAGCCTGCCTATCGTGGAAGTAAAAGGCCTGTCGAAAAACGCGAAAGCACCCGCCCCCGGCGAAGTCTGGAGGGAGGACGACCTCGGTGCGGCTATAGCTATACTGGACCGCCTCGACCGAATGGACAAACTTGTCACGCCTGATAAACCCCTGCTCTATGAAATAGGCTGTATCGACGTAAGCAATTTCAACGGCCGGCGGAACGCTCATGCCCCGCACATCGTTATGTATGCCCAGGACAATACGGAGATTATTTGGGGCGCCGAGTACGGCGAATGGCAGCGATATCTCGAAGCTCCCGATGAGGAGAAACTCGCCGGGCTGTACAGTTATTACAAAGAATACGGGTCCCTCCAGGAAGGTGCAAGATTTATCAACCTGTGCGACCCGCAGGGAATAGTCCCCCTGCCAATAGATAAGTATTAGGCGCCGACAAAGCCGTTCAGCGCACCGGCCAGCTCGGTGTACCTGTAAGGAATCCCAAACTCCGTGCAGATTGACTTAAGCCCCTTCAGGGCCGATTCGGTCAGTCCGCTTTGAAAATCGGCATTGCCTCTGCAGCAAAATATTCTACAGCCGGCAAAACGATACTTGTGAATTGTACATTTGCCGGCTGCGTTGTAGGGGCATCTGCCGGTCGCCATCGGCCTTATATTCTCATTGCCCAGTTTCCCGGCCAAGTACATCAATTCCGGCGTGGTGATAAACAGCCGGTGGTCAAAGCCGGCAAAATCACAGCACTTGCCACACCCCCTGCACTGCCCGGCCAAATGAGCAGATTGGCTGATTTGCAAATCCAGCCGGTTATAGATTTCAGCTACTCGCTCGATGAGCCGGTCGTTTGTGCTGCATCCCGCCACCATTTCTTCTCTTTCTTGAGTCTCTCGATTTCTTCAAAGCTGTACAACCTGCCGCGACCGATGCCGCAACATTTTTGGGCCGCCCTGTTCCAGGCGTCAGGGTTAACCAAATTACCCGGCCAGAAAGGCCAGCTTCGGCACTGCCTCGGCCGGACAGCATAAATCATGCATTCTTTTTGGCCGTCGATTTTTCGCAGGAATATGCAGTCTTTGCTGCCCGGCTGCTCAATAATAGTTGTCCGAAGCCCCACACGCCTTAAGTAATCCTGCCGCACCTGCCCTGCTGTCATTTTCAGGTAGTCCGCAATAAGCTCGACCTCCGCCCGACTGACCCAGATATACCCGGCCTCAGGCCCCGAACAGCAGTTCCCGCACTGCCCGCATTCAAAATGCAGACCACTAACATACCAGGGCATACCATTAACATCGATCATCTGACAAGTCTGATTTGAGCCACTCTGTCACTTGGTCGACAAATGCTCGAGCACTTTCAAACGCGTGCCGGGCACTATGTTGTGATATTGAAAAGTTAGACTCGTAGTCGCCCAATTGCCTCTCATCAAAAATAATATTCAGGTCTCTACCCAGCCGTTTATCAAAAATCCCTGTTTTCACAAAATACTGGCCAAAAGCAGAAATAACAGCTTTATGTGAGGTAAAAGTCATTTTCTTTTTAAGCAGCGCTGCCTCTGCCGAATAAAACATTGCATAGTATGACCTCGAAACAGCAGAGTCATAATCACCATCCTGAATCAATAACTCCGCGCTTCTCAAATACCTGCGCGCTTTTTCAATAAGCGCTTGAATCTGGCTCATACGGTAATACCTTCCCTACGGACACTTATAAGCAAGGGACTTTCGACTTTATCGAAGTTGGTCTCGGAGACCGGATATACCGCTATCAGAACATTATGCTCAAGATTCAAATCTGTAAATATATCAGCCATCCGGTCAATCTCTTCGCACGGTTCAACAGTCCCTGCCAGAACAACGGCCAGATCGATATCCGAATGTTCATCGTTGGCCTGGCCTCTTGCATAAGAGCCATAGAGCACAACCCTCTTGAGCCGCTGACCATAAAGCTCGGATATCTGCTCTTTGAATTCTTTAAGAATCGGCTCTATTTCCATAACGTATTCCCTACCATCCTATTAGCTATGCTTTCTCGAATTATACGAAAACTCGCCCGGCATATCAATTACTGTTTGTTTGCCATCGCGAGCGCAGCGAAGCAATCTTAAGCCCATTGTGAATTGCTTCAAGGCACCACCCTTGCATCAAGGATACCAGCTTCATCCAAACTTGAAATGGTTATCATCATAGGGGTCAACTCCTTTTTGCTCAAACTCTCTTTTCACGTTCTCGGAGCAATTCTTGACAATCCCAGAAACAACCTCACACGGAATGACCAGTTCCCACGATTGAAAAGAACCTTTCTCATCCAAAAGGCCATGATAGTACGGGGTTGTATTGTCATTTGAGAAAGCCCAGCCTCTGCCAGGAGACCTGAATTCATGAACAGCGAAGTTACGCATCTTCCAAAGAAGCGAAGTGTATCTTGCTCTTTCGATTTGCTCATGCCACATCCCACACCTGAACCTATCAAGCTCATTTAGATGGGGGTCTGCTTCGCATGGCCTGAGTATTCTACCATGAGGCCAATTGCGGATTCTGGCTTCAACTTCTCTTTTCAATTCCTCGCACCCCTCTGCTTCAAAAAGAAGATATCGCAATTGGGGGAGACTTACATAATCTTTGTACTTCCAGTCTGAGTAGTGGTCGATAAAATCCACAAAACGCTCCCAATTCTTCCTCTCTTTAGGAAAGGCACATTTGGATAGCGTGTCTAAAAGCGACAACAAAAGCATTCTGCGAAAATGTTCAGGCAATTTATCAATATCTTCTCTTTGGTTCGCAAGCCATCCAAAAAATGATTCAATATTTTCTTGCCTACTCATAGAGCTACCTCTATTTACTTTTATAGTTTTTATTTTTTTGCTCTGTGAGGGTCCATCACCATTTTAGCACCGCCCCTGTGTCGGCGGCGGTTGCTATTGCAGAGCTATCTTTGCTTGCTGGACCGCCAGGTACTCATAACCTCATCTCGCATCACAACCAATAACCCTCGCCATTGGCCGACGCGAAATCGCTTCATTCCTTCAACAACGCGTTTGCTGATTTTTTGACCATTCGGTTTCCGCAGGGCAATTATCAATATGCCGTAATGTTCTCTGTCGCGCTAAGATGCGAAACCTCTATCAGTTGTAATCAATATTCGCTTTTCCTCACATGCTTTTTTCAAAAGGAACTCGTCCGATGTGCCTTTATCCGGCGTGCCTCGGATATCGAGAACATCGTGCCCCATTTGGCGCAGCTCCTGCACGCCCATCAAAGGGATATTCTCATCGACAAGTATTTTCACCTGTGGCCCTTTTTATTCCCCTATGGGTGTAACATGCTCTTCGGCAAGAGAGGCGGCATAATCCAGAGCAGCAAGAATATCTTCCCGTTGGAGAGACGGGTATTCCTTCAAAAGATCCTCCAATGCGTCGCCGTTGGCCAGCATGCCGATAATCTGATAAACGGGTATCCGCGTGCCTTTGATACAGGCCTGCCCGTGGCAGATATTAGGGTCGATTGTGATTCGTTCACTCATCATATTTACTTTCTGGAATAGTTGTCTGTACCATATATTATATAAATTTGTGTGAACTATTCCAGCAGATTTTTGTTGCTCATTAACACTAAATCTGAAATTTCAGCACCGCACCGGTGTCGGCGGAGGTGGCCATCGAGGCGTATTTTGCGAGGTAGCCCTTTGTTACACGCGGCATTGGCGGTTTCCAGTTTTTTTTGCGCGCGGAAAGTTGCTCATCGGACAATTTGACATTTATTTTGTTGTTCGGAATGTCGATTTCGATAATGTCGCCGTTTTTCAACAAACCTATCGGGCCGCCTACCGCCGCTTCCGGACTGATATGGCCGATGCAGGCCCCCCGCGTTCCGCCGCTGAATCTGCCGTCGGTAATCAACGCAACAGACTCACCAAGACCCGCCCCCGCAATATAACTTGTCGGGCTGAGCATCTCCTGCATTCCCGGCCCCCCTTTCGGCCCTTCATAACGAATCACCACAACATCGCCCGCCTTCACCTTGCCGGCCAGGATACCATCGCAGGACTCTTCCTCGCTCTCGAAAATAACCGCAGGGCCCGTGTGCGTCAACATTGACTCTGCGACCCCGGCGGTCTTGACAACGCACCCATTCGGCGCCAGGTTGCCCTTAAGAATAGCCAGTCCGCCGGTCTTCGAGTAAGGATTATCCAGCGGACGAATCACCTCTTTATTCTTGATCACCGCATCGGCGATTGTCTCACCGAGCGTTTTGCCGGTTACCGTCAGGCAAGCGGTATTCAAGAGGTTCGGAATCTTGCTGATTTCTCTTAGTATCGCGCTTACGCCGCCGGCCGCATCGACATCCTCCACATGAAACTTACTCGATGGCGATACCTTGCAGATATTGGGGCACCTGGCCGAAATAGCGTTTATACGCTCAAGGTCATACTCGATACCCGCCTCACTGGCAACCGCCAATGTGTGCAGCACAGTATTCGTCGAGCCGCCCATCGCCATATCCAGAGCAAGGGCGTTGTCCATGGATTCTACCGTGATTATATCCAGCGGCTTGATGTCCTTTGCGACCAGCGCCATAATCTGTTTACCCGCCGCTTTGTAAAGCTCTTCTCTTTTTGGATTCACCGCCAAAATCGTACCATTGCCCGGCAGAGCCATTCCAATCGCCTCACAAAGGCAGTTCATTGAATTGGCCGTGAACATTCCCGAACAGCTTCCGCAGGTTGGACAGCCGGTGCGCTCGAGCTCTTTCAACTCCACCTCGTCAATTTTGCCGGCATTGAATGCCGCTACAGCTTCGAATATGCTGATAAGGTCGACCGGTTTGCCGTCCCTGGTCTTGCCGGCCGCCATAGGCCCCCCGGATACGAAAATCGTAGGAATATTCAGCCTGACCGCCGCCATCAGCATGCCCGGTATGATTTTGTCGCAGTTGCCAATACAGACAAGACCGTCAAAACAGTGCGCCCGGACCATTGTCTCCACCGAATCGGCGATAATCTCACGCGAAGCAAGAGAATACTTCATGCCTGTATGACCCATGGCAATTCCGTCGCACACCGCTATTGTATTAAACTCAAAAGCGGCTCCTCCGGCCTCACGAACAGCCTTCTTGACGATTTGACCCACTTTGTTCAAATGGACGTGCCCCGGCACAATCTCGCAAAAGCTGTTGGCAATACCGATAAAAGGCTTGCCAATGTCATCGTCTGTTACGCCGCACGCGCGAAGCAGGGCCCGGTGCGGCGCCCGCTGAAAGCCTTTCTTAATCGTGTCGCTTAACATTTATGCCCCTTTCTTCAAGAACGGCTCATAAAGTAAACCCCAAAGCCACAAAAAGCCGATTTTAGCCGCTGATGGAGGACAAATAAAGAAAAATTGGTTGTGTCCGGAAAGATAAAACGTATAATTACAGTTTGAATTTGCCATAAAATCAATACTTGTAAGGAGAGCGAACGATGGTGTCGGACAGAATTTTCACTTGCATGGCGGCAGCACTTTTCCCGCTTCTTCTGGCAGCAGGCTGTGCCCCTTCCGCCAAAGGGCCTGTCAAAACCGGGGAACCTGAATTAGTCCTGAAGTTTACCCCGCAGGATTTAACAACCTACAGGCTGATAACGGAAGAAACCAGAGGCGTCCAGTTTGAAGGTTCCCTCGGTGATGATGCCACCCTGAAAGGCGGCAGGACCGGTGATAGGGTCGAAATGACCTTCACGCAGCAAATACAAGGCATCGACAGCAAGGGCAATGCCACCGCAAAGATTACAATCAAAAACTTGAAGTATTTTGCTCAGGTCAAAGACCGCCCTGTTCTTGACTTCGACAGCTCGAAGGAAAAAGACCAGAGCAACCCTTTGGCGAAGCTAATCGGCCAGAGTTACACGATAGAGATTACACCGGACGGCCAGGTTGCGCAAGTCACGGATTTCCAGAACGCACAGAGTGTAATTAAGGGCGGAACCCTTCCCGGCGCCAGAGGTCTGGCCCTGCTTGCACCGGATGCAATTAAGGAGCGGCACACAATTTCAGCCCTCGCAATTAAGGATAAGAAGAAGGTGCGCCCGGGCGACAGTTGGAGCAGCATAAAAACCTTCTCTTTCGGTTTGATGGGGACAAAATCGTACGAAAGAGTCTACACACTGGAAGAAATTAAGGACGTTGGTAACCGCCGAATCGCTGCCGTCGAGATGAAAGCAATTCCCACTTCAGAGACCGCGGCCGAGCTCCACAAAGAGCAGCCAACAAGCGACTTCTCGAAAATGTTCGACAGCAACGAAACGTATGCCGGCCAGTTAGAACTGAATCTGACCGATGGCAAGGTCGAAAAATATGATGAAAAACTGCACTTGGAGTGGATTATCGTGGACCCAACGGCCAAACAAAAAGGCAATAAAGAACCTGACACCCTGAAAATGGGGACCACCCAGCTATACAGCCTCGAAAGAATTGATTGAAACCAGCCTTTTGGCGCGTGTGAGGTTCCGGCACACTCAGCGGCCGGCTAATGTATCGGTTTTGCAACTGGTGCACTAAGGTCAAATTAGCTGAAAGGACAGTAATTGAAAACTAAACTGACGATTCTCATCGCTATCGCCCTAGGCATTATCGCCGGGTGTGAACGGCCTGTCGAAGTAAAAGAACCACTGCAGATTGAAAAACAACCTCCGGCCGAGGCAGGAGAGCTTTTCACGGTCGATTTCAAAGAAGGCCAAACCCTGCGGTACAAGTTTGGTTCCAGCAGAAAGATAGTGCTCGTTTGGGGCCCGGGTGAAACCAAATCCAAATCCGCCAAAGACAAAGACACTGTCGACGAATCTTCCGAGTCGATGGAAATGGTGGTTGCATACACGCCCGTTAAAGTAGACCCCTACGGCCTTACGACTATCAAGGCGACCTGCGAATCGGTAAACGTCCAACGAACCGCACGCAAAGGTCAGCGCCCTTTAAAAGACGCCGTGGAAAGCCTCGGCGGCAAGAGCTTCACATTCACCGTCCGGCCCACCGGCAAAATAGAGGATTACTCGGAGCTGGAGAAACTCATCAAGGAAACCGGCGAAAAAGCATTTCGGCCGCCCAGCGCTCAGGGGAGAGTTAAAGAGCCCGATATGATAACCGACTTTATAACCACCCAGTGGTTTCTGTGGGACTCCATTTCGAGTATAGAAAAACCCACCGAAGGAGTATCAGCAGGCCAGAGCTGGAAGTCCAAGCTGCTGTTGCCCGCCCCGATGGTGATGTGGAAAGCCAGAGACGTCACTTACAGACTGGACAGAATCCAACAAACCGAAAAAGGTCGGGTTGCCGCAATACGCAGCTCCTATTCACTTGCCGACTCAGTTCCGCCGAGCTGGCCGATACCCTACAGCGGCAGTTTCCAGGTAAGCGGCAGGTTCGGCCTGCTCAGAGGCTTCCAGGTGCAGGATTTACAGGGCACCGGCGAGGAGCTGTTCAATATGGACGCGGGCCGAGTAGAGCAGTACGGCCAGCAGTACAAAATGCAAGTGTCGGCTTTCCTGCTATTCCCCCTGCCGGGGACAAATCCCCAGATAAGCATCGAACAACGATTGACAATGCAGCTTCTCGGCGATTAACGGAACCTGTACGCAAAAGCACGGAGGTAGTTTGACACTGGAAAGCAAGAATCTTTGGGCCCCGTGGCGAATCGCATACGTTCAAGGCTTGAGCAAGAGCAGCGAGTGCTTTATCTGCCATAATCTGACAAGCCCACAGGACGACAATAAGAACCTGGTGTTGTGGCGCTCGAGCTGCTGCATTACGGTGCTCAATCGGTTTCCATACAACAACGGGCATCTGCTTATAGCGCCGAACAGGCATATTCCGGACCTTGACCAGGCAACCGACGAAGAGCTGCTTGAAATGACCAAGCTGGTCAGAGAATCGAAAAAGGCGCTGTCTCTGGCGATACAACCTCACGGGTTCAACGTGGGGATGAATTTTGGCCGATGCGCCGGCGCCGGGCTGCCCGAGCATCTGCACATACATTTGGTCCCCCGATGGAACGGGGACACCAATTTCATGAGCGTGTGCGGTGACGCCAAGGTCATCAGCCAGAGCCTCAGTGAACTGTTCGAACTGTTGAAGCAGGTGAGCAAAGAACATAACCTTCCCCGTTTATAATGTCTGACGCCCTACCTGGCCGGCGATTATTCCGCTTATGAACGATATTTTTCCGATTGCTTAAATGACTCCCGTCCATATCGAATCCCTTCGACGATATTGCCCAACAATAGTTTTATCAGGCGGTCAAGCTCAGTTCCGCTTCTATAGTCGGCTTTGGCGATAAAATTCACTCTCTCGGCCTTTAGCAGCTCCACGCAGGTTTTCCTGCCGCGAGAGCTATTGGATTTATAAACGGCAATGGCGTAGCCGCCATTTTTTCTGATTACGGTCATACACGGGACATCGGTCAGCCCGTCGCCGATATACATAATGTTTTGAAAGGGTACAGGTCGCAAAGGCAGGGGCATATGTAAATTGATGTTTTCGCTGAGGTTTTCTTTGCCTTTGTTGATTCTGAAAATGAACTGGGTTTTCAAGGTGTCGTTCACTATTACATTCGGGAACGTCGCGGCCCCATATTCGTCGTAATAATATTCCGAGGCAAATATCTTATAAAAATATCCGGCTATGGCCGTTCCCGATATAATTTCCTTCAGGCCCGCTGAAATTATGTAATGCCTAAGCTCTATATTCTCAGCAAATTGTTTCTTGACGTAATTATTTATTCTTTCGAAATAAGTCTGGACGCCCGGGAAATAACTGATTTTTTTAGCCAATTCTTTGAGTCTTTCGGCGGTAAGCGGGAAACGCCTGGATTTGGATTTTTCAAGCATCAAACGCATATAAGCGACAATCGCTTCGCCGTTTGTTCGGGCTGACTCCTGGTTTACCTGCTTCCAGAAGCTCTTTCCGTGCCTGATGCCGATTTCCGGCAGGATTGTGTATTCCTGCATTGGCTGCGGGGTGAGCGTGCCGTCAAAGTCATAAACAACCGCGATAATATTGTGCTTAAACGCTTTGCTCATACTAAACCGCCTGTTTTGCTGATTGAGTTAACGAGAGATATTATCCGTCTTTTGGTCGGCCTGTCAAACGTAGCAACGTTTTTTTGCTTCCAAAACAGGTTCGGCAGGCTCACTACTGGTTGGGTTTGATCCGGCTTCGCCATCCCGGCTTCGTGGAGCACTTCGCCGCGGCAAGGAGGCTTCGCCGCGACAGGTTGGGTTTGTTTGGGTTTGATTGGGTTTGTTTTTTGGGCGTCTGGAGGCAGTTTCATTTTTTGTAATCCTTTGTCAGAACGGAGGTTGCGTTCATATTCGGTAGAGGCAAATTGGGTTTGTTTGGGTTTGTTTTTGGCGGGTCTGAAGGGCTCGTGTATTTTCATAAGTCTTTTTGGAATAAAGGGTTTTGAATCCGCCGGAGGCGGACAAGATTGGGTTTGTTTTGCATAAAAGGGCGAATTTGTAGAGGCTTCTCGACAGATGTAGAGCAGCGATGGCAGCGGTCCCGGTGAGATAGCTGCCTTATAGGCAGGTAAGACCATCTCACGGGATAAATTTTGGGCTTGAGTGGACATTGTAAGATCCTCAGTTTTCAGGGGTCAGGGGGCAGTTTTCAGTATTTAGTATTGAGTATTTAGCATTTTAGTTTGATGGGTATTATACAGGATTTGGGGTTGGAAGTAAAGGGAAAACTGTGCATGCACAGAAATTCTAAATCCTAAGCTCTAAACCCTAAAGAAATCCGAAAATCAAATTTTCAAATGCGACAAACGAGGTTTAATCGCAGATTTTTTGGATTTGGGGGAAAATTGGGTTTTTAGCGTATTTTTCTTTACAATCAGTAATAAAGATATATATTATAATTATGGTTTAGCGGAGTGGAAATAAGCTCCTCTACCAGCCAGACATCACAATCACACCGCTTTCCATGGAAAAGTGACTCAGCGTATATAAAATGAGTAAATTGAGGTTTGAGGCATGACAGAAAACAAGTATAAATTTCTTAATGACAGACCAGTAAGAGAAGACACGATAGGTCACTACAAAATAATAGCAAACCAGTTATTTGATACGATACATTGTAATCTGGATAAGCCTTTTGTAATCGGCCTGTTTGGTTCGTGGGGAACGGGAAAGAGCTCAATAGTTGAAATGCTAGAATCGCGATGCGAGAGAGAGAGAAAAGGAAAGACAAAGGTTGTAGTGGTTGATGCCTGGCGACAAGACAAAGACATCTTTAACAGGCAGTTCTTGAAGAAGGTAGGGATGGAGCTTCTTGCAGAAACGGAGTTTGAAAAGGTTAAGGACGAGATTGAAAAAAAGACTACGGATAATCAGAGTAGATGGAAGCCGACCGAAGAAGCGGAAAAAGAGTATAAAAAATACAGGCTGTTTATTTTGTTCTTAATTCTTGGAGCCATTGTATATTGGTTCGTTACTAAAGAATATGAACAAGTATTTCCAGTTGGTACTGTAGCGGCAGGGGTTTTGGCATGGCTTATTGCAAGATACTTTCAATACTTATTGCCTAAGTATTCTGTTAGGACGGATAGTACAACTGTAAATGTAGCAGTTCATGATATTGATCATTTTAGGGAGGTTTATTTTGACAAGATTATTGGGAAAACAAAATTCGAATGTGTATGCATTGTAGTTGATAATCTCGATAGGGTGGAGGCCAAGGACGCGTTAACAATAATACGAACACTAAAGACATTTATAGTGGACGCAAAAGAGGACGAAGGGACGGAAGAAGAAGTTGAAGAGAAATCATTAAATAAAGTTGTTTTTATTGTGCCTTGTTGTAAGGAAGAGCTCGAAGAGCATATTAAAAAATCTGAGGCAGTTGATGACGAGAAAGAGTTCCTTAAGAAGTTTTTCAATGTTTCTTTCAGAATCCCTGAGTTTCGGGAGCAGGATGCATTTCAATACGCAAGAGGGTTGCTTGATAAAATGGGGTTGGATTTTGTCGAGAAGCATAAAAATACAATCTGCCATATTCTGAGTGAGGGATACGGAAAAAATCCAAGGAAAGCAAAGATATTTCTGAACAATTTTCTTATGAGGTACAATGTGGCGAAGGTATGTGAAGAGGCGCGCAAAATAGAGGCAGGCGTAATTACCGAACATCCGGACTGGCTGGCCATGTATATGGCAGATGAAGAATTAGGTACGGGCAGTCGATGTTATTTTAAACGTTTAAGCAGAGAGATTGATCCGGAATGTAAAGCTGCGATTAGGTTCCTAAAAAGAGCAAATGATTTTGATTTGATCAGCGATTTTGACGAATTGCTCCAGATGGCACGCCGCAATGAGGAAAAATTCGCTGGTCGACTTTCTGAAAGGGCCAGCGAGAGTCAAGACATCATTGATGCTATATGGAGAAATATCAGCGTTGGAGATATTAGAAGTCAAGTCAACGTTATAGCGTCAGTTATTTGTGCAATTGAAAAAAACGCCTTGTGTCTTATGTTAATTGAACGGCCGGATAACTCAGCCATTCACGCAAAGACCAAACATGATCGGTCAAACCCGCGACCATTGCAGGTGTTCTCGACAGCCATCGATCATCGCGGTCTTGTACGCGAAGCGTTCTTA
>DATKVV010000084.1:0-51189 GCA_035529895.1 Sedimentisphaerales bacterium
ATGCCCGAGAACGTACCAATCCAGCACGAGACCACGGATGCCAATCTTGTCCCCGTGGTGACCAAGTTTTATTACAATGGCGTTGAAGATGTGAACATCTGGATCTGCTCTCCTTATGGCGGCGATGGGAGAATAGGCGGCGCGGCGTTCCTGAACGCCTTAATCCTCGAGGGCGGCGACCCCAATATGGCCACTTTCCCGAGGCCGGGAAGCGGTGCGGTCAACATCCACCCGACGGGCATCATTGTATGGAGGCCGGGAATAAATGCGGACAAGCACGATGTGTACTTCAGCAGCGATTTCAACGACGTCAACAACGGCATTGCACTGGTAGGCGACAACCAGGACGCCAATGAATATGACCCGCCGGGCAATCTTACATTAGGCAAGACTTACTACTGGCGGATTGACGAGGTCAACGGCGTCAAGGTGTGGCCGGGCATGGTCTGGAAATTCACCATTGACGACGGAAAGGCCAAAGACCCCAACATCGTCCTGCCCGGTCTGGACCCGGGTCTGCCGCAGAGTAAGACTCTGGCCTGGAAGCCGGGAACGTTTGCGACTTCGCACGATTTGTATTTCGGGGCCGATTTCAATGACGTAAACGACGCCAACACGAGTTCGCCGGAATTCATAAGCAATTTTGTAATGACGCCCGGCAATGACGCCAATATCTATCAAATCCCGTACCTTCTTACCTTAGGCGAGTCTTACTATTGGCGTGTGGATGAGCATAATTCTGTCTACGGAGACAGCAAAGGGAACATATGGAGCTTTCAGATACGGAACTATCTTATAGTTGACGATTTCGAGTCCTACAACGAGATGGACAACCTGGTGACCGACACCTGGAAGGACGGCGTGCGCTTGCTGCCTCCGCCGTACTATTTTGAGTTTGTCAACGGCGCATTAATCGGCCTGTCGTATTCGAAGGCAGAACCGGCTCAGCCGGCCAAGGACATGCAGGGCTTGGGGTATTCTTACATGAATGACGGCAGCTTGGGCACGCCTTATTACTCCGAGGCCGAGCGTGAATTCGAGCCGCCGGTGGACTGGACGCTCTACAATATCAAGGCGCTGGTGCTGTATTTCTACGGCGACCCAAATGCGGACGCCAACGTTCCCTACAACCAGATGTATATGCGTTTGGGAGACAAGACGCAAAAGAAGGTTCACAGGGTCGACTACGGCTACTATGGCGGGCAGGACATGAACGACATTCTCGAACAGGAGTGGCACGAGTGGAACCTTGACCTGCAGGACTTCGCTGACGCCGGCGTGGACATAACCGACGTCAACAAGATCATTATCGGGTTTGGCGACAGGGACAGCCTTGTACCTGGCGGCACAGGCGAGATATTCTTCGACGATATCCGGCTGTATCTGAGCAGGTGCGTTCCGTCAATTCTAAAGCCCTTCGCCGACTTAAGCGGAAACTGCAAGGTTGATATGGCTGACGTTGTAAAGGTGCTGGATGACTGGCTGCTTCGTGACTTCACGGTTACGCCGGTCGTGCCTCCGACGGGTCCTGTGCTTCGGTACCAGTTCGAGGAGACCAGCGGCAGCACCGCCAATGATTCTTCCGGCAACGGCTATCACGCTCCCGCGGTAGATTCGGTTGGAAGTTCGGTCACGCCTTACTGGACAGCCGGCGGCAAAACCGGACGCTGCATCATGTGGGACAACGACCTCGAAAATGATTATGTTCTGGTAGTGCCGAATGGGTCGTTCAACAACCACATCGTCAACCAGATTACGGTTTCGGCGTGGTTGAAATGGGACCAGAATCTGCTGGACTCCGGCTCCGGCGTGCTGATATCCGTCAGCAGCGGCACCGTCGAGGCCTTTAAAGTAATGGCCGACGCGGCTGAAGATAGCGATGAAATAAGCGTTAATTTCCGTGACCGGGTGCACGCGGCCGGCGGCAGCACGGAATTGTGGTCACCCCTGGAGTGGAACCACCTTGCGTGTGTCAAAAATGTCCCTCAAAAGAAGATGCAAGTATACATCAACGGCAAGATGGTTGGGGAAAACAGCACGGCTACCGGGCCTATTGATTTCTCGGCCCAGCCGGCGACGCTTATCCGCATGGGTGCAGCCACCGAAAGATGGACCGATGCGTACACAGGATACGTGGATGACTTCCGGCTTTACAATTATGCAATGTCTCAGGAGCAGATAGCGTATCTTGTTACCGGCGGCGCCCCGCTGTATGTGCCGCTGGAATCGGATGGAGACCTCTGGGATGGCGAGCCGGCCAACTCCAAAGCCGTCAACTTCAAAGATTACACCGTAATTGTGAATGACTGGTTTGATGAGGTATCCTGGCCGTAATCGGCGCTGATGCATAGTTGAGAGCGTAGTTGCAGCCATTGAGTTTGCAGCAATTTCGGGGCCTATGCTGATTAAAAGCATAGGCCCCGGTTGTTTTTCGAGCAGGTGGTGGGCCTGCGCCGCGGGGCGTGAGAGGAAGGATTCTTTTGTTGGCTATTGTGTTTGAGCGGAGCGAGGATTCACCGGCGCCAATCTGGCTTTCGGACCATCAAGGGCGGAACCTGCTGCGGTGTAGGCCTTCGGGCACCCCGCTTTGCACAACTTCTGCTGCTGGGATACCAGCGGACGTTAAAGGGTTCGATTTTCAAAGGCAGTTTGTCTTTTTTGGATTTTGTAAGCATCGCCACCTCTATCCGGACGCGGGGGAAACAACGGCCCCGGTCGATAGGATTCTATCGGCCAATTCAGGAAGCGACTTTTGTAAGGCTGCTGATTCGCCGGCAGGCGGCGTTAGCAGTCGCAGGGTGATAAGTCAAAGGTTTACCGGTACATTGCGCTGGGCCAGGTATTGCTTCATCCGCCTTATGGAATATTTGCCGAAATGGGCGATAGAGGCGACGAGTACGGCATCGGCGTGGCCGTCAACGATAGCCTGGTATAAGTGTTCGAGGGTTCCGGCGCCGCCGGAGGCAATGACGGGCAGATTTACGGCGTCGGCTATGGCCCTGGTCATTGGGATATCGTAACCGGCCAGTGTGCCGTCGGCATCCATGCTTGTCGGCAGGATTGCACCTGCGCCGAGGTCTGCGGCCTTTTTTGCCCACTCGACGGCGTCAATTCCGGTGCCTTTCGTTCCGCCGGCGACCATGACTTCAAATCCGGAGGGCAATTGCGAATTGGTGCGGGTATCTATGGCGACGGTGATTTTTTCGGCGCCGAAATTATCGGCCGCTTCTTTGACGAGGTCGGGGTTGCGGACGGCGGCGGTATTGATGGATACCTTGGATACGCCCAAATCGAGCAGCTCCTGGATACGCTGGCAACTGTTGATACCCCCGCCGACAGTCAGGGGGACGGTGCATTGCTCGACGGTTCTTTTGACGGCGTCGAGGAGGGTTTTTCTGTTCTCAAGGGTGGCCGTGATGTCGAGGAAGACAAGTTCGTCGGCGCCGGCTTTGCTGTAGGCCGCGGCGTTTTCGGCGGGGTCGCCCACGTCTTTTAGCTGAACGAAGTTGATACCTTTTACAAGTCGGCCGTCTTTTACATCAAGGCACGGGATGATTCTTCTGTAATCCATCTTGTTCTTTCTCCAAAATCAGTCACGGTGTTGGAAGCCAAGTCTACCTTTGGCAGGCGAGTATAACATATTGCCGGGATTCGTGCGAAAAAAAAAGTTGACTTAATGCAGCGGCGGGGTTAGTTTGAGAGGACATTTGTAAGGGGTAAATGAACGTCAAGTTTTGGGGGTCAGAATTATGGCTAAAGCAGTTATGCCTCATTCGGGTCACGGAAAGCACTTGTGCTATCTGAACAACCTGGGGTTTCAGCTCAGCAATCCTAAAGAGTACAAAGCGCTTGTGAAGAACGGCAAGTATCTTTGCAAGGTATGCGGGCGTGTGGGGGCCAGCGACAAGAGCCTCTGCAAGCCGGCGGCGCTGTGAGGTGAAGTAATCCGCGTTTGTCGGCGTGGCGGCTGGGAAGCGGGGCTGAAAGAATCAGTGGTGCGATGGATTCAATGACCTGTTCACTTCCATTTTGCCGCTAGGTCAGGAGATCCATTTGCTGTTCAACGCCTTCATGGTCATGCTGATCTCAAGATGGCTACGAGATACGTACGGGGTGTTTCTAAACAAACCGACCAACTACGCCAAAGAACCCCCAGTTAGGCGAGGCGGAGAAACGCCGGACGAGTAAGTTTCGTGCGCGCGCACTGATTTTCATACACTCGTAGGGCCGATCCGAAAGCCGCCAAAGGTAAAGTGTAGGCCCGTAGCCGCAATAAGACCGACTGCTTGCTTTACCAAAATGCCTTCTCCTTTGCCCCAGAGCAAGCTTTTGACAAAGATTGCCTATGCAGGTACGTTGACTGGACGGACTTAGTACGTATACTCAAGCTAAAGGTTTTTGTTCCGGACGACATCGTTAGTCAAAACTCAAAATACGGAGACTAATAAGGATGACACATGTAGTTACCATGCTATGTGCGTACACATTGTTGTTTTGCAGCAGTTGCAGCCTTATGGGACATAGCGACATTACCGTGAAGGAGTTGCGATGTGAATATGCTGTGAACCCTCTGGGTGTTGATACGGAGAAGCCAAGATTCAGTTGGACTCTCGAATCGAGTCAGCGAGGGCAGAAGCAGACTGCTTATCACATCCTCGTCGCAAGCAGTGTAGAAAAGCTGCAAAGAAATAAAGCTGACAAGTGGGACAGTGGCAAGGTCGTTTCCGAACGGTCGGTCAATGTTGAGTACGGGGGCAGGGCACTAAAAAGCGGTGAAATGTGCTGGTGGAAGGTGCGATGTTGGGGTAAAGACGGTAAAGCCGGGCAATACAGTGATGCTGCAAGCTTCGAAATGGGTCTGGTGAGGGAAAGCGACTGGCAGGGTAAGTGGATCGGGGCTGAGAAAGGTATCTCATCTCCGCTATTGCGCAGGGATTTTGAGATTACGAAAAAGGTCAAACAAGCCCGAGTGTATGTTTCGGGGCTCGGCTGGAGCGAGCTGTATATCAACGGCAAGAAAGTGGGCGATCATGTGCTGGACCCCGCGACCAGCGAGTATCACAAGCACACCCTGTATGTCACGCACGACGTGACGGGTCTGTTGGGTCAGGGAGGCAACGCGGTCGGCGTTATGCTGGGCAACGGGTGGTACTGCGAGCCGGAGTACCCGGTGTACGGTGACTCACCGAGGATGCTTTTGCAAATGAACCTGGAATTTATCGACGGCACCAAGATGAGCATTGTCAGCGATGAGTCGTGGAAAACGATGCCAGGTCCAATTACGCATAATGATTTTTGGATGGGGGAGGTGTATGACGCCCGGGCGGAAAAGCCGGGTTGGGCGAAGGCTGGTTATGACGATTCGAACTGGAGCCAGGCCTTGATCAAGAGTAGCCCTGGGGGCAAGATGGTGTCACAGGTGATGCCGGCAATCAAGGTGGTCAAGACAATGAAGCCTGTGCGGTTATCCAACCCCGAGCCCGGGATATACGTTTACGATATGGGACAATTGTTCGGCGGCTGGGTTCGGGTGAAAGTGAGGGGTGAGGCAGGGACAAAGCTGACTATCAAGTATTCGCCGCGGATGGTTGAAGACGGCGGTTGGGACGACAAGAGGCGGCTTACAAGTGTGGAGGGTACGGATTGCTATATATTGAGAGGCGACCCTGAAGGGGAGGTCTACGAGCCGCGTTTCACCTACCATCCGGTACGGTATGTTCAATTGGAGGGTTATCCCGGCGAGCCGAGCCTGGAGAGCGTCGAAGGCAGGGTGGTCCGCTCAGCGGTGGATATGTCGGGTGACTTCGAATGCTCGAACCCGCTGTTAAACCAGATTCACCGGAATGTGGTGTGGACGCTCAGTAACGAACTGTTCGGTATCCCGCTGGACTGTCTTTACCGCGAGCATTGGGCATGGACCGACCCGGCGACGGTCACGGGAACGCTTTATCCGAGGAAATTCATGCCTGGGTTCTGGACGAAATGGCTGACCGACATTCAAGATGCCCAGTTCGATAACGGGGCGGTGCCAGTCATAGCTCCGAATTACCGAATCAAGGATCGTCCAAAACAGGAGAAGGTCCACGGCTCGTCTGCCGCCGAAAAGGAGAGGATTGACGCAGCATGGGGCGGCAACTACCCCATCCTTGTCTGGTATTTGCATCAGTATTACGGCGATGACCGCATACTGGCCGAGCACTATCCGAGTTTGAAGAAATGGATTGCTTATCTCAGTTCCACGGCGCCCGAGCACATTGTAACCAAGGGTGCTTACGGCGACCACATGCTTCCGGGGCCGGAGCCGGGCAGAGAACAGTTTGTCTCCAGGGAGACACCGCGTCCTCTGGTATGGACGGCCTATTACTATCGCGGCGTGGCGGTCCTGGCGCGAATAGCGGAACGGCTGGGCAAACAGGCTGATGCCAGGCGGTATTCCCTGCTGGCGGAGAATATCAGAGAAGCTTTCAACAAGGAATGGCTGGATAAGCGGAGCAGCCAGTATGCGACGGGCTCGCAGACGGCGAACCTTCTGCCGCTGGCAATGGGTATTGTGCCGAGGGTGAACGAAGAAGCTGTGCTGAAGAACGTGATACGGGACATTAACGAGAAACACGGCGGGCATCTTCACACGGGCAACAGCGGCACCACCTGCATGATCGATACTCTCACTCAACGGGGATACGGAGAAAGCATGTACAAGGTAGCCACGCAAACCACGTATCCCGGCTGGGGATATATGGTGGAGAAAGGAGCGACCACGATTTGGGAAGCGTGGGGATTGGGCAATGGCCAGGAAAGCATGATTATGTGGGCTACGATCGACGAATTCTTCTACAATAACCTCGCCGGCATCAATGGGCCGGAATATTACGGACCTGATGATGTGAAACCGGGTTTTGAAGAAATTCACATCAAGCCCCACGTGCTCGGCGATCTGACTTATGCCAAAGCTTCGATCAGGACCATCCGAGGCTGGGTCACATCGGAATGGCTGAAGAAAGATAATGCTATCACCCTGAAAGTGACAATACCCGTAAACAGCGATGCTCAGGTTAGCGTTCCCAAAATTGGACTGAAAAATATTGTGGTTACCGAAAGCGGCAAAACCATTTACAAGAACGGCAGATTCATTGCGGCCGTTTCCGGTATTACAGGCGCCGCCGAAACCGACGACTATGTGACATTCGAGACCGGTTCCGGGTCTTATAGCTTCAGTTTACACGGAAGTTGACCAAACGCTAAATAGCACGTAAAACTGCGAAAACCCTAAATCCGTAAGATTAGTAAAAGCAAAGACTTAAGAAATTTGCAAAGAATGTTGTCATTTTCAATGGCGTGTGATTCCGGCGGGTGCTATTTGAGTTGCCAGGCGAGGGGGCAGTAGCAGAGCCATTGGTCGGCGAAGAGTTTCAAATCGGTCCAGCCTACGTCGTTGAGGTGGTCGAGGTCTGCCCCGCCGCACCAGTCCGGCTCGCCGCAGCCGGTTTGGAGCCAGTGGTCGGCGAATCTTGCAAAGTGGCGGAAGTCGACGATGCACGGTATCGGGTCGAATGCACCGGAAAGGTCGAAGCCGATATAGCTCACATCGAAATCCGCCTCGCTGCCTGCGGCGCCGTCGCCGAATTGCAGGTAGGGACCGGCGACAGTGAGCAGGGGGTCGATGCTGAAGTCGGCAATTCGTACGGCAAGCAAATCGTGGTCACGATATATCTGGGCGATGCCGTCGTTGCGGACGGCAATGCGGTAAGTGTGCATTTGGGAGAAGTTGTCAAGGCCCGCTGCAATAATTTTGAAAGCTCCACCTTCGTACCAGTGGATGGCGGTCGTGGTGACGGTGATAAAGTAGCGTTTGCCGGGCAGAGAGCCGTCACCGATGTACAATTCAAAATCAACGCCGCGGCTGGCCGATGTGGTGTTGAAGACTCGCATCGCGATTTCGGCGGTAAAGCCGAGGCTCTCATCGACCCCGCCGAAGCCATCATTGGCGTCATTTACCCAGCGAGCCCGCTGAGATGGGCCGGCGTCGACCCTCATGACGTTTGGTTCAGGATAGCTGGTCACGGCTTCGGGGGTCGTGCCTGTACCTGTCCAGCGCCAGTCAGAAGAGGGAGCGAGGATATCGCTTGCCGCCAAGACCACGGATAAATTGCTGTTACCGCGCAATTCCACGCCGGCGGGATTTTCGTTTTCGTTGAACAATCTTATCAGCCATACACCCTCAGGGGCTAAGGTGAGATTGAACTGATTGGCGCTTACAGGGTAATTGGTGCCGTCTGTGCCAATTGCTGAAACCGTGCCGGACGGGACGGTAACGGTGGCGCTTCTTGTCTGCCAATAGGCGTTGGCAATCAGCAGCCAGGTGCCGTAATTTCCCGTGACGGTCCGTGTCGCCACTTCATCCACGTTAATAGTACACTGGAAGGGGTGAAGCGGCTGAAGCAGGATGTGCTGGCGAGAACGGATTTCTTCGGCCATGCCTACGATAGCATTCCATTTATCATTGAACGTCGCAGGGTCGTACATATCCCACATCTTGTTGAACGAATAGAACATGAGGCCCTTGGCGCCATTGGCAATGCAGCCATAGCAAATGGTTCGGAGTTTGCTGTCATGCAGGAACATATTGCCCCAAAAGGGGATAGGGTCGGGCATGTTGGCGCCGACATAAGCCATCTTGGGGAAGAGCTGACGAATCTGGACCTCTCCACCGGTGTAGAATTGGTGCACGTAGATATCATAGCAATCGGCCTGTGTGGACATGCGGTCGAAATCATAATGCTGAGTGAGAGTCGGATGGAACGGGTCGTGCCGGAGCAGGGCGGTCTGCATGGCCCTGAGTTCGTCGTGCCGCGAGTCCGGCAGCTCGTCGTTGATGTAATAAAACGCAACGGCCGGGTGGTCGCGGAATCTCGCGGTCAGCTCTGCAACGACCTCAAGAGGCTGCTGACCCGGATACCATTCGTCCGCGGGGAAGCCATCGCTATCTGAGTAGTAATACAAAGAGCCGGTATGGAAGGCGACAGGTATTGAGCGCTGCGAACATCGGTTGAGAAGGTCCTCGACGTAAGCGTAACCTCCCCTCGGAACGCAGTAATCCATCATACAGAAGGGTGTACCCTCCAGGTAAGAGAGAAATCTGTCTCTCAAGAGCGGGTCAGGGGCGGTGCCTGTCCTGCTGTTGACGTAGACAATCATAGGCAGCCAGGGCTTTTTGTTTCGATAGACCATGCCCTTGTCATCGCCGGGTGTGCCTCTGGCGGCGTCGGCGGTTTCAATCACAGTGAACGGCATGACCCGGTGATAATCAGCAGGTGTGGCGCCCGTTCGTGTGAGACGAAATTCGTACCTGCCCGGGCCGGGCGGGATTCCGCCGGGAACAAGTTTTTCCAACTGACCTGCAGTTACATCGAGAGGGGGCAGGTCCAGTACGGTTAGCGGGGTGAAAGAATCGTTAATGGGACCGCAAGTATTTGCATCCAGCCGGACGATTTCGCCGGTGATAACTGCGTTGTCATCGACTCGAATATTTACGGCCGGGTAGGGCCTGCCGTCGACAACCACAGGGCGATGAGGGTCGGTGAGAAATTCGCCGGGGTCACGGAGCGAGCCTGCGATGTGGAGCTCGTCTATCCTGCCGAGAAAGAACTGGGCTCTTGAGGTATCGGCGCGCTGGTAGCCGCCGATGGTGAATCCCGCTGTGGAATCAACCGTAGAGATCGAAGTGCCGGGGGCGCTGTCAGCCAATATATCATTTATGTGCAGGCTCAATTTGTCACCGGTGGCCTCGGCATTCCAAGTCATCTTGATGCGGGTCCACTCGTCCAGTTGTATACTGCTTGCGGTCAGATGTGTGTATTTCACGTCCCAGTCGCCGCCGCCCCACTTGCGAATGGCGTGGAGGGTCTGGGCGCTGTCGAGATACATATAGCAGTAAATCTCCTTTGAGAAAATCCTGCGGGTTTGGGTCGAGCCGGGGCCGGAGGCGGGGTAGATAAATGCTTCGACCGTGAATTCGCTCAGGGGGCCGAAGTCGAGGCCGGCAAGATTATTCACGCCGGCATCGGGGATTAGCAAAAGGTCACCCTGGTTGTTTAACCAGTTGTCATTAAAGAAACAGGCCGAGGCTGTACCCGAGGAAGGAGCGGCCGAAGCATAGGTGATAGTGGAATCTGGGTCGGCGCCCTGGACGTAGGTGGCGTTATAGTTTCCAGTGGCGTCGATGAGAGAGGCTGGGAGGGGGGCGCCTATCACGCCGTCGAAACCAAAGTGCAAAAGGGTGTCCGGTGTTATGTCCGCCGAAGACACGCGGGAGGTTGCGCATACAAACGCGAGCAGGAGAAACAGCTTCAGTCTTTCGTGTGCAAACACCTTCCTTACCCGAAATCTATGGACATAACATATACAATATTATAGCGGTTTTTTAACTTTGGAGCAAGCAGTTTGTTTTTGTCTTTTGCCTGGCATCCTGCCGCCAAAGGCAGTCAGCAAGAACATGGCGGCTTTAATGAGCCACTTGAAGCGAGGCAGTTCGCGTTCTCGTCTCAGCGGCCGGTTAGAGGGGGCAGTAACAAAGCCATTGGTCCGCGAGAAGTTTTAATCGGTCCGGCCAACGCCGCTGCTGCGGTGGACGTTGGGCTTTGCTGCAGGCGGTGTAGGGGGGGTGTGAACTTTGCTTGTTGGTTTGGCAGGTACCGGGTCATCGGGCAGAAGATGGGCTTGCCCGCGCGCAGCAGCCCGACAAGAATATGGCGCATCTCCTTGTGACAAAAGGGTTTACATAAAGTCAATAATACTTCCTAACGAGTCATCAAAAGGGGTGCATCTTGAATTGGTTCTCTGCTTGAAGAAATCCTTAAGAAAAACGCGATGTCTGAGGCCCTTGCTATTGTGGGTTCGTTAACGAAACAGTAGCATATTTGATTATCGTATAGTTGCGAGATTTATTATTCATACAATTAGAAAGGAGCAATGACCATGAAAGCCAGAGTTATTTTGATGACCGTGTCATTTGTTGTTTGTTTTGCTGTTCTTGCTGGTGCTGAGGCTAAGCAGGAAGGCAAGCTTAAGCCGGGTCTGGCAGGGACGTTTTTCCAGGGTGAGGATTTCACCCGGCCCGAGGACGAAACAGAAATAGATGTCCTCGACAGCGTTGATAATGATTGGGGCAGCGACCGCGGCAACGACTGGTCGGGGCGGTGGGCTGGATTCATTGATGGTCCTTTCACCGGCGAGGTCAGGTTTACTGCCAGGGCGACCGACGGCCTGCGGCTGATAATCGGTGATACTGTGGTTATCGACGGTCTGGACCCAAGCGGCCCCCGTACGGGTAAGACTGTCATGGAAAAGGCAAAGAAGACGCCGGTTATTCTCGAATTCACGTCTGCTCATGGCGAGGCACAATTGCATCTTTATTGGGAGTGGCCGGGGCAGGGTCGCATCATAGTACCAAGCGAGGCTCTAAGTCATGACCCTGCGAAGCTTCCCGACACGACCAAAAGCCCCGTACTTGCGGTCAAAAAGCCAGGCCGTGCGGGTGAAGTTGCCCCGGAAGCTGCCGGAGTGGTTGGCATTAAACACGTTATTGTGTACGGGGAGCCGGGGCGGTTTGCCGGATGGCCGGCCAATAACGGCGTCTGGATATGGGGTAATGAGATTCTGGTCGGGTTTTCGCAGGGTTACTACAAGGCTAACGAGAGGGGGCACTCCATCGATAATGACAGGCCCCACAGCAACGTTCTCGGCAGAAGTCTCGACGGCGGCCAGACGTGGACGGTTGAAGACCCGGAAAACTTCGTAGGCGACGAGGGTCTCGAAGAGATGCCGAGTCCGGGCAACATCGATTTCGCCAGTCCCGATTTTGCCATGCGGGTCACTGACGGCAAGTTCTTTATTTCGTATGATCGCGGCAAAACCTGGAAAGGACCATACAAATTCCCGGACTTCGGGACCGACAGACTGACTTCGCGAACCGATTACATAGTCAATGGGCGGAACGATTGCCTGCTGTTCCTTTCTGCCAAAGAAAGCAAGGTGGAGGCCGGGATTCAGGACCGGGCATTTTGCGCGCGGACGACAGATGGGGGCAAGACTTTTAAGTTTCTGTCATGGATGACGGGCGAGCCTATAACCGTGCGTTCCGTCATGCCCTCAACGGTCCGCATTTCGGAGAAAGAACTGGTTTCGGCCATGCGCAGAAGGCACGATATCAAGCGTTCCGATGCTCCTGATACCACCAAGAACTGGATCGATGTATATCAGTCAAAGGACAACGGCCAATCATGGGAGTTCCTCAGCAAGGTTGCGGACACTGATACCGGCAGACGCAATGGCAATCCGCCGAGCATGGTCAGACTAAGGGATGGGCGAGTTTGCGTAACCTACGGCTACCGCGGCGAGCCTTGCGGGATTCGTGCAAGAATCAGCGCTGACAATGGCAAGACGTGGGGGCCGGAAATCCATTTGCGAGACGACGGGCGGACGTGGGACATGGGCTATACCCGCTCAGTGCAAAGGCCGGACGGCAAGATTGTGACCATTTACTACTACACAACCAACGAACGACCCGAGCAGCACATAGTCGCCACAATCTGGGACCCGGATAAGGTTAAGTGAGTGTGTTTATCGACTATCACCGCAGCCAGGTCTCGCTTTCCTTACCTCAGCGGCCAGTCGTAGGGGCAGTAGTAAAGCCACTGCTCGACGAATAGTCGCAGGTCGTGATAATCGACGATGTCGTACGGGTCTTTGTACAGGTCCGCGGGCAGTCCTGTTCCTGTTTCAAGCCAATATTCGGCGAATCTTGCATAGTCCTCGAATTCAACGAGGCAGAGCGGGCCGCCGGGCCAGAAGCCGCCGAGCAATTCGTATGGACCGCCGGCCGAATAGCCCGCATCCGGTTGACCTATTGTCCCGGTCAGCGAGTAATCGGCACCGCTGCTCGGGCCTCCGCCACCGTCAATAGTCCTCCAGGTTAACTCGTAAGGGCCGCCGCTCTGACCCGTTGCCGAGGATGCCACAGCCAAAATCAAAAGTGGCGGTATCCATTGTAGTATTCTGACGCTCATTGTAAGCCTCCTGTTCGAAACCCAGCCGGCTCAGCCACTACAAATTCCAGAGTTGCCAAACAGGCCTTTATTAGCTCATTTTCTTTCTTTAGCACTGCAATCTCCACACCTTTTTCAATTAACTGTTTTTCTTGTTCACTGGCCTCTTTCTTGAGCGCCTTGACGGCTTCAACAAGAAGCGGCGTCAGCCTGCCGTAGTCCATGCCGCTGGCATATATGCAGTCTTCTTCGTATTGGACTATTTCGGGCAGGACCTTGCCGACCTCTTCGGCAATCATGCCGACATCGTGGCCTCCGCCGTGCTCAGGGTCCCAATTGAAATAGACGCCTCGCAACTGAACAATCTTCTCGAGCGGGTTATCGATGGCCTGAATGTTCCTCTTCCACCGGATAGACGAGGCCGAGCCATAGTTTTCCCCCGGGCCATCGGCGTAAAAGTCATACTGCCCGCCGACGCCGTGGACGCCAATGCCATTAGCGGCAAGTGCGATGCCTTTGACGCCGGTGCCGTCCTGGCCTTCGGCCTTAAAGACTCCGCCAAAGTTCAGGACAGTTCCGCTGTTGGAGGCATAGCCGTAGGCGCCTATGCCTTTTTTGCCTGCCGCCTCAAAGTAGCCGCCGTGGTTTCCCACATTTCCGGAACTGGACGCCAGGCCATAGACTCCACATCCGTCTGTGCCTTTAGCCTCAAAGTGACCTCCATAGTTTTCCGCAATTCCGGAATTGGAGGCATAGCCTTTGACGCCTCGGCCACCGGTGCCGCTTGCCATAAAGTACCCGCCGCAGTTGGTGCCGATTCCGTTACTGGAGGCCCAGCCATAGACGCCCGTGCCGCTAGCGCTGGTGGCCTTTCCGAAGACGCCATAGCCAAGCGGGCCATCGGCCACAAAATAGCCACCGTAGTTGATTCCGCCTGTTGTATCAGTTCCTTCCCCGAAGACACCAACACCACCGCCGCCGGCAGCCGTAAAGTAACCGCCGTAGTTCGTAATGCCGCCGGTCATAGTCGCCTCGCCATAGACAGCCGTGCCGCTGCCAGAGTGAGTTCCGCGTACGCCAAAACCAGCACCGCCGGTGCTGGCATTGATGCCCCAGACACCGGCTGAAAGGCTGCCGGGGCTGGTGCTCGTCACTTTGCCGCGTACGCCTGAGGCCGAGTCTGACAGGGAGTTCGTCTCGCCCCACACCCCCGGAAATGTGTCGGTTGAGGCATTGTGAATGCCGTAAACACCTATCCACGAACTTGAGCCCGAAATAGCAGTACGCCCTCCGCTATTGGTCACGTCAAGTGGTGCCGACGGGCTGGTTGTCCCGATGCCGACGTTGCCTGACGGCATTGAATACATGTTGCTGTCAAGAACCATCCAGTCGCTATCACTGCCTGCATTCCGAGCATAAAGTGCATAAGGGCAGGGCGTCACTCGCTGTCTCGGACTCAGCGTGCTATGGGGGTCTGCGGTATTATACCGGACCCCAATTTCCAACCAGTGGGCGTCGCCATCGAAGACGTCGCTTCCGAAGTCCGGAACCACCGTAAAGTAGCCGTCGTTCACGTCAACCTCACGGAAGGAAACGGTCCCGTCCAACTGATTTCCATCGGTGGGCGAATCATACAGTTTGAACTCAAATTCGTATAGTCCGTTGGCGGGTTCATTGTTGTCGATGAGGCGGCCCTGGTAGGTAAAGGCCGTGCCCATGGGTTCGGCTTGGCCGGCTTGAAGCAGATACAACAGGAGGCCGGCAGCCATAACTATAATTGCCACGATCGTTTTTGTTTCCACTTTCTCACTCATTCAAAAGCATTTGTCTACTCTTCTGTCTGCGCGACGCGTAGATTGGCGGCTTGCCTGTTGTTTGCGAGGATGCACTTTGGAACATCATATTGCGAAGCTCCTCCTGCAAAGCGCAATTAGGAATATCAATTGCATTATAAGGTTTTTTGGGCTGCGAATCAAGAACAAACTTGGGCAGGGGCGGAGGCTGGTTACCTTATATCTTTCCAGCCGGCGGGGATGTGGTTCAGTTCGAGGATTTCGGCCTCGCCGATAAGCCATTTTTTGTCCGGCTGCTTTCTCAGGCGGAGGCAAATCCTGGTGAGCAGCGAAGGCATGAAATACTCTCGGCACACATAACCCTCCTTATCGAATGTGGTAAGAACGGTCAAGGTTGCGGTTGCGTCGGAGGGGGATATTTCGATTTCCAGGGCGGTTGTTTTGCTTTTCTCGATAACGGGTCCGGAGAGGCGGCGGCGGCAGTGAGCGAGCAGTGTTTCCTTGGTGTTATGATATGAATCGGCGTAATCGGGGGCGATGACGGCGGCGATAACATCACAGTTTTCTTCTTCGACGGCTTTTATCCCCGTTTTGATTAGGGCATTGATTTTCTCGATGTCGGTTTTGACGAGCCAGTCGCATCCGAAGGCAGCCAGAGCGAGGCAGGGGGGCAATAACCAGAGCTGCCAATACCGCTCACGCGAAAGATAGGCCTGCACGAGAGGCAGAGCAAGCAGAGCGACGATGCCCGCCAGCAGTACGCCACGGGCAGCAACAGCCATCGGGGTGCTGAGTTTAAGCATGCCGGCTTCGAGCAAGCGTTCAAACACGTAAGAAGCGGCGATAAGAAGGGTCAGCAGAAGCCACTGCCATCGTGTGCTTGTTTCGGATAGAACGGCGTCGAGCACGCGCCAGGAAATAAGGGCGGCGATTAGGAGCGTCCAGGGCTGTTCGAAAAAGCTGAACATTTATTTGTCCCTTCTTTCGGACATCAACTTACAGTTCCACGGCCAACAACATTCCGAATTCCCGCCCGTGCGGGAATGACAACAAAGCAAATCGGTCAGTTTCTCAAGGCCTGCACGGGCGAAGGTATTCGTCCCTTTCGTGCTATAAATTTTGCGGCGCCGGCTTTTGACACTTTCATGACGGGGGCGGAGCCGAGCAGGCCGCCGAAATGGACGATGTCACCCGGTTTTTTGCCGGGGACGGGAATAACGCGGACGCTGGTGGTTTTGTTGTTTACAACGCCGATGGAAAGCTCGTCGGCGATTATGGCCGAGAGCACGTCGGCGGGCGTGTCACCCGGGACGGCAAACATATCGAGGCCGACGGAGCAGACGCTGGTCAGGGCCTCCAGTTTCTCTAAGCTTAAGGTTCCGGCTTGGACGGCGCGGATCATGCCGGCGTCTTCGCTGACGGGAATAAAGGTGCCGGAGAGGCCGCCGACGTTTCCGGAGGCCATGGCGCCGCCTTTTTTCACGGCGTTAATGAGCAGCGCGAGGGCGGCGGTGGAGCCGGGCAGGCCCATACTCTTGACGCCCATTGCCTCGATGATTTCGGCCACGGAATCGCCGGCGAGTGTTGTGGGGGCCAGGGAGATATCGACGATGCCGAAATCGACTTTCATAAGTGCGGCTATTTCGCGGCCGATCAGCTCGCCCGCGCGCGTGATTTTAAAGACGGTTGCTTTGATTACTTCGGAGAGCTGCGTGAGGTCGCAGTCGGGATTTTGCACGACGACGCTTCGGACGACGCCGGGGCCGGAAATTCCGATGTTAAGTGAGAAGTCGGGCTCTCCGATGCCGTGATGCGCGCCGGCCATGAAGGGATTATCCTCGGGGATGTTGGCAAAGACGGCGATTTTCGCGCAGCCGATACCGTTTTTTGTGCGTTTTGCAAGGTCTTTGACCGTATGGCCGAACTTTACGACGGCGTTCATATTTATGCCGGCGGCAGTGGAGGCCAGATTAAGGAAACCACAGAGTCTGTCTGTCTGCGAAAGGGCCCGGGGGATGGCGTCAATCAGATTGTTGTCGGAGGCCGTCATACCCTTCTGCACCATCGCCCCGAAGCCGCCGAGGAAATCGATGTCGGCTTTCTTGGCGGCGTTGTCGAGGGCTTTTGCCAGCCGGACGGCGGCGCTAATTGTGTGCGGCAGGGGCTCGAGCAGCAGCGCGGCAGGCGTGACGGAGATTCGGCGATTGGTTATGGGGATGCCGTATTTTTCTTCCGTGTGGTCGGCAAACTTGTTGAGTAGTTGTCCTTTTTCGACGATTCGATGTTTGATACGCCGGATGAATTTGGTGAGGTTGCGGTCCATGCAGTCTTTGAGGTTGACGCCGAGGGTGACGGTGCGGATATCGAAGTGATGGTCCAGCGTCATCCTTACGGTTTCGAATACTTCTTCGACGGAGATTCGCATAATCAGACCCTGTGCATTACCTTGAAGATGTTTTCATCCTGGAAGGCGATGTTGAGTGACATTTCTTTGCCTATTTTGTCGAGCTGTCTCTTTATTCTGTCCATGCCGATGCTGGCTTTTGTTATATCTACGGCCATGGTCATGACGAAGTAGTCTTCCATGATTTTCTGGTTGACGTCGACGATGTTTATGTTGGCGCGTGCCATTGCGGTGGCGAGTTTGGCGATTATTCCGACGCGGTCGACGCCGGTAACGGTCATGATGCAGATTTGAGCAGCTTGTTTTTTAGCCATTGTTTTCTCCTGTGCTTATGCTGGGAAAGAGCGGATTACCATTCTATATTCCGGAGCAGGCGGGTTCTCTCATGATTTGTCATGTCGGGAGCCAGGGCGGTTACGGTAATATATCCGTCGATGAGAGAGGTTGTATCGGTAGGGGCGGATTCCGCACGGTGGAGGCCGCCGGCCAGTTTGTAGACGTTCTGTCCCTGCTCATTTTTCTGCTGGAGGTAGTATTCGTGGAGACCCTCGGTTGACTGAGGGACAACTCTTATGCCTTTTGGTTTGCCTTTTGATAACAGGGGTATATTGATATTGATAACATCGCCGCTCTTGAGGGGCATCAGCTTTTGGAGGATTGTGACGCAGTATTTTGCGGCACTTTCGAAATCCATGCTTTCCTCGAAGGCAAGACTCATGGCGACGGAGGGTATCTTCAGGAATGCGGCCTCCATAGCGGCGGCGACTGTACCGGAGTAGTAGACGTTGATGCCTATGTTGGCGCCGTTGTTGATGCCGGCGACAACGAGGTCGATGGGGCCTTCGTGGAGTTCCATGCAGGCGAGCTTGACACAGTCGGCGGGAGAGCCCTGGACGCTGTAGCCGGTGAAATGGCCGTTGATGTCAACCCTGTTGCAGGCCAAAGGCCCAAAAAAAGTGACGCTGTGGCTGGCGCCGGACCGGCTCTCGGCGGGGGCGACAACCGTTACGTCTCCTATTTTGACGAGCTTCTTATAAATGGCGGCCAGGCCCGGTGCAAAAATGCCGTCATCGTTTGTTAATAATATTTTCATTTATATTTGACTCCTCAAGCCAGGTCCTTCGCTTCGCTCAGGATTATGATGAGCCGGAGCAATTGTAATTGGTCGCGTCAGATGTGTCAATTGACACATCTGGGGCATAACCTATAATGCGCAAGGGCCAGGAAAGTGTTCACTTGATTAACAGGGGCGAGTATAAAAAAAAGGAAGGATGTTTGTGGCGCAATTTATGAGGTCCGACTATGGAGAAGTATGTGCGGGGTCGAGAGTGTGTTGTGATGAGTAGACAGGAGGTTCGGGCGGTTGATTCCTGGGCGATAAATGAGCTTGGCGTGCCGGGTGCGGTCTTGATGGAGAACGCGGGGCGAAGCTGCGCTGAGCTGATTAAGGAGAAACTGGCGGCTGTTGGCAGACCGAAGGTTTGTATATTCTGCGGGACAGGAAACAATGGCGGAGATGGATATGTTATTGCAAGGCATTTGCTGAGCGACGGATTCAGGGTTGCAGTGGTGATATGTGGGGAACGGGACAAAATCAGAGGCGATGCGAAGATAAACCTTCATATTCTCGAACGTTTGGGCCAGCCGATTGACCATTTGGATTTGAGTGAAGGTGGTATAGCCGATAAGGTTAAGGCATTTGCGGGCGGTGCGGATATGCTGGTGGACGGTCTTTTCGGGACGGGATTGAGCGGGCAGTTGAGGGATGAATACAGAGAGCTGATAGAGAGCATCAATGCGCAGGGCCGCCCAATCCTTGCGGTGGACATACCATCGGGACTGGATTGTGATACGGGCGAACCGCTTGGTGCGGCCATCAGGGCCAGATATACAGTGAGTTTTGTCGCGGTCAAGAAGGGATTTACATTGTCAGACAGGGCAGAGAAATATACGGGCGAGGTTTTTGTGGCCTCGATAGGTATTGAGCCGGGGCATCGGCAGGCCTGACTAAAAGGCGTCGGGTCTGCTTGACAATGCCTTATAACCGATAAAATAAAGGAATCTTTCGGTGTTGAAGACAGGGACGCGCAAGTCCTGGGCCTGGTTCTGAACTTCCTCGTAGTGGGCGAGTTTTTTCAGAGAGGCCTCGTATTTTTCGGTTGCCATTGGGTCCTGCGCGACCTGTTCGACGGTAGGTTTCGGGAGAATCTGCGGGGGCCGGCCAAGAATGAGGAAGTCCGTGTCAACGGAGATGGAATCGGCGACCCTGCCGCCCCATTTCTCGACAAGGTTCTTTATTCTGTCGAAGGCGTCGTACTCGGTGGTTCCGTCGCCATTGAGGTCGAAGTCGCCAACAACTGCGAATAAGTTCGTTTTGTCACTATCCCAGATAAGATTCGCAACTATGTCATCCACTACAATAGGACTTCTTTTCTCCGAGCGGGTTACCCTCGCGGCCGAAACGTTCTTGCCGACGTCAAAGACCTCGATTTCGGCCTTGCCTTTGCCGTCTTTTGGGATAGGCATGCCCTTGTTGTAAACCGAGAAGGTCAAGCCCCGGAAAACGCGGTCGTCACTTCCGATATTCAGGTGCACTATGTGATTATCCACGAGCATTACCTTGCCGTCCGGTTTGTAGGCGGGGACGTTGCTATCGGGGGGGGGCATAACCGCCTGCACCTGGTTTTGGAGGTGGTTTATTCGCTCCTGAGCAGTTGCCAGTTTTGCGCCGGTTTCGAGCAAATCAGCCTCCATTTTAGCATTGTCTGCTTTGGTCTGGTCCAGTTGGACCAAAAGAGTCTGGACGCGTTCGTCCGAGGTTTTTCTGAGCAGGTCCTGGAGCTCGTCATAATCGGTTTTAATTTTGTAAACCTGTTTCTCAAGCTCGTCTTTCTTGGCCAGGAGCTCATCTTCTTTTTGTTGGGTTGCTGCTCTGAAGTCATCGTACTCGACGTGGAGTTTTTCAAGCTGGTTATTCAGGACACCGACCGTGTCTGCGGTGTTCTCGAGCGTTTCCTTGAGTCTTACGATTATTCGAATCAGTCCGGTGGTGTTGGGGTCGATCGTTCCCAAATCAATGTCCTGGCCGGGCGAGGGCGCTGAGGCATCCTGAAGGTTTTTCAAGACCTCCGGCGGGGTGGGGACGGCGAGCAGGCCGGCAATTCGGCCGTTGGCGTCGTAAACGACTTTTATATCGAGAGGGCCGTTTTGGAATTCGCACGTGACGAAAACAACGTCGAGCCCCCCCTGTTTTTCGGTTCGCGAGCCTATTTGTTTCTTAAAGGCGCCCAACTGACCGACAACGGCTTGCCAAGTTTGCTGAAGTTTGTCCATGGGCAGCGCGTTTTTCATGTTTTCGTCAAATTGCTGTGCGGCGGCTGCGAACTGCTCCCTGGCGAGCAATTCGACGAATGGATTAGCGGGGGGTTCGGGCGCGGCTTTGCCTGCGCCGAACTTTTGTTTATCCAACAGGTCTATAGTTTCCTTAAATTTGTTGTCGACGCTCTCAACTTTGATTTCAGCCGAGGTTTTGGGCAGTGGGGCCCCGAGGATAAGCGATACCATCTGGTCATGGTAGTCGACCATTTTGCCCAGATATGTCTCCTGCGTCTTTTTGGCTCCGACTATCTTTTGGATGTCTCGAAGCTGGGCCTGATTGGCCACCTCCGCAAGGTCTCTTTTCGACTCATTTGCCAGGGTTTTCTGTTTTTCGAATTGGGAATAGAAGATAATGGCGACGATTGTGGCGACAAGAAAAAGTGCTACAAAGGTTATCAAGGGATAAAGCAAAGCACTATTTTGCGTTCTTCTGACTGCAGGCATCCTAAAGACCTCCTCAGAAATATCGGGAAACACACATATTAGGGCCTATGATTAATATATTATCGCCTGAAAGGTGCTGTAAGTCAACAAAAAAAATGGGCTTATGGCCGTTTTACGTGGGAAACGGGCATTATTCGCACGGTTGCAGGTTTGATTCGCATGTAATAGCGTTAAAAAGCGAGGTCTCAAAGTCTCTCAAGCAGGTCAGGTATCCGGCTGATTTTGCGGATTATATGCAGTGCAGCGGCGCCGGGTTGGTCGGACGATTCTGTGTGTAAGCGGGCCGGCCGGACTATCTGTATGGTCAGCAAGCCCAGGTTATTCGGTGCGATAAAATCTTTTTTTTCGTTGTCGGCGATATAAGCTGCGGTCTCGGGCGGCACATTTAAGGCCTCAATCAGCCTTTGAAAACCTGCCGGTGAGGGCTTCCAAAACTCGCGCCCGAGCTGTTCGGTGTAGATTATGGTTTTGAAATATTTCTCGATTCCGAGGGCATGGACTTTTAATTGCTGGGCGGGTAGGAAGCCGTCGGTCAGCAGGGCTAAGGTATATTTGCGGCTGAGCCGGTCGAGAACATTTTTGCTGTCGGCGGGGAGGGTTATCTTTGGGACGTGATTGCGATAGACTTTGACCAATTCCCGGATGAGTTTTTCGTCATAATCTATGCCGAGCCGGTCGAGGGCAGCGTTGAATGTTTTTGTTCGGTTTCCGGCTGTGAACTCCTTCCATAGGCAGTCGAAGATGCCCCTGGCATTGGGCGTTTCGGGCAGGTCAGCGAGAAAATCGGCTACGGAGGCAAGACCGCTTTTACAATAGTCGATTTCGTCGTAAAGCGTGTCATCCAAATCAAAAACAACTGTCTTTATCATAATATCGTATTGCGTAAGAAACGAGCTACATACTATTCGGGTATCGTGATATAATGTTATGTGTTGTAGCTTCAAATGTCGATGTAAAAATTGCGAATTTGTCGAACAGGAAGGCTGGCTCCGCAAGTATGGCTGAACAACGATTGCAGAAGGTTTTGGCGGCCGCGGGCGTCGATTCTCGCAGAAAGTGCGAAGAGCTCATACTCAGCGGCGCGGTGCGCGTCAACGGCAAAGTTGTGGATGAGCTGCCGGCTTTTGTTGACCCCCAAAGGGACACCATAACCGTAGACGGCAAGAAGATTCGCGCGGAGCGAAAGGTATATTTTCTTTTGAACAAGCCGAACGGTGTGATTTGTACGAGTTCCGACCCACAAGGCAGGGTCAGAGCCATAGATATCGTGCGTGCACGTGAACGCATTTTTTGCGTGGGCAGGCTGGATGCCGATACGACCGGTTTGATTATCCTCACTAACGACACGGAGCTGGCCAACAGGCTGACGCATCCGCGATATGGCGTGCCGAAGACCTATGTTGCTGCGGTCAGAGGGGAAATTGCGGGTCAGACCATCGAAAAACTAAAAGCCGGAGTGTGGCTGTCGGAAGGCAGGACCGGAAAGGCCTCGGTAAAGGTGCTGAAGCGAAGTCATAAGGAATCGTTAATAGAAATGACGATTCGGGAGGGGCTAAACCGGCAGGTTCGCAGGATGCTGGCGAAGGTGGGGCTGCCGGTAAAATCGTTAAAGAGGACGCGAATCGGCAGGCTCGATGTTCGGGGGCTTGGCGTAGGTAAATTCAGAGCGTTGACCGAGCCGGAAGTGGAGTATTTGAAGAAAGCAACCGCCGAGTCGCCATCAACAAGCACCAGGCGTTCGCAGTAGTTGTTCAGTTTTTCGGCGCTACTGCTTTTCCGTTGGTTTGCTTTTGACGTAGGTCGATAGGGTTTGGGCGGCGATTTTTTGGCCGATGGGGGTCCAGTGCTGGTCGTGGGTATAATAGACCTGTGAGCCTTTGAGGATTTCTTCGCGGAGCGGCTCGGTAAGGCTTACGAATTCGATTGACTCGGCCCGGCAGAATTCTTCAGTCACGGATTCGTGGATTTGCAGGCGGGGAACAAGGATGTCCATCAGTTCTTTGGCGGCGGGCAGCCGTTTCTCTTTCAAGGCCATAAACGCGCGCAGCTTTTCGGCGGGCAGTACGTCCCTGACGAGGGGCAAGAGCACGTGCGGCTTGTCAGGGGCATACACGAGAATGAGACGGACATTGTTTTCGCTGCACATATTGTGGATTTTCCGTAGTTTGGCAAGAAGTGCCTGGCAACCTCCGGATTCAAGGAGCTCATCTTTTGTTACGAAGTGGCTCAGCAATCTCTTTAGCTTAAAGGCATAATATTTGGCGCCGGATCCATCAGGTACGGGCAGAGGCAGCCAGGATACGGCATAAAGTGGGTCAGAAGGTGTGTATTGCGGATTGGGAGCGGCCTGTTTGCTGAACCGCCCGGCGTTGACGGGGCCGAGCGAGCGAATCAAGGCGCTCTTTATGGCCTGGCGAAGGGGAGAAGTCCTAAAGAGGTTTTCGAGCGTCCGGCCATTTTTGTGTTTGTCAGGGACAAAGTTGGAGCCGCGAAAATCGTTTCCCTCATAAATCATGCAGACGACCGTTTTTGGAGAGAGCTGAAGACCGAATTTCTTCAGGGTTTCGAGGTAAGTGACCGGGCTGCCGCCCGACATTCCGAGGTTGTAGACGGTCAGATTGGTTCTTTGAGCGAAGATGACAGGCCAGGCCTGTTCGTCGGAGACGTGAGAGCCTTCCGTGAAGGAGTCGCCCAGCGCTACGAGGTCATATTTTTGCAGGTCGGTTTTATTGCGAAAGCCCCTTTTGTCAACGGTGAGCGCGTAGGGTACATCCGGGTAACCGGGGGCGGTGCCTGGGTAGGAGAAGGCGGTGGCAGGGACATCTTTGTTGATGCCCCGGTCTATCGTGTTGGGCGCGCGATGGTAGTAGCTTCTGCTTCCGATGTATCGCTGGTGCTGGACCACACGCAGGAAGATATCGACAATCAGAATTGCAAAGACTATAGAGACGGAGAGGGCTACAGTCTTGAAAAGCCTCTCTCTTTTTTCCTTTTGACTTCTTACTTTCTTGCCCGACCAGATACCTTTAATGATAAGCAAACTCACAGGGATTAGCAGTATCAGTGTAGTAGTCTGCTCAATGGTGTACCTGCCCAGCAGGATGTCTCTCTGCTGGGCGACATTGTAGGCAAGGTCGCAGGGCTTTGCCCACAAGAGCACGTTCACGGATATTACGATTAAGGCGGCAATCCGCTTTACGAGTTTGTTTTTTTCGTTTTCGGTCATAACAGGCCCCGGTGTCAGCCGGCGATTTAGAACAGTGGGTAAATGAACGGTGCTATGGCGGTGCCGCTGAGCAGTACGAGCAGGCCCAAAAGAAGAAGCACAATCAGTATGGGCAGCAGCCACCACTTCTTGTTGTGTTTGACAAAGCACCAGAATTCCGAGAGGAGGGACGGGCGCTGCTTTTGAGCGAGGTCGCTGAATTCCACGGTTTTTTGGGCTTGAGTTTTTTCAGGCATTATTCTCTCCAATTCTTTAAAACTGGCGGAAGTATCGTTCCGGGTCATTATGCGGATGGTGAGGCAGCCAATAGGTTTTCGCGTCCGCGTCGCGCTTTCGGCGAAGGGGGTCGCGGCCAATCAAACGAAAGAAGAACGCGAGCGGCGTTATCAGCAGAAAATAGAAAGACGCCATCAACAGGAAACTGACCACGACGCCGATGGGTGCGGTAATGAGCGTGAGGCCCAGATAGATGAATCGGGTCACTTTGAGAGAAATCAGGCTGGAAAGAAAAATGACAAGGCCGATGAGAAAGATGAGTGAGGCCCATTGAATGGCAAGTCCTTTGAGCAGGTGAAGCAGCAAAGCGATAACAGAAGTCGCAATAAGCGAAATGCGGCCGAAGTTGCGAAGTTCTTTGTGGGTGACGTGCCATTTTATTTCCATCAGTGACATTTGCGACGTTTCCTTTTTGTCAAAAGCTTCAGTCCAACTGGAATTGGGCCTTGTACATATCTACCTCGTGCTGAGCGGCCTGGGGCTGCTCCTGCTTGAAGAGCATCTGGTTTTCCATAACCAAAACGTCCATGTTGGTAGCCATGAAGCATCTATATGCGTGCTCGGGGGAGCAGACGATAGGCTCGCCCCGAATATTAAAGCTCGTATTGATAATGACCGGGCAGCCGGTTTCTTCTTTGAAGCGACTCATCAGGCGGTGGAGTCTCGGGTGACGCTGCCGGTCGACGGTCTGGATACGTGCCGAGTAATCCACATGTGTGATGGCGGGTACGACGCTGCGTTTGACCTTTAGCTTTTCCAGTCCCTTGAGCTTGTCGGGCGGTATATTCACAGGCAGTCTCTTTTCCTGTCTGATTGGTGCGACCAGGAGCATATAGGGGCTGTCCTTTTCGGAGTTCATCTCGAAATAATCGTCGACATCCTCGCGGAGCACGCAGGGTGCGAACGGGCGGAAGGACTCACGGAACTTGATTTTGAGGTTCATAGTGGACTGCATTTTTTCGCTGCGGGCGTCGCCTATGATGCTGCGACTTCCGAGGGCGCGAGGTCCGAACTCCATGCGGCCCTGGAACCAGCCGATTACCTTTTCCTGCTTTATGAGGTCGGCGCTTTTGTCGATCAATTGTTCTTCATCTTCAAACGTGTGGTATCTGGCGTTCACCGAGTCGAGGAACCGGCAGATTTGTTCGTTGGTGTACGCGGGTCCCAGTAAAGATGCCCGTTGTTTATCGCGGCCGTCGACGCTGCGCTCGTTACCGAGCAGTTGGTACCATACGAACAGGGCGGCGCCGAGCGCACCGCCGGCATCCCCGGCAGCGGGCTGAATCCAGATTTTGTCGTACGGTCCTTCCCTGAGGATGCGGCCGTTGGCGACGCAGTTCAGTGCGACGCCGCCGGCGAGGGCAAGGTTCTTTTCCCCCGTCTGCTCGTGTACGTGACAGGCGGCGCGCATCAGGATTTCTTCGGTGACGGCTTGGATGGATGCGGCGATGTCCATTTCGCGCTCGGTCAGCGGGGCCTCGGGCTTTCGCGGCGGGCCGCCAAAGAGTTTTTCGAACCTGAGGCTGGTCATTACGGTGCTGTGACAATAAGCGAAATAAGACATATCCAGGCGCAGGGAGCCGTCCGGCTTTACGTCGACGAGCTTTTCCATAATAAGGTCGTAGTATTTTGGCTGGCCGTAAGGTGCCAGGCCCATCAGCTTGTATTCGCCGGAATTGACCTTGAAGCCCGTGAAGTAGGTGAAGGCGCTATAGAGCAGGCCCAGCGAGTGAGGGAATTCCATTGTGTGGGATAATTGGATTCTGTTGCCCTTGCCTTTTCCGAAGCTGGCGGTCGCCCATTCGCCCACGCCGTCCATAGTCAGGATGGCGGCTTCTTCGAAGGGCGACGGGAAGAAGGCGCTGGCGGCATGGGACTCGTGGTGCTCGGTGAAGATGTACCGGCCTTTATACCTGCTTCGCAGGGCCTTGTCCATTTCCCGAGGCAGGTGCAGCTTTTGACGGAGCCACACTGGCATTCCCATTGAGAACTGTCTGAATCCGCGAGGGGCATAGGCGATGTACGTTTCGAGCAGCCTTTCGAATTTGACCAGCGGTTTCTCGTAAAAAACGACGTAATCGAGGCTTTCGGGCGTGAGGTCCACAGCCTGGAGGCAATAGTCAACGGCATTTGAGGGAAACTGGAAGTCGTGTTTTATCCGGGTGAATCGCTCCTCCTGTGCGGCGGCAAGTATTTCGCCATCGCGGACGAGTGCTGCAGCACTGTCATGATAAAAAGCCGATATTCCCAAAATATTCATACCGTTTGCTTCCGTTTGAACCGGCCTGCAGGTCTGTGGGCCTTGAGATAGTTGCGAATTCTCGCGGCCAGACGACCGAAAATCCGCCCTAAAATCAGCGGCTCCGTGAAAGAAAGCACACTTTTTAAGAAAAACGGTTTTTTCATATCAAAATCTTGTTTCTTCTTGCAATTCTGATATGAAATCATATTATAGTTACCCGTGTTGAGTCAATAGAGTAGTGGAAGAGTTGTAAGCTACAAGATACGACAGGAGTATATTAGATGTCGAGAGTATGTCAGTTTACCGGTAAAAAAACGGTGTCGGGCAGGAGCATCTCCAGACGCGGCAAGGCCAAGCATCTTGGTGGCGTCGGCAGGAAGATTACGGGCATCAGCAACAGGAAGTTCAAGCCGAATATCCAAAAGGTGCGGGCCGTAGTTAACGGCAAGGTATGCCGGGTCAAGGCTTCGGCGAAGGCGATACGTTTGGGGCTTATTGAAAAGCCGCTTAAGCGAAATTACAAACCCGCCGACGAAGCGACCGGCTAAAAAGGTTTTTCACGGGCACTGATTCAAAGCGAGGCGGGTTCGGCCTCGCTTTTTGTTTGGGCAGGGCAAAGAAATGGGGCAGAAAATCGACCGCGAGCTGGTGAAAAAGGTTGCGAAGCTCTCTCGTCTCGAGCTGACGGAGGCGGAGGTCGAGGAGTTTACGGGGCAGTTAAGGGCAATCCTTGACTATGTGGAGAAAATGAACGAGCTGGATACTGCGGATGTTGAGCCTTTGGCACATTGCCTGCCTGTCAGCAACGTTTTTCGAGAGGATGTAGTCAAGGAGTCGCTGGGTACGGAGAAGGCGTTAGCGAACGCACCTCAGCGGGACGGCAACTTTTTTAAGGTGCCGAAGATACTTGAGGATGGTTCCGGAGCGTAAAGCGGTTTCCCGGAAACGAACGATAACGGGATAACGGGCGGAATTTGAAGGAGGTTAGGCAGTGGTAAAAAAAGCAAATCTTAATCGACGTGAGTTTTTGAAAGGTACGGCGGTTGCGGTTGGGAGCGCGGCGGGTCTGCCTTATTTTGTACCTGCATCGGCTCTGGGTAAGGGGGGCAATGTCGCGGCGAGTGAACGCATTACACTGGGCTTTATCGGGCTTGGCATACGCGGCGGCAGCCATGTGCGGACCTTTCTTGGGTACAAGGAGACGCAGGTCGCGGCGGTATGTGATGTGGACCGGTCCCGGCGCGAGGCGACGAAAAAGCTGATTGAGGAATACTACGGCCGGCAGACAAGCGGGACTTATAAGGGCTGCGACACATATAGCGACTTCCGCGAGATGTTGGGCCGCAAGGACATCGACGCGGTTGTCATTGCGACGCCCGAACACTGGCACTCGCTGACGATGATAGCGGCAGCGAAGGCGGGCAAGGACGTCTATGGCGAAAAGGCGCTGACGCTGACGGTGCCGGAGGGGCGGGTTCTGTGCGAGACGGTGCGCCGGTACGGTTGTGTGTTTCAGGTGGGGACGCAGCAGCGTTCGTCGCGCAATTTCCGTTTTGCGTGTGAACTGGCTCGCAACGGCTATCTCGGCAAGCTGCAGAGGGTCAAGGTTGGCGTTCCCGGCGGGCATGCGCTGCCGGACGCGCCGACGATTCCGGTGCCCGAAGGTCTGGACTACGATATGTGGCTTGGGCCGGCGCCGCTTGCACCGTATAACGCGGTGCGATGTACCAGCCCGGAGGGGTGGTATCATATTTACGATTACTGTGCTGGATGGATTCAGTCGTGGGGCGTGCATCACATTGACATCGCATTGTGGGGGGCGCCGAGTCTGTTGAAGTCCCCTCTTGAAGTTGAGGGGATGGCTGTGTTTCCCACGGAGGGGCTGGGCAATACGTCGCTGACGTGGCGGGTCGAATTTGTCACTGGCGACGGGTTGCGTCTGAGCTTTTCAGACAACGGCTATCACAAGGCTGGCTGTCGGTTCGAGGGTGAGAAGGGGTGGGTGCATGTCAATCGCAAAGACATCTCGGCAGGGCCGGAGTCATTACTAAACGTGAAGCTCGGGCCCCGGGAGGAGCATTTGTACGAATCCAGCAACCACCATGCGAACTTTTTGGAGTGTGTGAGGAGCCGGCGTGAAACAGCGGCCCCGGTGGAAGCGGGCCACGCGGCTACGACCGTTACCCTTATTGCGGACGTTGCGACCCGGCTGAGGCGGAAGGTTACGTGGGACTGGAAATCTGAGCGTTTTGTCAACGACCAGGAGGCAAACCGGATGCTAAAGCGCCCAATGCGAAGCCCGTGGAGGTTGTAGACGGATGTAAATTCCACCTGGTCGTTAGGGTATGGACAAATATTCAAGGAGAAAACGAAAATGAAAATCGGAATTCATACGGACAACTATCGATTGGAGTCTCGCAGCGCCGAGTACTGCTTCGACAGCATCGCCAGGATTGGTGCGAAGTACACTGAGCTCAATATGATGCAGGGTTTCGACCTTTTTCAGGGTCTGGGTTTCATCCCGAATATAAGCCTGTTTGAGGACCCGTTTGAGATTCGGGAGATGCTGGAGCAGCGGGGTCTGAAGGCAAGCTGTCTGGATGCGCACTATCCGATATGGTCGTACCGGTGCGTGGAGCACATGCGCATGGCCATTCTGTTTGCGGACCAGATGGGTGTGGACGCCATCGCAACAACAGATTCGCAAGAGCTTCCTAAGGATATGAGTGAGGAGGAGGCATTTGCGATAATTAAGTATCACCTCGGGGAGGTGCTGAAATTTGCCGACCGGCACAAGGTAGCGGTGTGTCTGGAGCCGCACGGCCAGCTTACCAATCATCCGGAAAAGATGCGGCGGCTGGTCGACTGCCAGCCGAGCGAATATCTGCGCATCAACTTTGACACCGGCAATGCTTTTATGCGGGGGTGGCAGCCGCAGGAATTTCTGGAGCAGGTTATTGATAAGGTGCATCACTGTCACGTCAAGGACGTGGCGCCGGAGCTGGCTTCCGAGAGCCGGGGCGAGGAGACGGGAATAATATCCAGCGACGTATCAGTGGGGGAAGGGGTTAACGCTGAGAATATTGTTGCTTGTCTGCAGGTATTCAACAAACATGGCTTCGAAGGCGTGCTTTGCCTCGAGTGTGGCGGAGAGGCTCGCTCGAAAAAAAGCTTTGAGTGGCTGTCGAAGCAGGTGGCGTTGCTGGCGTGATATGGCAGGGTGATTTTTGATTTGTGCAGGACGAATTGTTACATGCGCCCGGTAAGCAGTCATGGGGCCGGACGACCACGAGGACATGATAGTCAATTGAGAAGGCGTTACTTAGTAGGTTTGGTTCTCATCGTTGTGGGTCTGGGCGGTTGCGCCGGGTTTTGGCACCGCCTTGAGCTATCGCCCCGCATGCGGCAGGGTACGTTTGAATTTAGAATTGCAGACCAACCGAATGTCAGCAGCGAAAGCTGCCGCCACTTGGTCGTTTTACCGAAGGGGTATGCGAAAAAAGGGCAACCGTGGCCGCTGATTATGTATCTGCACAGCGCCGGTAAACGCCCGGAGGATTTGAATAAGATATGGATTCCCATGCCGCCTCAAGAATGTTCCCGTTTGGGCTTTTCACGGGGCGAAGGACGAGATTATTCCAGTTAACGAATCTGAAGAAATGGTCGCAGCGGTCAACGCCTGCGGAGGAAATGCTAAGTTGACGGTTTATCCTGACGCCGAGCATAATGCCTGGACGCCGACCTACAGGAACAAGGAGCTTTACGATTGGTTTCTTAAACATCGCAAAGTAACGGAGCACGAATGATGGGTGATATATGGCCATTGAGCAACTAAGCGCAACAGAGTTGCGGGATAGAATAGCCGCCGGGCAGGTCAGGAGCGTTGCGGCGACTGAAGCTGTTTTCAAGGCTATAGAAAAATATGAGCGGGTGGTCGGTGCCTATATCAGCACCTTCGAGGAGCAAGCGCTGGCGAAAGCCAAAGAGGTTGGCGAGAGGGTCGCGGCGGGTGAGCCGGTGGGGGCGTTGGCGGGGGTGCCGGTTGCGATAAAGGACGTTCTGTGCACGGCTTTCGGCGCTACGACGTGCGCATCGAAGATATTGGAGAATTTTCACGCACCCTATAACGCTACGGCGGTTGAAAAGCTGCTGGCTGCGGATGCGGTGATAGTAGGCAAGACAAATATGGATGAGTTTGCGATGGGTTCGAGCACGGAGAACTCGGGCCTGAAGCGAACGGTTAACCCGTGGGATACGAGCCGGGTGCCGGGCGGCAGCAGCGGGGGTTCGGCGGCAGCAGTGGCCGCGGGGATGTGTTTTGCGGCTCTGGGCTCGGATACCGGCGGCTCGATTCGGCAGCCTGCGGGTTTTTGTGGAGTGGTCGGGCTAAAGCCAACTTACGGGCGGGTTTCACGATACGGTCTTGTCGCGTACGGGTCAAGTCTGGACCAAATCGGGCCGGTGACGCGGACGGTGGGCGACTGCGCGCTGATGCTAAATGTGATAGCCGGTCACGACCCGGCGGACAGCACGAGCGTGGATGAGAAAAGGGCTCCCGTGCATGATTATCTTGAGAAGCTTGATGAGCCGGTGGGCGGGCTGAAGATAGCAGTCGCGCCGGCGTTTAATAAAGGTGCGGATGAGCAGGTGCTCAGGGCGATTAACGAAGCTGTTGGATTGTATAAGAAGCTCGGGGCGGAGGTGATAGAAGTTGAAATGCCTCACCTGGATTATGCTATTGCCTCTTATTACGTGATAGCGACGGCGGAGGCTTCGAGCAATCTGGCAAGGTATGACGGGGTGCATTACGGGCATCGTACGGCCAATCCGAGGGATTATGTCGAGGTGTATTCGAAGTCGCGGGAGGAGGGGTTCGGCAAAGAGGTCAAGAGGCGAATCATGTTAGGGACTTATGCGCTTTCGAGCGGGTACTATGACGCATACTATCTGAAGGCGCTTAAGGTGAGGAATTTGATACGTGGGGATTTCACGAAGGTGTTCGAGAAGTGTGACTGCATTATGATGCCGGTGTCGCCGACAACGGCGTTCAAGATAGGTGAAAAGGTTGACGACCCGCTGCAGATGTACCTTTCGGATATTTATACGATAGCGGCCAATTTAGCGGGGATACCGGGCGTCTGTATTCCCTGCGGGTTCGACGATAAAGGGCTACCGATTGGTTTGCAGATACTTGGGCCGGCTTTTTGCGAAGACAGGCTGCTGCGGATAGCAAGAATGTTTGAAGCGCGGACGGACTGGCACATGTGCAGGCCGCAGATGCAATGTTGAACAGGTAGTACTGATTATGGAAGTACAGCTTTCTGAGGACCTGGGAGCGGTAAACTGGGAAGAGCTGGCGAACGTGTTCGAGCTGGCGCCGCTCGGCCATCGGGAGCCTGAGCAGCTTAAGGCGGCTTTTGAGAACAGCGATTTGCGATGCTTTGTCTATTATCGAGGAAAGCTGATAGGTGCAGGAAGGGCTTTGTCGGATGGCGTGTATCAGGCGGCTATTTACGATGTTGTGGTTCTTCCGGAATATCAGCGTAAAGGGATTGGGACGCGGATAATGAATTATCTGGTAAGTCGGGCCAGGGTCGGACGCATTATCATTTATGTGGTTGCGGGGAAAGAAGTTTTCTATGAAAGGCTGGGATTCAGAAAGATGAAGACGGCAATGAGCCTTCTTACAGATGAAAAATGGCGACGGCAGAACGGTTATAATGAATAGCGGACTCAGGGGATAGTTAACCGACAGGCGAAGAAAATGGCTGAGCTCGAGTATAAGGTTGTGGTGGGGCTGGAGATTCACGTGCAGTTGAGCACCAAAACGAAGATGTTTTGCAGTTGCGCGGTGGAGTTTGGCGCTCCGGCCAACAGCCGGGTATGTCCGGTGTGTCTGGGGATGCCGGGCGTGCTGCCGGTGATGAATAAGCAGGCTGTGGAGTACGCCGTGATGGTGGGGATGGCGCTGAATTGTGAGGTGGCAAGATTCACCAAGTGGGACAGGAAGAGCTATTACTATCCCGATTTGCCCAAGAATTACCAGATAAGTCAGTATGATTTGCCGCTGAGCTCCAACGGCTTTATTGAAATACCGGTCGGGGCGGGCCGCACGAAAAAGATTGGAATCATAAGGGCCCATTTGGAGGAGGACGCGGGCAAGAACCTGCATTCGGCGGGGAATTATTCGCAGGTGGATTTGAACCGGACGGGGACGCCTCTGCTGGAGATTGTCACCAGGCCGGATATGAACAGCGCCGCGGAGGTGCGTGCGCTGGCGGAGGAGCTGCAGCGGATAGTGAGGTATCTGGGCGTTTCGGAGGCCGATATGCAGAAGGGGCATATGCGGTTCGAGCCGAACGTCAATCTGATTGTCACCAGGGACGGCGCCGAGTATAAGACGCCCATCGTCGAGATAAAGAACCTGAACAGTTTCAGGGCGCTGGAGAAAAGCATTGAGTATGAGGTCGAGAGGCAGCTCGACGAGTTTGCAGAGACGGGGCGTGTGATGGAGATGGGCAATAAGAGCACTCGCGGGTGGGACGATGTTAATGAGGTAACATTTTTGCAGCGAGAAAAGGAAGAAGCGCACGATTACCGGTATTTTCCCGACCCTGACCTGGCGCCGGTGGAGTTTGCCGATGAATGGCTGGAAGAGATTCGCGGCCGGCTGTGTGAACTGCCGCTGGTCAAGCAGGTGCGCTACGTTAATGAATACAAGCTGAGTGATTATGACGCGGGTGTGCTGACGGCGGAGCGGTCTATGGCTGAGTATTTCGAGCAGGTGGTTGCGCAAGGCGGCGAGCCGAAGCGGGCCTGCAACATAGTAACGCAGGACCTGCTGAAACTGGCGAACGAAAGGGGGTGCAGCGTAGCTGAGCTGGGCGTTCCTGCCGGCGATGTGGCGGAATTGTGCAAAATGGTAATAGACGGGCAGGTCAGCGCTACGGCCGGGACAACAATAGCGGGTGTAATGGTTTCGTCGCCGGGCAAGTCCGCGCGGCAGATTGCCCAAGAGCAGAACCTGATGCAGAAGAGCGATGCGGGCGAGCTGGAGGTAATAGTTGATGAGGTGCTGGCAGACAACGCGCAGGCGGTCGAAGATGTAAAAAGCGGCGGCAAGAAAAGTGGAAAGGCACGAGGCTTCTTGCTGGGGCAGGTTATGCAAAAAACCAAGGGGCAGGCGAATCCGAAGGTAGTTTCTGAAATCCTCGGCAAGAAACTCGGCTGAGATTTTTGTCCGCTGTTTGAAGAATTGTTTAGTGATACGGTGTTGCTGAAGGACGAAGATATGAAGTTGGAAAAGAGCAGCGATGTTGCCAAGAAGCCGGTTATGGCGGAGGGGGCAAAAGATGTGGAGATTAGGTGGCTTATTTGCAAGGAGGACGGGGCGGACCATATCGCGATGCGGATGTTCGAGGTGCAGCCGGGCGGTCATACGCCTTTGCACGCTCACCCGCACGAGCACGAGGTGTTCATAGTGGAGGGCAAGGGCATTTTTGTGTGCGAGGGCAAGGAATATGAATTCGGCAGGGAATGTGTAGTGTTTGTGCCGGGGGATGCGGAGCACCAGTTCAGGAATACGGGCGATTCGGTTTTGAGGTTTCTGTGTATTATTCCGGGGTGGGCGGCTTAGGCCGGATATTTCACGAGATTCATTGCTAAGCATCTGACAATTCCTAACTGAGAAAGTGGCCTTCTTGCTTGACGAGCGGCTCGGCGTGCGGGGTTTGATCCGGCTTCGGCAGCCCGGCTTCGTACAGGACTTCGCCGCGGCAAGGACGTTCTGTTTGGTCCCCGGTCTGAGGATTTCGAGAAGCCCACCCGCAGGGATCTGCGCTTCGCTTCGACTTCGCCGCGATAAATTGGGTTTGTTTTGCCGGAGGCCGAAGGGGCGGTTTATTTTCATAAGCTTTTGTGGGTAAGTGGCTTGCGTCCATTTTGGCGATAAGGAAATTGGGTTTGTTTTGGGTTTGTTTTTTGCGTGGCCGAAGGGGTACAGATTTTCGTAAGTTGTTTGTAGAAGAGCGGTTGCGAGAATTCGGCTGTTGGCAAATTGGGTTTGTTTTGCATAAAAGGGCGAATTTGTAGAGGATTCTCGACGGATGTAGAGCGGCGATGGCAGCGGTCCCGGTGAGACAGTCATGCGCCATCTCACGGGATAAATTTTGGGGTTGGGTGGGCATTTTGAGGTGGTCCTAATCTGCGGTACGGTGTTGATGTTTTAGCGGTAATGGTGGGGCAAGCCCCACCCTACGAGTTGACCGGGCCGGTGGGGCCGGGATGGTCAGGCTCAGCTTGATGGAATGTGCTAGGCAAAACATCACAAATCAAACGTAAATAGTCACGGGGCGCCGATACGCCCTTCCAACTTTGGAGGGACTTGCGCGCCTGTGTCGAAGATTGGGGTTTTTGCCCGTCCGGGGATTCGTTGTAAGGTCATATTCGGCAAGGAATTAAAAAAATTTTCGCATCTTGGGATTTTTGGCGTGGGCTATATGCAGAATTTGTCGAATTCCGGGGACGAAGAGGTTAAATGAGTAGATGGGTGGATGGGTTAGTGCGGTAAGAGACCGGAGGCGCGGGCGGGTTGCGGCGTGTGGAAGTTGGCGCAATGGACGGCTATTTGAAAATCTGTACCGGAAAAGGGGTTATTTTTGTTGACAAGCCGTTCGGAGTGCGGTAAGGTTATTAATGACCGCTTCAGGGTCTGTCGTTTGGACGAAACGGTACGCGCCCGCCTTTCGCAGCGGCGGATGATGAGCGGAAGGAAGACGTACTATCACGGTCGTTTGGCGGATGGCCGGCTTTTCCCCCGCAGGAATAGGCTCTTTGCCTGGCTGAGCGGTGCATTTGCGCCGGCGGCGGGCTGTATATTAAGAGGAGTTCGAGGAAAGTTTTTGGAGGCGACTAAAAATGAGAGGGCTAAAAGTGATTTTGGTTTTGGTATGCCCTGCAGCGCTTTTGTCTGGCATGTCGGCGGTGCGGGCGGCGACGGTCTGTTCTTGGGGCGAACAGCGTTTTGACGGCCGGGATTTCATTGGGGCCAAGTTCCAGGCCATCGCGGCAGCAATGGAACACAATCTTGCCCTAAAGGTCGACGGCTCTATCGTGGGCTGGGGATATGATGCTCACGGCCAGGCGACACCGCCTGACGGAAACGATTACGCGGCCATCGGCGCAGGACGGTTTCACAGTCTTGCCTTAAGGTCCGACGGCTCTATCATCGCCTGGGGAGGAAACTACTGCGGCCAGTGCAACATCCCTTCGCCTAATGCGGGCTTTATCGCCGTCGCGGCGGGCGCGGACCACTCTCTGGGCCTGAAGGCCGACGGCTCTATCGTCGCCTGGGGACACAACCGGTATGGCCAGTGTAATATCCCTTCGCCCAATACGGGCTTTATCGCGGTCGCGGCGGGCGAGGGGCACTCTCTGGGCCTGAAGGCCGACGGCTCCATCGTCGCCTGGGGATGGAACTACTTCGGTCAGTGCAATATTCCTTCGCCTAATACGGGCTTTATCGCGGTCGCGGCGGGCGGGGTTCACTCTCTGGGCCTGAAGGCCGACGGCTCCATCGTCGCCTGGGGATGGAACGACGACGGCCAGTGCAATATCCCTTCGCCTAATACGGGCTTTATCGCGGTCGCGGCGGGCGTGGAGCACTCTGTGGGCCTGAAGGCCGACGGCTCTATTGTGGCCTGGGGATACAACTCCGAGGGCCAGTGCAATATCCCTTCGCCTAATACGGGCTTTATCGCCGTCGCAGCGGGCAGTTCTCACTCTCTGGGCCTGAAGTCCGACGGCTCTATTGTCGGCTGGGGAGACAACGGCTACGGCCAGTGCAATATTCCTTCGCCTATTACAGGCTTTATCGCCGTTGCGGCGGGCTGGGAGCACTCTGTCGGCCTTCAGGCCGACGGCTCTATCGTGGCATGGGGATGGAACGTTGAGGGCCAGTGCAATATCCCTTCGCCGAATACCGATTTTATAGCTGTTGCGGGGGGCGTGTATCACTCTCTGGGCCTGAAGGCCGACGGCTCTGTCGTCGCCTGGGGACGGAACCAGTCCGGCCAGTGCAATGTCCCCTCGCCTAATACTGGCTGTATCGGCGTCGCGGCGTGCATGCATCACTCTCTGGGCCTGAAGGCCGACGGCTCTTTAGTCGCCTGGGGAAGCAACAACTTTGGCCAGTGCAATGTCCCTTCGCCTAATACGGGCTTTATCGCTGTCGCGGCGGGGGGTTATCACTCTCTGGGCCTGAAGTCCGACGGCTCTATAGTCGCCTGGGGATACAACGGCTCTGGCCAGTGCAACATCCCTTCGCCTAATACGGGCTTTATCGCCGTCGCGGCGGACTATTGCCACTCTCTTGGGCTGAAGGCCGACGGGTCTATCGTCGGCTGGGGAAGCAACGACCAGGGCCAGTGCGATATCCCTTCGCCTAATACGGGCTTTATGGCCGTCGCGGCGGGCGGGCAGCACTCTCTTGGCCTGAAGGCCGACGGCTCTATCGTGGGCTGGGGATGGAACGAGTACGGCCAGTGTGATATTCCTTCGCCGAATAGCGATTTTATCGCTGTCGCGGCGGGCTGGGAGCACTCTGTGGGCCTGAGAGGGGAGCCGCGCATACGAGTACCGACGAAGTTTACGCCGCAGGCGCTCAATCCAAGCAGCAAAGGGAACTGGATGAAGGCGCATTTTGTTTTGCCGGAAGAATATGGAGTTGAGGATGTGGATGCCAACAAGGCGGCAATTGTCGAGGGGGGCGATATCGAATCCGACCGCATGAACGTGTTTGTCAATGATGGCGGTCTGGTGGAGGTCGAGGCTGCTTTTGACCGGGGCGAGGTCTGCGGGATTATCACAGGTGGTGAGCCTATGGAAGTTACGGTTGTCGGCTGGTTTACCACCGGCCAACAGTTCTATGGGACAGACAGAGTCAAGATAACGACGAATTATCTCAATTACCTTGGGACCTTGGCATCTTATTGGCTTGCGCAGGGCTGCATCAAGCCGGATTGGTGCGGCGGAACCGACTTTGACCAGGACGGGGCGGTTAACTTCGTGGATTTCGCACTCTTTGACGGCTGCTGCATCGAAGTCGTCAAGGACTGAGGCGCGCAAGGCGCGTTGTCTCACCACCTGCTTCTGCGGCTAAGAAAATGGTGGGCGAAAGCCCACGCTACCAAACTGCCGCAACTTCAATGAAAAAGGTGGGCGAAAGCCCACGCTACCAAATCAAGAAGGTGGTGGGCTAAAGCCCACCCTACGAGATTCTGCGGCTAAGAAAATGGTGGGCCAAGGCCCACCCTACCAAGCTATGGTCTGACCATAGGCTTCTGCGGCCAAGAAAACTAGAGCCCACCCTACCAAGCTGCCGCACCTCCAATGAAAATGGTGGGCGAGAGGCCAGCGCACTTATTTTTCGGCTGGGAGGTACCGCGCGGCGTTTTCGATGATTTTGAGTGGTTCGGGCTGTAGGAAGACGCTGAAGTTTTCGTGGCCGGGGCGGAAGTAAAAGACCTTGCCTTTGCCGAGGTTCCAGAGCATGCCGCTCCGAAACCACTTGCCATCCTCCCATCGCTCCTCGAAAATCACCTCATCGGGCGCGGGGACGTGAAAAGGCTCGCCGTACATCTCGGTCTGGGGAATGGTGAACTCTTTCGGTATGCCGGCGGCGATGGGGTGGCCGGGCAGCAGCGTCTTTACCGTGCTGGGCTTGCCGTGGGCCTTGTAGTAGGGGAAACAGCAGTTGGGACGGGTAATGCGCACAATGGTGGTCCCATCGTCTTTCTTTTCATACGATACCGAGGGCGTTAGCTCGGCATCCGGTGCGGGCGCCTTTCGCTCAACTTCGCCTACCCATTCGACCCTGGCTTTGGCGCGCTGCGCGGGGGCGAGGGCGGCCAAGGCGTCCTGCTCGGCGCGCTGGTGCATAGCCACTATAAACGGCGTTGACCAGTGGGCGGAGTGCAGGACGATAAGGCTGAGCTTGCCGGCCTTTACACGGTCGATTACGCGTTGGGCGGTCTCGATGGAAATCTCGGCCTGCCGCTGGTGACCCCACCAAATCAGGACGTCACAGTTATCGAGAAGCTCATCGGCGAGGCCCTGCTGCGGGTCGTCCATGCCGACCGACTTGACGGAAAAGCCCGCCTGGCTGCGGAGGTAGTCGGCGATGTGGTTGCCGAGGAAGTTTTCGTACATTTGCTTTTGTTTTGGCTGGCGCTCGTCCCAGACCAGGACCCGCACGGTCTTCGGCTGGGCGGGCTGCTTTGCGGCCATGACAGGCATTGATAAGGCGAGCAATACTGTCGCAATCGCGGTCATAATTGTGCTCCTTGTGTAATATTTTGGCAATTAAACTTCAGCCCACCGGCGACGCTCGCCGGGCCTTTCGGTTGTAATGATAAGGCAATAATCGGCGGCGGTCAATAGCCACCCAGTCAGATGCGGGGCGGCCTTATAGAAGATTTTTTAAACCGGGGCTTGACATTGGCCGAGTATTTTGATAATAAGGATTGAGTGTGGTTGATTTTGTGACGGTTTCGAGTATGTGCAGAATAGAAGAGGATATGCAGCTGAGTGCGGTAGTTAAGATGGGGCGGATGATGCCCGCGGCCGGGGAAGGTGCGCTGATGGGCGTTATTATCATTATAGAGGGGAATATGAAATTGCCCTGAGCAAGGTAAATTTGTGTGTTAAAAGCCTTCCAGGGCGGCGAGTTCTGGAAGGCTTTTTTATTTGGCCAGGAAAGGCGAACCATGAGCCGGCGAGTGACAATTAGAAAGGTAAGACAAGGGGACGTTGGCGCGGTTGTTGAATTGTGGAAGGAGCTTATGGATTTTCACAAGGCGCTGGACCCGGTTTTTACGCGGAGGCGGGGCGGTCATACAACCTTCGCCGAATATCTGCGCAAGGAGTATATAGGCAGGGACCGGCGTCGGGCATGGGTAGCGCAGGCCGGGCGGCAGATCGTCGGCTTGTGCATGGCGGTGATTGAGGATTATCCGCCGGTTCTGGTACTGAAGCGGTACGGACACCTTGAGGTTCTGGCGGTCGCCAAGCAATGGCGCGGCAAAGGCGTCGGCGAGAAGCTGCTCAGGCGCGCCCGGAGATGGTTTTGTGAGAAAGGTATGAGCCGCGTTGAAGTGCATAACTCGACAGCAAATGAGTTAGCAGAGCGATTTTATGCCAAGACGGGGTTCAGGCCTTATTTGAGGACGCTCTTTCTGGAACTGCCGGCAACTGACGCGAAATGAGGTGCTGGCCGCGGCGTTAAGCGTTGGCCGATGTTGACAGTAGTGGTCGGAGCGTTTAACATTAACCGGTTTGATTGTTTGCAGAATTCTTGAGGATTTTTGAGATGTCGGACGAGAAGACTAAGGGATATCGTGACACGCTGAATCTGCCGAAGACGAGTTTTTCGATGAAGGCGAACCTGGTTCAGCGTGAGCCGCAGCAGCGCAGAGAATGGGCGAAGATGCATATCTACGGGAAGATTCGCGAGGCCCGCAAGGGAGCGCCGGTCTATACGCTGCACGACGGGCCGCCATACGCCAACGGGGACATTCACATGGGCCATGTTATCAACAAAGTTTTAAAGGACTTCGTGGTCAAGTACAAGACTATGGCGGGATTCGACGCTCCGTATGTGCCCGGGTGGGATTGTCACGGTCTGCCGATTGAATCGAAGGTAGCGGGAGAGCTCGGGGACAAGACGCGGCGGATGAGCAAGCTCGACATCCGCAGGGACTGTATGAAGTACGCGAGCAAGTATGTCAAGATCCAGAGCAGGCAGTTTCAGGAACTGGGGGTGTTCGGGGATTTCGAGAATCCGTACCTTACGTTTAAGCCGGAATATGAGGCGGGGATTATGGAGGTGTTCGCGGAGCTGGTTGATAAGGGGCTGGTCTATAAGCAGTTGAAGCCGATTCACTGGTCGATTGGTTGCGAGACGGCGCTGGCGGAGGCGGAACTTGAATACAGGGACATCTCGTCGCCGAGTATTTTTGTTAATTTTCCGGTGAAACAGGAAAGTATCGGGCGGCTGGTGGAACTGGGGCTGGTCGAGAAGGACCAGGCGGAGGGGGCGACGGTTTGCTTTATGATATGGACGACGACGCCGTGGACGTTAGCGGCGAATCTGGCGGTGGCGGTGCATCCGCATCTGGAATACGCGGCGATAAGCTACGAAAAGCAGGGGCGGAAGTTTGTCTCGATATTAGTGGCGGAGCGGATTGAGGCGGCGGCGGCGGGCGGTTTGGAAAAGAAACAATACAAGGTCAGCGAAAAGAGGGTCAGGGGCAGTGAGCTGGAGGGGCTGCGGTATGAGCATCCGTTTGTTGCGGCCAATCCGACGGACAAGGATGCGTATATGGTGATTTGCGCCGAATATGTTACGACCGAAGACGGGACGGGGCTTGTGCATATTGCGCCGGGGCACGGTCTGGAAGATTATATATCGGGGCAGAAGTACGGGCTGGCGGTTTATTCGCCGGTGACGGACGATGGGCGGTACGATGACACGGCGCCAGCGTGGCTGCGGGGCAAGTGCGTTCTGGAGGTGGACAAGATTGTAAACGGGAACCTGCGAGAGAACGGGTGGCTGTTTGCCGAGGATGAAATGGTGCACAGTTATCCGCACTGCTGGCGGAGCAAGGGGCCTGTGATATTTCGCGCGACGGAACAATGGTTTATAAGCGTGGACAGGGAGCTGCCGGGCGTTGGCAAGAGTCTGCGCGATTTGGCGCTGGAGCGTGTGAAGGAAGTGAGATGGATTCCGGCGTGGGGGCAGAAGCGGATAGAGGGGATGCTGGAGTCGCGGCCGGATTGGTGCATCAGCCGGCAGAGGAGCTGGGGGCTGCCTATACCGGCGTTTATAAACTCCAAGGGCGAGAGTCTGATGACTAAGGAGTCGGTTCTGGCGGCGGCCAGGTATATCGGCAAGAAAGGGTCGGATAGCTGGTTTACGGATTCGCCCCGGCAGATTTTAGGCGGGGACTTCGAGCTGCCGGAAGGGTTTGATTTTGATGACCTGCAGAAGGAGGAGAATATATTCGACGTGTGGTTCGAATCGGGGTGCAGCTGGTACAGCGCGGCTTACAAGGGGGGCTGGGCGGTGCCGGTCGATTTATATCTGGAAGGTTCGGACCAGCACCGGGGGTGGTTTCAGCTGTCACTTCTGCCGGCACTGGTGGCGACGGGTAAGGCGCCTTTCAAGAACGTCCTGACGCACGGCTTTACCGTGGATGAAAAAGGAATGAAGCAGTCGAAGTCATTAGGCAACTACGTCAACGCCCAGGAGGAAGTGTCAAAGTACGGTTCGGATATTTTGCGGCTGTGGGTGGCGAGCGTAAACTATCAGGAGGATATAAGGTGCAACGATGAGCTAATCGGCAGGACGCAGGACGCTTACAGGAAAATCAGGAATACGCTCAAATACCTGCTTGGTAATATTGATGGTTTCGACCCGAAGGAAAAGAGCGTGGCATACGATGAGATGTTCGAGGTTGACAAGTGGGCGATGCAGCAGCTGCAAAAGCTGATTGCGGATGTTACGGAGGCTTACGAGGATTTTGTGTTTCACAGGGTTTTCTCGCTGATATACAGCTTCTGCACGGTGGAGATGAGCAGCATCTATATGGACGTGCTGAAGGACCGGATGTACTGCGACGGCGCGGATAGTTTATCCCGGCGAAGCGGCCAGACGGCGATGTATAAGATACTGGATACGCTGGTTCGGATGCTTGGGCCGGTGTTGGTTCATACGGCGGAAGAGGCTTGGGCGGCGATCAAGTCGTCGCTCGTCGCTCGTCGGCCGTCGCCCATGAAACCAGCCAGGATTGACCAGACCGACAGCGTGCACCTGGCGGAGATGCCGAAGGTCGACGAGGCAATCGACTGGCAGAGCGCAGAGGCGAGGTGGGAGAGGATAATGGGACTGCGCGACGAGGTTTTGCGTGTGCTGGAAGGCTTGAGGCGGGAGCAGAAAATCGGCAGTAACCAGGAGGCGTCGGTCACGGTTTACAGCGATGACGAGGAGCTGACGGGGATTCTGGGTGAGTTCGGGCTGGAACAATTTGCGGCTTTGTGCATAGTCAGCGAGGTGAAACTGCTCAAAGGTTCGGGCGAGACGATGGCGGTGGCACAGAAGAGCAGTCACGCAAAGTGCCAGCGGTGCTGGAACTATTGGCCGAGTGTCGGCAACAATAGCGACTATCCGGATTTGTGCGAGAGATGCGTTGCCGTGGTGAGCGGCAGGTGAGGCGGCCGGCCAGCATGGAAATAGAGAATGCAAGCGCGAAACTCGAAACAAACCGAAAGCTCGAATGACGGAAATTCAAAACGGACCAATTATGGCCGCAGAGAAAGTATGGCGAGACGAGATTCATCTGGACAGGTAAATCGGGTTTTGAGTTCTTAGGTTCGGGTTTTTCGTTGATGATGACAGGCTGAGTCTCGGGAAGGGCTCGGCGTTCGGTTTGCGCAAATTTTTGTTTGACACTCCGTTATGTGGAATTTAGACTTGGATTGGTTGTTCATGAAATCCGGGGCAGCAGCCATGGGAATCAATGAGATAATTGGGAATCAGAGAGAGCAGATACTTGCTTTGGCCCGAAGGTATGGTGCATCCAACGTGAGGGTGTTCGGCTCGGCTGTTCACGGGACGGCAGATGAAAAGAGCGATGTTGACTTTTTGGTGGATATGGAGCCTGGGCGCAGCTTATTGGATATGGGCGGCTTGCTAATGGAGCTGCAGGAGATGTTAAGGCGCGACGTTGATGTCGTTACGGAGGCTGGTCTGCGTCCGCGAATTCGCGATAGGGTTCTCAAGGAGGCGCAACCTCTGTGAGGGACGACAAAGAGAGATTGTTGGATATCAAGGAATCCATTGAGCGTATCAAGAAGTACGCCGGTCGCGGCAGGGATGCTTTTGAGAAAGATGAGCTTATTCAGAACTGGATAATCCATCATCTCCAGATTATCGGAGAGGCGGCGGTAAGGATTTCCGAAGATTTTCAAAAGAGGAGTCCGCAGGTTCCCTGGTCCAAGATCATTGGTATGCGAAACGTTCTCGTTCACGATTATTTCGGCATTGATTTTGATGTTGTATGGAACGTAGTCGAAAGAGATGTGCCCGAGCTTGAAGCGCGGATAAATGAATTATTGAGTTAGACGCTGGCGGGATTTGCGGGATGGCGCATAGCGAGTGAGGTGAAGCTGCTGAAAAGTGGTGACGGCACGACCGCTGTCGCGGAGAAGAGCAGCTACCCAAACTGTCAGCGTTGTTGGAACTATTGGGCGAGTGTGTGGGGTGACAGGGAGTATCCTGATTTGTGCGAGAGATGCGTTGCGGTGGTGAGCGGCAAGTGATGCGGCCGCCCACGCATGGAAATAGAGAATGCAAGCACGAAACTCGAAATGCCAAACAATATCGAATGACGAAGATTGCGAAATTCAAAGCCTACCAATTATGCCCACAGAGGACACGCAGGAGCGTTCGGCAGGCGCCCTCCTTCACAGGAACCTGGGAGGGACGGCAGGCTCGTGAAGGTCGGTTTCAAGAGATGCACGGACTTGCTCGGTCGGATTGGAATAATATTGGGCAAATGCCATAATGTTTATGTTATAATGAAATGGCCATGAATGTCGCTCGCGATATCACTGTACTGAGAAGAATGACCGTGCAGGACGACAATTACGTCGAAGCTTCGCCGGCCGAGCGCGCAGGTTTTGTCTGGGAACTGACGGCTGAACTGTGGTCCTTAAGGGATGAACAGCGTGCTGAACGAAGATTACAAAGAGATGTTACAAATCTTATTAAACAATGAGGTCCGATTCCTTGTTGTGGGCGCCTATGCAATGGGGGCACATGGATATCCCCGGGCCACTGGTGATATGGATATATGGGTGGAAGCGTCGAAAGAAAATTCCAGCAAGGTTTACAGATCGCTGGCGCAGTTTGGCTCGCCCGTTTCTGCGCTCTCGGAAGAAACTTTCTGCGAAACAGGTATAGTTTTTCAGATTGGGGTGGCGCCGCGGCGGATAGACATTCTTACGTATATCGACGGAGTCAATTTTGAGGAGGGTTACAGAGGCAAGAAAGTAATCGAAGTTGAAGGTCTTAGAATCCCCTTTTTGTCGAAAGAAGATCTTGTTAGGAATAAGAAAGCAACCGGCAGAGAAAGAGACAGACTTGATGCGGACATTTTGGAGCGTCGGTAATATCGCAGAGCTCGATTTGGTGATTATTGGCAATCGGCCGGCGGGTCCGCGGATTGCGGGCGACAGTCTAATGCGGTGATGATTTCTTCGACAATCTGCTCGTGGTTCTTGCCCGCGCAATCGACGGTCAGGTGCGCATACCTTTGATAAAGCGGCTGACGTTCCTGATGGAGGGTGCGGAGGGTCTGGCCGGGTGCCATAACGACGCCGCGGGTATACAGATTCGTGATTCTTCTTTCAATGGTGCTGTAGTCAAGGTCGAGGTGAACGATTACGCCATTACGGGCGAGATGCCGCATTGCCTTGGGACCGTAGACAACACTTCCGCCGGTCGCGATGACGGCGTTGCTGGTATCGATGGAGAGTATGTGATTCTGTTCGATGCGACAGAAGGCCTCGACGCCGACCCGGTCAAGGATCTGCTGCAGGCTCTTATGCTCGACGGCCTGTATATGAACGTCGGTATCGAGGAAGTGGCGTCCGAGGGCCTTGGCCAGAAGGACCCCGACGGTGCTCTTTCCGACGCCGCACATGCCTATCAGGACGATGGCCTTTTGGTTTGCATTGAGTCGGTTTTTCACAGAGGTGATTTTATCCTGCTGTTTACAGACTGACAAGGGTGATATTAGACAGAGGCGTAATCGCCGCCGGCAGCGTCATAAATCATTAGGGATTAGGGATGAATGACAAGTGGGGCGGCGCGGACCTTTTATGAGCCGAGCTGCTCACAAACTTTTTGATAAACGTCGTCTACGGTAACGCCAGCAATGTTGTGTTTGGGGTTGGTGCTTCTGCGTTCGAACCCTCTGGTGTCGGGTTCAATCGCCGCGACGCAGTGGTTCCTGCCATAAGGAGCAATTCTTGCCGGATTGGACCAGCCCAATATCATGACCATCGGCACGCCTAAAGCGGCGGCGATATGGCCGGGGCCGGTATCATTGGTGACGACAAGTCGTGCGGCTCTAATTAAGGCGGTCAGTTCGGGCAAATTGGTCAGGCCGACAAAGTCCGCGATGGGAACATTCGCCAGGGTTTTGAGGTCTTCAACAATGGTTTTTTCAGCGGCAGTACCGACGGCGACTATGGATAAGCCGAACTGCGATGAAATCTTGTCGGCCAGAGCGGCAAACCGCTCAGCGGGCCAGCATTTGTCGGCTTGGGCGGAGCCGGGTACAAAAACGGCATAATTGTTAAGGTCGATGCCTTGAGTTTTGAGTTTCGCGTCAACAGAATCGGCGGCGGCGGGGTCCGTGGGGAATATGAACTGTACGGGCAAATCGGCAGTGCCGGCGGCCCGCGCGACCTTCAGGTTGTAGTCAACGACATGGACGCAGTCCTGAGCGTTGGGGACCTTGTGTGTATAGAAGATGCGGGCGAACTCTCTGGCGTCTGTCATACCGAAGCGTTTCTTGCAGCCGGAGAGCCAGCCGAGGGAAGCGGTCCTGAAGAGGCCCTGCAAATCGATTACGGCGTCGAATCGGCTGCGGCGAAGGAGGCGAATAAGCGAGAGCAGGCAAGCCGTGGCGCGGGGATGATACCAGGCTTTGCCAAGGAATTTGCGGTCGAAAAGGATAATATTATCGAGGTAAGGATGATTCTTAAGAAGCGGTGCGAAGTCGGTACGGACGAGCCAGGAGATTTTCGCATCGGGGAAACTCTTGCGGAAAGCCCCAAGGACGGGCAAAGCCAGGACTATGTCACCCAGAGAGCTGGGTTTGATAATCAGGATATTTCTAAGCCTATTTGACATCACCGAGAAATTGTAAGCATAGAAAGTATTTCAGGCAATCGTTTTATTATTATAGCTTTCAGGTATCCGTTGTAAGAAGAATAGTCGCATTTTTATTAGACATGGAGGGATGTGCGGCCTATACTTGCCTTTGGCAAAGAGCAGCCGCTGTCGTGTGTATTCGACAGGCGAAACGCGGGACTGGTTATATGGCTAACAGAGGCAAATACATTTACGACTGGCCGAGGCCGATGGTTACGGTCGATGCGGTGGTGTTCAGCTTTTCGAGGCATAAGGCGAGGCTGCTGCTGGTGAATCGGAAGAATGAGCCGTTCAAGGGCAAATGGGCGCTGCCGGGCGGGTTCGTGGGGATGGATGAAGAGCTGGAGGATGCCGCCGCCAGAGAACTGGCAGAGGAGGCGGGGCTGACGGGGGCGGCCCTTGAACAGATGCATACGTTCGGCAGGTGCGGCAGAGACCCGCGGGGCAGGCAAATCACAATAGCGTTTATGGGTATTGCAACAGAAGGGCAGAGCAGGATAAAGGCCGGTGACGATGCGGCAAAGGTACGCTGGTTCGATGTGGAAAAACTGCCGAAGGACCTGGCGTTTGACCACAATGAAGTGACCAAGTTCGCCATAAGCAGGCTGAAAAGAAAAAGAGTCTATCGGTTGAACGTGCAGAAAGGCAGAAGCAAAACGGTCAAGAGGCGATAGCTTATTCTTTGAGCTGCTTGTTGAACAAGCGCAGTTGCATGTCAATAGCGGTTAACGCCCAATCGATATAGTGCAGTCTGTGTGCGGGACGGTAATGCATTTCATTCATTAGGCCGGATTTGACGGTCTTTAAGAATTTGGTTATTATCTGCGTGCTGATTTCCGTCGGGTCGGCGGCCCATTGTTTCAACTGCTCGTATTGCCGCCGCAATTTCTTGCTGTTTTTTAGCTGTTCGGCGGTTAAGTAATCAGCCGGGTTGTAGGCCAACTGCAAGCCTTTGAGGCACAGGATTAGCGGCTCATAGCTGGCCCTTTTTTCAAGGCGAATAAACTTGTACTGCTGAACATAATTGGTTGCCTGAGCGGGGGGCTTATCGGCAATTTCGCCTCCACCCATATACCATCGGCGTTTGCTGGTTCTGGCAAAGACCAGCTCTTCGCCATATTGCCGCTGCGTTATCTCATCATAGCCCATTCTCGAAACCCAAAGTCTGCCGGTGCGTTTGCGCTCGGGGCCACCGCCGAGTGCGAGCAGGCACTTGACAAAACCGAAAGGCAGCACTTGCTGACGGCCGATTTGATTTTTTCGCAGTTGAAAGGACAGATGCAGACTGTGGGGACGGACGTTATAGAAGGTAACAATTTCCTGTATCAATTGATTAAGCAGCCACGGGTCGGGCGTGGCGGGTCGAGATAGTTCTCCGGCGATGTTAAGTCTTCCCGGCGCCAGCTCGAAGAAGCCGCAGCGGCGCGCCTGGTCGGTCGTGCCGGAGTGGTCATCGATATATCCGCCGAGCTTCCAGCACAAAACGTCCAACCGAAAATCGCAGAAATACTTAAAGCCATCATAGGCCGGGTCGATTGCCTGCCCGTCGGTCTTTTGGGCGCCGACAGCGCTTCGGCCGAGATTGCTCAGCTCGATTTCGGCTCCGAGGGGCACCAGGCCGGGCTGCAGGTTGGAGCGAATTCTTTCCAGGTGTCCGAAAGCCACGCGGGAATCGAAGATATTGTCGGCCGCGTGCACAGCATACTTAATGTAGTCAATGAGGTCGTATTGTCTGAAGGGCATGGTCTCAAGGCATTGTCGGACAATCATATCGACGGCCCGGGCATTGGCATTCATCATTTGCAGAGAGGCAAGCAGACTGACCGACCGCTTGAAATACCTTTCTGAAATACGCATATGCTCCAGGTCGTACCGATAGCGTGATTGAATCTTTTCATCGAGCTGGTTGAGCAGGACCTGTTTGAGCACTAATACCAAATAATTCTCGATAAGGGGCCGGGCCTGCGGGTCATCGTAAAGAGGTTTTATGCTTGGGCGCGGCCGGTCGAGCTCGTGTTCGAGATAATAATCGCTGACGGCCTCGGTACGGTAATGAGTAATAACCAAATCGCGTTCGGTGGTTGCCAGCAGCTCTCTGTCGGCGCGGCGTTCCAGCTCGGCATCGGCGGTCTGGTCGCCGGGTCGGGTGTGCTTCTTGATGAATTCCTCGATGCGTTTTCTTAACCAAAGCTCGTGTATCAGATTGACGTGGAATCTGTCGCCGAAGTGCTTCTTCATGGTCTCGTGGGTGGTCAGGTAGGCCTGGGCTTCGACGAGGCCCCCGGCGGTGTTGACACGGACGGTTTCGCGGTCGTAGCGTTTTCCTTCGTATCGGTCGATTTCGGCCAGAGCCTGAGGCGGGACATTGTAGATTACAAAGCCCTCGATTCTCGAAGAGGCGTCGGGGACGGCGTAAAAGTAGACGTTGTCGGGACTGACCCTTCGGTGCGCGGGCAGGAAGGCAGGCTCGGCGCCAAGTGTTTCCCCGCTGGTCTGAGAAGTGTCGAGGGTGAAGCTTAGGCCGCTGACAGATTTGAAGATTGAGGAGTCGCGCAGCGAGCCGTAAATGAATAAATTGAAGTTTCCTTCGTTCATATACGGCAATGATAGCAACTTTCGGGGGGTTCGGCAACGGCCTTAGGGTGGTGCATAGAAAAGGGACGGTTGCGCTTGGGCTCTCAAAGCAGGAGGCTTTTCCGACGGAGCATCAGGATGTGTGCGCCGGTTCGAGCAATCTATGAGATTACCTGCTTGTTTGTGTGCCTTCTTTTCGGATTTTGCTGTGCAGTCTGAAAAGCTCCTTGAAGGCGCGAAGAATTACCTTGAGGTTTGCGCCGGTTTGTTTGCCGGCTCTTCGGGGATAATGGTGGACGCCTTTTTGCGTAAGCGTGTAACCTTTGCGAACGGCACGCGCCAGGACTTCGGTATCGATGAGAGCGCCGCTGCTTAATAAAGTAATTTCATCAAAGAGTTTTCTTTTATACAGTTTGAACGCGCAGTCAATGTCACGCACTCTCATGCCGAACAACAGGCACACCAGTTTCGTCCAGCACCAGGCATTGATTTTACGTATGAGGTTGTCCTGACGGTTGAGCCGGTAACAGGTTACAATGTCATACTGCTGCATCAGGGGCAGCAGCGGGGGCATTTCGCTGATATCAAACTGTCCGTCGCCATCGGTGTAGAAGACAAGTTCCTTGGCGGCTGCCTTGAAGCCGGATTGCAGGGCGGCTCCGTAACCGCGATTAGTGGGATGGTGCACGACCTTTACCCTGCTGTTTTGGGCGGCGATTTCGTCGGCGATTCGGCCGGTGGCGTCGGCGCTGCCGTCGTCAACAATGATGATTTCGAAATCGGCGTTTATCTTCTCCAAAACATCAAGGGCCTGTTGTGTGGTTCGGACCACGTTGTCCTGCTCGTTATAACAGGGAAAGAAAACGCTGATAGAGACGCCGGTTTTGGGACTTGAATTACGCCCGTTGTGCTCCGGGTCTTTTCTTGTCATTGATTACCACCTCTTTGTTCTCATGACGATTGCCTGCTCATCGTTGTATTCTCTGATCCTGGCGTCATAGAGTTCTATTCGTGCGGTGTCTTTTTGGCTCTGGGCCATCTGGCGCAAATAATTAGCGGCATTCAAAGCGGCTACAATTTTATGGTGATAACCATCTTGTTTTGCCCAATCGTTCTTGTTTGCGGCGAAGCGGTCGAGATAATCCTGGAAAAATTTAATGACTGCGGGTCTGAGCTCGGCAAACCTTGCGGCATAGAGTATTTTCTGAGTCGGGCCAAATGAGGGGTCCAAATCGAAGGCTTTAACGGCAAACTCAAGACCTTGCTGCAGTTGGGTTTTCTCTCTTCCATATAAGAGTAGATTGTGGGCAAGAATGAGGTTCCTGGAGAACTCGTCGGGGTAAATTGTTTTGCCGGTCGCTATGCCCTCGAAAAGGTCGCGTCCCTGGGTGGTGGTTATATCGACAAACAGTTTTTGCTTATTGTTAAGGAAGACCAGGCGCCAATCAGGGTTATAGTCGAAGGCTCTAACGAAGGGCTTGTCGAACTCGCCGATGGGCATCAGGACGACCCAGACGTTCTGTTCTTTGAGTTTCGCATTTGCCCACTGACCGATCTGTCTGTAATCGTCGTCGCTTAATTGACGTCCTCTGGCCCTTGCATTTTCCATCAGCCGGCCTGCAATCGGCCCTCCAGCCATAATGTCCGACCAAAGGTCATAGACCCGAATCATGTAGGCTGCCTGTGCTCTGCCGTCCATAAATAATTGCAGAGGGGTTTTTCCCGTGTTCGGGTCCGGGTCCTGGCCCCAGGCGATGAAGCCGCCTTCGGTCCAGTAATTGAACATCTTGCCGCTGAGCTTGTTTTCTCT
>DATKVV010000085.1:0-3704 GCA_035529895.1 Sedimentisphaerales bacterium
ACTCGACGCTCACTCTGTGCGAGTATTGAGGACCAGCGGCAGCAATGCTTTTCGACACCGGTCGCTCAGCAAGGCCATTGTTTTCGGATCTCGAATGGCCGGGAGCTGTCCGTGGAGCTATGCGCCCCATTCCGGCCACTGGACGATCACCGGCCTCGGCAACGGCAGCAATGGGGACCACCTCGCCACAGGCGGTAGACGGCCAACTGCTGCCGGTCGCGGTTGTGATTCCGTGTGGATAATGGGACGATGCGGATATCTACCAACAGTACCGGCGACCTCACTTCAATATGATCGGAACCTGCGCCCTCTGCCAGAAGAATGCTGACCTTCAGAACAGCCATTTGGTCCCCCAATGGGCGTACAGAAGAGTTTGCCAGGCTGATCCCAAAGGCCCGAAGGCACCTGTTAACATTGCCGGCGGGAACGCAGTTCTCTCCAACAAGCAGACTATCCGATACCTCCTTTGCGTTGAATGCGAACAACGCTTGTCCAGACGCGAGGACTACGTGGCATCGCTTACGGAGTCGAACAAAGGGCAGATCAAGCTGTTCAGTCAGGTCATCCGCCTGAACACACCGAAGCGCGTATTGGCGTCCTTAAACAAAGAGGTGGACGCCGAGCAGATCGTGTATTTCGCGGCAAGTGTGATGTGGCGTGGCTGCGTGATGACGGGAGGCTGCAAACTGGGCGCCTACGAGCCTAACTTTAGGAGATACCTGCTTGGCGAGGCGCCATTTCTGCGCGAAGCCGTTATCTCCGTTGGGCTGTTTGAGGAATCGCCCGACTTCGATACCCGAGGTTGGGTTTCCGAGCCCGCTTCGATGAAGGCCGGCCTTCTTTGGCTTCACGGATTTCTGATGGCTGGTTTGGTATTCCGGTGTTTCGTCGGGAAGGCGATAAACCAGGATCTGCATCAAGTCTCGCTCGCCGGGCCGAATCCGAAAAAGTACGTCTCAATCCTCAAACCAGAAGAATGCGGGGATTTTCTTGCGGCGGTCGAGATGGCGGGGAACGCCAAGCATCGAGGAAGTTTTGCAGGGGGCAGGTAGTCGGCAGCGGGCATCGATATCAAAGGCGGCTTACCTCACTGAGTTATGCTGAATTTGTTGTTCGAATGGAGCATAGGACATGGCGTCAAACAGGGACGAGTTTTTGCAACCCGTAAAAGATAGGCTAGCGAAGAGAGCTGGATTTATGTGTTCGAATCCGGATTGTCGCGCAGTTACGTCAGGCCCGCATGATGACGGAAAACGTGCAATTAGTGTCGGGGTCGCTGCACATATTGCTGCCGCAGCAAGTGACGGGCCAAGGTATAACTCATATCAATCTTCCGCTGAACGTGCTGATATAAGTAACGGGATTTGGTTGTGCCAAACTTGTTCGAGACTGATCGATAGCGATACCAAGCGGTTTCCCGAGGGGATTTTGCACCAGTGGGCTAGAGAACATGAAAAATTCGTTAAAGGCTTGGTTGGACGTCCCTTTGCAGCGAATGCAGTTTCTGGCCATGTGGGTAAATTGAATGTATCAGCGATCTTTGTTAAGTACCCAGGTGATGGAAAGTCCTGCATACTTGATATTCGTGTAGACAATCACGGCGATGCGGAACTGATGATTAATTCTGTTGAGTTTGAGGTACTGGAATGTTTTCAAAAGGCTCCGCTTGGGCACGCTTCATATTCCCATACTTATGATCTTGATATTAGCAATCTACTGGAATTTTGTCAGAGGATTCGATGTGAGGTTGCGCAAGTTCTGGCTCCTGGAGAAACCGATAGATTCGCCATCGTGTTGTCAGCTCCGTCGCTGTCGCAATTTACTCATTGGCGACTTTCGACTCGCTTCGTTACAAATTCTGTTGATGTTTTCGGACCAGAAGTAGAACTATCTATTTCCCGTCCTACAAAGGTACTTAATTCAATGCAAGAGATTAAGTCCTATTATAAGGAAAAGGGAGAACAGCTTCTTCAGGAATATGTAAGCAATGGAGTTGAGGGGCCTTACTTTGGCAAGTTCGTGACTGTAGAGCCTGCTCAGCACGGGGGCTTCAAGACATTTTTTGTCCTTGGATTAGCTATTTGCACATATTACGGGCCTGAACCTTTTTTTTCGGGTGATGCAGTGCTAGTTTTACCGCAAGGCGGTTTGGCTAGAGCGATATTGCGCAAAACCCCGACCAATTAAATTCATTTCATTGATTTACTCCCTTTGGGAGCGCGGATGTTTGGCAAGCTAGTGATTTCAGGCGGATGGCTGTTGAGCAGTCATGAATGATTGAATCATTTCATGGGATTCTGCGACAGAAGATTACTTGGCGCCCGTGCCTTTAGCCGGTTTCCCCAGCAGCGAGTGTCTGGTCTCGGGAATCGTCGGCGTCTCCTTTGGGTCGTTAGGGTGAGTAGCGCTTTTCGGTAAGCAGCCGCTTAGATTCGTCGGCCCAGACTTTTTCGCCGGATCTGCTCGAACGGCAGCAATGCGAAGTGTTGTTGTCGGTCAGGTAGTTCTCCCTCAATGACCGTTGAGGCTGAGGTCCCGTCGGTGATTTAGTGTAGTTGAATGGCGATTTCATAAAGGTAGCTGACGTTCACCACCGTTGCCTCTGCCTTTCGCTCACGTTGACTTTGAGCCCGGCTTCAAACCGCCTGCCTTTCTATTGGGCGTCGTTCGAGCCTTCCGCGCCTCCTGGGTTTTCCTCGATGGCTGCCCCGATGCCTGGGCGATCTCGCTCCGGAACTTGGCAATCAGCCGGCGAGGGGCAATCAAGGTCACTTGTTCCCAGCCACGCGGCAATGACGCGGCGACGGCATCGGCCGCAGCGCGTTGCGATTCGTTGTAGTTTTCCAAGGCACGCCAGACTTTGCGTACCGCATCGTTTACGGACTGCCTTGACCATCCGAAACGGTCGCCCATGGCTTGAAGCGTTTCACCGTCCACAAGCGCCGCGTGGGCCGCCTCGATGCGGTCAGCAGACATCTTTTTGAGCAAGGGGCGAACCGCCTCGAACTCTACGGCGGTCATTCTCTTTTTCGGTGGCATGTGACGAGTCTAAGAGGCACGTCTGAGCGTGTCAATCGTTCTGGCTTGTCAGGCCATACCATTCGCCGGGCTGCGGAGTAGCCCCCGCTTGGGCGGGCGCCAGGGCTGCCGCTCCGGCTCCTACCGGCAAACCCAAGCCATGCCTTGGGCTTCGGGGCGCATGGCCTTCGGTGCGCACCGTGGCAAATCGATCGCCCAGTGGGTTATTAGGGTTGAGCAGGGTGGTCGATTGCGTCTGTAGCAGGGTGCAAAGCACCTTGCGTTGGTTGGGGATAAGCCAAGCGGCAAAGGGGTGTCTTCTACGTAGCGGACCGCGTTCCGGGAGCGTAGCGGAAGACTCCCCTTTTTGAGCGGCGACAAGTGGTGGCCTGAAAGGTGGCCGCCAGGTTGGTCGTAACGCGACCAAGGCGAAAGCCGCGCCTGAAGCGGATATCCTGGTTTTCGCCGCCGCAAAAATGTCCCGTAATATGCTATTCCGGGGTATTCACTTGACATATTATGGCTAGCAAAATATTATGATTTGCAGGCTCGATGCTGAGTATGGCGCCAACAAGGGAGTATACAAATGAAGGTAAAAGGTGTGCTTCCTGCTATTGCCCTCTGCGCTGCCACGGCAATCCCCGCAACGGCTCAAGACGCGCTCACGGGCGATACCCGGCTGGCCT
>DATKVV010000086.1:0-6455 GCA_035529895.1 Sedimentisphaerales bacterium
TCCGAAAACAATGGCCTTGCTGAGCGACCGGTGTCGAAAAGCATTGCTGCCGCTGGTCCTCAATACTCGCACAGAGTGAGCGTCGAGTCGTTACGTCGCTGGCGACGCAGAGAGAAGCCGGCGGCACTCCTCTCGGATTGAAAATCCGCGTGTCGATGGTTCGATTCCGTCCCTGGCCACCAGTATTTAAGCGGCTCTCAGCAATGTGAGCCGTTTTTTATTTTGGTGGCGCCGTAGCCGAATCGTAGCCAGCCAACAAACCATCCAGCCGCGAAGCAGCCAAGGCCAGATGATCCGGCGCAAGGTGGGCATATCGTTCCACCATCGCTCCGGTTCGCCATCCGCCCAATCGCTGAAGCTCATGGGTCGGGGTTCCAGCCTGTCGCTGCCACGTCGCCCAGGTATGCCTCAAATCGTGCCAGCGGAAGCCCTCGATGCCTGCCCGTTTCAAGGCGGCACGCCAGGACGTTGTATTGGCCGAATTGAGCGGCTTACCCCGGAACGTAAAAACTCGCTCCGGGTGCTTCCCTTGCTGCCTGTGCAGGACCGCCATCGCAGATTCGTTCAGCGGTACGGAGATCGGGCGGCGGTTCTTGGATTCGCTGCCACGCACCCACGCATGGCGCTGGTCAAGAATCACCTGCCCCCACTCCAACCGGAGGACGTTGCTTTGCCGCAGTCCTGTGGCCAGCGCAAATAAAACGACTTCGCGCTGATGCTCGGGCAGCTCGTTTAACAGGATTTTCGCCTGTTCAACGGTGAGAGACCGTTCGCGGCTATTTGCTTCTTTAAAGAGCCTGACCTTCGGCGCCTTGTCGATCCATTCCCACTCGTCGCGTGACCGAATCAGAATCGACCGCACCAGCGCCAAATAACGGTTGACCGTGCCTTTCGAGGCTTCCTTCAGCTTCGCCGACCTGATCCGGTCGATCACCTCTTGCGTGACTTCTTCCAGGTTCAAGTCCCCCAGGAACGGATGAAGCCAGATCAGCTTTTTCCTGTCCTCGTGGTGCGTTGCCTTCTCGGCTGTCTCTTCCAGCCAGCGAACAACCGCCTCACGCCAGGAATGCTTGGGCTTGATTCCCAAGCGCTCCTGATCCCACAAGGACGCCTTCAGCTTGTCATGCAATTCCTGCGCCGCTACTTTGTCGGTAGTCCCAGCGCTTTGCTGTATCGGTCGTCCGCTGCGAGGCGTGAGTTTGATCCACCAATTGGGTGAATCCTTGCGTTTGAAGAGTGACATATCGTTACCTCCGTATGCTCACCCTGCAACGCCCGCCGCGGGTATTGTGACCGGATGTACTCGATCAGGTCAATCTCCACGAACACCCAGCATTTGCCGATCTTGGAGCCGGGTATCTCCCCGAGCCTGGCCTTGTCTCGCAAAGTCACGGGATGAATCTTGAGAAAGCGGGCGGCTTCTTGCAGGTCGAGCGTGTCCATTTCTCAGCCCCAGGAGCAAGCCCAGCCCGCCATCCCTTTGGGATCAACCCAGACGAACCCGACACCTCCAGCCCGCTGGTGGAGCAGGTCGAGCACATAGCGCGACACCTCGCCGCGAGACTCCGGCGGCACGATGATCGATTCAAAGGGAAGGTTGATGCCGCGCGTGGCACGGTAGCGATGCGCATTCAGTGCGCGGTCTCCGCTCTCGAAGGTCTTGGCGAGATACTTGCCAAGGTATTTGACCAGAGCGAGGCGGCGATTCACTCCCCGGCCCTTGGGCGGCTCTACGTCGATGTTGCCCTCACCCACCACGGCCCGCCACTCGGCCCGAAGCAGGTTGACGTCCTGGCGCCCCTTGACGGCGATATGCCAATGCCAGGCGCCCCGTGCCTGTTGCTCCGCTACCGCGACATAAAGCCAGCCGGGGAGCTTGGATCGTAGGCGGCGCACGAAGCGGCCTAGATCGGCACAGGCTTGCCTGTAGTCGGTGACGTTATCCCGATAGGTCAAGGTGAGCAGATGATTCACCTGCGCGGCCAGGATCAATTGCCGTAGGCGGGAGCGGGCGCGCCGGACTGCCCGGTCTTCGTGGGCGTCTCTTTCTGTGGATTGCCCCCTGCCGGCCTTGCTGGGAGCCAAAGCCGGCACAAACGACCAGCCGACCTCGATCAATCCCCCACCGTAATCACGAAGAATGACCGAGTGTCTGCCGCCGTCGAGATATGTCCTCTTGTCAAGTCTAAGGGCGGCTGCGCCGCCCCGCCTAGCCCCGCTAGCGCAGGGCTTAGGCGAGGCGACTTGCTCGCCCTGATCTACCGCGAAGACTCTTCCATCTTCCTGACGCATGCTGTGCTCCTGAAGTAGTTGCGGAGCACGAATAATCTTGCGCAGGCAAGACGGAGAAAATTGGATTCTCGCAATCAGGACGAATCAGGCTTCCGTCCTAATTAATTTGTATCGGTACATCAGGCGGTTAGCCCTGCTGCCGAAAATACATTCAGGTGGATTTATTCGCCTTGCGTCCACGTTTCCCACGGATGCCCACGGGCGCGACTTTGGCAATGCGCTTATGAATAGCGCTTTCTGTGAGCATGGAAGCTTTCATGGTTTTGATCTTTTTGATACGCCGGATCATCTCTGCAATGGAAATTGACGGATCTTCAGCCCAGTGCCCCTTGGCGTAGCCCATGACTTCGGCCCAGGCATCGTCGCGCGCCTGCAATTTACCGGGTTTGTTTGGCGGCTTAGGCGCTCCGGCTGGCGTGGCCGGAGTGGCGGCTTCAATCGGCACGACTTCCGGCTCGGGATCGGGAGGCGGTGCCCCTTCCAAGGAAATATCCATCAGGTGATGCGTGTCGATGTAAGTGAGTACCTCGGGAAGCTCGTCAACCTCCCTCGCGACCTGGCTCTCTTCAAGCGTCAAGGCGTAATCTTCCAGCGAGGGGCTGGTGATCTGGCATCCTTCGAGAAAGCGCCGGGGTATGGTCCTGCCTTCGAGAATGTCTTCCATGTCCTTTTCGCTGACGACGAATAAGGGAATGGGTACATGCAGTGTTGAGTAAATGACGTGTGCAATGGCCTTGAGTTCGATGCGCGCAGGCGGGTAACTCCAATCGAATCCGTCTCGATAGACGTGGTAACGACAGATGCTAAGGTCGCCAAGGTCGGCAAACCGCTCGACCAGAACGGGTGCTAAAAGCTGCTGGCGCTGATCGTTCCTGTCGAGCTGCTTGACAGTCGTCAGAACGCGCAGCGGGAACTCCAAGCCTTGACCTTCATTCCCATCCCGGCGAATCTTGGCAAGGTGCTCCAAGAGGGTAGCCGGTCGCTTGTAAACGGCTTGGTAGTCGTATATCTCATCGTCCACGCCTTCCAGCCATTGAACGCGGATGCCGAACAATTGCGCGGTCTTGTCGAGTATTTCTGGGGTCAGAGCGGCAAGCAGCTTTGTTTGAGATTGCGGATCTTCGAGCTTGATCTGTGGGAGCAGACGGGGAATCTGCGACACTTTAAGGCCATGGCCCTCGAAGGCTTGCAGAAAACGCCGAGCAACGATGCTTAACGAATCGAAGTCGGATTTCGCTTGAGGCCGCCACCCAGCGGCGATATCGAGCAGCTTACGGATAGAATTATTTGCCATTTCGCCCTATCCTACCGTACCCGCTGGCAAAACCCCACAGGCCGCCGCCGCCTTGGCTATTGAAGGCCGTCGGCAGCGGCCTGTGGATTTTTGCTAGGATACGGTATTAGTTTCATTACACTCCAAACAGTAGAACCTGATTGGATAGGCCGGCATTATTTGTTACGCTGTTAGATGGTTACTGTCGATCACGGAGAATCATCGCCATATGCCAAATATATTGGGCAGAATGTGAGGAGTAAAAATGGCAACTACAGCAGTGCTGGGGTTGGCAGGTGAGTATGCGGTAGCAGCGGAGTTGTGCAGGCAAGACATATACTGCCAATTAACACTTCGCAATCATAAGAGAACTGATCTACTTGCCGATACAGGTGATCAGGTTTATCGAATTTCCGTTAAAACAAAGCAAAAGCAGAAATGGCCAAAGATAAAGGGGATTTGGCGAAAAGGAGAACTCCTCGTCTTCGTTGACTACAGAAGTAAAGAACAATCTTCCCCGCCTGACTTTTATGTGCTCAATGTCTCTGCTTGGAAAAAGGTTGTAGCACGAATAAAGAAGCGAGTAAATGATTCAAGAACGAAAATTGATGATGAAAATACACTCTATTGGCCTGCGTCCAAGGGTAAAAATAACGGTTGGGTTGGATGCGAAGTTCAAATAGAAGATGTAATCGATTATAAGGACGCATGGCCAACTAAGAGATAGCCTGCGCGCTTCAAATTGAGGCAAAACTCAACAAAAACTGTTCACACGATGCATGTCGTCAACGAATAAATTATGACTGATTCTCAGCCACTTTGACTTCGAGAATCGAAAGGGGGGGGGATGGCGATTAAATATAAGTCGAGACTATTCTTAGTCACTGCTGGGTTTTGGATATTTTTCTCTATTAATGTTTTTGCGCAGTCAGTTACATTTGGGGAACTTCGGACTCACGGAGGGTCATCTCTGTCAAGAGATAATTTATTGACGCGGCTCCAAAATGGAGTTCGATATGAAGCAAATTCACCAATTATTAACTATGAGTTAGGGAGCGATCACACAGTATCTGGCTATATTATTATTAACAGCTCAAAGATAGCTGTTTCAGGCACCTGGGATATTAATAATCGGGCCCAGCTCTGCTTAACTATAAGAGTCTTATCAAGCGGACAAAGTGGTATAGATTGCGTAAACGTGTACTCCTTCGGAGATAGAATATTCGTTGGACGCTCGCCAATTAGTGATAACTCCCTTCTAGCTGAACGTATTTTTCTGCCGTTAAGCGCCGCACCACAGAATGCGCTTTCAAGAACCAAAATCTCAGCAGTCTCTACTGATCCAGAACTAGAGAAGGCTTGGGCATGCAACCCTACCATTAACAATGAAAATTCTACTCAAGGGTTCAACGAGTTGTATTTCCGTAACTCGGCTTGCAATCCTCAAGATGCCACTTTTCCCTCAATGGTTAACTTTCTGCCCGCAGAGACTAAGCGCTTAGCAGAACTATTGCTCAACAAATACCATATCAATCTTTCGGATAAAACTACATTCAAAGACTTTGAGCAAGAATTAAATCGGCGAGAACAGGCTAAGAATAACGCCAAACAGGACCAGGCAAATCTGCGAGAAGAGCGTGCGAAAAAATTAAGATCTGGAGCGATAAAATTCGCCAACATATCGGATGCTTTGTTGGTATACCCTGAAGGTGATGGAACAAATTTATTAAAGATTTCAGCCTCGCCACTCTTGGTTCCTAACAATACTGTGATAAGTGGGCTAGCTGTAATAGACGCTCTTGAAAAGCCAAACTTAATAAGAGCAAAAGCTACATCACCCCTAGCACTTTACACTGGACAAGGAGGGGCTGAATATAGGTATGTGTATTTGAGATTAACTAAGACCAGTACAGACTTTACACCAGAAAATTTGAGGGTCGGTGGAGTTGCTATTATTGTTGGTAAGTATGTTCAGAATGTTCAATATCGCACTATTGCAGGTGAATTAAAAACTGCTCCATTACTTGATGTTATGTTCATAAGCGGAAAGTAAAAAAGTGGGTCTGCATGCCCATCCGTACCCGGCAATGCCGGTTGCATCACGGCCGCAAGCGACAACTGTCATCGGCAAACGTAAATTGACACAGGTCGGCAGGTGAAAATTGATACACCTCGATGAAGGGATAATCGTCGCTTTTTGAGTGGCGATGGTTTCATTTCTAAGACAATGGCTGTTTCGGATCGAGGGCAGTCAGTACCACGTAGCCAGAGCGTAGCTGTTTGAAACTAAGGAATGCCATTATGGGCCTGTTTAAGGCTTTACAGCAGATTGGCGGGCGCTGTAAGGCGATGATTAATAAAGATCTATATTTTCTGTCTCATTTTGATTCACCGATTTCCGATACGTAGTGCTCGTCAAGCGCTTCCGTCATTTCGTAGGAAATGTGCAGCCCTGCTTCGCGTGATACGGCGTCGGCAACACTCCGGGCCAGTTGGTCGCTCAAGCTGGAGAGATGCTTGCGCTGTTGCGCAGTCAGATGCAATTTCGACCGGGTAAGCCATTCAGCGGCAAGCGTTGCACCTTGGGCGATCGTCAGCCAGGTCTGATGTTCGTAAAAGATGGTCAAGCGCTCCGCGGTCAAGGCAAAGATCAGCGCACTCTGCCAATCTTGATCAACCACGGAGGGTTCAGGCGGTCTCATGGGCAGAGCGCGGCAGCGACGGATGTACCTGAGGCTTATGCCGGCAAGGGGTACCAGCCCCAGTGCTCGCCCTACTTCTTCTTGGCGGCCTTCTTACCCGCCACAGCCGCCTTGAAGGTGGCACCCGCCTTAAACTTCGGCACCGTGGTCGCAGCAATCTTCAGTTCCTTGCCAGTCTGCGGATTTCG
>DATKVV010000087.1:0-13335 GCA_035529895.1 Sedimentisphaerales bacterium
CCAAACAAACCCAATTTGCCGGATGTCCAAATGAACGTAACTTCTTTCTTAACAAAGGATTATGAAAATCTACCACTTCGCAGACGCGGGGAAAACAAACCCAATTTATGCCATAGGTATCAAACCCAATTCAAATCGGAAGGCAGAAGTGAAAAATGGAACCTTTCCCACAGTCCGTCCGACTTCTATTATAGAATTATGCGAAAGAGCCGGGACCGGATATATGACGAGCTGCTTGTTCTGAAGTGCCAGGAAGGTGACAAACAGGCCTTTGACGAGCTTGTCGGCAGGTGGCAGGAACGTCTGTGGAACTATGCCTTCGGCATAACCGGCTCCGATGCGCCGGCCTGGGACGTCGTTCAGGAAACCTGGCTTAGCATAATCAATGGTATCAGGAAACTTCAGGATGTTCCCGCTTTCCCGCAGTGGGCGTTCAGAATTCTGAATAACAAAGCTGCGGACTGGCGGCGCAAACAGCACCTGCAGGCCCGGCTTGACGAGGAGATTGTAAAGCAGGCTCAAGACAATGCTCAGGAGCACAAAGGAGCCAGCGAAAGGCGCGACTCTCTGCGGGCGGCCATCGAAAAACTACCGACTGATGAACGAGCACTGCTTACGTTGCGTTACCGCGAGGACTTCGACCTAACCCAGATAGCGGACATACTGGGCGTTCCGGAAGGAACCGTAAAGTCTCGACTGCACCGCACGGTCGAGAAACTACGGCAGTTAACGGGGCAAGAATAGATGGAGAACCTTGAGCAGAGATTACGAACAACTTTAAGCGGTGCAGACAAGTTTGATGCTGCCAAGGCGGAAACCCTAAGAAAGGAGGTAGTACAGATGTATGATAAAAAGTTGAAGATGGTTAAATTGGCAACGCAGATATCCCTGCTGGTGCTTGCTGCGATGATAGTGTATGGCTTACGTCGTCTATCCCACAGCGAGAAAACTGTGGATATGTTTGCTTACGCAATAGTCATTGTGATTCTCTCGCAAGGTACGGTGCTGATGAAACTGTGGTACTGGGTTCTCAACACCAAGTACGGCGTCCTTAAGGAGCTAAAGCAGCTCCAGCTTCAAATCGCCGAGATGGCAGGCAAGACCCCGCCTTCTGAAAGTTAGTTGTAAAGAGTTCTCTTTGACGGCTGTGGTATTGTCTAATATAATAAGGTTATGATTTCAGAACATGATAAGGCGACTATAGTGGATATTGCCCGCCGATATGGTGTCAAAAGAGTATTGCTCTTCGGTTCAGGTGCCGCCCCGGAGGGAGAAGCAAATGACATTGACCTGGCCGTCGAAGGTATTGTGCCTGAGGAGTTCTTCAACTTTTATGGGGACCTGATTTTTGGTTTGTCCAAACCTGTTGATCTGATAGATCTCTCAGACAATACCAAATTCAGCAGATTGGTTTCTCGTGAAGGAATCCCACTGTATGGCCGAAGTACATAAACGGGTGGAAGCGGAGTTCGAGAATATCGAGCATGTTGTCACAGAGTTGCCCGGCAGTGATTTACTGCCGAGCCTTTCATCTCTTGAATTGGCGGGAGTTGCCGCCCTTATTCACAATTTCTACAACGGCATAGAAAACATTCTCAAGCAGGTTGTTATTTCGTCCGGCAAGCAATTGCCTCACAACTCGTCGTGGCATCGGGACCTCGTAAACATCGCGACGTCAAATGGCATAATTTCCGAATCCACGGCGAGAGAGTTGAGACCATATTTGGGATTTCGGCATTTTTTCTCCCATGGTTACTCGTTTGACCTCGACAAAGATCGTATTGTCCCCTTGGTTAAGAGTATTCAAGCAACATTGGCCTCCTTCAGAAACGATATAAACGAAAGGCTTAAAGAAATTTAGCCGGTCAGCAGCTCGAACTGCTCCGGGCTGAGGCTGTGGCGGAGCTTCTGCAAGGCAACCAGTTCGACCTGGCGGACCCTTTCTTTGCTCAGGCCCAGGTCGTCGCCGATTTGCTTGAGCGTTTTTTTCTTCTTTTTCACCGGCGGGCCCAGCAGGCCGAAATGATTCAAAATAACGTACTGCTCGCGCTCGTCGAGGTCGTCGCGGATAACATGGACAAGGCTTTGACGCGCTCGCTCGACCGCCACCACACCTGCGGCCGCGGTGGTCCTCAAATCCCGCCGGATGTCCGCGAAGGAGGCGGCGCCCGCCTTGTCGGGCCGGGCCGCCTCGGCGGGTATCTTGCGGGCGTAATCTTTGGCTATGGCCCAGGAGGCATAAGTGCTGAATCGAAAGCCCCTTGTGTAGTCGAATTTCTCCACCGCCCTCATCAGGGAAAAATTACCCTCGCTAACCAAATCCGACAAATTCGCCCCGCTGCTGCCATGTTTCCCGGCAATGCTGACTACCAGCCTGAGGTTTGCCTCGATTATCAGCTTCTTTATTTTCTCGGCCTCGGCCAAATGCTTCTCTATTTTCCTTAATCGCGCACTTGAGACGCGAGAAGGGTTTATACCTGCTCTGGTTATACATGCCAGATATTTTAGATAGTTATATCTTCGAAATAGCTCGATTTCGCGTTCTCTGGTGAGTATGGGCGCGTTTTTCGAAGTCTGCAAGAATTCCGACAGGGAGCCCGTCGCCAATCCCGGCGGCTCTTTGCCTTCGGGCCCCGCCGGCTTTGCCTTGCTGACAGGCTTTTCAAAAATTTTGCTTTCAGCCCCTTCTTCAAGAAATTCGTGGCTGGCGATAAATTCGATTTTCCTGGCCAGAAGGGCTTTTGCCCTGCGCAGGTTTATGATGCGATATATCGAACTCTTGCTGCGGTCGAAGCGCCTCATCAACTCCTCGATGCTGGAGCCCTGCCTGAAAAGCTCGTAGAGCTCCGCGGCCCTCGCCGGGTTGACTACACCGAAAGGCCTGTTGAAGATGCGTTTGTTGGGGCTGGTTTTCTCGTGGTTCAGGATTGTGTACCTGATCGTTTCGTGGGACCTGCCGGCTTCTCTTGCGATTTGTTCTATTATCCGGTACCGGCTCATTTTCGCTTTGGCCGCAAGTGCAGACGCCCGTTTTATAATCAGTTGTTTTTCTCTGTTGGTCAGTTGGGAGAAGGTCTTTGCTCTGGTCACGAGTTTTGGGTTATCCGCCAGGAATTTATCTACGGCCGACTGCAGGAAGCCGAAGCGTTTCTTGCGGCCGCCAAAGACGTATTTTCGGACGAGCAGGCCCCGCTTGCGCCAGCGATGGATTGTTTTTGTCGCTACACCGAGCGTTTCCGCCAGTTCGTCAATGGTATATACTTTTTGTTGTTGTTCGGCTGCCGGACGGGCAAGCCGGCCGCTTAGTTTTGAAATGAAAACGCGGAGGTCCTCCGCCAGCTCGTCGCCTTTTATCAAGACCTGCTGTGCCAGGTTCTTCGGATGATACCCGGTGATGCGAAAACAGACGAATTCGAAAGGATACTCTTTATCCTTGTCAATAATCGTAAGAAGCTTCTCGGCGGCGTCGAGCTGCTTCTGTCGGTGCTTCTGGGGCATAAACCGAATCTGCATCAACAGTTGTGCCAGATTCCGGTTCTTTATTTGCCGCATATACCAACCTCACGTAATTTGGCCGGCCCATTTTCCCACAACAACCAAGTGTCCATTTTACTAAATTCTGCGAAAAAAAAACAGCGCAAAAAGCGCTGTTTCTGGGATTCTTGAACGACTTTGACTAATCAGCCGGTATCAGGCAAGCAGGCTTTTGGCCAAATCCACGGCCGAAGCTGCATCAGGGGCATAGCCATCGGCGCCAATCTTGTCCGCGTAAGCCTGGGTTACAGGTGCGCCGCCCACCAGTATCCTGGCGGTAACGCCGGCCTCGCGCATGGCTTTCAGGGTTTTCTCCATGGCAGGCATCGTTGTGGTCAAGAGCGCGCTCATACCGACCAACTGAGCCTTTGAGGCCCTGGCTTGCTCAACGAATTTTTCTGCCGGAACATCAATGCCAATGTCGGTAACCTGAAAGCCCGCCCCTTTCATCATCATCGCCACCAGGTTCTTGCCGATATCATGCAAATCGCCCTGTACGGTTCCTATCATGAACTTTCCAATCGGCTGAACTCCGGCTTTGGCCAGCTCCGGTTCGAGGACTTCCATAGCCGTCTTCATTGCCCGGGCGGCTATAAGCACCTCGGGTATGTAAACCTCGTTCCTTTTCCACCGGGCCGCAAGGATGTCCATACCCCCAATTAATCCCTCATCGAGAATGCTTTTGACCGCTACGCGCTTCTGGAGCGCGGCCTTTGTCAGCTCGACCGCGGTTTTTTGGTCACCTCTGACGACCGCGTCAGCTAATGCTTTCAAATCTGCCATTTTTGTTCACCTCAACAAAACCCGATTAACCTGCTTACCTTTATTCGTCTGACGACCGAAGCCAAAATTAAACATTATTCCGCGCCTTATGACAAGCACGAAATGTAACTTTTTGGCTGAAATAGCAGTTCCCGGCCAAATAGCCGCACAAAAAAACAAATTTCTATCAATTGACGTATTCGACACAGTAATATAACCTACGCCTTCTTGACGTTGTGCGGCTCTTTGCTCTGACAATATGTCAGATGTGACAGGGCAAAAAAAAGCCATATTCTTGTAGATGTTTATGGCTTAACAAAGCAATAATAGAGTGGACGGCGATATGGCAGAAACTCGTCAGTGTCTCGCAGACGGATCCTTGATGAAAGAAGCATTATGAGTAATTACATAGTGTTGGTCAAACAGGTCCCCGATGTAACGCAAATCACCGACAACGCGTTCGACCTCGAAACCGGCACGCTTATTCGAAGCCGGCTGGTCAGCGTAATCAATGACCTGGACTCGCAGGCCTTGGCCCTGGCAAACCGAATGAGGCACGACAGCGGCGACGATGCCGGCAAAATCGTTTGCCTTACTATGGGGCCGCCGATGGCTGAGGAAGTGCTGCGATATAGCTTGAGCCGATGCGCGGATATGGCGGTACTGCTGACTGACAGAGCCCTCGGCGGCGCGGACACGGTGGCAACCACAAATCCGCTCGCTTTTGCCGTGAGAAAAATAGTCAAAGACGTCTTTAAAGAAGACAGCGATTATTATGTCGTTTGCGGAATGCAGTCTGTGGACGGCGACACAGCACAAGTGCCCCCTCAGCTTGCCGAAGAGTTGAAACTACCCTGCATAGCCTACGTTACTGATGTCGAATACACAAACAGCCGGTTTGAATTCACTCGCATCATAAGCGGCGGCAGCCAGGTGGTTGCCGCCAAGAAACTGCCGGCCGTAATCACAGTTGCCAAGTACGAGTATCCGCTATTCCCCACGTTTTCCGCCACACGAAGAGCGGCCAGAATAGAAGTTGTTCGCTGGGGCGCCGATGATATCGCCGCCGCCCACATCGGGGTCAAGGGTTCGAAAACAACCGTAATACGGGTCTTCCCCCCGGGCAAGACCAGCAGAAAATGCGAAAAAATCGGCGATGTTGTGTCTCTGGCCAGAGTGCTTGTAACCAGCTTCAAGAGCGGTAACGGCCAAAGCACTAACGACGGCAAGGGCCGGATAAATCGATATATATTGCCGGGCAGGCGGCAGGATAAATTTGACAGGGGCTTTGAGGCTACACGCAAAGAAAATGAAGATTTCGAAATACTGACCGACAAGCTTAGTGAATTAGGCGTCAGCGAGGTCGGGCAAATTGATGAGAATGTCAAGCAGAAGGTTCTTGCCGCCGCCGGCGAGCACTTTCACGTCAAGGCGTTAGAGGACATGATGACCGGCCTGCAGACGACCGAGCCAAGCTATACGGGCGAAGTCTGGGTGGTGGCCGAACACAGCGATAACACCGTACATCCGGCAACTTTCGAGCTTGTCGGCAAGGCCCGCGAGCTTGCCGACTCTCTGGAAGCCAGTGTGGGCGTGTGCGTGGCCGGCTATAATGTTGAGCCGATGGCAAAAGAGTTGATTGCCGCCGGCGCCGACAACGTCTATATTATTGACGACAAACTACTTAATGTATTCGACCCGACCTCGCATCGCAAGGCGGTTGCCGATGCCATAAGCACCTACTGGCCGCAAATCGTCCTGTTTGGCGCGACGCCTCAGGGCAGAATGCTGGCCCCAATGGTCTCGTACAGAGTCGGCTGCGGACTGACCGCCGATTGCACCGGGCTCGACATCAGAGACAGCTCGCGGAAAGGCCAGATTGGTATCCTCCTGCAGACCCGCCCCGCCCTCGGCGGCAACGTCATGGCAACTATCTGCACGAAGAATTCAAAATCGCAGATGGCTACGGCAAGGCCCGGCGTTATGAAGAGACTCCTCCCTGACTACTCAAGGACGGGTAAGTTTATCAGGCACAACATCCAACTGTCCGATTCCGACATCAGTCTGGAAATTATGAAGACGGAGCTTGGCGTCGGCGATGTAAACTTCGGGGCCGAGGTAATTGTCAGCGGCGGCAAGGGAATGCAGAGCCGGGACAATTACGAAAGGCTTGTGGGCCTGCTTTGCACTGCGGTAAGCAAAAAGCTTGGCGCTCCGGTCGAAAGAGGGGCTTCGCGTGCGGCCGTGGAGCAGGGTTTTGTCGAACGCGTGCATCAGGTAGGTCAGACCGGCACCGCTGTCGGACCTAAGCTTTACGTTGCGCTGGGAATCTCCGGCGCGATTCAACATATGATAGGCGTTGCAAACACGCAGACCATCATCGCTGTCAACAGCGACCCGAATGCGCCGATATTCAGGCAGTGTGATTACTATATCGTAGGGAACGTGGAAGAGACCGTACCGCAACTGGTCCGGGCACTGGAGACGGATTGAAAGAATGTCAAAAAACGGAGACTACAACCGAGTGCAGGTTCTGGTGGTTGGGGCAGGTCCGGCCGGTTTGGCATGCGCCATACAGCTCAAAGCCCTCAAGCCCCAAATTGAGGTCTGCGTAATCGAGAAAGCGGCCGACCTGGGGAATCACAATCTCTCGGGCGCGGTTTTGGAGCCTGAGCCGGTGCATACGCTGCTAAATTCCGCCGTGCCGGGATGGCGGGACAGCGACGCCGCTAAAGACGTCCTCGCAAAGAGGATAAACCGGGACGACGTGATGTTCTTTCTGGGCAGGAAGTTGTCGTTCAATATTCTCTTTGCAATCAAGCTTGCCAGGACGTTGCGCCTGAACTTCGGACAGATGATACACATGGGCGATTATTCCGTATCGATAAGCAAGCTGACCAGATGGATGGGCCAGATTGCAGGACAGCTCGGCGCCGAGATAATAACAGGGTTTGCCGCCGAGGATATTATTCTTGACGGCGCAACAGGCGTAAAGCTTGTCGACCAGGGACGCGACAAAGAGGGCCGCAAGCAGCCGAATTTCGTCGAAGGTGAAACTATAAGCGCCGATTTTGTCGTGCTTGCCGAGGGATGCGACGGGCTGGTGACGGAGAAATTCGTGGAAAAGGCGAATTTGCACAGGCAAAGTCCCCAGCTCTACTCGGTGGGCGTCAAGGAGCTTATAAAGGTCGGCAGCGAGCAGTATGACAGGTTCACGTCGGGCCGCGTCGTTCACGCGATGGGCTATCCCATCTGGACGCCGTTTATAGGGCCGGGGATTTTCGGCGGCGGGATCGTCTATGCGGGCGTCAATGACCATCTTTCCGTTGGTATGATTGTCGGCGCGGACTGGAAATACTGTGATTTCAATCCCCAGGACGCCCTGACGAATTTCAAGAATCACAGATTTGTAAAGCAGTTTATCGAAGGCGGCACGGTCGTGGAAGCCGGCGCGAAGATGATTCCGGAGGGCGGATACTGCGCCATTCCCCGAGACCCCGCCACCGGGACCATCGGCAAAGGCAACGTAATGATACTCGGTGACAGTGCCGGCTTTGTTAACATGCTCAAAATCAAGGGCCTGCACAACGCCATCGACTCGGGTATTCAGGCGGCAAAGGCAATCGCCGAAAATCTCGCCAGTCCTCAGGCCGCCGCGTCGAGATATACCGAGCTGATAGAGCAATCGAATGTCGCCAAAGAAATGAAATCCGCCAGAAATTTCCGTCAAACGGTTGCGAAGTTCGGGCCTCTGCAGGGGATGCCGCTGTCGGTCTTGGGAGGACTGCTGCCGGAATTTGAGACTGAACAAGACTACAAGGCAATGACCGCCGCTCGTTACCGCCTCAGGCCGAATCTTTACTTCGATAAGGACACTTTCACCGCGGTGGCCGCCACCGAGCATCGCGAGGAGCAGCCCTCACATCTTACGATTATTGACTCGGCTGTTTGCGAGAAAAAGTGCACGCCGAGGTTCGATAGTCCCTGCATCACTTTCTGTCCCGCCGGCGTGTATGAGACGATACAGGGCGAAGTAAAACCCGCCAATCCTTCAAATTGCCTCCATTGCAAGACCTGCCAGCGCAAGTGTCCCTTCGACAACATCCGCTGGACCGCCCCCGAAGGCACCGGCGGACCGCGATACAAGCGAATGTAAGAAGCATCGCGCGAAAGAATCTCCTTTCAGAGTTATGCAACCGGAGTTTAACGGGTACAACGTATGTTGGTAAGATGTCACGGACGACATGCCTCTGATAAACCGAGCCGAAAAACACCTTGTGTTATACGGATAGATTCGGTATACTATAGGCAATAGGTTTGAAAACAAATAGAGCACAGGTCAAATGTCAAAAACCAGGTTAGTCATACCTTTGGGAGCCATTGAGGATACCGATGGGGCCGCAGTCGGCGCCAAGGCCCTGAGCCTTGCCCGCATCAACCATGTCGGCCTTTCGGTCCCTGCGGGCTTTTGCGTACCTGGTTCCGCCTATCGCAGCCATCTTGACTGTAGCGGGATAACGCCCAAAATCCAAGCCGCTTTGAGCGAGTTTGAAAATGGCAAGTCTCAAAACAAGCAGGCGATTTTGTGCCGCATTCGCGAGGCCGTCGTTGAAGCGTCTATCTCCCAGGCCCTGCGCAAAGAGATTGCCCGGCACTATGAAATGTTGCGCGCCAACCGGCTCGGCGTGCGCTCGTCGGCGACCGCCGAAGACCTGCCCGGCCATTCCTTCGCGGGACTTCATGATACTTATCTGGGCATCGGCAGTATCGATGAATGTATGGAAGCCATAAAGAAATGCTGGGCCTCGCTATGGACCGAGCGCGCGTATGAGTACCGACAGAAAAACTCCTTCGACCATCTGAAAGTAAATATGGCCGTAATCGTTCAGTCACTCGTGGCCGCCGACGCCTCCGGCGTAATCTTCACCGCCGACCCCGCCACCGGCCGCAAAGACCGAATAGTCATCGAGTCCTGCTTCGGCCTCGGCAATGCTCTGGTTTCCGGCAAGGTTACGCCCGACCGGTTCGTGATAAACAAGAAGAACCTAAGAGCCATTTCCCGAACCATATCCGAGAAGAGAATCAAGTCTGTGCCGGACGGACACGGCTCGGTCAAAGAGCAGGCTGTGCCGCCTGAACGCATATCTGCACCCTCCATCGATAAGTCTATGGCTCGGAAGCTTGCCAAACTCGCCAGGAGACTTGATGCCGAATTCGGCTGTCCGCAGGACATTGAATGGGCCCTGCGAGGAAGGAAAATATATCTGCTGCAATCTCGACCAATCACCGCCCTGCCGCTGCCAAAGTCCTGGGAGGACCTTCAGGTGTGGACTAATGCGAACACAGGCGAGGTTATACCTGATGTCGTTACGCCTTTTGCATGGTCGGTGATTCAAACACTCCTGGACGAAGTCTTTGATCGTACACTTGGTCTGGTGGGTATTAAGCGAGGTAACAACCCGCTATTTGGAATGGTGGCGGGAAGGATTTACTTTAACGTTAATACTCTGATTGGCGTGAGGAAGCAATTTCCGCGCGGACGGTTGTGGGATCTAAACAAGCTGTTTGGGGGGGAACAGGCAAAGATGTACAGACTTGGGCAAATATGCATATCCGATGAGGAGATTCCGCGTTTGCGATTCAGTCTGGGCAAGTTGATGCTCAACATGCCGGGGCTTGTGATTCGCATTCTTTTGTACCGGCCGAGGAAAGGCCAGCGGATGATTGCGGAGCTCGCGGACAAGATTTACGAGTCGCAAGAGATGGATATCACCACTATGTCCGAGCAGGATCTCGCAAAGCATCTTGTGGGGCAAATCTCGGATTTGCGCAGTCATTTGGCGGATGTGCGGCATGGGGCAATTTATGCGATGATTGGAATGGGGGCGTTTCTAATGCTTGATAAGGTCTGCCGGAAATGGTTTGGAGAGGATGCAAGCACTTTTGCCAACAGGCTTCTGGCGGGGGTGGGTGATATGGACAGCGCTCGGGCCGGGCAGGACCTGTGGCGGTTGACGCTCAAGGCCCATGAAATCGCCGGCATAGAGCAGCTTATTCTTGAAGGCGACAATTGGGCAAAGACGCGCGAGAAAATATCGAAGCTCCAGCGAGCGGGAGAATTTCTTGCCCGCTGGGATGAGTTTATGAGGCGTCACGGCCATCATTGCCGGGGCGAGATAGAACCGTACAATGCCCGCTGGCGCGAGACGCCAGATTATGTGCTCGGACTTGTGCGGAGCTACATCCGCTGTATCGGCGACACGGAGCCTATCGAAGAATACGAAAAATGCGCAGAGCAGAGCCGTCAACTGCAAGTGCAATGCCGACGGAGACTCAAGAATCCCGTAAGGCGATGGAGCTTCAATTATCTGCTTAATCATGCGCAGCGAGGCTGCGCCTTTCGCGAGAATTCAAAAAGTCATCTGTCTCGGGTTGTGGCAAACTGGCGGCGCATGCTGCTGGAGCTTGGCGGACGGCTGAACAGCAAAGCCATCCTCAGGAATCCCGACGACATTTTCTTTTTAAGGTTTGATGAGGTTGAGCCGGTGACAGAAGGCCGGGCGGCTTTCGATGTAAGGCAGGTCGTCGCTGCGCGCCGGACTGAATACTGGCACAATAGATCCATTAAACCACCATCGGTAGTCGTCGGCAAGTTCAATCCCGACAATTATACGCCTCAAGTAGTAGACACCGATGCTCGTGTGTTGAGTGGCTTGGCAGTCAGCCCCGGCGCAGTTACCGGAAAGGCACGCGTGATTCTCAGAGCCGACAGCGACCAGCGCGTTTTAGCCGGCGAGATTCTTGTGGCGCCCTTTACCGACCCCGGCTGGACCCCGTATTTCATTCCCGCCGCCGCCATTGTTATGGACCAGGGTGGCCTGCTCTCCCACGGTAGTATCATTGCCCGCGAGTACGGGATACCCGCCGTCGTCAATGTCGGCCCGGCAACCAGAATCATCAGGACCGGCCAGACAATACAGGTTGACGGCGACCGAGGCGTGGTCAGGATACTTGCCTAAAAGGTGGTCTTAATAGACAGACCAGGCGCATAAAAAAGTCCTATTTGAGCTGCTTATTCAAATAGGACAAAACGCGAAATTATGCTAACCGGGCGTTTACGCATCTGCCGTATTACTTCTGCTCGGCTTGCTCCGGTTTCTTCTCGCTCTTTTCACGCTGAATCGCGTCGTAGACCTCTCTGCGGTGGACGGATATCTCCCTCGGGGCCGTTATGCCGAGACGCACCTTATCGCCGCGCACGTCGACTATCGTAATCTCGACGTTATCGCCAATCATAATCGATTCATCTTTTTGTCTGCTTAAAACCAACATTTTCAACTCCTTTTGTCGGCTGGTCCTAATATTCTACGAAAAAGTCAGCTATCTGTTCGCCCGGCCGTCCTTTAGAGTTCCTTTCCGCGTCGTCTTGCTGTAAGACACCGCCAGGCTCCAGGCCTTTGGCACAAATATATTTTCGGCCAATTTCGGGCGCGAAAACAGTTGTTTTTGTCTGCTTTTTCCAGCAGACAGCCGGTTATGAGACTTTTTGTGCATAACTGCTTGAAAAATATGCACTTATCTAAAGGAAAAGGCCGGAAAAAGATGCCTCAAATCTGCCAAAGCCCCCTTTTTCTTGCCTGTTTACGCGTGCTTTCGCCAGTAGCTATACCGTACTGCGAGCCAGTAGCCGGCAATAGAGCCCAATGTGCCGAAAGCCACCATTTGTATGGGCAAAACAGAAACGACCGAATTTGAGAAAAAAACCGGCGGCCAGCACTGAACAAGATGCTCCAACACCCCCTGCTTAACGTAAGTAGTTATGCTAAAAGCAGTTACGAAAGAACTTGAAATCGCTGGCGAGATATAGCCGACGTTAAGGAATTTCTTGACGACGAAACCAGCTATCATGAACGCAACGAATACGGCAAAAACAATCTGACCGACCTGCGGCTGAGCGACAACCGAGCCCAATGCACGATCGGCCATCTCGACATCCTGAGCGAATACTCTGACGGCAAATTGAGCTATCAAGACTGAGAAAATCACGGCAATCGCTACATTCAGGTATGTATTCGCCTTGGTGTTAGCTTTTGCATTCGTCTTTTCAACCCTGCTTCTTGGCAGCAGTCTCCGGGCCGCCAGTACCCCGGCAAATCCGACTGCTACGATGGCCAGCCAGAAAAGCGGCTCCCATTTAAGAGCCGAAAGCAGCAATTGGCGCTGTTCGAGCGTTGGATTCTGCCTTATCAGGTCCGCCATGCTGCCCGAACGGATGGCCCACACGGCCAGTCCGCCCGGCGCCGCAAGGATGCCGATTTCTCGGCCATACGGCCAGCAGAGAAAATAGGCAATAAATCCGCTTAGGAACGCCAGGCCGGCAAGAATAATCGCGTCGCCGCCAAGATTCACGGCGCCGCCAGCCACCGACACCGCGCCGAACGGCTCGGCCGGGGCGGCCAACGGCCACGCAAGTATGCCTATCAGGATAGCACCCGTCCCAAACGCAGCCCCAATCCGCAATCGCATCAGCCAGGACAATTCCACAACTTAGCTCCTTAAATAAAGAACGACGATAAAGTAGCATCCGAATTGACAATAATCAACGGCCATTTACGAATTTTACTCTACCGGCCAGGATGAGTTTTCGAAGCAAATATGTGTGGGCTTTCGAGTCAAATGCTCGAGGTTGGCTCAGAGAATCTGTCGATAATGCCGAAAAGGCGGCATCGCCTTGCCGTGTGCCTTTGGTCTATTTGCCCTTCACGGGTCTTCGTCGGGCCAGTACTCCTTCTTTCCCCAGCTTTCGGCTATGGCTGCATAGTCCTCAAAGTTGACCACGCAGTCATTGTTGATGTCGCCATCAATCGGCTCACAACCGGTAGTGAAACTCCAGACGTTGCCTTTGACCACATGGTACGGCGTGTAATAGCTTTCATCAACGCGCCAGTAGTACGTAGTCCACAACGGCAGAAGTCCAGCATTGTAGATGCGGGGGTAACCGGCCGGGATGCGCACCTTGTAGCAGGGTGACGTCATATC
>DATKVV010000088.1:0-24127 GCA_035529895.1 Sedimentisphaerales bacterium
CGGACACATAGCTGGATGAACCGCTTTCGCCGCATATTGACGCGGTGGGAAAAGAAGCCTGAAAATTATTTGGCTCTGCTTCATCTTGTTTGTGCCATAATTACGTTTCGTTGTTCCGGGTTATTCGGATAGGCTCTAAGTCTATCGGCCCCGGCTGCGCGATGGCTGCGGATAGCCGCGGTAATCTCTTAACAGTAGGTGTATTAGGTGAGCAAAGAAAAGAGCGAAGTCTGGCAGTCATTTCGATGGCAGACGAGACGGAACCCAATGTAGTAGCACGCAATCTGATAGACAGATTTACAGTAGGGAAACTCATACCATTTCAGGACAACACATTTGTTCTTGCAGGGGGTAGGAATGAGAACGGATTGTGTTGGAAAATCGACAATCAGGGAAACATAATACAACACGAACAATTGGATCTAGGTAGAGATGAGGCATTTACCGGCTTAGATTGGCTAAAATCTGATGATCCGTGTCTGGCTGTAGTTGGGTTATCCTTTGGATCTGGAGATAATAACATTGTTGGAATGTCCGCCGACAACTTCATAGTACTATATGACGCCAATTGTAAAATCATCCGTGAAGATGATTTTATCGGCTGGGAATCCGTCTCAGCTATTACCTTGACATCATTGAGGCCTAAGGTATGCCAGCTTGATAATGGTAATATTGTAGTCGTACATGGCAAAGAAAGCACGGATTCCAAAAGATGGTTGTGGGCACGATGTTATACACAAGGGCTTAAACTTCTCTGGGAAAAAGAAATATTTTGTGCTGACGATTCTCCTGATAAATTGCCGTTTTACTTTGATCTGACATCGTGTGGTTCAAAGGGTTTTGTAGCCGGGATACTAACGCCGCTGGAGGGTTTGAAGTTTTATTTTTTCAATGAAGACGGCAGCGAAATTGATTATACTGAATACAAAGGCATGGTTGGTAGTCCTGGCTTTAATCTCATGCGGATAAGAGGTCGAACAATCGCCGTATTTCAAGACTGCAGTGGCCCGGGAAAAATTCAAGAGATTACCATCAAGGCCAAAGTTATCGCTTTGGATTAGATGTCGTGCGTAGGACTTGACATCGACGGCCTCGGCCACAATTACGCCCTCCTCGGCTGACATCCATTGGTCGATCGAGGGTGATCCTCTGGGCTGTAGCATTGATTCGGACACCGGCGTTATCACGGCGGGCACAACAGGAGGAACCGTCACAGTGATTGCTGCTGCTTGCGCCAACTCTTATGCAGAGGGCCAGATAACCATTGTGGCGGTAACAGCGATTGAGATAAACTACTCCGGAAGCAGTTGGGACGATGTTACTGACGAGACCATTGTCGTGCTTAAGGGGACGAAATATGATTTCAAAGCTATTAAGACTCCGGCAGGCGCCTCCTGGCCAAGCGACGCACCAGTCTGGTCGGGTGCCGCCAGCGGTACGGGAGAGACTATTAACGTGACGTTTGCCACAGTCGGGAGTCAGACGTTGACCGCCAAATGCTGCAGCGGAGGTACTGGGAAGCAGGTTACGATAAAAACGGTGGAGCCGGGGCCGGTGAAGAACATGACATCTACGGGGTATCTGACCCGGTTTGGAAGCGGGTAAGCAGTCCGGATAATCCGGCTTCGTACACGATGGATAAGAAGGTAAAGGCCGAGGCGAAATTTTGGGCGTCAGACAACCTGACCTATTCTACAGCCGTTGATGTGGACGTCGAAGGCAGCGGCTCGTTTACATTTGGGGAAGATACTGCTGTGACATTCAGTTCGTGGCCGTCAGGGACAACGAGCCACGTTTCGGAGAGCGGTCTGACCAATTCGGTGGGGTCAACGATGCTCACTTTGACCTGGAAGTACAAGGTAGACTCACCATTTGGTACGGGCAGCTGGGTCGCAATGGCAAATACCAGCGGAGCCCACAAGATATTCCGGGTGTATGGTGGGCCTGAGTGCACGTCAAGCGAATACACAACGGACCATCTTGAAAAAGCTACGGAATATGCGGATGGTGGGGGCCCCGGTGATAGTAGTGTTTGTACTACCCTTCAGAGTTACCTTCACAACCACCAGAACTTCGTAGCAGATACTGGACCCAATGGTGAAAACGGTGCTTGGAACATTATTGAGCCCGGCGGCCCAAGTAATCAAGGTGACTGTTCGGCTCATGCCAATCTTATGAAGCTCTGCTTGGAAGTATTAGGTATAGATGCGTCGTACGCCTTTGTAGCAGATGCTTTCAATCAACCGTCGGAATATATGCCAATGTGTTATAAGTATTACTGTGTAACACACGACAGAGAGGAAGCAAAATGGTTTCGGGAACAATCGGGTGGAGCAGTATGGCCCTTTGAAGGGGTGTGCAAAGTCGGAAATACATGCTATGATGTTGCATGGTCGACAACAACTGGAACCTATGAATACTGCAAAACTGTGGGAAATGGAATTGTCTATGAATGGGTTTATATGTATCCAGACGATCCAGAGGACCCGACGGAATGGCATTCGTGCGATGACCAAGGAGGAACACATACAATCATCCCGTGACCCCCATAATATGAATTAGAGGTGAGACTCAATTAGACAAAAGGAGATAGCTATGAACCCCAAGAGATTTCTTACCATATGTATTAGTATTGTCCTATGCGGCGTCGCTCTTTGTAATGGGCAGGTAAGGCATAACAGCGACCTGAGCAAGCCTTTTGTGAGCGATGGTCAAAGAGTGCCACCGGTAATTAGGAATGGATTGGCTTGGCCTTCGTCAGAAGAAATAGTTAGCAAAAGGTACCCGTGTGATCCGAACGTAGAAAACAAGGTACGAACTATTATATCAAAATGTATCACACCCTCTTTATATGACCCTAATGATCCAAACAATGGTTTGCCGGAAGTGATAAGACTGGTAGATTGGCCGGACCCCAACAAATCAAGCACAATTTCGTTCTTTGAAAGGAAAGGATACATATTCCATGTACGCGATACCGCAACATATACGTATATCACTTTCAAGCGAGAGGACGGTAATGATATTTGGGATATGGCCAAAGACCACACAAAGTTCTTATCGGAAACCGTTGATAGATTTTTTCGGAGGGAGAATGTGGGGCCTCGTATAGACACAAAAACGCAGTATGCTCCAAACGAAGAGGGAACTGAAGATTTCAATTACTTCTACTTCCCGGCAGATAAGAAAGATTTTTCGGCTGCTTCTACGTGGACCAATGGGAAAATCATAGCCTTGTGTCTCGATAAGTCTTTTGCGTGGGTATATCGTACGAAAATCCGTGGCGAACCCGAACCTCGCGACAGAAAATGAAAACTGTTACTCAAAATTGCATTAGTGTATCATTTATGCCCTTGGTAGCTGCAATTGCAGTTGCATTTTCTTCGCAGCAAACCTTTGCCGACCCAAATGATGCTTGCTTGGTTGAACTGGGGCAAGAAGCAAAAAAGGTTGTTTATCTGGCTGAGTCTGTCTATTGGCCTGCCTTTGACTACAACGATGTTACCGCCCATATTTCTCAACCTAATTCAACTAGACAGGATGATTTTATTAAGCTTGTTGACCAGGTGATTGACGTTAATTATCTGCCGGAAAACTTGGTTGAGGAAACTCGTTTTCTCAAAGGGTGGCGAGGCGAAGCTAATCAAAACTTTGTGGTGCAATATGAAAAACAACCGTACTTAATTAGAATCAGAAATCAAACAGTTACAGTTGTCGCCAGCCGAAAGTGGACTTCACATTGGATTACTATAGCTATACAGCGAAAAGATAAAACCACATGTGTAAACAAAACCAATCTCAATGCTGTGTTCGACTTTACTGACCAATTTCTTGGTAAAAAAATAAATAGCAAAGCACAGAATTATTCGAATGTGACGAACATGGATAGGCCCATTTTCAAACAAATAGACGAAAATTATTTTCTCTCATATGCGGTTCAGGCCTCCAAACCAGATATCGACTATGTTAGTATTTGGACAGACGGTCATACTGTGATGATTAACCTGAACGAACGAAGAAAAGAGGTAATAAAAGAATAGAAGGAAATCTGGGGACAGCACACTAATTTTTTTATAGGGTGTTGAATTTGTTGTAGTATTTCGTAATGGCAAGACTTGCGCGAGTAGTAGTTCCGCGATATCCGCATCACATTACGCAGCGTGGTAATCGTCGCCAAGAAACTTTTTTCTGTGACGAAGATTATGAGGCATATATTGCTCTTATCGAGTAGCACGGCTGCCTATCTTTCCGGTAAGGATGATCCGTTGGTAAAGACTTGCGGTCTGCACAGGATGGCAGATGACCGGCCGCGGTTTTTTTGAGAGGCTGTGGATTCTGCATAGGCCGAAAAACTACATAGCCACGAGAGAACCGGCAGGCCTCTTGGCAGCGATAATTTTGTGGCGAAATTGGAAAGGATTTCGGATAGAATGTTGCTTCCTAAAAAAGCAGGACGCAAACCTAAGAAAAAGGTATGAAAGGAAATAAGTATGGTGTCCCCAGATTTACGGACCCCAACAAAGGCATGTGCTGCTGCCGGGCCGAAGGTCTCAACTGTGTCCTTCAGGTGCTCGGCATTGGGCCGTATACGCATGATTTTGTGAATGAGTTGGCCGAACCTAACCCAAATGGACTCCGACCGCCCGACCAGTATTGCACCACCTGCAACGCAACATGTTACAGATTGTACTGGGACGGGTTCTGGAACAACTGGGAAGGCGTAGTAAAAGCTGGGGGTACTGGGTCAACCTGCTACGCTCCTGCCAACGGGTCTATTAGTATAGACGAGGGCACATATAGTGATATTCAGAGCCATATAGCAAGTGATTGTGGCTACTATTGGGAATGGGGGCCCAGTCTTGGTGATATTTGTACGCATTTGCCTCCGCCCTAAGTGAGATGCCTAATGAAGTTATGCTTACCAATTTTCCATAAAATAAGGAGACCCATTATGAGCACTAGAAATAGACTCCGGTTGGTTAGTATTCTTACCATTATTAACACATGGCCTTTCTGTGCGTTGGGACAAGGTGAAGAAGGCATAAAATGGAACGAAAACGCTCTCAGTAGTATCTTGACGAAAGACGGCCTACGACAACTTGACAAAGGTGCATTTCCATATTGGAAGGTCAAACAGATGACTTGGCCCTCGGTTGCCGAATTAACTTCGTGGAGCGTGACAGTTGACGAAGGATTGAAGGCCGAGTGCCTGAGCTGGGTACAAAAGTTACTTTCCAAGGACCAAGTGCCTGCAGACATTGGGCAACATTTGGTGGCGATGGAGAAATGGGGCCTGATTACACGCGAGTCGGCGCAAAAACGGTTGTGCGATGTATTCATTGTGAGATTTCGGAAAGGTTCCTATGTGATTCACATACAAGAGAGTTCATACAACGTTATTTTGACGGTTGCCGATGGGCGTTTGGAGAAAGAACCGAGAGATGGGCATCGGGACCTAGTAGTGGAGACGGCTCTGCGAATATTGAACGATGCCTTGAAACCGGACCCTAATTCCGCAGACCTACATGTGTTCACTGTGAGAGGTGAGGGCCAGAAGATAAGTAGGGTTTCGTGGCAGATTGAATCAGTTGTGACGACTGGCAAAGACGGAAAAAAGCGTGTTGACTTAAAGAAGGCAGGGGAAATCGGGACAACCTCTGTCGAAGGAGAGACTGATGGCAGATTCGTAAAATTTGAAATAGTAAAGTGTCCCGGAGCGGTCAAATCAGGTTTTGACCCTTATGTGGAGAGGTTCAAACCCAAAACCAATGACGAGCCGAGTAAATAGCGCCTGCGCCCGGAGTTGAGAATTGAGAGCAGGTATGGGTCCACATTCCAGCCAGTCCGTGGCCCGACGCCTGGATCGGAGAGGTCCACCTTGCTGCTTTTGAGGTAAATCTGGGGACAGCATACTAATTGTTTGGCGGGCGTTGAATTTGTTGTAGTATTTCGCTATGGCAAGACCTGCTACGCACCGGCCCGGGGCGTGGCTAAGCGGGAAGGCATAGAACTTTTCAAGGAATAGCCCTGCTTCTTTGCATCGCTGTTATGCTGCCAAAAAGAAACGCTGGCCCCTCCGCCGTCGTTCACCAGGCTCAGATATTGGTGCGAAGGCGGTATGGAAGACTATCTGAGCCTTGTAAAGTTCCACTATAAGAATATGGATGACGTTCAAGGTCTGGTCCAAAAGACCAGCATGGGCCCAAGGCCGGATTCGCCCGGGGAATGGAAAGGGCCGGGCCGGTCTTGCTCGCCCTCGTGTATTGCAACCGGATGGTCTTGACAAAAGCAAATCTGCCGCGTTGGGCAGGCTTTTGGTGCGCTTTTAGACTATGAAAGAGTCTTTTTCAAGAATTCTTAAAAAATATTTTTTTTACTTTGTCTTTTCTAAGCCTTTGTCAGGAAAGAAGTTAAAAGAGAGCTTCGCAGGCCGACCGCGCAAAGTGTAGAAAAACCTGCATTTTTCGGGTTGACACCCGCCGGCAACTGTAGTATTTTCTACATATCAGTAAATGCTCTTGGAGATAGCGTCCATGTCATCATTCACGACCGGCGAATTGGAGGTAATGAAAATCCTTTGGGAGCACCGCGAGCTCAAACCTTCGCAAATCCAGGCCAAATATTCGCGCCGCATCAAAAACGCCGCATTGCGTTTTCAACTGAAGATACTTCTCGAAAAAGGGCACGTCGCCCGCCGCAGAATCGGCAGAGCCTATTACTACAAAGCGCTCACAGCCCGACAGGGCGCCTTCAAAAGAATGGCGCGGCGAATGGCCCGCGTTTACTGTCAGGGCTCTGCGGCAGGACTCATCGCCGAACTGATTAAAACTGAAAAGCTCACGCCCGACGAGATTCAGCAATTGCGGCAGTTGGCCGAGGCCAAATCATCAGAAAAGACCCTTAAAAAGAAAGGGGGCAAGAAAACATGACAAGCTTGACTCAAATGCTGGTCGACCTTCCGCTGCCTGTTTCCATTTTGCTGAAGATTACCGTAGTGCTTGCCGCGGGCTGGATTCTGCACCTCCTGCTCGCCCGGCGCAACCCGCGATGGCGAGCCCTGATGTGGAGAGGCGTTATCGTCGGGATTCTCGCTATTCCGCTGTTGGTTCCGTTGAGATACCTGCAGATTCCTGTCACATCTGCCCGGCCGGTTCATTCGCAAAGAGCTGCCGATGCGCACAATGAAGCCGAACTTACGGACATTGAGAACTCTCGAAGTCACCTCACTGCCACGGCGCCCTCTCCGCCGCTCGAAGACATGAGTATTTCTCACCCGTCCCTCTCGATATCCACGTGGGCACAGGAGCACCTTTGGACAATAGTTTTCTGCGCGTGGCTATTTGTCGGCGTCCTCATGGCCACACATTTTCTGGCCGTATTCGTCAGAATTCGAAAGAAAATAAAATCTTCCTTGAGCGCGCCCGAACACCTGCGGCAATTATTACAGAAAGTCGCCCACGACCTCGGCTGCACGCAAAGCGTAGCTCTAAGATATTCATCCGACTTCACCGCCCCCTTTCTTGCCGGTTTTCGCAAGCCGCTCATCGTCCTTCCCGAACGTATGACACACCGAGAATACTCGGCTGAGCTTCCCGCCATCTTCGCACACGAACTGGCACATCTGGGCTCGCGGGACCTGCTCTGGCTGTTCGCCGCCAGATGTCTTGGCGTCCTTATGTGGTTCCATCCCCTCGTATGGAAGCTGCGGGAGGCCCTCAGTACCGCCTGCGAACAGGTCTGCGACGCTGTCGCCGCGGATTACGTCGGCGGTGCCGACTCCTACTGCGGCACACTCGCCCGTCTCACGCTTGAAATCAATGGCACTGTCCCCATCGTCGGCGGAATTCCCATCGTCCGCTCCTGTCAAATCATCCGGCGCCTGGCCATATTGAAACGACAAATCTACTCCCTGCCCCTGGCCGGATATCGAGTTGTCCCGTCGCTCCTGATAGGTTTCGCAGGATTAGCAGCTATTGGCGGACTAAGCCTCGTATATGCCGAAAATCCCGCAACGAGCAATGCCGAGACGCGTGTCGTTCATTTTCCCGCTGACCGCTCGTTGGGAAAACTTATGATGCAGGATGTCACCACAGCCAGACACGTAGACACTTTTTACTATTGGGAGACCGACTTCAATTGGGAATACCTGAGCCAGGCTTTAGGCGACGTCAGCGTTCCGGCGGGCAAGCGCCTTTGGCTTATTATTTATGGCCAGTCTGAATGGAGCGATCTGTCCCCGCTTTCAAATCTCAGACCTGATGACCTCTATAGAATAAGCCTCAGCGGCTCGTACGACGGCGGTCCCAACCCCAATGACAAATGTATGCCCCATATTGCAGGTCTGGCCGGCCTTAAGGTCCTCGACCTCGTAAACACCGATATTACCAGCGGCGGCCTGCGCCATATCAAACAGATCAAGTCGCTGGAGCGTTTAACCGTCCCCGACCTGATTAGTAATGTCGGCCTGGCCCACATAGCCGAGATTACCTCATTAAAAGGATTGTACCTGGTGGCTTACGCCGACCTCACAAAGAGCATGGTAACGAACGCGGGCCTGCGCTGCCTCGCGAAGCTGACCTCGCTGGAGGAACTGTCCCTCGGCGGCGGGCATCTTGGCGACGCGGGTTTGCAGCATCTGGAAAAACTGCCGTCACTGCGATACCTGATGCTCTGGGGCGACACTTTCACCGACGCCGGCATGGCCCACCTCAAAAATATACCGTCTCTGAGGACTCTGCATCTGGGTCATCTGCACCAACTGACAGACGTCGCATTGCTGCATCTATCCGAAATCCCGAATCTTGAAAACCTCAGTCTGCACTGGGCAGACGGAATTACAGACGAAGGTGTAGCTCAGCTTAAGAAAATGACTTCCTTGCGTAGACTGGACATCGGCCGGTCGCAGGTCACCGATGCGGGCCTGGCTCACCTTGCACAGATCAAGTCGCTCGAATACCTGATACTCCCTCACGACGGCATAACCGACAAAGGTTTTGTTTATCTGGCCGAGTTGGATAAGCTCAAACATCTTAACGTCGCCAGAGCACACTATGTCGATCCGAATATGGACAAAGACTTTTACACCGACGAGGCGCTCAGGCAACTATCAAAGCTCCAGTCGCTTGAGGAGCTCACTATTGGGAGCATAGGCATCACCGACGCCGGAATGGACGAAATCGCAAAACTGTCGAAACTAAGAACACTCTGGCTCTTTGGCTGTCCCATATCCGATAAAGGACTGAGCAAGCTGACCGCACTCAAATCCCTGCAAAGCCTTGACTTTAGCTCATCTGAGACTTCCATATCAGGACTCGGTCAGCTCAATGTAATGCCTAATATAACAAATCTGAATGTACGCCAATTAAAGCGCGACAATAATGACAATGGTGTTCTGGACATCGCCGGCCTGACCGACCTCAGGAAACTCGCCATTACCCTCGACGGAGACGCGATCTTCGAAGATGAGGATTTTGCCTGCCTCGCAAACCTCAAAGACCTTCAGTGGCTGCAACTCTGGCCCACTCACCTAAGCGATGCTGGTATGGCACACCTGAGAGCCCTGACAAACATTGAGAGGCTTAACATCGGCGGGCCGGCCCTGACCGATGACGGCCTGAAATGCCTCGCCAACATGAAGAAGTTAAACCACCTGACTATCAGCGACGGCAGATTTACCGATGAGGGACTGCGCCGCCTCGAAGGCCTGAAGGCACTAGGCTATCTCAGGTTTGATTTCGAAGCCGGCTTTAGTCCCCAGGCCTTGGCAAGTCTGCGCAATAAGCTGCCCAGTCTGGCTATGCTTTACGTTGGCAGGGAGGACAAACGGTACTACGGCGGCTCCATCGCGACGGCACAAAAAGCCACCACGAAGCGAGGCGGCAGCCGGCAAGGCACCTCCCGCAGCCGGGCCAGACCCGCAGGCCCCCGCTGAAGCCCCAAAAGCCTCCACAACACCGCGAGGAAATATCACGGGCAATTCGCATTCCTCAACTTCCCGCAGAAAAAACTTGATTGATTCGCCGCGAACGGACGATTTATAGAAATAGAAGCAGGCAATCGCACTGCGGGCCCGCTTCTAATTGAACGGCTGATGTGAAAGGGCAAAAAAATGTGTAACACATGCGGCTGCAGGTCGGGCAAGAAAAAGAAAACCAAGGCCAGGTCCACCAAAAGTAAATCAAGAGCGAAAAAGAAATAACCAAGTTCGCCCGGCCGAGAACCCGAGAGGAAGTGCTTCGGCGCTTCCTCTTGTCTTTTGCGCAGCAGCCGGGTCCGGCCGAAAAGGAGAACCGCCTATGTCCAGACCAAAAGCATTCACACTAATCGAACTGCTGGTAGTCCTTTCGATTGTTGCGCTTTTGACGTCAATACTTGTGCCCGCCCTGAACAAAGCAAAGTTGAAGGTGAAGGGCACGGTGTGCAACACGAGGCTTCGACAATTGGGCCAAATCTTCAAGATGTATGTCGATGACAACGGCGGGCAATTTATGGAGCGAGGGGCCGGCTACAGCGAGGGGGCGGTAAGCTGGTTCCATTGCATAAGGAACTACCACGACCCGGGCGACGAGCTTCTTTTTTGCCCGCTGGCGACGGTGACGCAGGACAAAGGGGGCCGCAACCCAAATATGGCGTGGGAGAACACCACCGACCTGGGCTTCTATTACGAGGGCAGCTACGGCATAAACCTGTATGTGGCCAAAGAGCCCGGCGACCCGGAGTTCTGGGGCAGCCCGTATGTAGTGGGTGCATCTTATGTGCCGCTGTTAGTGTGCAGCCAGTGGAAGGACATCCAGCCTTATCCGAGCGATGAGCCTCTGCCCTATGAGAGCGACGTATGGACGCCAGGGCCTTGGAACGAGATGCGCCGTCCGTGCATTAAGCGCCATCCGCCATATTACATCAACGTGCTTTTCCTGGACTTTAGTGTGGACGCCAGAACCATCAAGCAGTTGTGGCGGCTGAAGTGGCACAAGAACTGGCCCGCAGGCCATCCCCTGCCCATCTGGCCCGCCTGGATGGCAGACGTCCCCGAGCCCTGAGCCTGCCTGTCCCGTTAAAGATAAGCCGCCGGTTGTAAATCATAAATCGGGGCCTTTGTCCCCTTCGCTTCGCTTATTTGGGCGTTCGAGTTTTGAAGCGTCCGTTCTCCGCAGTGTTACTACGAAGTATGACTTTGCGAATTTGGCGCTCCAAATTTCGTGCTTACCGCTGCTGACTCCCTTGCCGTGCACCAAACCTGTCCTGAGCGTATTCGAAGGATAGGCCCCTGCTGTAATCCGGTGCGAGGCGGCGCCCTAATCGCCAATCGTAAATGGTCAGTAGTAAATCCTAAATACGTTCGGCGGCCGTCGCCCGTCCTGCAACCGGGACGAACGCAAAACCGCAGAGAGCCGAAAACAGGCGGCGTTTTTCGGCCAACAGGGCCGAATCCTTACGCCAAGAGTGCGGCTTTCATTTTCCGCCGGACGCCGACCTTATACGCAGAAATGCCAAATTTATTTGACAACTACTCTGCTTAGGTCGATAATAGTTATAATGGAGTTGTCGACCGGTGCGAGGATGAAAACCGACGGAACGGCTTCTCAATGCGTGAGCTGCGGCCTTCGGAGCTGGATTCTGGTAAGTATACTCCCAAAATCAGGAATACTCCGATAACAAACCTGATTGACAACGTATCGTTGGTTACGGGCGAGGATTGATGGCAAACGAAACAAGTTACGATACGATGTTCGGCAAAATGGCGGTCGAGCAGGGGCTGTGCACCGACGATGAGCTGCGCCACAGCGTCGAACAGTTGGAGGCCCGCCGCAAGGTCACTCCCGCTATGCTCCGCGACCTTATGGTCGAGCTGGGTTATATCACCGAGAGCCAGGCCGAGCGGCTGAGAGGCGCCATCAAGGAAAGTAAGGTGGCCGTACACCAGATTCCCGGGTACAAAATACTCGGAAAGCTCGGCGCCGGCGCCATGGCCATTGTCTACAAGGCCAGGCAGTTGAGTCTCAACCGGACCGTCGCAATAAAGATTCTCCCTACGCGCTTCAGCGAGAATCCCGAATATGTGGAGCGCTTTTACCGCGAGGGCCAGGCCGCCGCAAAGCTCAACCATAACAATATCGTCCAGGCCTATGACGTCGGGGAGGCCGGCGGCTATCACTATTTCGTGATGGAATACGTCGAAGGCAAGACCTTGTACAACGACTTAGCCGCAGGAAAGGTTTTTACCGAAGCCGAAGCGCTCGACATAATCATTCAGGTCGCTCATGCGCTTGCGCACGCGCATGCCCGCGGCCTTATCCACCGCGACGTCAAACCTAAGAACATAATGATAGACACTTCCGGCGTCGTCAAGCTGGCCGATATGGGCCTGGCACGCGAAACCACCGACATCGAGCTGGCGCAGACCGAAGCCGGCAAGGCTTACGGCACCCCGTATTACATTGCGCCCGAGCAGATCCGAGGTAAAGTCGATATCGACGGCAGGGCCGATATATACAGCCTGGGGGCGACATTTTATCACCTTGTCACGGGGCGTGTCCCCTTCATGGCCGATGACCCCACCGAAGTTATGCGCAAGCACCTGAAGGACGAGCTCATTCCGCCCGACCATATAAACACTTCGCTGTCGGCGGGCGTCTCTGAGACGATTGAAGTGATGATGGCCAAGCGAAAGGAAGACCGCTACAACAATATGGAGGAGCTTCTGACGGACCTGGAGGCTGTTCGCGACGGCCAGCCTCCCCTGCGGGCCCACAAAAGGTTCGATTTTTCGGCGCTCGAACAGCTCGAGGAGGGCGAACCGCTCGAAATCGAGGAAAAACCGACGGTTTACAGAGAAGAAACAATCGCGCGTTACCAGGTTGCGGTCATGGTTTTAGCCGCGGTTGCGGCGGTGGCTATCCTCGTTATCGTTCTATTGGTTTTGCGGACGACGCGCTAACCGCACCGTAGTTTGGCGTCGGATTCCAGAGCAAAACTATAAGCATTAAGGCCCCAAGAGCCTGCCTGCAAGGTGACGGACGCCGCATTGACCGAGCATTTCGTTACATTTTCATTGACTAATCCGGCCGTAATCGCAATTATTGTTTCGGGGCAGTTATGCCGGTAAAGCGTGATTGTCGTGTTACGGAGCGATTAAGTTTATGCCCAGAGGCGGCGCACATTTTGCCTCCGAGGAGCTGGCGCAGGTCCTCAGTCATTACGATATCGGCGTGATTCATCAACTAACGCCTTTGTCCGGCGGCAACAGCCGCGCGCCCAAAATGGTCATCATATCCGAGCAAGGCAAATTCTTCCTCAAACGCCGGCCCAAAGGCAAAGACGACCTCTACCGCGTGGCCTTTGCCCACGCTGTACAGGCCCTGCTGGCCGAAAAGGATTTTCCCGTTAGTTGCCTTGTGGCCACTCGTGACGAGAAAAACACCGTGCTGCAGTTGAACCACCACATCTACGAGCTTTTCCGGTTCGTCACGGGCGTTCGCTACGACGGCTCGGCTGAGGCCACCGCCGAAGCGGGTCGGCAGCTTGCGAAGCTGCATACGTACCTTGCTGACTTCGCCTCCGAATGGAAGCCGCTGCGAGGCAGCTTCCATGATGCTTCGACGGTCCGCAGGCATTTGAAGATGGCCGGTGCTGAAAAGGGCGGCCGGCCGGACAGGAAAGTCCAGGATACCGCCGAGGACCTGATGACCCTCTATAACGCCTCGAGCGTTCGCGTCAGTGAGCTTGGCTTCGACTCCTGGCCCGAACAAATCGTGCACGGCGACTGGCATCCGGGCAATATGCTCTTTTCCGGCCGCAAGCTTATCGCAGTACTCGATTTCGATTCGATGAAAATCGCCCCGACCGTGACCGACCTGGCCAACGGCATGCTGCAGTTTTCGATTGTGGGCGGCCGGCCCAATCCCGCCGACTGGCCCGGCTACCTCGACCAGGCCAAACTCGTCCAGTTCCTCAACGGCTACGGCCGCGTCATCAGGCTCAGCAAAAACCAGCTCGATTCCCTGCTGGATTTGATGATTGAGACGATGATTGCCGAGGCAATTCTGCCTATAGCGGCAACCGGCTTTTTCGGCAACCTCTCAGGGCTGGACTTTCTAAAGATGATTCAACGAAAATGTCAGTGGATTGACAAGAACAGGCGCACGCTGGCCGAAGCGATACGGCCGTGAAGCGTATTGCGGGCAGGAAAGCGGACGCGGGGGGGCCCGTTGGAAATCGCTGCTGGAGGCAGGGCAGCCGGCTGAGAAATGATTAAGGACGGTCCGTCCTGCGCAGCGGGTCTGCTATGGATGGATTGATGAGTGATTAAGGGGGGCTTTCGATTTGCGATTTTCTATTCGCGCTCGGGCAACCGGCGCTGAGATTTCGCGGGTGGTTTGAAATGCGGGTGGCTTAATTTGGGGTTGACTTGGGGGGCAATCCGGCTACACTATGGCTTTTCCAAAAGGTAAGATAAGCAAAGCAGAAGGGCCAAGGAGGCAACAGGTGGCTTATAATTGTGTTGTTTTGATTAAGCAAGTTCCTGATACCAAAAGGATTACAGGCCGGGCGATGAACGAGGACGGGACGGTGAATCGCTCTGCGCTGCCGGCGATATTCAATCCGGAAGACCTTAACGCGCTGGAGACGGCGCTTCAGATTAAGGAGCGATTCGGCGGTAAGGTAACGGCTATAACGATGGGGCTGCCGGCGGCCGGCGCGATTCTGCGGGATTCGCTGTACCGGGGTGCGGATGAGGCGATATTGATTACCGACATTCGCTGTGCGGCCAGTGACACGCTGGCAACCAGCTATATTTTGAGCTGCGCGGTCAGGAAGCTCGAATACGACATTGTGCTGTGCGGCAGGCAGGCGATTGACGGGGACACCGCGCAAGTGGGGCCCCAACTGGCGGAGAAGCTGGGCGTGCCGCAGATTACTTATGTCGAAGAACTTGTGGAACTCGAAGGCAGGACCATAACGGCCAGGCGGAATATCGGCAACGGCTGGCAGATAGTAAGGTGCAGGCTGCCGGCGCTGCTGACGGTTACGGGCGAGGCGAATGAGCCGAGAGCCGCGGCGGCGAAGAAGATTATGAAATACAAGAACGCACGCACGCCGGTCGAGGTGGAACAGAAAATCAAGGCGGAGAACCCAGGAGCAAGTCAAGAGGATATTAAGGACCTTGTGAGCCATAAATGCGGCCAACTGGAACAGAGGGGGTTGTTGATTAAGCAGTGGGACCTTGACTTTCTCGAAGCGGACCTGAGCTGGTGCGGGCGAAGCGGCTCGCCGACAAAGGTACATCGGATTCAGAGTGTGGTGTTAGCGGCCAAAGAAAGCAAGCAGGTCGAGCCGAGCCGGCAGGGAATCGCGGATATGATACACGAGCTGATTGAGGACAGGATACTCGCATGAATTTATCCGTATCTCGATGGATGAGGCCGTGCCGCGGTAAGGGGTGACTTCGATTGATTGGTGTAATCGGGTGGATGAGATGTGGTTGAATCGTGATGGCGAACGAGTATGATAGATGTGAACAGAAAAGGAGAAGTGTGGGTTTTTGCCGAGCAGCACAACGGGCAACTGGAAGAGACGCCGATTGAGCTGATGAGCAAGGCGCGCCGGCTTGCGGACACGCTGGGGGTGAAGCTGGCGGCTGCGCTGCTGGGGGACGGTGTGAAGCAGTCGGCAACCAGGCTGATACAGCACGGGGCCGACAAGGTGTACCTGGTTGAGCATCCTTTGCTGGGGACATACCAGGCGAACAGCTACGCGAAGGTGATTTTTGACTTGATTCACAAGCATAAGCCGCAGATAGTGCTGTACGGGGCGACGGTGACGGGCCGGGATTTGGCGCCGCGAATTGCCAGCGCGGCAAAGGCGGGACTCACGGCGGACTGCACGGATTTGCAGGTCGGCGACCATAAGTCCGGCAAAGACAGTGAGTTACATAAGAACCTGCTTTTTCAGATAAGGCCCGCCTTTGGGGGCAATATAATCGCGACCATCATAAATTACGACCGGTGGCCGCAGATGGCGACGGTGCGGGAAGGGGTGATGCCGCCGGCGGAGCCTGATGTCACCCGCAAAGGCGAGATTGTCGCCGAGAAAACGCAACTATCGCAGCAGGATTTGCCTCTGGAGATTTTGCAGGAGCACAAGCGGCCGAAGAAGGTCAACCTGAAGACGGCCAGGGTAATCGTCGCCGGGGGGGCGGGCGTCGGGAGCAGGAACAATTTCAAACTCATCTGGGACCTGGCGAACTGCCTCGGGGCGGCGCCGGCGGCAAGCAGAGCGGCGGTGGACCTCGGATTTATCGACCGGGACCATCAGGTCGGACAGACAGGGACAACGGTGAGGCCCAGCCTGTATATAGCGGTGGGAATAAGCGGTGCAATTCAGCACCAGGCGGGGATGGCGCAAAGTCAGAAAATCATCGCCATAAATAACGACGCCGACGCTCCGATATTTCAGGTTGCACACTATAAAATTGTGGGGGATTTGAACGAAGTGGTCCCGAAAATGATAAAGGCAATAAAGGAAAAGAGTATAAAAGAGCAAGCGACGGCGGGAAGCTGAGACGCCGGGAAAAAACATGGCAAATTTCTACGGAGACAACGACGATATACAATTTTCATTCAGGCACGCGGACCTGGGCAAGCTGGCGGCGATTTGCGAAGAGGATTTTAAGTTCGCGGAGGAATTCGAGTATGCGCCGGCGGACGCGGACGAGGCGGTGCGAAACTATGATATGGTGCTGGAGTCGCTGGGGCAACTGAGCGCGGAGTTTATCGAGCCGCGGGCCGAAGAGGTGGACCACGAGGGTAACACGCTTAACGAGGACGGCTCAGTGACATACGCCAAAGGGACGCGGGAGTCTCTTGAGAAGCTTGCGCAGGCGGAGGTGATGGGTTTCACGCTGCCCTACAGGTTCGGCGGGCTGAACTTTCCGAATCTGGTTTACTCGATGGCTATCGAGATTGTCTCGCGGGCGGACGCTTCCGTTATGAATATATTCGGGCTGCAGGGGATTGCCGAGACAATCAACGCCTTCGCATCGGAAGAAATCAAGGAAAAGTACCTGTATGATTTTTCCGCGGGCAAGATAACGGGGGCAATGGTACTGACCGAGCCGGACGCCGGCTCGGATTTGCAGTCGGTCAAGCTGAGGGCATTTCAGGACAGCAACGGCAACTGGTACCTGCACGGGGTAAAACGGTTCATAACGAACGGGTGCGGGGACGTGCTTTTGGTGCTGGCCCGCAGCGAGCCGGACAGAAGCGGCGGCCTGGGGCTGAGCCTGTTCGTGTGCGACAGAGGACCGACGGTGCATATTCGCAGGCTGGAGGAGAAGCTGGGGATTCACGGCTCCCCGACCTGCGAAATATTTTTTGACAACACGCCCTGCCAACTGATAGGCGAAAGGCAGAGAGGGCTTGTCACTTATGTTATGAGCCTTATGAACGGGGCGAGGATTGGGATTGCGGCGCAGTCGGTGGGGATTGCCGAAGCGGCTTTTCGCGTGGCGCGCGACTACGCGGCGCACAGAAAGCAATTCGGCGTCGCCATTGAGAAACTGCCGGCGGTGCGTGATATGCTCATCGATATGAAGACCGCCATCGAAGCGGGCCGGGCGCTTCTGTACGAGACGTCGCGGGTAGTCGACATTGGAATCAGATGCGCCAAGCAGCTCGAATTCAACCCGCCGCAGGACAAGGAAAAGGCCAGACAGCTAAAGAACGAATCGCGAAAAATCGACAGATGCGCGTCCATGCTGACGCCGATGAGCAAGTACTACTGTTCAGAGATGTGCAACAGAGCGGCATACGATTCGATCCAGGTGCTGGGGGGCAGCGGGTATATGCAGGATTATCCCGTTGAGCGTCACTTGCGCGATGCGAGGATTACGACTATTTACGAGGGGACAAGCCAACTGCAGATTGTGGCGGCGGTGCGGGGTGTCTGCAGCGGAACCGCCGAGAAATTCATGGAAGAGCTTGCTCAACACAATTACGAGCCCCAAGTGAATGACCTGCTGCAGAAGCTTGTACAAGGGAAAGAGGAGCTGAAGAAGGCGGTCGGGTTCGTAAAAGAACAAGGCACGGAATATATGGACCTTTACGGCAGAGCGCTTGTGGATATGGCGATAGATTTGATTAACGGGTATCTGCTGTGCGGACAGGCGAGCAGCAGGAGTGATATGGAGGTCGCAGCGGCCGCAGAGGACGGCAAAAACAGCAGCGGCCCGACAATCCCCATGAAAAAACGCAAGGCCATGATTGCCCGAAGATATATCACAAGGAACGCGCCAAAGATAGCGGCGCTGGTGGAAGTTATCTGCACGGGCGACAAGTCAACATTCAGCGATTACGAGACTCTTATCGGGCCGGCGCCGGCCGAGTAAGGGAACTATCCTATGCTTCGCGCGGTCATATTTGATTTCGATGGCGTGATAACCGACTCGGAGATTCTGCATCTTCGGGCTTTCAACCGCATGTTGGCGCAGTTCGGCATGGAAATCACGACAAAGGATTATTACACGGATTACCTGGGCCTGACCGACCTTGACTTGCTCAAGGTGCTGGTGGAAAAAGGTCTGCTGAAAGTCGATGCCGGCCAAATCAAAGAGCTCGCCGGGCAAAAAGAGGGAATCTTCCGGCAGCTCGCCGAAAGCGAAGGCGGCATAATAGAGGGCGTCCGGGAATTCGTCGAGATACTCAGGCAAAACAATATCCCGATGGCGATATGTTCCGGGGCGCTGCGCGCCGAGATTGAACTGATACTCGAGAAGGCGCGGCTGCGTGATTTTTTTGAAGTGATAGTCTCTGCCGAACAGGTAAGAAGGGGCAAGCCCCATCCCGACGGGTTCCGGATAACCCTGCAAAAGCTCAACGAAAAAAGAGCAAGTCCTATTCGGCCGAACGAGTGCATTGTTGTCGAAGATTCGCACTGGGGGCTGGAGGCGGCCAGGGCCGCAGGTATGCATACGGCGGCGGTAACAAATTCCTACGATGCCGACCAGTTGACCATGGCCGAAAGGGTCGTCGACCACCTGGGCCAGTTAAGCATAAAGGACCTGCAAAAGCTTTGCGTTTGAAAAACAAGGGGTAACGGGACTATTCTTTTAGCTTCAAAGCGCCGGGGCCGCGGACTTCAAAGTTGAGGCTGTCGGTTTTCAAGTCCCATTCAATCGCGTCAACAGCGACGCCGTTGAAGTAGCACGATTGCAAATCGTCGCCCATAGCGGTAACCATAGAACTGGCGGTGTCGTAGAACAACTGCCCTCCCTCGAATTCCTTATCCTCGTCCTCATAGCTGAAGCCGTCTGTGGCGGTCAGGGTGGACAGTTCGAGGCGGCCGTCGGCAGCCTCATAAAGAGAAGCTTCCACGTGGCCGGCATAGGCCTTGATGGGCCGGCCGTATCGGCCGTTGACGATGGGTACATAGCCGATATACATCTGTCGGGGGCCCGCGTCGGCGATAATAAGATTGGGTGCTGCCAAATATTTTAAGGCGTCAAAATCCTGGACAAGCGCCCAGCACGGCCTTTTCAAGCTGAATCTGTCCTGTGCGAGATTCGGCTCCTGGGGGATGTGGGAATTATCGAACTTTATGACTCCAGGCCCTGTCGCCAGATACATTGGCTGTGCGGGGTCATAGTCAAACCTGGCACATTTGAGCTCAACACCGCCGAGCGAATTTCCATCGGCGGCTGTTTTGAGCACAGAAAGGCTGACCGTGCCGCCGGCGGCGGTCAGATGGTCAAGTTTGGCATCGGAGGATTGGTCCGGCTTATCCTTCGAGAGATTCACGATAAGGGTGGGCGCCGATAGCGCGTACTTTTGGCGGCTGTTGGCGTCCTGGCGAAGCATCGTACACAGGCAGTCGCCCTCGAAGATAACCTGATTCGATGCCGGCAGAAATTTTGCCTGTTCCCGGGCGGTGACCCGTGCCGGAACGGGAGTTTTGTAAGCATTAGGGTCGGACGCGACCGGGTCGTTCACGTCAAAGGTAAGCGTCAATGGGCCGGCGACAACAGTATTGTCGGTGGACGCCGAATAATCAATTTTGCTGGAAACGAGCGAGGTCCGGCCCGCCCTATCCTGAGCGACCGTGGCGATTTTGCTGTCGGTCGAAACAGGCGGCTGCCCGGATGGTGCAAAATCCGTGATAGACCTGGGGAAATCCATCGGCGCGAGCAAAATGCCGTTGTCGCAGGTTACGAGGATATCGGCGGGGGTTTCGGGCGGTGGTTCAGCCTTCTGCCGGGCGGAGGCTATAGTCTTTTCGGCATCGGGTGCAGGAACTTTGGTTTGGTTGGTATCGTTGGCATCGGGCCGGGCGGGTTTCGCAATTGAAGTTTTTTCCCAGAAGATACTGTTTATAGAAATCTTATCATCGGCAAAGACCAACTGGTCAGGAGTATCAATGAGGACATTTTTGCTTAAAATCAGCCGGTAATATTCGCCCTGCTTTTGTGCAGTTGCTTCGGGGGGCGGTAGGGGGGATGCGCCGGCTTTTTGGGAAAAATCGGCTGCAATGGGGCTGTCCGGCGGTTTTGTCCAGGCCCGGCCTGCGTCATTGGGTTCTGCGTCGGCTTTTGTTCGCGCGGCTCCGAATAAAGCGCCTTGTGCGGTCCTGAGGCGCAAAGAATCCAAATGGGTTATTCTAAGATATTCGAGCCGGTCAATGGCGCTATTATAGACAAGCTCAAGGCCTTTGCCGAGCAGTTGAGCGTCTTCGGCGACGAATTTGACCGGTCCGGCGGTTGACAACTGCGATTTTTCACCGACAAAACTGACGTCATCAAGATAGACGGTGCTTTCTTTGAACCTGTCGGATTTTTCGGGCACAATGCGAATAACCACATTGCCGATAAGCCGGGCATCTCTTGGCGAAGGGCCGCGGGGAGCGTTTTCGACGCGGACCGTGCCTTTATCTGAGGTGACGTAACAGGTGTAAGCGTCCTGAAAAAAAGTGATGTACGGTTTTCGCAGCTCCCACTCATCGCCGTCTTCGTGCAGGAGCTCCTCGAAGCCGAATTCTCTTTCGGGCTGTTTGTTCCGGTCCAGGGTGACGTATTTTGCCCTGCGGACGGTTTCAACCTCAGCGTCGCCAATCTTTCCGACTTTTTGCCCGGGCCGGCCGATATTGCCGTCGCAAATGGCGGTGGTGAATTCCGGGGGACCGTGAGATTCGATTGGAGGGGTGTTGCTTACGCAGTTATAGAGCAGGAATATCGCAATCACCATCCCCAATGAAACACAGGCGATAAAGATTTTTCGCAGGCCGAAATACATCAGGACCTCATTCTCCGGCTACGGCAAATACCTCTTGATTGCACTTCTACCGTTCGATTTACAGCTTTACCGTGCTGCCGCGCTCGTCGTAGCAGACCAAATCATACTTTTCACCGGTGTAACTGGGCGCCGAATGGATAATGACCCGTTTTTCGCTGAGCTGCTCGATATGGGCAATGGCGGTTCTTTTCTCATTCTGCAGGTAGTCGGTGACTTCGGGCGAGACAAAAAGCTCGATGCGTTTGATTTCGTCCCTGGAGGCCGAGAGATTCAACAGACGAATAATTTCGATAGCCAGCGATTCGTGGTTTTTGACAAACCCGGTTCCGCCGCAATGTGGACAGGACAGATGGGTGCTGGACTGGAGGGAAGGGCGCATCCTCTGGCGTGTCATTTCAACGATGCCGAACTGGCTCATCCTCAATATTCTCGAACGTGCACGGTCGGCCTTCATGGCGGCGCGAAAGCCCTTTTCGACCTCCCTTCGGTGCTTTTCGCTGCGCATATCAATAAAGTCGCAGATGATCAGGCCTCCAAGGTCTCTCAATCTAAGCTGGCGCGCGATTTCGGAGGCGGCTTCGATGTTGATTTTGTAGGCGGTCTGCTCGGCGCTTTGCTGCTTTCGGTAGCGGCCGCTGTTGACATCTATGGAGACCAGGGCCTCGGTTTGCTCGATGACTATTGACCCGCCCGCCTTAAGGTCCACGGCGCGCGACTGAATCCTGGTGATTTCGCCCTCGATGCCATATTTGTGAAACAGGGGAACCTTGGCGTCGCAGTAGGTGACCTTTTTCCTCAGACGCGGGCTGGCTATGGAAAGAAAGTCCCTGATTTTGCGAACAACGCTTTCCGAGTCGCATATTATCTCGCTGATTTCGGTGTTGAATACGTCCCTGAGGGTCCGGATAACCAGATTCGATTCCTGATAAAGCTCGGCGGGCGATTTTTCGGTTTCGAGGCGTTTTTTTATTGCCGTCCACAGTCGCATCAGATACTTGAAATCGTTTTGAATATCCCTTTTTGAGCATCCCTGGCCGGCGGTCCTTATGATAAAGCCCATTGTTCTTGGCGGTTTGATTTCCTCAAGAATTTTGCGGAGTCTTTCGCGTTCGTCATCATCTTCGATCTTATGTGAGACCCCGTGCTTTCGCATCCAGGGCAGCATGACCAGATACTTGCCGGCCACGGCAAGATAGGTGCTCAGGGTGGGACCTTTGGTTTTTATGCCCTCTTTTGTCACCTGGACGACAAGCTCGTCGCCCTTATGTAAACAATTCTGAATGGGGGGGCGCTGCTTCAGGGACTTTCTTCGTCCGACGCTTTCGACCTCCTCGCCGGTGCCCTTTGCGAAATAACGATGGTGCAGGTCGCTGATATGTAGGAAGCCGTTTCTGCCAATGCCGAAATCCACGAACGCGGCCTGTATGCCGGATTCGACATTAACGACCCTGCCCTTGTAGATATTGCCGACGCGGCTGCCGAGGCTTGCTCTTTCAATGTACAGCTCCTCAAGCGAGCCGTTTTCGACGACCGCGACCCGGCACTCTTCGCTCTCAGCGACGTTTATGAGCATTTCTCTTGCCATCAAATCATCCTTCAAGAATCATCGGTCTTTTGTCTTTTCCTGCCATTGTACGTTTATACGTCTGACCGGCCCGGCCAGCTTGTCCGTATCCAAATGCAGCAACTCAATGATTTCGTCAACACGTATCGAGCCGGCGGGAGTAATTCTGCATTCGACGGTTATTACACCTTTATCGTCAATTTCAATCGAGTTCAGGAAACCTCTTACATCGAGGTTCCGGGTATTACCTTTTTCGTCAATACGGCGCCGCAGGTTAAGGTTTTCACTTGCCATCAGATGCCGGGCCTTTTCCCTGAGGCGGTCGTTGAGGAATTCGGGGCGGACGCGGAGGCGGTAAGCAGCCATATTCGGGTGAAAAGGCGTCCTTGCGTGCGCAACCCTGACCGAAAGGAGCCGGCAGCCTTCGGGCAGGTGGTTTGAGAGGCCGGCCATGAACCTCTCGGCGTCGAACGGCGGCAGAGAATCGCTCCGCAGGGCTGCAGCGCGGGTGGTTTTGACGCCAAGACAAAGCAAATCATCATCGGTTTCGAGGCCCACGCTCCTGGGCAAGGGCAAAGAAAGCTTCGCACGCGGGTTAAAACCCTCGCTGTAATCCATTTTTATGTCGGCTCGGCGACAGGCCCGCTCGAAAAGCTTAAGGGTCTCGGCGTGGGACAGGAACCTGAGCCTTGCCCTTATCGTGAATTTTATTAACAAGAGCATATATTAGCAGAAAGCCGTTATGCGCACATCTCCTTTCGGGCACGAATCAGGCTTCAAGACAAGCTGCATTCGCGCCGCAATAGATTATGACCATCCTGCCGTTAAAAACAAGCAATTTTCAGGCGTTTTTTGGAATCTGCCTGATGTGAGCAACTACGGATATGCCAAGAGCAGTCATTGTTTTTGGGCTGGTTGTTGGCAGGTCTCGAAGATAGAGTATGCGCCGGCCGAGAGGACAAAAACAACCGGGGCCCCTGCCGAGCTAATCGGCAGGGGCCCCGGAATTGGTGCAAACTCACAGATACACAATGTTCATCAACAAAGCCTGTTACGGCCACATATCCTCGCCTCTCCAGGTGGTTGCCACATCGGCATAGTCGAGGAAGTTGATCACGCAGTCATTGTTGATGTCGCCATTAATCGGCTCACAACCGGTAGTGAAACTCCAGACGTCGCCTTTGACCACGTGGTACGGCGTGTAATAGCTTTCATCAACGCGCCAGTAGTACGTAGTCCACAACGGCAGAAGTCCAGCATTGTAGATGCGGGGGTAACCGGC
>DATKVV010000089.1:0-82103 GCA_035529895.1 Sedimentisphaerales bacterium
ATTTTGACAACAGAATTTTGAAAGAGCTTGCATTGTCTTATCTCCTGAACGTTACCCTTTATGGGACAACGATTTGTCCCTCGTTCAGGATATCGGCAAAGACAAGCAAAATTATTCAATCATGTTAAGACACAAGGAAAACTCCTTTCTTCACAGAAAAACCAGGTTAATCATTCGCAGGCAATACACTTGAGTGCCCGGCACTTTACTTGAGAATAATCCTTATGATTTTAGCCGGCTCAATGCGAAACGGCGAGCCTTTACCTTCGAAAAAACCATGCTCGGCAATCATGTGAATATTCAGGTCCGACCAACGTATGCTATCGGCCGAATCAAGGCGTTCGACGGTAGTTACCCTTTTATCAAATTCTCCAGGATGAGGCCAGGGACAAGTGAGCGTCCCTTTGGCCTCGTGCACCACAGCCTTTAGTTTATCGTCGATTCTCACCCAGGTACCGAGGCCGCCTTTGGCTTTATCGGTAATCTGCCCCATGCGGGAGGCAATCTGACCGGCTGTAACCGCCAGTTGAGCGATGCGGGCACTGTCCTCGTTGATAATTTCGTCGGCGCTGCGAGTGTCACCGCCCATGAAACCCCCGGCCACCAGCCTGGACGAACGCAACATCGCATCCAGACTCTGCATCCGCGGTGACTCTTTCATGTACACCATCCTATCAATTTACGCGAACTTGTCATAGAAGATTTTTTCTTCACGCATCCCGAGTTCGGTCAGCACCTTTATTGCCGCGTCAATCATGCCCGGACTTCCGCACAGATAGCCTTCGGCCCGGTCGGCGTTTTTCAGGTCCCGGCGCAAAACCTCGGTAACCAGACCCTTCTGTCCTTGCCACTTTTCGTCCGGTCGTGGCTCTGCGACGGCCGGCACAAACCGAAAATCCGCCAGTTCGGATTCGAAGGCCTTCATTTGGTCCACCATGAACATATCCTTGACCGTGTTGGCCCCGAAATAGAAAACGGCCGAACGCTTGTTGCCGGTATTTTTCATGTGGTGAAGCATGCACTTTATAGGTGCGATCCCCGAACCGCCGGCGGCGAAAACGATTGGCGCATTGCTCTGCGAAAGTGTGAACTCGCCATAGGGGCCGTTGATTTTGACCCTGTCGCCGACCTTCAGGTATTCGAAACAGTAGGTTGTGCAGATTCCGCCCGGTACCAGGCGGATAATGAGTTCGATGGTGCGATTGTCCGCGGGGTCTCCCGACATCGAATAGGCACGGTAGACCTCCTCGCTGCTTTTTTCGTACACCGGTGTCTGCAGTTGTATGTACTGGCCCGCTGTGTAATCAATGGTCTCAGGCTCAACAAGCTCGAATCGAAACTCCTTCATGTCGTGCGTGAGGTCGCTGATGTCGACGCACCTGCACGTGTATTCGCGGATGGCGAACAGTTCGGGCGGAATCTCGATATCGAGATCGTTGTGCACCTTGACCTGGCAGGAAATTCGCACGTTGGACTGTCTTTCCTGCTCGGTCAGGAACGGCTCCTCCGTGGGCAGCAAAGGCCCGGCCCCCTCGAGGACTTTCAGCTTGCACAGGCCGCAGGTGCCGCGTCCTCCACAGGCGCTCGGAATGAATATTTTTTCGTCGGTCAATACCGAAAGCAGTTTGCCGCCGCCTTTCACCATGAGGTCTCGTTCGCTGTTTATCCTTATCCTGCATTCGCCGTAATCAGCGATCAGACGCTCGCTGACAACCAGCAGGGCGGCAAGTGCGGCCCCAACCGAGCTTACTACTACAACCGAGATGAATATCGAAAGTATCATCGTTGACATCCGTATCCGACGCTTCCTCTTCGTCACCGCTGCAGGACGCCCGCAAAGCCTATAAACGCCAGGGCCATCAGACCGGCGATAATAAGGGTAATTCCGGGTCCCTGGAGGCCGCGCGGAATCCGTTCATTTTTCAGTCTTTGCCTGATTCCGGCCATGGCGATTATCGCCAGGAACCAGCCGATTCCACTGCCAAGGCCATACCCGATGCTGACTATGAATCCGTAATCACGGATGACCATGAAGAGCGAGCCGCCGAGTATCGCGCAATTGACGGTTATCAGTGGCAGAAATATCCCGAGTCTCTGGTACAGGGCCGGTGAATATCGCTCGATGACCATTTCCACGAACTGCACGAAGGCCGCTATGATTATGATGAAGATTATGAAGCGGAAGAATTCCAGATGTAGTTCTTCCAAGACCAGATGGTATACGAGCCAGTTGAGCCCGCACGTGCAGGTCAGAACGAAAGTCACCGCTAGGCCCAGCCCGAAGGCCGATTTTATTTCCCGCGAAACGCCGAGAAACGGACACAGCCCCAAAAAGTACGTCAGAAGAATATTCTGCGTAAAAACCGCCGAAATACAAACCACAAAAGCCTGCCAGATTTCCGCGCCAACATTCATGGTGTCTGCTGCTCCTTTCCGATTTGTATCGACTTGAAAATCCAGGTCAGGACGCCGAGCATGAAGAACGCGCCGGGCGGCATAACCATTATTATCCATTTATCCCAGCTCGTGCTAAAGTAAGGCATTGGGACACCCAGCAGCGTACCCATGCCGAGCAGCTCGCGAAAAACCGCTATTATCAGAAGCACGAACGAGTAACCAAGGGCGTTGAAAAGACCGTCCACAAAGGCGCGGCCCGGCGGATTGGAATTGCCGTAGGCTTCGCACCGGCCCATGACAATGCAGTTGGTAATTATCAGCCCGACATAGGGGCCCAGTTTTGTGCTCATCTCGGGCCAGTACGCCTTCAGCAATACGTCCACGATGATCACGTAGAAGGCGATTATCAGCGTTTCGACCATCATCCTTATGTTGCGGGGCGTCAGTTTTCGCAGTACGGAAACCGTCGCTGCGCTGAGAGAAAGTGTAAATACGAGTGCGACGCACATGACGACGGTGTTGAGCACCAGGTTGGTAACCGCCAGGGTGCTGCATATACCCAGCACCTGCTTGAAGATGGGATTATTGCGCCACAGCCCCTCGACCATCAGCTTCTTATTTTCGGATTGTCCGCCTGCGGGGCTCATTGCCGGTTGCTCCTTTGGGTCAAACGCGAGCGCCATTCGACCAACTGTGTGTTTATGATTTTCTCCAGCCTTGTGCTTGTCTGCGTGGCGCCGGTCACGGCGTGGACGTCGCTCGGACCAAGCTCGGCGCCCGGTCGCTTGAAGGATACGGGCCTTTCCCTGGCGGCGATTACCTTGCCCTCAAACTGTTGGCGGAAGGGCGGTTTGGTTATTTCCGCGCCGAGTCCGGGCGTCTCATTCTGCTGATAGAATGCTATTGCATTGATGGTCTTGCGGTCGGCATCGATCCCGATGACGCCTTTGATGGGGGCCCAGAATCCTCGGCCGGAAAAGGGCAGGGCATAAGCGACGATTTGGCCCTCTTTCCTCAGCGTGTATGCGCCGGCTGATTCTTCGTCCGGCTCAGTTACCCGCTCGACAAAGGTTCTGTGCAAATCCAATCGGCTCGTATCCTCGACATAAAGGCCGGCAAGTGCCTGCACGACGGCTTTTTCAAAGGCTATCTTTTCGTTGGCCGCCACCCTTTCAGAGTTGAATTGAGTCAGGCCGATCACGACCGAGCTGAAGAAGGCGGTGATTAGGAACATATACAATATGGGAAACCACCATTTCTGCATCAGCCCGTCTCCTTTGCGGCCTTGGTGGTCTTATACTCACGGACAACGTGGTCCAGTATCGGGGCAAACATATTGCCGATGAGGATGGAAAACATGAGGCCCCCATTGAAGATGGAGAAATTCCTTATGGCCGTGCTGCAGACGCCGATTATTATTCCGTAAACTATTTTTGCCGCCTCGGTTCTGGGGGCACTGACGGGGTCGGTAGCCATGTAGAACGCGCCGAACAGAAATCCGCCTCCGAGCACCGCAGGCAAGGCGCCGGGGACCGGGTCGACGCCGAACCAGTAAAGAACCTGGTTCAGGACGGCGTAGGTCGTGGTAACCGAAAGGATAATAGTCCGGCTGGCGGTCTTCGTGTAATAAAGGTACAGCCCGCCAATCATAATCAGTACCGCGCTGGTTACTCCCATGGTGCCGCTGATCCGGCCCACCGCCAGGGCCCGAAGAAAGGCGCTTCTCCTGACGTATTTGACCTGGCCCTCTTCAATGTCGGTGGGAATTCTGGAGTCCGCCTCTTTGCCGGCGCCGTCCCGCAGGACGATGCGACCGGCCTTCATGTGCGACATTGGTGTCGCGCCGGTGGTGGCGTCGGCCCCGGCAGCCGTCGTCCATTGACGCAACGCGCCCCACGGCCCCTCGGCCACCGGCGCCCAGGTGGAAGTCAGGGCCACGGGAAAGCATATATAGACGAAACATCTGCCCGCCATGGCCGGATTGAAGATGTTGCGTCCGAAGCCGCCGAAGATCTCCTTGGCGAACATCACGGCAAACGCAACGCCGATGGTCAGAACGTGAACGCCGACCGTGGGCGGCATAATCACGGCAAATATGGTCGTGGTAACAAACACCGCCTCGCTCACGCGCTCGCCCCGCAGGCGGGTGAAAATCAGCTCAACGACAAACCCGACGAGAGCCGCCCAGCCGACCATAAAAAGAGACCGCCAGCCAAAGAAATAAACGCCCCCGGCCAGACAGGGCAACAGTGCCAACAAAACGCGGCGATTGATCGGTTGCCTGGCCAGAATGGTGCGAGCTCCTTTCAGTTCGGCCATTGTCTAATCGCCCCTCAGACGACATAATTGCCCAATCGATTGCTCTTTCCCGTCAGGCTGCGTCCTTGAGATAGTTGACCAAAGTGTTTATATGGCTCAATTCTTCCATGATAATCTTTTCGACCTTGTCGCGGCCCCCCCTGACCGGCACCAGTTCCTTAAGGCTCAGGTAAAAAACCACCGACTCCTTCTCGGCTTTGATGGCGATTTCAAGAACCTCCTTTATTGATTCATTGCCTGTCAGTTTCCTGGTCGGGCTTACCCTGCCCTCCAGGCCGCGGGAATCCGCCATGGCCTGCAGATACAGCGCTCCTTGATTATCAGGGTCGAAGATCATCTGCTCCTTCTCGCGGCCGCTCAGCTCTTTTCTCATTTGCTCAAAGGTTTCGAGGTGTCCCTCTTCCATGGCGGACATATCGAGCAGCATCTGCTTTATTTCCCGACCCTGCGAGTTTCGCGACGCCTCGCGGTAGTACTCGGCCGCGCTTCGTTCGATCTGTTCGGCCATTTCGAAGATTTCATCTGCGGTAAAGCTGATACCCATATCATTCTCCTTGCGTTGTAGGGGCGTTAAAGACCCGCCGGGCCATTTCGTTGTCCAGCATATATATCGCGCCGGGGGCGTCCGCCATCAGCTTCAGCTTCTGCACTATCTCGTCGGCGCTCTTCTCTTCCTCAACCTGCTCGCTGACAAACCATTCCAGGAATATTTGTGCCGCGTGATCTTTCTGCTCGATAGCCAGGTTCACCAGGTCGTTAATTAGTCCGGTGACCTTTTGCTCGTGCTTGTACACCGCCTCGAACGCGGCCAGCGGCGAGTTCCATTTCACCGGCGGGTCCGCTATCGCCTTCAATGTGACTCTGCCGCCGCGTTTATTTACGTAATCATAAATCTTCAGGCCGTGAACCAGCTCTTCCTGTGTCTGGATTCTCATCCAGTTCGCAAAGCCCGGCAGATTCAGCGATTGAAAAAAAGCCTCCATTGACAGGTACAAATACGCCGAGTAAAGCTCTGCATTAATCTGTTTGTTAAGGGCTTCCTGCATTTTTTTGCCGATCATTTCAAATCTCCTTTCCATAACCCGTGCAGGTTACAATATTCCCTTGCGCTGACCGACTTGGCTTGAACGTCAAAAACCGCCTCCGGCTTCATCCCCGGCTCCAGGAATCGCCTGTATGCCTTTCCGTTCGCGAGCAGTTCAATCCATTCTATGTAGTGCTTCTCTTCCATGGGATGCGCGACGCTGCCCACTTTGACCTTGAAACCCCCGTCGACCTTTTCAATTACCGGCACATGTTTTTCTCTGGCCGCGTCAACCGTGTTCTCGGTCATTCCCTTCATCGGCTCCCCGCAGCAGACCAAATCGCCTGCCCCTCCGTGAAGCACCTCTACGATGTTTCCGCATGCCGTACATTTGTACACTTCAAGTTTCTGCGCCATTTTTATCCCCCTTTTATTATCTTGTTTAGTCTTCAATTTATTTGGCGATTTTAAGTTCCCTGTGTTTGGCCAGTATTTTGTCGGCAAGTTTATCAAGGGCCGCGAAGTCTTCATCCTTCGGATACCCTTTTGCTATCACCGGCTCAAGAATTTCAACCTTGAGGTTTGAGACAAGCCCCGCAATTTGCTCCACCATCTTGCCGCCCCATCCGTAAGAGCCGATGATTGAGGCAAATCTTGTCTTGGGCCTGAGCGCATTTGCCAGAATCGCAGCGTACGCGACAAGGGGATGCGCAACAGTCAAAGCCGTCGAAGAGCCAAGCACGATTGTGGCCGCATCGACAAGCGATATCGCCAGTTTGCCGATGTCGGTAACGGCAAGATTGAACTGCCTGACAGTAATACCCCTTTCCATTAAAGCGCCCACAAAATGCTCCACCATCTTTCTTGTGCTGCCATGCATTGAAATATACGGCAGCACCACCTCATTCTTGACCTGGTCACTTACCCAGTCTTTATAGGCGTCAATTATGAACCCGGGTTTGTCGTAAACAGGCCCGTGACTTGAGGCAATCATATCTATTTGCAGGTCCTTTATCTTTTCGAGGTTCTTCTTTATAGGGCCCCGGAAGGGCATCATTATCTCCGCGTAGTACCTTTTTGCGGCTTCGTAAACCACTGCCTCATCGTCCACGAACAGGCTGCTTGTGGCCAGATGCGAGCCGAAGAAGTCACACGGGAAAAATATTTTGTCTTCCCGCAGATATGTACCCAGTGTCTCCGGCCAGTGAACCCAGGGAATATAGACAAACTGAAGCGTTTTATCCCCCAGTGAAAGAGTCTGGCCGTCATCGACCGTGATAAACCTGTCCTCGGCGATGTTCAGCAAATCAATTAGCATGGCCTTGCACTTCGGGTTTGTAACAACTTTCGCCTCGGGGTAGAGCATCAATACATCGGGTATGGCGCCCGAGTGGTCCTGCTCGGCGTGGTGAGCAATGACATAGTCTATTCTCTCGGTCCCAAGACCGACGAGGTTTTCCATCAGCACCTCGGTCTTTGTCGGGTCGACTGTGTCCAACAGCGCTGTTTTCTCGCTGCCCTTTACCAGATATGCGTTATAGCTCGTGCCGTCCGGCAGCGGAATCAACTCATCGAACAGCCTTCGGTCCCAGTCGATTGCCCCTACAGCGTAGATACTTGCTTTGAGCTGCATCATCTTGCCACCCCTTTCATCTCGAGCAGAATCCATTACGCCGAAGAATCCGTTCCCGCACGTTCCGCAGGCGCACACCATATCTAAGCGGCGAACCTGTCTTACCGCAACTGTTTTGTCGCCTTCAGTGCCGCCTCGTAGTCCGGCTCATTGGTCAGTTCGTTAACCAACTGTATATACCGGACAATGCCCTCCTTGTCCACCACGAACACCGCCCTCGCAAGCAGCCGCAATTCCTTTATTAGAACTCCGAACGATGTGCCGAACGACGCCTCACGATGGTCGGAAAGAGTCTGCACATTATTGACCCCGGCTGCTCCGCACCAGCGCTTCTGAGCAAACGGCAGGTCCATGCTGATTGTCAGCACGACAACGTCACTGCCCAGACGCCCGGCCTCCTCGTTGAATCTTCTTGTCTGCGTGTTGCACACGGGCGTATCGAGCGACGGCACGGAGCAAATAATGCAGACCTTCCCTCGGAAAGAGGACAGTTTGACCGGGCTCAGGTCATTGGCCAGGACTTCGAAGTCGGGCGCTGACTCACCAGGCCTGACCTCACTGCCGACCAGCGTCAAGGGATTGCCCTTCATCGTTATCAGACCTTTTCGCTCTTCCATAACTCTCTCCTTACAGCCAAAACCAAAAATGATGATTGCACCGGCAAAGAGCAATGTCAAAATCGTGCCTCTTGGGCAAATGCTGGTTTTCATTGACTCAGGCTGCCCCCCAAAAGAGTGAACGCCCTCAGTAATTGACCGCTTCCAGTTCGCAAAAACTCTGCGGATGTAAACAAAGAGGGCAGACTTTAATCGCCTCGGGCCCTTCGTGCACGTAACCGCAATTCCTGCAAACCCACCGTACCGGCTCAGCACGCTTGAAAACAAGCCCCTCGGTGATATTCCTGGCCAGAGCCAGATACCTTTCCTTGTGCCGATTCTCGGCCACTGCAACATTTCTGAAAAACGCCGCAATTTCCTTAAAGCCTTCTTCTTCGGCCTTCACGGCAAAGCTCGGATACATCTGCGTGGTCTCGTAATTCTCGCCGGCCGCGGCGGCCTTTAGATTCTCGAGCGTGTTGCCGATGATGCCGGCCGGGTACGCCGCGGTGATTTCCACATCCCCGCCTTCGAGAAATTTGAACTCCCGCTTCGCGTGCTCTTTCTCCTGATTGGCTGTTTCCTCGAAAATTGCCCCTATCTGTTCGTAACCTTTTTTTCTCGCCTGACTGGCAAAATACGTGTACCTGTTACGCGCCTGGGATTCACCTGCGAATGCGGCCAGCAGGTTCTTTTCTGTTTGGCTGCCTTTAAGATTCATTTATAACCTCCATCTTTGACCGATTCCGACGACTGTCGCCAAAAACTGCCCCCTTCTCAGGCATGTTTCTTCCTGCATAGACTGCAGATACCCTCGAGGTATACGGTCTTTCTCAGGACTATAAACTTCTTCGTGATACCTGAAGGTACGGCAATATTATCAAATGGTTCGTGGTGAAAGTCAAATATTCTTTTGCACTTTACGCACTTAAAGTGCTGATGGTTCTCCAGATTTGCATCAAACCTCTTGGGGTCGCCGGAGCCCTCGACAATAAACGCTGCGCCGATTTCACTCAGGGTCAGCAATGTTCTGTTCACAGTATCCAGCGATATGTTGGGAATCACGTCCCTGACCTTCCTGAAAACCGTTTCCGCCGACGGATGCTTGTTTGTTTCAATCAGCGCCTTATAGACCGCTGTTCGCTGAGGTGTAATTTTGAGTCCCGCCGACCGACACTTTGCCCGGAAAGTCTCCATTTTTTTCCTCAGTTCGCTGCTTTTCTGCCCGGCGATGCCGCTTAACATAAATAACCTCGTGCCAAAACCGCCCGTTTCATAACCACCGTACTGATTATATCTGCTCATCCGCCCAGTGGATACAAAATTCCGCCGGTGTTTATTTGCCTGTTTTTGCCGCCGTCGACGGACGGTCAGGGCCCCAGGTTTCCGATTGTACTATTTGCTTGTGAGCGCAAAAAAGAGGGGCCGCCCTCCTCCGGACAGCCCCGCTATTGGGAAACAAAATCGGATTACCGGCCTTTACAGCCGGCGGTCCGATTTTGACACATAACAAACTGGGTGGAAAAATCTCTGTTTTCTGTGTTTTGCCTAAAGAGATACTCCGCCCTCTTCCATCGATTTAATCTCGCAATATGCCACCGCAAAAGATGAACCCGGAATCGCTCATTACCATGGCCTCTGGCGTATCTTGTCCCTTTAGGCATGATTCCTACAATATAGTAGCAACTCCTATTTTGTCAAGCTTTTTTTTCAGAAAAATTCCAATTTTTTAAGAAATTTCACCGTGCCCCGTCAAATGCACGCCGTAAATTGTGCTTTCGTTGCGACCGGATTATTGGTACCTTTGGCAACCGTTGAAATGTTATTTAGTTGCAAGAGGTTATCCTATGAGAAAAGTAATATGTTTCACCGCTTTCATCCTAACATTTACCCTGTACTGTCGCTGCGCTTGTGCCGGCGAAGACGGTCCTGTGGCCTGGTGGAGATTTGATGAGGGCGAGGGCGCCAAGGCTCTGGATAGCGCAAGCCAAAAGGAAGACTCGATTAGCGGCAATTTCACGTACATAAGGGGAGTCGCCGAAAGCGCCCTAAAATGTGACGGTTTCACCACACGCGTTGTTCGCAGGGCGGCCGACGCCCCGCGCCTTGAGGATGAGTTTACTGTTGAAGCCCGGGTCCTTCCACAGGAATATCCCTGGAACTGGTGTGCCATCGTAAACCAGGAAAAAGACCACAAGGCCGGCTATTTCTTTGGTATAGACCAAATCGGACGTGTCGGCCTGCATCTGGCCGTAAACGGCAAGTGGCGCCAGTGCACCTCCAGCGAGACTATCCCTTTTATGGAAAAATGGTCTCATATCGCCGGCACATTCAGCAAAGATGAAGGAATCACGGTCTACATCGACGGAAAAGCCGCTGCCACGCTGCCGGTAAAGGGCAAATTGGATTTCGCCGCCGATATGGACCTTCAGATTGGCCGAAACCACAGCAAAACGCTGCTTGACCCCACCGCATTGGTTAGGCCGGGTGTCAACTTCCCTACCTCATATTCCTTTGACGGAATCATTGACGAGCTAAAGATTTACCGCCGTAGGCTGACGCCGGAGCAGATTGACAAAAACTACCGGACAACCAAACCAAAAAGCCCGCCCCCGCTGCAATGGCGCAAACTGCCCCAATTGCCGTCCGGCCCGAACCGCTTCGGAGCAATCTATTGCCGCTTGAAGTTCTATGAGGAATGGGATGCGCTCTGGCGGGTCGCCGACCATCCGGATGTCGTCGTTACATTCGACCAAGGCCCTTACAAAATGGTTTTCTGGCGAGGCACCAACTTTAATATGAATCTCGTCACGGAAAACGGCAGATGGGTAGGCGACCAGAGCGCCGAAGGCGGCGGCCCTGCTGGCTGCGCCGAGCACATGTCGGACAAGCAGTGCCGCTTTGCCCACGTTAGGGTTATCGAAAACCACGATGCCCGCGTGGTTGTCCACTGGCGCTACGCCATCGTCGATGTCTTGTACAATAATGGGGCTGTCGACCCGGATACCGGCTGGGGCGCATGGGCCGATGAATACTATTACATCTACCCGGACGGGATAGCGATTCGGAACTTCTTGGTGCATGGTATCGGTGGTTTCAGCGTGACCGAGCCGACCGTTCTCAACAATCCGGGTGAAAAGGCTGAGGACAATATCAGCCTTGACGCAGTAACGCTTGCTAACATGGAGGGCCAGACCCGCACATACAATTGGGAAACTTGGCCGGGCGACAACCAAGGGCGGTTCAAGGATGCGCTCCCTAACGCGAATATCTGCATTGTTAACCTGAAGTCCCGCTTCAAACCGTGCTACGTTTATGAGCCTCGCAGTCGAATTACGCCGTACGGCTGGGCGCCGGAGTTAAGGCCCGAATATTCTCATTTTCCCACCTGGAATCACTGGCCGGTCTCACAGGCCCCTTCCGACGGGCGCTACGCACTGGTACCCGACCGCGTCTCGAGTTCGGCGATAACATCGCCCCGCGTGCCGGAGCCGCGGACATATCCGGGCAGTATCACAAGGACGGGACGATTCATTATGGGCTTGACCGACAGGCCTGTCGAGCAGCTGCTTCCGCTGGCCTGCTCCTGGCTTCAGCCGCCGGAGCTTAAAATCCTGAGCAAGGGATACGGTAATGAGTTCTACAGCAGGGACCAGCGTGCCTATATCCTGACCAAAGATTCCGCTCAGAATACCCAACTGCACCTTGAACTGACAGCCGACGGTAATTCGCCGCTGGTCAACCCCGCCTTTGTTATCAGGAACTGGGGCCAGGCGAACGTCGCGTTGAGAATCGACGGTCAAAATGTTAAACGCGGCAAGAATTTCCGTTTCGGCCACCAACACACGCTTGACGGTACCGACTTGACCGTCTGGATCGAACGCGACTCGGTCAAACCTGTCAGGATTTCACTTTTGCCTGCGGCAGATTGATGCTATTATTGCGGATTTATTGCTCAGAGTGTCTTATTCAATTTCAAGGAGGCCTTGTAATGCGAAAAGTAGTTTGTTTTGCAGCTTCTATTCTAACTGTAATGATATGCCCCCTTTGCGCCTGCGCGACTGATGACGGCCTTGTGGCCTGGTGGAAGTTCGACCGCCCAAAGGGCGAGTTCGCCGTTGACAGTATCGGTCGGATGGACGACGCGATAAAAGGCAATTTTAAGTACATGCCCGGTGCAAGCGGAAACGCCCTTAGATTCGACGGCTATACAACGCGTATCATCCGCCCGGCCGGTAATGTGCCCCGGCTTGTGGAAGCCTTCACCATCGAGGCATGGATTGCGCCGCAGACGTACTCCTGGAACTGGACCGCCATAGTGGATCAGGCGGGTGATGTGGTCGGTCAGGATGCTCCGCCCGCCGACCTCCAACTGAAGCCAGGCCTATTCGGCGTAAAGTTCAATGAGCCTGATTTTGCCAACCCTTCAGGCACAGACCTGCTCAAGGGCGTTGAACACGATTGGACGGGCGGGTACAGCGACTGGTCCGGCCGCTGGCGAGGATACATTGAAGCTCCTTTCACGGGCGAGGTTACCTTCACTGCCGAAGTGGACAACGGGCTGAAGCTGGAAATCAATAAGCAGCTCGTTATTGACGGCTGGGGCAGAGACAAGGCCCGCACCGGCAAAATGTCTATGGAAAAAGGCAGGAAGTATCCGATTGTTCTCTCCTATTACCAGGACGGCGACCCCTCCTACCTGCGTCTTTACTGGACCTGGGCCGGGCAGCCTAAAACCATCGTTGATGAATCAGCCCTCAGCCACAGTCCGCAGGACGAGGATTACGTCAAGACCAGGGAATTGGGCCGTGAAGCGGCGCCGCCGGAGCGACAGCAGCGCCTGTTCCTCGGAATCGACTCCGAGGGACATCTCGGGATGAAAGTCACGGTCAACGGCCAACTGAAGGAGTGCACCTCACGGCTCGCCGTGCCGCTGCTGAAATGGTCTCACGTGGTGGGCACTTTTGGCAAAGATAGCGGTATTAATCTCTACGTGAATGGAAAACATGCGGGTTCGATGGCAGTCAGCGGAGTTGTGACGCCCCCGGCAGGATACGATTTGCTGATAGGTCAAAGCCACAAGAAGATGTCGCCGGTCAACACCGAACGCCGCCCGAGCAAAAGACTGCTTTCCAACATGATTTTCGATGGACTTATTGACGAGGTTAAGATTCACAATCGCGCCCTTTCTGCCGAGCAAATCGGCAAAGCTTATGCCGCCGTCAGGCCAAAGCAGGAGCAGCCTCTCACCTGGCGGGTGATGCCCTCAGGTCCGAAGGACCTTCCCGCTCGTTTCGGAGCTTCCTACTGTCGTCTGCGATACAGCCAAGAGTGGGAAGACCTCTGGCGCGTCGGGCCCGACCCTGACATACTGGTGCTTTTCGATGACTCTCCCATCAGGCTTGTATTCTGGCGAGGGACGGCCTACGGCGCCGTTTGGGTAACCGAAAACGGCCGGTGGATGGGTGACCAGAGCCTCGAAGCGACCGGTAATTCAACCGGGTGGGGCTGTTCCGAACATATGTCCGACAAGCAGTGCCGCTATTCACATGTTCGGATTATCGAAAATCATGATGCCCGAGTCGTTGTCCACTGGCGTTACGCCCTCTCCGACATCGTTTACGGTATCTCGCGCGTGGATAAGGACGGTTGGGGTGAATGGGCGGATGAATATTACTATATTTACCCGGACGCTGTTTCCACCCGAAAACAGATATTGCACGCTAACATTCTGCGTCATGAATGGCAGGAGACAATTGCGCTCCACCAGCCCGGCACACGCCCCGAAGATAATTTGGACCTTGAAGCTCTCACGTGGGGCAATATGGACGGCGAATCGAAAACCTATACATGGAACGCCGTCAACCGTGACGACGGCAAACTCCGCGACGCCACGATTCAGCTTGTCAACCTCAAGGCGGAGAATAAGCCGTTTATCATTTTCCAGCCCGACAGCGGCCTGAAGTTGATGCGATGCTGTGTCGAGGAACAATGGTCTCACTTCCCGTGGTGGAACCATTGGCCGGTCGCACAACTGCCCAACGACGGAAGAAGGACAGGCGTGCCCGACAGACCGTCCCATAGCTCTCTTGCCCAGTCAATTGAGGATTCGCCGATTATTAAACACGACAAGCAGGAAAAGACATACACCGCTGTGAGTTTGTACGGCATGTCCGAAAAATACGTCTCGGAGCTGGTGCCTTTAGCAAGGTCATGGAATTATCCTGCCGAGCTGACCCTTATAAGCGGCGATTTCGCCTGCGAAGGTTATGACAAGTATCAGCGGGCTTACGTCCTGAGCTGCAAAACTAAAGACAAACCCTCAACCTTGAAGTTTAAGCTGGTCGCCAGTGGGGCCTCGCCTCTGGTTAATCCAGCCCTTGTCATCAAAGATTGGGGCGACGCTGGCGCCAAACTCAAGATAGATGGAAAACAGGTCGGCCGCGGCAAGAGTTTCCGTTTCGGTCACAATTATACCCTTGAAGGGAGTGACCTGGTAGTCTGGATAAAGAAAGAATCAACCGAGCCAATCACGGTTTCAATTTCACCTGTGGCGCGTTAGTGGTGTTGCGGGTGATTGGCAACGGTTATAGAAAAGGTGAGCCCATACGATGAAAGAATTAGATGGAGGTCTTGCAATGCGAAAGGTGGTTTTCTTAACAGGCTTAACTCTTGTGTGGACATCATTTGCCGTCCCCGTCTGTGCCGCGGCTTCCGAAGGTGAATCATCGGCTAAGGACAGTATTCGCAAAAAGATCGAATTCATGCGCCGGGAAATTGCTTATCTCGATACCGAACACACCGCACGCGACAGGAAATGGCAGGCTTACAAACAGAACGCAGACTCACTGGCCCGCGAGTGCGAGCAGGTGATAGCCGACGATAACACCTCGCTCGAAAAGCTGGGACAGGTGCAGAAAAAATTGGACGAGCTGAATGCCCTGGCGCCGCTCAGACTTCCCTCCGGCCCTGAAGGTAAGGGCCGGTTCGGGGCATACTACCAAACGTTGAAGTTCAGCCTGGCCTGGGACGAACTGTGGAAGGTGAGCCGGCATGCGGACGTGGTGGTGCGCTTTGACCAATTCGACCATCGCTTTGTGTTCTGGCGCGGCACCAGCTACATTCCGCACTGGGCCACGTATGATGGGGCATGGTATACAAATGAGTTTTTCGAACGCCGCGGCCACCTCGGCGGCTGCAACAGCATGTGCGAGCCTATGTCCGACAAGCAGTGCCGCTACTCACACGTCCGCATCATCGAGAGCACCGATGCCCGCGTAGTCGTTCACTGGCGGTATTCTCCGGTCGACTTGAACTATCTGCAGCCTTACAGGGACGAGATGACCGGTTGGGCCGATTGGGTTGATGAGTATTATACGATATACCCTGATTCCGTCGGCGTCCGCAAAGCCACCATACACACCGGCTCACCTCTGGAGCACTGGATAGAATATCAGGAAGGAATCGTCGTCAACCAGCCTGGCACCATTCCGGAGGACAACATTAACTTCGATGCGGTCAGCTTTGCCAACCTCAAAGGCGAGAGTAAGACCTACGTCTGGACCGAAAAGGGCGGCCCGCCGCTTCGAGACCCGCCCGAGCACCCCTGTATTCAGTTGATCAATTTCAAGAACCCCTATAAGCCGTTTACGGTGGTGGACCCTGAGCAGCTAAGGATCAAAGTCTATGGCGGCCACGGCGAAAATTCCTGCTTTAACTGGTGGAATCACTGGCCCGTCGCTCAAGAAAAATCCGATACCACCGAGGCCACCTCTGCCGTCAGGCCTTCGCACTCGTCGCTTACCCATATAGAGTGGAAACAGTACTCTCAGGAAGGCATATCGAGGACGTGGATTATGCTGCATGGCATGACCAACAAGCCCGCGGCCGAGCTGGCGCCTCTGGCCAAATCCTGGCTTTATGCTCCGCAGTTGAAATTGAACAGCACCGGCTATACCAGCGAAGGTTATGACCAGACTCAAAGGGCTTATGTGCTGACCTGTGCAAACAGGGACGAACCGTCTAAACTGGAGTTAACGCTGGCCGCCGGCGAGGATTCGCCGGTTATCAATCCTGCCTTCGTCATCAAGGACTGGGGCACTTGCGACGCGTCTTTGAAGGTCCACGGAAGGACGATACCCCGCGGCGGGGATTTCCGTATAGGGTACAGGCGCACCCCCGAAAGCAGCAACCTTATTGTCTGGTTCAGAAACGAGTCGGTAAAGCCGGTTATAGTGGTCCTTTCACCCGTAACAGATTAGTGCTGCCGGTGTTGAAAAAACCCGAATTTCGCTGGACAGCGCTTGGAGTCTATGTTAAAAATGCCGCCCAGGTGAAATTTCAAAGCAGACGATAAACCTCGCGGCCGCATCCGACCGGGAGCACTTGCTTGGCAAAGAAGGATTCTTTGTTTTTGGAAAGGAGAGTTTATGATTTTGGCAAAAATGGCAATTTCTGGACTTGACCTGGGCGTCATCATTGCTTACCTGCTCGGAATCATGATTATCGGTATATGGGTGGGCTTCAGAAGGCACGCCTCCAGCCAGCAATATTTCCTTGCCGGCAAATCACTGGGCTGGTTCAGCATCGGAGCGGCCCTTTTTGCCTCTAACATTTCCACCATCCACCTGGTGGGTCTGGCCGCCGCAGGCGCCGACGTCGGAATGGTGATGGGAAACTTCGAGTGGATGGCGTCCTTCTGTCTGATCATCCTCGGACTCGTTTTTGCGCCCTTCTACTTCAAGAGCCGGATTTCCACCCTGCCCGAATTCCTCGAAAAGCGCTACAGTCCTCAGGCCCGAACCTGCCTGGCCTTCGTGGCAATTACCGGCGCATTGCTCATCCACATCGGAATCAGCCTTTTCGCCGGTGCGAAGCTGTTTCAAAGTTTTCTTGGGATTGATGTTATGTGGTCGATCCTGATTATTTCCGCCGTCACTGTTATCTACACCGCACTCGGCGGGCTCAAAGCCGTGGTTGTAACAGAGACCATACAGACCTTCCTGCTGCTGGGTGGCGCCATTTTGGTAACTGTGCTGGGCATACGGTACCTGCCGAAGTGCGGTATCGAAAGCGTCGCCGATTTCAGGGCGGCTATCAAGCCCAATCAAATGAGCATGGTTCATTCGCTCACCAACGCCAAAGGGCACTTAAATGAGTATTCCTGGCTGGCGGTGCTGTTGGGGTATCCGGTCCTCGGTATATGGTATTGGTGCAGCGACCAGACTATCGTTCAGCGCGTGCTGGGTTCGAGGAGCGAGCGTGATTCACAAAACGGCGCCCTCTTCGCCGGCTTCTTGAAGATTCTGCCGGTGTTCCTCATGGTTTTCCCGGGCGTCATCGGTTACCTGATGTACACCAACGGAGTTTTCACGCTGCCGCGCATGGCCAACGGGCAGCTTGATTATAATCTGACGCTGGCAAAGATGATTGACGAGCTTGTCCCACTTGGCGTCAAGGGGCTCCTGGCGGCGGGCCTGCTGGCGGCGCTGATGAGTACCATTGCCGCGGCGCTGAATAGCTGCGCGACGCTCATATCCGTCGATGTTATCAAGCGCATGAAGCCGGAAATAAAGGATGAAACACAGGTTACGATTGGCAGGTTCAGCGCTGCGGTCGTAATGGTCTTGGCAATGCTGTGGTCAACGCAAGGCGATCAGTTCGGCACCATTTTTGAGGCAATCAATAAGATTCCAATGATCTTTGCCCCGGCGGTGACCACCGTCTTTCTACTCGGTGTTTTCTGGAGGCGAGGCACGAACAAGGCCGCCCTGACGACGTTCGCCGTCGGCTGTGCGGTCGGGCTTGTCTATTTCGTTATGGACATGCCCGTAATTGGCAGGGCCCTTCTGGCCAGTCCGAGAGAGGGATTTGCCGGACTTGTAACCGACACTGTGCAGGGCCTTGGGCTTCCCTTCATGATTGTCGGGCCGATACTGTGCGCGATGTGCATCGTTATCTACGTGGTCGTCAGTCTCCACACGCCCGCGCCGGACCCGGCGAAACTCGAAAATGTCTGCTGGGAGCATCCGCTGCAGGCGATTCAACAGGGTAGGCTTAGCGGTATCGGCGACCCGCGCATGATCGCACTGTTTCTGTTTTTGGTCATGGTTGTGTTGTATTACCTGTTCCGCGCGTAGTTTACTGTCGTTGACTGATGCGGTATGGAACAGCAGAAGTAACATAGGAGTTATAAATATGCTGAAAGGTATTTCACCGTTGATTAGCCCTGAGTTATTGGCCGTTTTGAGCCGGATGGGACACGGCGATGAAATCGTTCTGGCCGACGCCCATTTCCCCGGCGAAACCTACAACGACCATGTTTTGCGGGCCGACGGCGTGCGCATTGCCGACCTGCTCGACGCCATTCTGCCTCTTTTCGTACTTGATGATTACGTCGATAGCTCCTTGATAATGATGGCCGCCGAACCGCGAGACACGCTCGACCCGAAAGTGGAAAAGTCGTATCGCGTGCCTGTTGACAAGCATGCTCCCGGGACGCCGCCTATTGCCCGGATTGGACGTTTTGATTTTTACGAGCGGACGAAGAAAGCTTTTGCCGTGGTTATGACAGGGGAAGTGGCCAAGTACGGCAACATTATCCTGAAAAAAGGTGTTACGCCCTGTTAAGTAACAAATACCGGCTCAGCCGAGGATACCTGTCATGCGAGCCGACAGAGCCGAACGGCGACCTATGCAATACACCAGTTTTGAACGTGTCAGGACCGCCTTAGCGCACAAAGAGCCTGACCGCATTCCTTTCGATGTCGGAGGGACAATGGTCACCGGCATAAACGTCAACGCGCTGAGGGATTTGCGCAAGCACCTCGGTCTGTCGGATGACGTGCATATACGGGATAAAGTCACCCAGATGGCGGACACCGGCGACGACGTCATCGAAAGGCTTAAAATCGATATCAAGAACGTCTCCCCGGACCCTCCCTCAAAGCCGGGGCCGGCCCGGGATCTCGGTTTGCAGGGGAACCACTACGTACTGTTCGATGAGTTCGGCATGGGCTGGCAAATGCCCGCGGAAGGGGGGCATTACTATGATTTGTTTCATAGCCCGCTGAAAGACGCTCAGACCGTCAGGGATGTTGAAGATTATCCCTGGCCCGACCCGCTCGATTCCGCAAGGTATGCAAACCTTAAAGCCAAAGCCGGCCACATCGTTTACCACGAGAAAAAAGCCTATGTCCTCGGCAGAATGAATTCGGGAATGTGGGAAACCGCTATGTGGATGACGGGCTATGAGAAATTCTACGCCGATATGATACTCAATAAAAAGCTCATCCACGCCATTATGAGCAAAATGCTCGAAATCAAAATGCAGTACTGGCAAAAGGCCCTTGAAACCGTCGGCGAAAACGTCCTGGTTGCCTCCACCGCCGATGACCTCGGCTGTCAGCGGGGATTACTGGTTTCGCTGGAACTTTACAGGGAAATGATTTGGCCGTACCACAAAAAGCTCTTTGAATTCATTAAGACAAAAGCAAAATCCAGGGTCTATATCTTATTCCATAACGATGGAGCCATCTGGGATACCCTTGACCTGCTGATTGAGGCCGGCGTTGACATAATGAACCCCTGGCAGGTAAACTGTGCGGGAATGGATGACACAAAGAGGTTCAAGAAAGAATACGGAAAGGACCTTACCATTTGGGGCGGCAGTTGCGATACTCAACACGTGCTGCCCTTTGGAACGCCCCATCAGGTAAAAGATGAAACCAGAAGAAGAATAGAGGATTTGGCGCCGGGCGGCGGTTTTATCTTTGCGCCGATACATGTTATCCAGGACGGCGTGCCGCCCGAAAACATTATGGCGTGGTGCGAAACCTTGCAGGAGTACGGGCTATATTGACAATTAAGAACTTTGTGAATTCAAGGAGAAGATGATATGCGACAGGCAGTAATGACAGAACCGGGCAGGATTGAGTTTCGGGATGTGCCCGAACCAAAAGCGGGGGCAGGTCAGATTTTGTTGAGGGTCAGGCAAATCGGCGTATGCGGCTCCGACGTCCACGTTAACCACGGCAAACACCCCTTTACCTCTTATCCTGTGGTCCAGGGGCACGAGTTCTCTGCCCAGGTCGAGGCGGTGGGCCCCGGCGTCAGGAATATTAAGCCGGGAATGAAGGCAACCGCCCGGCCGCAACTCGTGTGCGGCAAGTGCCGCCCATGCCGGCGGGGCGACTACAACATTTGCGACGTACTTAAGGTCCAGGGATTCCAGGCCCCGGGCTGCGCACAGGATTTGTTCGTGACCACTACCGACAGAGTTGTGCCCCTGCCGAATTCATTGACCTTTGAACAGGGGGCTTTGGTGGAGCCTGCCGCCGTGGCGGTCCACTCCACCGGACGTGCCGGGGACCTCAAGGGCAAGAACGTTGCCGTTCTGGGGGCCGGGCCAATCGGAAATCTGGTCGCCCAGGTGGCGCGATGCCGAGGCGCAAAAAAGATTCTGATTACCGACCTAAGTGACTTCAGGCTTGAAATAGCGAAAAAATGCGGAATTCGAAATACCTGCAACGCCGGCGTGGAGCCGCTGGCGGAAGCTTCTCACCGGGTATTCGGAAGCAAAGGTTTTGACGTGGCCTTTGAAGCCGTCGGCGTGGAAGCCACAATGGCCGCCGCCGTCGACGCCATCCAGAAGGGCGGCAGAATCGTTGTCCTCGGCGTCTTCGGCGAAAAGCCGCGTATCGATATGTCCATCGTCGGCGACCGGGAGCTCAGCCTCATCGGAACGCTGATGTACAAGCACGAGGACTATGTAAGGGCGGTACAACTGATCGCCAAAGGCAAAGTAATAACCAAACCGCTGGTAACAAAGCATTTTCTGTTTGAGCAATACGCCGAGGCTTACAAATTCATCGATGAGCAGGGTGACAAAACCTTGAAGGTCATGATTGATTTATAGGGGAGGATGGGCAACTGATGCACAGACGTGAATTTCTGCGGACGATGGGCCTGAGTGTGGCCGCGCTGGCTGTGCCGGGCTGTTCGAGCTTGCTCGCGGCTCCAGCCCAGGACCCTCGCAGGCTTCCCAACATTGTGTTCATAATGGCCGATGATATGGGCTACGGTGACGTCGGCTGCTACAATCCTCAGTCAAGGATTCCAACGCCGAACATGGACAAATTGGCCGCGCAGGGCGTGCGTTTCACCGATGCGCATAGTCCCTCAGCAGTGTGTAGCCCCACGCGTTACGGCGTGCTGACCGGCCGATACTGCTGGCGCACCCGCCTCAAAAGCGGCGTCCTGGACGGCTTTTCACAGCCCCTCATTTCGAAGGACCAAATGACCGTTGCCGAGCTGCTCAAGAGGCACGGTTACAACACGGCGTGCATAGGCAAATGGCATCTCGGCGTTGGCTGGCAATCAAAAGATGGTATGGCTATCACAAACTCCAAAGATGCCGACCGCGTTGATTTCACAAAGCCGGTTACGGACGGGCCAAACGAGCACGGCTTTGATTATTCGTTCATAACCGCCGCCTGCTCGACAGTGGATTCGCCTTACGTCTTCATTGAAAACGGAAAGTGCACGGCCCAGCCAACAGAAACTATGGTTAAGAAAGATTCTGTAACCGTGTTCGGCAGCAGGCCCGGACCCATGGTGCCAGGCTGGTCCAATGAGGATGTTGACCCGACATACGTCGAGAAGACGAAACAGTTTCTCAAGCAGCATCAAAACAGCCGTAAGGATAGTCCATTTTTTATTTACCTGCCGCTTTCGGCGCCCCATGCTCCCTGGTTGCCGCCGGATTTTGTTAAGGGCCGCAGTAGTGAGGGGCCTCGCGGCGATTTGGTCCTTCTGGTGGATTGGTGTGTCGGCCAGGTGGTGGATACCCTGAAACACATGGGTCTGGCCGACAACACCTTGCTTATTGTCACAAGTGATAACGGACCTCGAATCGGCGACAAGGGACACAAGTCCGCAGGGCCTTGGCGGGGCTACAAATCCCATACCTGGGAGGGCGGTCACAGGATGCCCTTTATCGCCCGCTGGCCGGGTAGGATTGCACCAGGTAGTACGTGCGATGAGCTAATATGCCTGATGGACCTGATGGCTACAAGTGCAGCCATTGTCGGGACCGAGCTGCCCGACAATGCGGCGCAGGATAGTTACAATGTGTTGCCGTTGCTGCTTGGGGAAAGGCCGGACAAGCCGATACGCAACTCGCTTGTCAGTCATTCTTCGAAAGGCGTTTTCGCCATAAGACAAGGCCCGTGGAAGTTGATTCTGGAGACCAAAGGGTCCGGCGGATGGGTTGACCCGCGCGACTCTCACGCCGTACCGGGCAGTCCCGGACAGTTGTATAATTTGGCCCAGGACCCCTATGAACAGAATGATTTGTGGGACAAACATTCTGAGATTGTCGAGCGTTTGGCAAAACTGCTGCAAAAGTATAAAGAGCAGGGCTACAGTCGCCCCTTGAAGAGCAAAAAAGCATAGCATGGTTCGTGTGGAAGGATGTTTATGAACAGGCGTGGTTTTTTGAAAGCTTCCGGCATTGCTTTGGGCTCGCTTGTTTTGCCCGGATGTGGGACCAGTCAAACCACCTTTACCGGCAGGGCGGGCGAGCGCCCGAACATCCTGTTCATTATGTCCGACGACCACGCGGCCCAGGCAATGAGTTGTTACGGGAGCAAAATCAATAAGACGCCGAATCTGGACCGCATTGCGAATGAGGGCATGAGATTCGACAATTGTTTTTGTACGAATTCGATTTGTACGCCCAGCCGGGCGACGATTTTGACGGGCAAGTACAGTCACAAAAACGGGTGCCTGACTTTGTCCAATACGTTTGATGGTTCCCAGCAGGCCTTCCCGAAGCTTTTGCAGGCAGCCGGATACCATACGGCCGTAATCGGCAAGTGGCATTTGACAACCGAGCCGACCGGATTTGATTATTACAACGTCCTGCCCGGCCAGGGAGATTATTTCAACCCGCGCCTGAAGGAAAAGGGCGAGCCTTGGGAGAACGGAAACAAAGGAGGACGGGTGTACGAGGGATATGTCACGGACGTCATAACCGATGTGGCGCTGGATTTTCTGAAGAACAGACCAAAAGACAAACCGTTTTGTCTGCTGTATCATCACAAGGCGCCGCATGATATGTGGGAGTATGCCCCCAGGTATGCTGACCTTCACAGGGATGTTGATGTCCCCGAGCCGGAGAATTTGTTCGACGATTACGCCGGCCGCGGAGACGCAATTAAACGCGCCACTCAAAAAATAGGAATGGAAGAGACGGTCTTTCTGCATAAAACTCAAGGCGCCCAGTTTGACAATGTCCGTGACCAAATAGCGAACCTGCCCCCGGACCAGCAGAAACGACGGGCCTACCAGTATTTTATCAAGGCCTATCTTCGCTGTGTCGCCTCCATTGATGAAAACACCGGCAGGGTCCTCAACTACCTTGACAAGTCCGGCCTGTGCGATAATACCATAGTAATTTATACCTCGGACCAGGGTGTTTTCCTCGGTGAGCATGGTCTGTTCGACAAGAGGTTTATGTACGAAGAATCCCTCCGAATGCCGCTTATTGTTCGTTATCCACGCGAGATTAGGGCCGGCAGCGTCAGCGATGATATTGTCCTGAATGTGGACTTCGCCGAGACCTTCCTTGATTATGCGGGTGCACCTGTGCCGAGTGACATGCAGGGACGAAGCCTAAGGCCCCTGCTGCGCGGCAGAACACCAAAGGACTGGCGGACCTCAATGTACTACCGGTACTGGATGCACGGCGCGCATTTCAACGTTGCCGCTCACTTCGGCGTCCGCACGAAGCGGTACAAGCTGATTTATTACTACGGCCTGCCGCTCAATGCCAAAGGGGCAAAACGGCAGCCCACCCCGCCCGAATGGGAGCTTTTTGACTTGCAGAAAGACCCTAAAGAAATGAATAATCTGTACGGCCATCCGGCCTGCGAGCCCATCGTCAAAAAGCTTAAGGCCGAACTGATAAGACTGAGGCGGCAGCTCGAAGATGATGATGACGGCGTTGTAATTTAGTACCGAGATAACCCATGACCGAAAAAGACCGTAAATACGTTTGTGTCGGTTTGGGCGAGATTCTTTGGGATATGCTGCCCGACGGAAAGCAGCTCGGCGGCGCACCGGCAAATTTCGCCTATCACGCACAGGCCCTCGGAGCAAATGCCGTTGTTGTCAGTTGTGTTGGCGACGACGAACTCGGCAAAGAGATATTGAGCCGACTTGAACAGCTCAGCCTGGAGCGAAACTATATCGCCATCGATAAGTATCATCCGACCGGTACCGTTACCGTGGAGCTGGACGAAAACGGCAAGCCCGATTATACCATTCACCAGGACGTTGCATGGGACTTTATACCCTCGGATGCAGGCCTTGCCGACCTTGCGGCCCGGGCAGACGCCGTGTGTTTCGGCTCATTGTGTCAGCGTTCGCCGGTTTCTCGGCAGACTGTTCGTGATTTCCTTCGAGCCACAAGGCCCGATTGTATTCGCATCTTCGATATAAATATTCGCCAGTCCTATTTTGACAGCCAAATCGTTCACGCAATGCTGCAACTGTCCAATGTTTTGAAACTCAACGATGAGGAACTGCCCGTGGTGGCTGGTTTGCTCGGCTTGACCGGCAACATTTCTGATGTGCTTTCACAGTTGACCTCAATGTATTCACTGCGCATGATTGCTCTGACCAGAGGACCAAACGGCAGTTGCCTGTACACTCGGCGCCAGGTGTGCAGTCACCGGGGTTTTCCCGCCCAGGTAGCCGATACGGTCGGGGCCGGCGATTCCTTTGCCGCGGCTATCGCCCTTGGAATGCTCCATGGCCGGACTCTCGCTGAGATTAACGAATTCGCCAACCGCGTGGCAAGCTTTGTTTGTTCCCAGCCCGGCGCCACGCCGAAACTGCCGGATGCGTTGGCCAAAAAATTTGGACTGTCTTAGTGAGGTACGCTGACAGCGGTCTCCTGCCAGACTTCGTAATGTCCTGCGAATGATTTCTTGAATCTTTTATAATCCGCTCTTTTTTCAAATACCTGACTGTCGTTCCACAGTACTCTCCAGTCTCCCAGGGCTTCCGGCCACAGGAAAACCTGTCCCCAGATCAGCCTGTTATTAGCGTCGATGCCGGGATTTTCCTCCGTCCCGTCGCCTGATATCCTGAGCATTTGGGCGGGGGTCAGCATATCCTTTGTTGCGGCTTGAAGATTTTCCAGTATCCAGTCGGTCCTTGTCGCCATCGCCACATATCCGCCCGTCTTGTCTTCTCTCTGATACGCCCAGTTCAAACAAACCTGTGCCGGCGTGATTCCCGCTTCCTTCGCGATAGACTGGATTACCGCATCCTGCATGTCCGCCCGGTGTTCCTTGAACCTGTCCCGTCCCGGCCTTTTTGGAGACCCGAGAGACATGTATCCGGTGCAGATGATGCCGCGCTCATACATATACCTGCGAAGCTCGGTTTGCTGAAAGAGAGGATGCATCTCCGTTTGATTAAGCACCGGCCGCGAATAATCATCCGTGTCCCTGAGCAATAAATCCAGGGTCTTCTCGGTATGGTTGGAAACGCCGATATTTACAATCTTGCCCGCCTTTTTCAGTTTGACAATCTCTCCCCAGGTTTCCATAAAATCTTCGTGAATGTATGGAACGGCATCGGGATTGCGATGGTCGCCCGCACAACCCGGCGTATGCACATTGGGCCAGGGCCAATGATTCAGATACATATCGATTCTTTCAATGCCCAATGCCTTAAGCGTATTATCGAGCGCCGGCGCAACATCCTTCTTTGCCATGTGGCCGTTCCATAGTTTTCCCGTAATGAATAAATCGTCCCGCGAAGAAACGTATCCCTCCTTTATGGCCTCACGAATCGCCTCGCCGACAACGTCTTCATTTTCGTATGCCCTCGCCGTATCTATATGCCTCCAGCCGAGCCTGATCGCCTCGACCGTCGCGTCTTTCATATACGCCTGCGCCCAGTCGGAATGAAACGTGCCGAACGCGGCTATCGGCATAACAACCCCGTCGGGCAGCGTCACCTTACCCACCGAATCCGGTTCAATACCTTCTATATCCTTATCGAACCACACCTGTTCAGATATATCGTTTCGTCCCATTTTATCAGCTCCCTATAATGATAAGGCCTTGCAAAATTGGCGGCTAAGCATATATTATTTAGAGGCTCTAACAAAAAGTTTGTCATTGCGAGCGAACCGCAGGTTCGCGTGGCAATCTCAGACCTTTGCCAAAGCCAAAGCTTATTCTGTTACAGGTTCTTAAGAAAATCCCTTCTTGATTCTCTTCATTTCAAACACCAATAAACTACGCCCATAACCCATCCCTGTCAACCCGGAAACCGCTAAAAGTTGGGAGATTCTTTGCCGGTGTCGTGAGCATATGGATTTCGCATATAATACAGGAAGCCATCCTCTGCGCCGACCAAAAGGTCGGGCACCCCGTTCTTGTCCCAGTCCACAACGGTTGGACTTGTTGAGTGACCGGCCAGAATCCGCTCGTCAACCATCCCCGCATCCTCGAACACATACTCGCCGGACTCCTTGGAAATATTGCGGAAGAAGTTAACGTTGCGGCTGTTGACCAGCAGGTCGAGCTTGCCGTCGCGGTCCCAATCGGCAAAGCACAGCTTTCGTCGGCCGCTGCCGCCGGCTGTTCTTGTACTTAGTTGCAATATCTCGCCCGCCTCGTTTTTGAAGATGCGCCTGGGCGGCAGGAGTATCGGTTCGCCTTTTTTCTTGGCCCGCTCGAAAAAAGCCAGATAACCTTCGTGGTCGAGCATGACCAGGTCATTCAAGCCGTCCTTGTTGAGGTCGATAACAACCGGCGTTGTTCGCCACTGCGTGACAAGCTGCTTGTCTTTGGGTTGCCACCAGGTCCAGGCGGGCTTTGGTGGATTGCTCGGCCATTCAACCTCAATAGCCTCGCCGCCCGCAAGTTTGGGCTCTTTGCGGCTGCCGATATTGCGATACCACAGCACCTTGCCCCATATCGAGTTGACCACGATATCGGCCAATCCGTCACGGTCCCAGTCAGCAACGCTAAGCGTGGTGTAGCCCCACTTGGCCTCACACGGCCCCTGAATCGAGCCGTTGGGTCCGGCCATAATACGAATTACCTCGCCGTCGGCCTTTAGATATTTCGGTTCGGCCCACGTCGGCGGATTACCGCCGTCCAGGTTCTCAATAAATCCGATGTACCCCGCCGTATTACCACAAATCAGGTCTTCATCACCGTCGCCGTCCCAGTCGAAGCTGCACGGCGTCACCAGGGCGCCGAACTTCACGTCCTCAGCCTGTTGCTTGAAGAATACGGGCGGCAAAAACTGCGGCAGCCCATCAACCACTTTGCCAGTGTTTTCCACGAGAGCGACCCGGCCATCTTCCTGGCCCACAACCAAATCAACGTCGCCGTCCTTGTCCCAGTCGAGCGCGACCGGCACAATCATACACAAATCCATCGTGAGCGTCCGGCCATCGTATTTCAGATACCGCCCCTTCGCGTATTTCGGCTCTGTTCGTGTCCCCACATTCTCGAAATAGGTGAATTTATCGACGAACTCGCCGCAGATAAGGTCGAGGTCACCATCACCGTCGAAGTCGGCAAAATTAGGCGAGGGCATCCCGTATACGTCAATGGGCGCGCCACCGGCCATCACCTTCACCGCCTCGGCATAAACCGGCTTATCTGTAGTTCCGTTGTTGAGAATCAAATAGACATATCCGTGCAGGGGGCCCTTAGTCCATCGGCCTGTGCTGTCGAATGCGTTGTCCCAGCCGTATTCCGTCCAGTCGCCAACACCGACAATAAGGTCGAGGTCGCCGTCGCCCTCGTAATCACAGTACTTCCACTGATTGGCCCGAACGCGTCCCTTTGACTCGTAAATCTCGTGACCCGGATAAATATCGAAGCTTTTATCGATTTCATTCTTCCTGTCTGTAAAGTGAGCAAGCTCCTTGCCTGGTATCAGCACGCGGGCCTTGCCGTCCACGTACGAGACCTGGATATTTCCATACCCCTTACCGATTCTAACCGCCGGCTTGAACACCGGCATCTTAACGTCTCCGGTGACGTTTTCGAAAAAGTAAGTCCCATTGTAAGGTTTGTCAGAACAGGAAACGACAAGGTCATTGTCCCCGTCCCCGTCGTAATCCATCGGCAGCGGCCACGCCCACAATCCCACCCCCAAATCAACTTCAAGGCCGGCGTTGTTGTACTTTACCCTTTCGAGGCCCAGCGTCCCGAAGCCCGGACCGGCGTACAACGCTTTGTCGCTCAGGGTCTTGCTGCGGAAATTCGGTATTCGATGAAATGTGAAATAATTGGCATCGTGCGACCGTGGCGTCCCCCACCCCCACGCCGTCCGCGAAACAAATATGATGTCGTCGCCTTCAATCAGCCAGTCGATGTACTGGAAACCGAACTTATTGTTCTCCGGCGTCAGATGCGCCCCTTTCATGAAGCTCAAAGGGATGTACCGTACTTCCCAGTTCTTCAGGTCTTTCGAGCAGGTCAGCGCCAACGTATTCCGGTGTTCGTTGGCATCCAATTCGAGCGGACCCGGATCGGTAACGATATTGACCAAGGACCAGTATTTGCCGCTGAGCCTGTCGTAGCGGATAGTGAACTTCTTATTGGCGCCGGGGAAATTGATGATGCCCTCTTTGGCATCGAAGCTGATATTCCTGCCGTTCGGCGAAATATCAAGCACAGCGGCCCTTGCCGGGTGGGGCTGTGTGCGAAGAATGTTAACAAGCCCTCCTTGCGGAGTAACTACGACGTTTCCTTCCAGCCATTTCTTGCCAACCATGTCCTTGTCGACCGGCAGACGATTGCTGACCGTCCAGTTGTCCGCCTTCAGCAGGTCTGCGTCAGCCGGTGCGGACATTACGAATGCTTTCCAGCCCTTTTCTTCGAATGCCCGCCATATCCGGCCTTTGTGAACCACCACCGGTACGGGTGCACAGTGGTAGTTTCCTTTCAGTAAGAGCCCGCGGGTCTTGCTTTTGGGTTCCGTCCAACTTTTTCCGCCATCGGTTGAGCGTCTAATTACGATGTCACCATATGCCTTGTTGACGCCGATAATATAGAGTCGCCCCCTGTGCACGAAAAGCGTTGACCACCATTGCCCAACAAGGTCCGTCAGGTGTTGCCATGTCTTGCCGGAATCGCCGGAGCGAAACACCGCCATGCGATTTTTCTCGGAAGCCGGCCCGAAAAATGAATGTGATGCCACGTAATCTCCATTCGGCAGGATGGCAATGCCGGGACAGCCGAGGTAGATGCCTGATTCAGACGGGCTGTAGTTGATGACTACTCCCGGTACTTTGGACACAGTCGGCTTGATTGGCTTTTCTGCTGAGTTGCCGGTGCCGAGTAGCGTAAATGGCACGCACAAGACAAATGTAAGAGCGGCGAAAGTACTCTTGCGAATCATGATAATTCCTTTCCATTTTTCAAGTCCGGTTTTGTCATTACGGTGGCCTGTCCCTATTCGGCCGAAGAATCAAGCGGTTTGTCCCTCAGGGTCTTTGTGCGGAAATTCGGTATTCGATGAAATGTGAAATAATTGGCATCGTGCGACCCCGGCGGCACCTTTCCTTCTGCGCGGACATCCCGCGAAAACCCAACCGTCCCGGTCAGTATGCAAAGCAAGAAAGCGGCAAGAATATTACTGCCGGCCATGTCAATTCCTTTCCGGGTGCGCGCTACATCTTGTCTTTTTGGAAAGCTCTGTTATTTCAGTCCTGTTTGATGTCATCTATTGTAAAGCTCCGGCGTAGGAATGCACGTTTTTTCCTCGTCCGTGAGGTTCGTACTCAAACGCGGGGACGCAGTGATTTCTCTGCCTTTGTAACCGGTCAGTTATGGGCGGCGGAGGGATGGTTAGGAGGAATCCATTCATAGAGCAGCTTGGACGGGTCGCAATCGGGCTGCTCGGCAAGTTTATCAAGGGCCGATTTGAAAGCAGCCGGTTTGTCAAATCTGCTCGGACCCCCGCCGGGACAAAGCCCTGATTTGCGTGGTGGAGCAGCCCAGGGACGTAATCAAGCTCGAAAAGACGCAGGCTTGCGAGTGGGTCTATCACGTCCTGGGCGGGCACATCGCCCCGCTGGATGGAATTGAGCCGGACGATTTGACGATTAAGCAGCTTGTCGAGAGGGTCCGGACCGGCAAGGTCAGGGAAGTCGTTATGGCCACCAATCCCAATATGGCCGGCGACGGCACCGCACTTTACATAAGCTCGCTATTGAAACCCTTTGCCGTAAGAATCACCCGCCTGGCCCGCGGCCTCGCCACCGGCTCGACCATCGAATACGCCTCGCCAAAAATGCTCACCGACGCCATTACCGGCCGGCAAAACCTCGAATAGTCCTTACCCACGATTTCGCCCCGTCGCGTCGTCCCTCTGAAATTTAGGTTTTCTATAACTCATTTAACGTGTAAAATATAGCGGACGCGTTTTACTCTTGGCTGGCGGGCTGCCAGTTTGGGCGACGGCCGTCGGCTGATTTTGCGGGAGTTCATAATGGCAGAGAACATATTATACTACGGTGATAACCTGGAAATACTCCGCCGCTACATCGAAGACGAATCGGTTGACCTTGTATATCTTGACCCGCCTTTCAAGAGCGACCAGGACTATAACATGCTTTTCGCCGAGCGCAACGGCACCCAGGCCGCCGCTCAAATCAAGGCATTCGGAGATACCTGGCACTGGGACAAAATCTCCGCTGCCGCGTGAAGATGAACCGATATGAAATACTCGCAGGTAAAACTAAAATAAACAGACACTTGCAATTCAATATCTGGAGGCATTATCGTTGGTTGTTCTTGACAAAATAGCTAAATGGTCCAGCAGTTTACCTCCTTGGCAAAGCGACGCTGTTAGGCGATTGGTAACACAAGATTCATTAAGTGCTACTGATGAACAAGAATTGTTTCTCATGCTAAAGGCACACTACAAGCTTCTCGCCTCCATAGAAATTGCTCCTACTCCAAAACCGCTTGTCCCCTCAGATATTCCCGGAACGCAGGTCGCGTCACAACAAGTAACTCTCCTTGCAATGAAGGACTTGACGAACGTTAACGCCATCCCACCCGGATCCCGCCCCCTTACTTTTGGCGACAAAGGCATCACCATAATCTATGGAGACAACGCGTCTGGTAAATCGGGATACGCCCGCGTTCTAAAGAAAGCATGCAGAGCAAGACATACAGAACCTATTCATCCAGACGTCCGCGCACAGGCACCGACCGGCGCACCCAGTGCTTCATTCGTCATAAGTATTTTAGGAAATAGCCAACCGGAAGAGCTTCGATGGTTGGAAGGTTCTGATACTCATGAAATACTTGGCAATATCTACGTATTTGATTCCAAATGCGCGCGTATCATAATCGATGAAGACAATAAAGTCGAATATCTTCCGTATGGTGCAGGCGTTTTTCGAGACCTTGCAACTCTTTGTCAAAAATTTAGGGATTCCCTCGAAGCAGAATGCCCTCAACCAATCCCTATTGTTGCTACCGAGATTCCAAACATCACACCGGCAGGAAGGTTTCTGTCAACTCTAAATGTAAGTACCACGGTTGATTCTTTGGATGCCGCAACCACATGGATGGCTGAGGATGACAAAAAGTTACAAGATTTGAACATAGAAATAGCGAAAGCCACTGCTGAAGATCCTAAACAACAAGCTCTCCGATTACGTAACCTCAGACGGCGTATCCAAAACCTGAAGGAAGGCCTTAATAATATTTCGTCTGCTCTGTCAGACGAATCTGTAGTTGCTCTAAACACTAAAATATCTCAAGTCAAAACTGCACAACATGCGTTTGCCCTCGCCTCGCAGCGATCATTACCCAAAGAACCACTCCCCTGTGTTGAACATAACGAGTGGAAGTTACTCTACGAGGCTGCTGAAGAATACTCCACTAAGGTTGCGTATAAGGATAAGGACTTCCCTTTCACAGGCCCTGATAGTCTTTGTGTCCTGTGTATGCAACCACTATCACAACAAGCCAAAGAGCGTCTCCAGCGTTTCAAGTCTTTCCTGAAGCAGACAACAAGAAAACATTTAGAAACCGTCAGGGCAGACTTGCTAACCACCTTGAAAGCACTCGCAGATCTCGATTTCGAAATCCTCGAATCTTATAAAGATGCCTTAGATGAAATCTCCGCACGGAACAAATCTTGTTCTGACTCACTGAAACTATATGTTGAAAAAGCAATGACCAAGAAAATGTCGATGGACTCTGCTGGTCAGACATTGATTGCCCCTTTATCAATCGAACTCCCAACATGCCCCGTTTCCGATATCGAAAGTATCCTTGTCTCGATGGAGCAAGAAGCCACCACACTTCAAAATTTGGCAGTCCCACAAAAACTGTCCTCTCTCAAATCTGATATGAGTGAACTTGCCGCTCGCAAGAAACTTATCGAAATAAAACCAGATATCATCCACTATCTTTCCAATCTGAAACGTGCAGCACTTTATGACCTTTGCATAAAAGAAACCGGAACTGCACAGATTACCAAAAGAGGTCGTGAAATCGTTTCTGCTGCTTTGACGGAACAATTTAAAAATCTCCTTAACAAAGAACTGAGCGATTTCGGTTCACAAATACAACTTACGCTTGAACCTCGTGGCACAATAGGCGAAACTTTCCATAAGCTTCAACTAATTAACTGCAAATTACCTAAGGGTGCCAAAGTTACTGACATTTTGAGTGAAGGTGAGCAGCGAATTGTATCGATTGCTAGTTTCCTTGCAGAACTTGAAGCTTATGGTCATAACAACCCAATTGTTTTTGATGACCCGGTTTCTTCACTTGACCATATCTGGCGTGAGAAAGTCGCAGACCGTTTTACACGCGAGGGCGCAAAAAGGCAGGTAATCATATTTACTCATGACATTGTTTTCACAACTGCTGTTATGTATGCTGCCAAGACCACAGATATACCCATAACGGGTCGTAGTATTCAACGTTTTGGCGACAATCCTGGTTTAGCAGTTGATGAGATACCTTGGAAAGCAGCGAATGTTTCCCAAAGCATTGACGCTCTTGAAAAGGAACTATCGCAGATATACAAAACCAGACAATCCAAGACTACTGAGGAATATGCCCAAGTTGCTCGAACTCTCTATTCTAAAATGAGAGCAACTTGGGAGAATGCCATTGAACAGGTAGTTTTTCAAGGAACCGTGCGGCGATTTAACGCGCATGTTCGCATTAATCCGAATATTATGAAGGTTACAGTATTTGATGCCGCAGATTGTAAAAGCTTGTTAGGCGCTCACAAAAAGTGTTGCGATATTACGGAAGCACATTCAAATATCGCTGCCACCAACGTTCCCGTTCCTGAACCCGACCAAATCGCCCAAGATCTTAATGCCCTTAGAGATTGGGTTAACCGTATAAGGGATAAGCAGAAGGCTCTTGAATGAATGGGCGCAGGAATAACACTTGGCGTTTATTGTTTTCTGGGCTGCTTCATCACAGTAGATAAGAAAATTTACGGAAAAGGCTCCGTAGTCCTAATTATTGGGCTGAAAACAAGGAATTATGTTAAAAAATTGATCATTTAGGCAAATTTTCTGTTGACAAAGGACGATAATATTCATTATAGTTTAGGGCTACCCAAAACCACAGTGCATACATAAAAAATGTGGGTTGATATAAAAGGAGCTTTTGATGAACGATGATATAAATAAAAGACTTGATGACATAAATAAAAGACTTGATCATATGAATGGAAAACTTGATCACGTTAGGGATGATAATTCTCTTGCGCATCAAGCCCTTCAGTCCATGATCCAAGGTGTGCAACAGGCTCAAGAGGAGAGGTTTGATAAAATTGACGAAACACTCAAGCGTATTAGCTGTACTTTTGGTGGGCCAGGTTGCGAATTTTTTGATGACTCCAAGGAAGACATTGAGCACATCGCAAAACACATCGGCTTGAAATTACCTAAGGATTTGGGTGAAAGCCTAGAGAAAGTACGCGCTTCCATACGAGCGAAATAGCGGACTTTTTATGTTTTTTCTCCGCCGCGTTTTTTCTACTTTGGGTGGATAATTGGGACAGCTACTGTTTTTGACCGACTCAGAGTTTTTTCCTTTCCTTCTCACGTTTTTGCTTTTTCGCGGCGGCGGTTGCGCGGCGCCAGGTCCACGTCCCTGCCGGCGCGGCGGAGAATACATCTTAGCACGTCCGGCCGGCTGACCACCCCGACAACCTTCCCTTGCCTTGTCACCGGCACGCGCCTGAAAGTCACATCGAGCAGGCACTCGCATATCTCGGCCAGGCTCTCATCCTCCTCGAAGTGCACCGCCGGCTGGGTCATATAATCCCCGACCTTCTTTCCCTTGACCTCCTGCGGCCCGTAGAACAGCGCCAGCAGGTCCTTCTCGGTAACAATGCCCACCAGCGTCATATCATCATCCACCACCGGGATACCCGCAATCTCGTTTTCGAGCAGGACCTCCAGCGCTTCTTCCACCGACGTATCCCTGCTTAGAGTCACCACCTCGGTAGTCATAATGTCCTTGGCTTTTTCCATCTCAGTCTCCCTTTAGTAACAGCACATCCCCCGGCATTGAAAATCGAGCAAAACGCGTAAACCGATGCTAATACCCGCCTTCCCGGCCGCCTCGTCGCGCAATAGTAAATACCATAACTCATCCCGGCTGACTCCCGTAAACGCAAGGAATTCCCACACCGCTGTATAACTGCCCGCAATTATAAAAAAGGCAGCGCTAATCGTCAACCATAAAAGGCCAGAAAATCCAAAAACCCGTCCCCCGTCCTGCACACAAACTCTCCGTTGAAAGACCCTAAATTAAATAAGGCGCATCTCAGCCCCCCTGTGTTGATATAAAATCTGAAAATTTTTACGAATTTTTTGAAAATTTTCCCCCACCCACTCTCTCCGACGTATGCCCGGCCCAATTCGCCACACGCGGCCTCCGCGCAGTGTCTTGCCATTTGGGCCTTCAAGCTTTGATACCGCCTGTTTTCCGTGGTATTGCTGCGAAGGATGAATTTCGGATTTGGCGGCTTATATTTGGAGTTTCCCTGCCCCGTTGGAAATAAGCCGCCGCTTGCCCGGTTAGGTCCCGCCTGCCGCCCGCAGCGAGGATTTCTGACCGGGCCCGCCCATCTACTCATCCGCCCATCTACTCATCTACCCACCCGCTCATAAGCCCCCCTTATACTATCTTGCGAAAAAGGCATGTAAAAACCTGCTCAAAACAGGTCAATTCTTGTCAATCTCCGGCCAAAACCCGTCAAAAGTGCGTCGATTCCTGTCAATTTCTGCAAATTTTGACCCCATTTTTTCGCCTAAAAACAAGGCCCACCCCCAAACACCCCAATTTTCAGCCGAGAAACCGGCATTTTTAGCGGCAAAATTGTTTTCCACCGCCAAAACCACAAAATCAATAAGTCGCACTTATGCTCGCGGAATATGCGATTACGTTTTGGCCGTCCTGGTCAGATTCAGCCAATCCACGCCCACCTTTTTGAGGGCGTAGCCAACCTCTTTGAGGTAGTTGCCGTATGAGACCATCCAGTGGAAGCCTCTGGTTTCGGCGTTGAGCTGCTCGCAGTCGCCGTTAATCCGCACATCTATCTGCGACCGGCAGATGTCGAAAAACGGGTTGTCGATGATTTCCGCTTCGAACCCCAGCCAGCGTTTGCTGGCAAAGTCGGGGTCAATCACGGTAATCTTCTGTCCGAGTTTCATCTCGACCTTGGGGGCGGCCCCGTAATCGGATTCGAAGTGCGTGAGGATTTTTGCGGGTTCCGAGTGTTTGCCGTCCATCTTTCTGGGGGCGGTGCAGTGAGCCAAGGTAACCACGCCATCATGCGGGTAGGTCGGGTCGTTTAGAAACACGGGCCTGCCTGAAATGTAGTGCAGCAGAATCCCCGACGGAATGACCACAAAATCGGATTCGCAGTGCGCCGTGTAGCCGGTGTCGTTCAGGACGCTGAGCGGCAGACAGGCCGTCGTCTCTGAAATCGGCATAATAGTGCCCATGCAGTGGTTGATGGTAATCGCGTCGGTATCGGCCTGGGCCATCAGGCTTTTGAAAACCTCGTTGAGAACGAAGGCATTGTTGACGAACTCTTTGTCGGTCCGCAGGGCCGTCCGGCCCTTTTTGAGATATTGGGCGGCCTGGTCTTTGCAGCGTTTTACCAGCGCCGTATCCTGGCGGGCCTTGCGGATAATCTCGGCAAGAGCGGGATACTCAACGGTGTGGATTTCCATTTTCCACAGGGTTCGGGCGATTTCGGGTGCGTTTTTGCCGCCCTTGCCCCAGCCGGCGGGGCCGCCTACGGCAACGATTTTCTTGCCGAGGGTGTTTTTTAACCCATGAAGCGCGCGCAGCCGCCACAGAAGCTCATCCGGCCTGTCCACGACAACATCCTGATAATCCACGCCGGGCTGACCAGACTCATCCACGGTTTTGCGCAGGTAGCGGTTATGCGCCACTTCGTACCAGAGGTAAACGGGCCCGGATTTGTGGCGCACAAAGACAATGGTCCACTTCTGGGGATTAGTAAGGGCCTCGAGCACCTTTGTTCCGGAATTGGCGGCGTACATAAGCAGAACATCGTGCGGGCCTTTGGCCACCCCGGCGGCCTGTTCGGCGTCATCAAGAGTAATCAGCGGCAGGAACTCGAGGCCAAATTCGGCCTGGGAAGAGAGGCTTTCGAGCTCTCTGCCGATTCGCTGCTTCTCGTCGTCAATGTCTTTTTGTGTGTGGAATCCACCCCACGGGCGCCAACTGGTCTGGTTTTTTCGGCTATGAAGCCTACAGGCCAGGACCGGCTGGACCTTCAAAGGGGCCGGCGGTTTGGGCTGGTCGTCCGTTTCGCCCGCGTGAGCCAACGCACCCGGGAGCGAGGTCATCGCCAATCCTCCCGCAGCGAGGCCCACACCGGCCATGAATTCGCGGCGAGTCAGCCCGCGACATGTTTTCGACGTGCAACAAGCGCACGTCCTGAAACTGGAATGTTCGTATTTGATGGTCATTTTCAGTTGCCTCCAATCGCAAACACACGAATCGGATGTTTAGATACCGACGGTTACGCTCCTGCTGCAAATAACAATAGCCCTTTTACCAGCAGCGAATGTGGTTGTCAAGCCGAGCCCATTGGCCACCCTATGCTCCGGCACGATAACATTGGACGAAGCTTTGCGAACATTCAGGGTCAGAACGGATATTCTTTGTTCGGCGGCTTGTCAGAAGTAGGGGATTAAGACAAACTCATAGAGCCTTTTAACGCCCGGCAGATTTTTATACGGTATCAGGAGTATTGACGAAGTGTTGCGGCGGATTTATGGTATAATGGCAAAAGCAGGAGTGCAAACAGAGACTTTGCAGGTGGTTGTATGAAGCTGGAGATGAGAGAGCAAATGCGGCTGGAGCAAAGAATGACTCTTGCTCCGCGCATGATTCAATCGATGGAGATTCTGCAACTGCCGATCCTTGCACTTCAGGAGAGAATAGAACAAGAGCTTAACAGCAATCCTGTTCTGGAAATCGAGGAGACGTCCGCCGGCGAAGAGGCGGCGCCTGTCGAAGAGCAACCTGCCGATGATGCGCGCGAAAAGGCGCTGGTTGTCGGTACCGACAATAACAAGGTCAAGGATTTCGCGCGTCTTGAGAGTCTGGACGATGAGTTTAGGGACTATATGGGGCAGGCGGGTCCTTTCCGGCCCCGTGCTCAGAGTTATGAGCCTGACAGCAAGCTGCAGGCCCTGAAGAATACGGCGGCGCCGTCTCTGTCGCTGCACGAGTACCTCAGCGAGCAGTGGGGATTGGTCGAGGCCGATGAGGCGGTGAAAAAGGCCGGCAGCAGGATTATCGATTATATCGACGAGCGAGGGTATCTGTCGGTCAGACTGGAACAGCTCCATAACAAGGACAGGGCCGATTTCACGCTCGGCGATTTGAAGAAGGCGCTCGAGCTTGTGCAGAAGCTGGAGCCTGCGGGGGTCGGCGCACGCGACCTGAAGGAATGTCTGCTCATCCAGATGGCCCAGAGCGGCGAGGATATGAGTTTTGAAAGCCGCCTTATCGCCGAACATATGCATGAACTGCTGGAGAACCGTCTGCCGGAGATTGCCAGGAAAATGGATTGCACCATGGACCAGATAAATCGGGCCATTGAGCGCATGAGCAAGCTCGACACCTCGCCGGGCCTGCAGATAGGCGAGCATCGAAACCACCCTGTCACCGCGGATGTGATTGTGGAGCAGTTGGATGATTCATCCGGCTTTTCGGTCCGTCTGGCCGATTCCGACCTGCCGCGACTGCGAATAAACAGCTCGTACGCGAAGATGTCGAAAGACGCGCGTGTCGGTGAAAAAACGAGGAAGTTTCTGCAAAACAGTGTGCGCTCGGCTCAGTGGATAATGGATGCGATAGAGCAGCGGAAGAACACATTGCTGAAGGTGGCCAAGGTGGTAGTCAAGTATCAGAAGGAGTTTTTCGAAAAGGGGCAGCTTTACCTTCGGCCGCTGCCGATGTCCAAAGTCGCCAACGATGTTGGCGTGCATCTGGCTACGGTTTCGAGGGCGGTTGCGGGAAAATACGTCCAATGCCCGTGGGGAATACTGCCTCTGCGCAAATTTTTTGCCGGCGGGTTGGAGGACGACGCCGGCAAGGCACATAGCTGGGAGGCAGTAAGGGCCGAGCTGCAGCGGATTATCGATGCCGAGGACAAAGCCCGGCCTTTAAGCGACGACCAGATTCGCAAGAAACTGGCCGAACTTGGCATCAAGAACCTCGCCCGCCGGACCGTCGCAAAATACCGCAAGGTCTTGAACATCCCCGCCGCCAGGTTTAGAAAGAAATATTAAGCTTACTCCGGCGTATTCGGGGTCTGAAGGGGCTCGGAGACCGGCGGCAGGGCCTTAAGATTACCCCAGTTGCCTTTCCACAGAAAAACAATACCCAGTACGATAAGCAGTGCAACCGACCACAGTCCGCTCACAGGACCCGACCCAACCGTGGTTTGAATCGAGTCTCGAACGCCATCGTAAGCGGCGTGGTATACGGTAGCTACGGCGAGGCTGCCCGTCCTGGTCCAAATGTATGCAAAAACAACGCCGTGCAGCATGGCCGGAATGGCGCCGACGAGGACGACAGTTATTACTGCCGCCGTCACTGTAGCGCCGGCCGGCAGTCCTTTCTCTGCCGCAAGGATGAGCCCGCTGTGAACGGCTACCCCAGCCAGCACCGGCAGGTGCCACGCCCACCAGACAAATGAATGTATGATTACGGCCTTACGCGGCGTGTACCGACGGGCAAGATGCGGCAGCATATACCCGCGCCAGCCAAATTCCTCCCCGAAACCGGGTATAAGGGTGACGAATATCAGTACGAATATCCAAATAATCTGCGTTCCGGTCAGGCCGGTGGGCAAGGTTAGTGTACCTGCGGCCAGGTCAACTATTGTGGGGACCGCCCACAGCAGGAGTGCAAGCCCAATGACGGCCGCGTAGTGCTTCGGCCTGCCCCAGCGCCAGCCGGCGCCGGCAAAGCCGTCCCGAAACACGTACCGGCCGGCGATGTACGTGCCCGCCGTGACCATACACATCGACGTCGCGTGCAGAATATAGCGAGGCAATAATTCTGTCCCCCATATCGCAGCGACAATCAGGAGCGGCCAGGACAAAGCGAAGACAATCAGGATATAGAGCCACAATGAAAATGGCCGGTGGGTTGAATCAACGCTTTCGTTGCTCATTTCTGGACCTCACTTGTCTGTCGGCAGCAATCGGCCGGTATCGTGTAATTTCCGGCCGGGGAGTCGCCGGGCTCTTTATGAAGCAGCGCGGTCCGATACAATTCTTCGGCGCTGGGCTTTGGCCGGTCTTGCTGTGTCTGTTGTGCCTGTGCTCGGGCGGGGGAGTCGGTCTTGGTGGCCTGCTGCCGGGACCGAAAAACCGCCGGTAAGATAACCGCCGACAAGACAACGAACCCGACACCCGCTGTTTTCCACCAGTACGTTTTCATAATCATTCTCCAATCCTTCCTTGCCAACACAAACGAGAACCCACTTTTTCGAAGAGCCCCACGCCACCTCTTCATTCATCCCGCTTTAGGAACAGCTATTCGTAACGGCACCCTAGTTTCCGTTATCTCCATATTGACCAGTGATCAGTTCATCTTTTCTTGATTTAAGGGACACTCACTAGGACGTCCATGGCTTTTCTTAATACCTGCACGTCGATACTCGGGTTGAAGTTGAGACCTGAAATCATAGGGATCCTGAAAAACAGCATATGATCTTGGCACGATAAGTAGGTACCCTTCACTGCCTGTTGGATTTGCCTAAGAAGGTGCTTTGCGGGTGTGTCCAACTGTGCAACCAAATCCGTCTCCCTATAGTCACACATATCTCTCCGTTCTACACCTAGCAGGCTGCTAAAAAACTCCTCTTGACAGGCATGTTATAATGTCGACAAGGAATAATAATGAAACTGTCATGGAGGACTAAAACATGCGTGGCAAAGTCGATAACCAGCAAACGATGTTCGTTATGATCAACGTGGAAAGCCGGATCGCCAAAGATCATCCCCTGCGAGCCGTCAAGAGGCGTTGCGACAAAATCCTGGCCGGAATGCGAAAGGACTTTAACGCCGCCTATAGTCGCATCGGCAGGCCCAGCATTCCTCCGGAACAAGTTCTCAAGGCTCTTTTGGTTCAGGCATTGTATTCGATTCGCAGCGAGATCCAGTTAATGCAGGCAATCGAGTTCAATCTGCTGTATCGCTGGTTTTTGGACTTGCCCGGTGATGCCGAGGTTTGGACGCCGGAGACTTTCAGTATGAATAGGCAGCGTTTTTCCGAACATGATCTTATTCGCAAATTTTTTGACCAGATTATTCGCGATGCCGTTGCTGAAGAGCTGGTCAGCAGCGATCATTTCACTGCTGACGGCACTTTGATTCGTTCTTGGGCGAGCTTAAAGAGTATCAAACCCAGAGATGAGCTTGGCCGGGGTGATAACAATGTTGATGACAAGGGCAATCCCGATGTAAGCTGGCACGGCCAGAAACGCAGCAATGCCACCCATGTCTCAAGTACGGACCCGGAAGCTTTACTGGCCCGCAAAGGCAAAGGCAAGGAGGCCCATTTATGTCACAGTGGCCACGTGCTGATGGAGAACCGTTATGGATTGTGTATAGATGTTGCGGTCGATGCCGCCGATGGCAGAGCCGAGAGAGGTTGCGTCAAAAAGATGCTCAGGCGAGTTCGCCGCCGCCACAAGCTCAAGCCTAAGACGTTAGGCTTGGATGGCGGATATGACGATGGCAACTTTCTGGTGGAATTAGAAGAACAAAGAATAGTGCCCCATGTTCCTCTTAAAAACGAGCATATCGTTGCCACTGATGCTGCTGGTCAGGCCCGGCGGCGAGCCAAGGGACGCAAGGTTACTAAGGGTTATCAGATTAGTCAGCGTGTTCGCAAGAGAGTGGAGGAGATTATTGGGTGGCTCAAGACGGTCGGGGGCCTGGCTCGGGCAAGGTTTGTGGGCCGCTGGAAGATCGATCAGCAGATGTTGATAGCGGCGTCGGCGTATAATCTGTTGCGAATAGTGCGTTTGGAGATGGCGACATAGACAAGTTCTGCGGCAGAGAGGAAACTGAGCGAAAAAAAGGTTCAAAGAAAAACTGAAAAACGGGCAAATACGAGTAGTGGCCACACGCTTTTCCCGAAACAGTATGAGAAAAAGAGAACAGACTTTCAAAATCCGCTTTTTTTAGCAGCCGGCTAGGAGAAAGCAAGGAAATTGGCCAACGCCACTGCGGCGGCCAGCATTTTCACCGACAAATCTTACAGGATGCCCCTTGTAGTCTATTGTGACTTCGGCCCAGACGCCCGCCCATCTTCTGTTCCCAAATTTGAGTGTGTTCAGGGTTGCTTCATTACATCCGAGTTGTTTAGCAAGACTGACATATGCGGTCTGAGTGATACGGTCTTTTTCGTAGCCATACATAACCATAGTCGCTATCAATAGGGTCAAAGTAGTAAAAAAGAAGAATATGCCGATGAGCAAAACGGATTTAGGAGGATTCCCTCCAAAGGCTGTAGGGATTACTTGATACAATATTGGAGGGATCAGTACCATAAGCCCAAATAGAAGAATGAGTCTTAATGCGTAAATATTCTTGTATTCAATCGCTGAACGGTTACGCCAAAGCGTGTTGCGGATCTTGTTCTCTTTCCTAGTATAAATGATCGCGATCGTTATCAACAGTCCGGCCCATATCAGCAAAGAGGTTAGGCGGGCAATGCGCAAAACTGCAGACACAGTTCCACCGTAAACGCTGGGAATAAGGGCATAAAACACCACGCAACATAGTACCAGAATGGTGAGCAGAACAAGTAGGGTGAGGACGTATATGTTCCTGTGGGATTTTTGCATTTGGCCATGCCCTTTTGAGCTACGAACGACCTATTTTATTTCGTCATAACCAGACAGCCACGGCTCATCAATCAAATGCCATTCGGAGGTACCCGTCGGCTGCGCGGACCTTCCTGCAAACTTGCCAGCTTCAAAGCTTATGACGCTTGCCGCGCTTATGGCCGCATCCTTGAAGAGAGCCTGCGCGTGTTTTCCTGTAACCGAGGTTCCCAAGGTCGCTGGCCATCTTCCGCGAACATGACTTATGAAGTTAATCCTGCCTTGGACACCACCCATTAGCCCACCAGCTGCCATACTTCCCAAAGCCTCATAAGATGACCATTCTTTGGCTTCGCCCCATGCTTCTTCTCCACCAACGTAGGTAATTGCCTGAGAGGTCCCAACTTCAGTGGTGTATCCAGCAAGGGCGCTACCCGAGCCGACAGCCACAGAACCAGCTATTCCAGCTCCAGCTATCAAGCTTGAACCCAGCGATAATCCAGCAAGGCCGCCTGTAACGGTCCCACCTGCAGTGGCCCCAAGAAACTTACTCCAACTCCAGTCGCCTTCGTGAAAAAGGGCATAAGAAGCGCCTCCAACGACCGCCCCGACACCAGCGCCTATTCCGCCCGCCAAGAGATTCACAGCTCGTCCGTCGCTGTCTATATAATTCAGGGGGTTATTATAAACATACGTATAAAGATTAACCCCATCAGCATATCCGATCGGGTCCGTTTGCAGGAATCTTCCGAGCGTCGGCGAATAATATCTTGCTCTATAGTAATAGAGGTTTGTTTCGGTGTCAAATCTTCTTGCGGTGAAGAAATAGGGATTTGCGAGCAGGCTTACGGCCAGGGGCTTGCCGCCGACATCGCGGATAAGGACCGCGCCGTAGACATCGTAGGTGTATTGCTCGGCGGTATTTCCGGCCGAATCTGTCAGGGCGACGACGCCGCCGGGGCCGGGATTTCCGACGGAAGTCATATCGCGTGTCTGCCCTTGCCTTCGCAGGGGAAAAGTTGTGCGTATCGTTTATTGAGAATATGTCGGCCTGCATACGCTCAAAGCCCGGACGGTCAGTAGAGGCGCCTGAAAGCTTATCCTGATACCAACGGGGGCGAATAAAGAGATTTCCGAGAAATAGTTGTACGATATTATCTATTCTCGCAAGATCGGTGACTGTTTCTGGATCGATATTAACGGCGGCGAAAAATGGAATGTTATTTCTCATTTCTCGTCTTCGATTCCTTCTTTTCGCTTCCAGCGCCGATTCAGAAAGTAGGCTATTCCAATGACCAGTCCCATCGCGGGTAAAAAGCCGATCAGCAACGCGCCCACATCGACGACGGAATGTATTCGGCCCTTGATGAAGAACAACGTGAAAATACCGATGCATCCGCCGATGCAGATGGCCAACCATCTTGTCTTGAAACCGGGGTCAAAGACGCCTTTGCTTGCGAATGCGATGAATCCGTAGAGCGAGACGATGAAAAAGATGGCGATAAAGTCCCAGAAATCCCGGGGGTGCTGCTTGAGAATCAGCAACCGGTAATTAAGGGAAATCAAGGTCAATACGTACCAGATAAAAAATACTCTTCTTGCAATATGGTTGATGGTGGTCTCAATGCGTTCATCCTTCATGTTCGGATTCCTCCCAGAATAGGTCGTTTAGGGTTTTGTCGAGCGCCTTGGCGATGGCAACGCATAGATACAAGGTGGGATTGTACCCGCCGTTTTCGATGAGGCCGATGGTCTGGCGTGTGACGCCCACTTTTTCCGCGAGTTCGGCCTGGGTGAGATTGTGCTCCACTCGAGCCAGCTTTAACTTGATTCTTGGATTCACTTTGACTCCTTGTGACATTTTTATATGGCATAAAGCAATGCATAACATACATAAAGTAATACATAACTGTCATAATGTCAACTATATTTTGCACGAAAAATACGGTATGGTACGTAAATCTTTATTTAGAGAAGACTTGCAAGTGAAAATTTTTTGTAAAAATTATAATCACAGGAACAAGAACAAATGGTTTGACTGAATTTGCCAAGCCAGTAGCAGATGAATTAGCTGCCCGTTGTGGCTCTGTAAAGAGAGTTCTGTTTGCGGTCAAAATCGAGCCTCAGAGCGTCCGTGCGTGCTTCACCCATGGGGTTGTCCCATAAAGAATGGCTGAAACTGCCTTGAGTAGTCTGGATAGGCTCTGACTATCAAAACACGGTTCATTTGTCACGCACTACCTGGGAAATCCGGGTTTATAATTGCGGCACAGCCCGGTAGCCGGCGCTCTAACAGTCGGCGGCTAAGACAGCGGAATCCACACTGCCTATCGTCACAGAAAGAATTTTCCAAAACATTTCAAAAAATTGTTGACAACATCAGAACGTTATGTGAGTATGTGAGTATATAGTCACATATTAGATCGGTTGGAGTCGCGCAATGTTGAGCAAGAAGAAGCAGTTGCTGTTCGAAAAGCAGGCCGAAATCGCAAAGGCCATAGCGCATCCTGTGCGAATAGCCATTGTGGATTTTCTAAAGGACAGCGAGCAGTGCGTCTGTGATATCGCGGAATACGTTGGCTCGGAGAGGTCCAATGTCTCCAAGCATCTTTCGGTGATGGTAAACGCCGGCGTGCTCGAATACCGCAGGGAAGGCCTGAAGGTCATCTACAAACTGAAGACGCCTTGCATTCTCGATTTCTTCTCGTGTACCACGGCCTGTTTGAAGCAGCAGCTTAAAGAAAGCGAAGAATTGCTGAGCGCCCTGTAGTCTGGGAATTTGTATGAACTGGAAGACGGAAGGCAAGATATTTGCCACCCTCGTGGGCATATTCGTTGTTGCTTATGCCCTGCCGCTCGGTAATCCGAGGATTCAGGAGGCGATTCAGGAGTCGTTCCGGCTGCTTCAGTGGTATGCCCGCAACCACACATTGGCCTGTGTTGTGCCCGCGTTATTTATCGCGGGGGCCATTATCACCTTCCTGTCGCAAGGCTCGGTAATGCGCTATCTCGGCGCGAAGGCGAATCCTGTTCTGGCGTACGCCGTGGCATCGGTCGCCGGTTGCGTGTTGGCGGTCTGTTCCTGCAGCGTGCTGCCTATGTTTGCGGGCATCTACAAGCTCGGCGCGGGTCTCGGCCCGGCCACGGCCTTCCTGTACTCGGGGCCGGCCATTAACGTACTGGCAATTTTCCTGAGCGCGCGTGTCCTGGGGTTATCCATTGGGGTCGGGCGCGTGGTCGGGGCTGTGTTCTTTTCGGTAGTCATCGGCCTGCTTATGGCCGCGGCTTTTCGCAAGAGCGAAAATGCAAAGATCCAGGCTGCGCTTCAGATGCCTGAGCCCGAAAAACCACGCCGGGGCATTGGCAAGACGGCTGTTTTTCTGGCCTGTATGGTTCTGTTTCTCGTATTCAGCGACTGGTTCAACCCCGGCAACGTCATCGTGAAAACGAATGAAGGCCGGGAATTCAAGGCGGTGGTCATTCATGAAACCAAAGACGCAATTCGCTTTCAATTAGAGGAGGATACCCACCTGGGCAAGGTCGGTGACAAGATAACCCTGACCAAGCCGGAGATTGCCGGGATGCAGGAGCAGCGGACCTGGGTGCTGGCTGTTTATCACGTCCGGTGGTATCTGTCGGGGCTGATGGGTCTGGCGGTAGTCATTATGGCCTGGCGATGGTTCGAGCGGGTCGAGATTCGCGAGTGGATGGGCAATACGTGGCAGTTTACGAAGCTGCTCGTGCCGCTGCTTTACGGCGGGGTATTTGTCGTTGGCTTTGTGAGCGTGCTGCTGCCCGAAAAGCAGGTAGCACAGTGGGTTGGCGATAACAGTCTGCGAAGCAACCTGGCGGCCAGCGTGGTGGGCGCATTTTGGTATTTTGCCACGTTGACGGAGATTCCCATCACGCAGGCGTTGATGAAGCTCGGCATGCACAAGGGGCCTGTTCTGGCGCTTCTGCTGGCGGGGCCTGCTTTGTCGCTGCCCAACATGCTTGTTATTCGCAAGGTTATGGGAAACCGGAAGCTTATTGTGTTCGTCCTGCTGGTGGTTGTGATGTCCACCATGACCGGGATGTTCTTTGGTACATTTTGGGGATAGTTCCGGAGGCAGAGATTATGGAAGTCAAACCAATAGGCATCATTCATTCGCCGTTTCAGCAGCCGGCAGGGACCCCCATACAGCCGGTGTTTGCCAAAGGTACAGAAGGGTTTGTTGAGGTATTCGATGAATATGCACAAGGGCTGAAGGACCTCGGTGGGTTTGAACGGATTTGGCTGATCTACTGGTTTGACCGCTGCCGAGATTACAGTCTTGTGGTGACACCTTATATGGATACAGAAGAACGGGGGTTATTTGCCACCCGAGCGCCTGCGAGGCCCAATCCGATCGGCATGTCGGCGGTCGGACTTGAAAGAATCGAACGGAGCAAAATCTATGTCAGAGATATAGATATTCTGGATGGGACCCCTCTGCTGGACATAAAACCATACAATCCTAAATTTGACTGTTTTGAGGTATCCCGCACCGGCTGGCTGCAGAATGCCAGCCAAGGAAATCACAAAGCGGATGAAAGATTCCACAGATGAATTCTAATGCCGGGGATTCAGAATGAAAAAGATACAAATACTTGGAACAGGGTGTCCCAAATGCAAAAAGCTGGCGGAAAACGTGGAGCTGGCCGCCAAGGATTTGGGCATCGAATACGAGATTCAAAAGGTTAGCGATATAAACCAGATTATGCAATTCGGCGTGATGATGACGCCAGCCCTGGCAGTGGACGGCCAGGTGAAGGTGGTCGGTAAAGTTCCGAACATTGAGCAAGTAAAGAAACTGCTGGCTTAGGTTTGTTCTGTTCGCATGGGACAAGATAATATGAATTACACGAGTGCTCTTGCAACTCTGGCGGTTTTGTTTATGGCTTTTGGCGCCGGCTGTCAGTCTGTTGAGCAGCCTCGGCAGACGTTGAATGTGAACGCCGTAACCAAAGAGGCCCATAGGACGAATTCGGTGACGGACGCCGGCAATGTTGGTGAACAAGGCGGTCAGAAGGACAAAGCTCACACAGTTATCGCGTACTATTTTCACAGAACTTTCCGGTGTCCTTCCTGTCTGGCCATCGAGGCACTTTCGGCGGAGGCGCTGGAGAGCGGTTTTAACAAAGCCCTCGAAGACGGTTCCCTGCAATGGCTGGCCGTGAACGTTGACGAGCCGGGCGGCGAAAAGTATGTGGAGGATTTCAGCCTGCAAATCAGCTCGCTTGTGATAACCGACATGCAAAATGACAAACGGATTCGATGGAAAAAGCTCGAGAAAGTCTGGGAATTAAAAGGGAACAAAGATGCTTTTATCAAGTACGTTCAGGGTGAGGTAGCAGCTTACCTGGCAGGTGGCTGACAATCTCGTGGGGTCAGCGCCTCCGCCCATTATGCCTACGATATGATACTTGATTATCGGCTGAACGAATTCGGAGACAGAAAGGTGGTTTACCGATGAGCAAAATTGGCAAATTGATAATAGTCGTTGTGGTCGTGGTCGCGGCAGCTTTGGTATTCGTTCTGAAAAACAGAAACAGTTCTCCGGCTGCGGAGCCTGAGCACGCACCGCGTGGGCAAACCCCGGCTGTCAAGCCCTCGCAGGCAAAGGTCCTGCCTCGACTGGTCGATTTGGGGGCGACAAAATGCATCCCGTGCAAGATGATGGCGCCGATTCTCGAAGAATTGAAGACGGAATACGCCGGCAGGCTGCGGGTGGATTTCATAGATGTCTGGCAGAATCCCGATGCCGCAAAAGAGTATGGAATCAAGATTATTCCAACCCAGATATTCTTCGACGCGGCCGGCAAGGATCGTTTCAGGCACGAAGGGTTCTTCTCCAAGGAGGACATTCTGGCCAAGTGGAAGGAGCTGGGCGTCAATCTGGCCGGCCCGGTGGCGGATTTCAGCCGGTTGGAGCCTGCAATGCCGGACAATCGGCCCAAAGAGAAGGTTTGTTATATGTGCGACGGAGATATCGACGCGAAAACGCTCGTTGTGGTGAAAACTGAAAAAGGCGATGTGCGTTTGTGCAGTCCCCACTGCTATTTTATTATGTATTCGTGTCTGACCGAGGACAAGACCGATTTCGAGAGCAAGGTTATGGTTACCGACTGGGTATCGGGGAACCCGGTTGCGATGACCAAAGCGGGTTTTCTTTGCGGGCGGAATGCGAAAGACGGTCGACCCTGGATACGGCCCTTCGACGACGCCTCCGCAGCCGAACAAGCCAAACATACCTTCGGAGGCAACATTGTTGCATTGGACGCGCTGCTTCAAATGGAGCTGTCCGGCCGGTGCGGATTTTGTGACCGGGCGTGTTACCCACAGGACGCGGCAAGAGTTTTGGCCGATGGTATTCAGACCTGGGGCTGCTGCTCGCATTGCGCTTTGGGCGTGGCGGCGCGCACCGGCAAGGATATTGAGGTTCATGAGCGGGACCGCCTGACAGGCGAGCCGATAATTGCCAAAACCTTCAACGGGAGTATCGCCTCGATTGAGCCGGCTACTGCGGTGGCGTGGTTCGGACAGCGCAAGAAGCCGGATGGGTCATGGGGGTCGGCAGGCTGTTTTCACCAGGGTTTCTTCGTCAATGCGGACAACCTGATAAAGTGGGTGGAACAAAACCCTCGCGAGACCGGCAGGCTTATTAGTATCCGGCAGGCGCTGGCCGACAAAATGAAACTGTCGCAGGAGCAGATACGAAAAGCGTGCAAGATAGGCGAATGTGCGCCGAAGTAAGGTAATAGGGGAAAGCAGGATGCGTTTACGTCCAAATCTCGAGAAAGGGGCAATAAGATGAAAAGCTTAATCGCGGTTGTTGTGATATGTATGGGGCTTTTGGTGTTTGTCGCCACGGGCACGGCGGAGGAGACGCCCACCATCGGCCAAACAGTGACGGCCATATATCCGAATCTGGCCTCCGGTGTTCTGACTTTCGCTGAGCTTGCAGACCTGCCGAAGGGGATATTACTGCGCGCCGGCGAGGTTGAAATGAGCGAAATCGACGTCAGCAAATCCATTGAAAAACAGCCTAAGCAGTTTCAGGAGCAGTTGAGGAAGAATGCCTTCTTCGTTCTCGAAAAGGAAGCGACCCGCAAGCTCCTGGTTGAAGCCGCCCGAAAGAGTTTGAATGAGACCGGCGAACAGACGCCGCCAAAGAGCGAGCAGGAGTTAATAAATAAGTATATCGCGCGCGTGACCGAAAGAATCACGGTCACGGAGGATGACATCAGTCGGTTTTACGAAGAAAACGAGGCTTCGTTTTGCGGAACGCCGCTTGAGAAGGTGAAGGACCGCATAGGCCCGTATGTGCTCGGGGAAAAGAAGCAGCGTGCCATTGACGAGCATCTGCGCACTCTTGGTCAGCGCATTAGCATTCTCGTTTCGGCTTCCTGGACAAAAGAGCAGGCAGTCCTGGCTCGGGATAATCCTTTGAACAAGGCGAGGGACAACGGAAAGCCGACGCTTGTGATCTTCAGTGCGGCCAGTTGCTGCGGGCCTGATAAAATGCTCCCTGTCTTGAAATCTCTGCAAGAAAAGTACGCGGACAAGATTAACATTCTGTACCTTGAGGCCAGGAAGGAACAAATACTCGCCGCTCGCTACGCCGTCCATTCAATCCCGACCCAGATTCTCTATGACAAAGGCGGCAAAGAGGTTTTTCGTCACTCCGGCTTCCTTCCACAGACCGATGTTGAGAAAAAACTGAAAGATGTCGGGATTATGTAAACGATGCAGCAGCTTTTTACCACGTTAACCCATGCAGTTGAAAGTACGCCTCTGATAGCTTTATGCGCTGCCTTTATATGGGGCATTCTGAGCATACTTTTGAGTCCATGTCACTTGGCGAGCATTCCGCTTATAGTCGGCTTTATCGACCAGCAGGGGCGCATCTCAACGCGGAGGGCCTTTTACATATCAACCTTGTTCGCGGCGGGCATACTCATCACGATAGCGGCCATCGGTGCGGTAACCGCCCTGGCCGGCAGAATGATGGGCGACGTCGGACGATATGGGAATTACTTTGTCGCGGCAATTTTTTTTGTGGTGGGTCTGCACCTCCTGGGCGTAATCCCTGTGCCGTGGTCGGGGCCGGGTCAGGTCGGTTTGAAACGCAAAGGGATGCTGGCCGCCTTTGTTATTGGCCTGGTCTTCGGCATCGCGCTCGGCCCGTGTACTTTTGCCTATATGGCGCCGATGCTCGGCGTGACCTTCAAACTGGCTTCAACCAACCTGTTCTACGGAATTCTCCTGCTTATAGTTTACGGGGTGGGCCATTGCTCGGTTATCGTTCTGGCCGGCACGTGCACGGAGCTTGTGCAGCGCTATATGAACTGGAATGAGAAATCCAAAGCCACCACGATAATAAAGAGCGTCTGCGGCGTGCTCGTTATCCTTGGCGGCCTCTATCTGATTTACGCTGCCAAATAAGCCCCCCTGCCTTGGCATTGGTTGTTGACATCACCGATGGGGACGGTGTATAGTATCCTCTAAGCCGTTGTTTGCCGGGTTTTAATTGGACAATAAAAACCAGGAGTTTATTGCGCGTGATTCAGGGAGTGTGAAAAATGGATTCTTCGATCTTCAAGGCCTACGATATAAGGGGCATCTATCCCGACCAGATTGACGAGGAGGATGCGTGGAAGATTGGCTATGCGGCGGCGCGATTTCTTCCGTCTCTGCTTCGCGGGTACGAGCGGGGCCAGGCCAACGCGCAGTCAATCTGCGTGGGTCGTGATATGAGGACACACAGCGAAGACCTGGCCCGCGCACTGACAAAGGGAATAAACGCCGCGGGAGTAAATGTCATCGATATAGGAATGATTGATACGCCGCAGATGTATTTTGCCATTAACTATTTGGGAACGTGCGGCGGCGTGCAGGTGACAGCCAGTCATAACCCGGCCAAGTACAACGGCTTCAAGGTATCGGGGCTGGACGCCAAGCCGGTCGGCGTGGATACGGGCTTGAAAGAAATACAACATATCGCAACGTCGCTGCTGCACACCAAGGGCAGGGTTACCGGCTCGGTCGAAGACCGCGACCTGACGCCGGAATACAAAAACCATGTCCTTAAATTCCTCCGCCCGAACATAAGAAAACTGAAGATTGCCATCGATGCCTCGAACGGAATGGCGGGCAAAATGGTTCCCGTTATTTTCGGCGATTTGCCCATAGAAATCATACCGATTAACTTCGAGCACGCCGGAAAATTCAAGCACGAGCCCAACCCCCTCATCGAAGAAAATCTGGCTCAGGTTAAGGCGGCGGTAACGAAAAGAAATTGTGATTTCGGGATTTGCTTCGACGGTGACGCGGACAGGCTGATGATGGTCGACGAAACGGGCGCGACTATCGGCTGTGATTTAATAACGGCTCTGATGGTCCCTTATTTTCTTAAGAAGCAGCCGAGGTCGACGGTAGTTTATGATTTGCGAAGCAGCCTGGTTGTTTCGGAAGAGGTTATCAAGAACGGGGGCACCCCCCGCCGGGAAAGGGTGGGGCACGCTTTCATGAAAAAGGCCCTGCGCGACTCCCACGGGGTATTCGGCGGAGAACTCTCGGGCCATTTTTATTATCGTGACAACTATTACGCCGATTCGGGCATGATTACGCTCGTGCACGTGCTGAACATAGTCAGTGAGGCGACCGTACCCATCAGCGAGCTGGTAAAACCGCTGCGCAGATATCACAGCAGCGGCGAGATAAACTTCAAAGTGGATAATAAGCAGGCGAAAATGGATGAGCTTGCGAAGAAATATCATGACGGCCAGATTGACTCTCTTGACGGCGTGACCGTCCGCTATAAGGACTGGTGGTTTAACTGCCGGCCGAGCAATACCGAGCCGCTGCTGCGGCTGAATGTCGAGGCCAAGAGCAGGGAACTGCTCGATGCAAAACTTTCCGAAATCGAGGCCCAGGTTGGCAAGCCGGTTTGAGGGGGGCCGAAGCGGCGGCGTCCGACCTGATTTTAGTCTGGAAAAACATTTTCCGGGAGCGCAATAATGGAAGTCCACACGAAGACATATCAGACGCCAAACGGGCTGGTTGAGGGGGTGCAGACCAAGTGGGCCGGTTTTAACATTCTGCTGGTGACAGGCACTAAAGGTTTTTTGGCTTGTCCTGCAATTGACGTCGATGCGTGCGAGCGCTACGGCGTCGCCGCGGCTCTGGTCGAGAGCACGCCCGACAACCCCATTGGCACGCTGGAGCGTTTCCCTAACCGCAAGGTAACAAAGGTAAATGCGAAGGCCAAAGACCTGGGTATTAAGCAAGGTATGGACGTCACTGAGGCCTTTGCGCTGATAGCATAAGTTTACCCGGCGCGGCGGCTATTTGCCTTATCAGCGCGTTGTATTTTCTTTTTGCGGAGGCCTGTTCAGTATCAATACGTATAATACCGACGCGGCCAGCAGCAAAACGATGCATATTGAGAGAATGCTCGGATGCCCAAGCAAGGCGAATATGGGATTGCGTTTAAGCCACGGCCAGAAGGGCTGAACGTCATAGTGGTAAATGCTGTCGATAAGTATGTGCAGCCATACCCCAAGAACACCGGACAAGAGCATTTTCCAAAGGCCGCTCTTGTAGGGCAGGCGGAACAGAGCCATTATCTTGCTGAAAAAGCCGCGTAACGGGTATGCGCCCAATGCCCACACAATACCGACAAGCCCGCCGCCTAGGAAAGTATGCCAGTGCCAGTGTCGATGGTGAGGCCAGCCTTCTGCAAACAGTACTTCGATATCGACGACGACATTGGCCAGCACAAACACCGGCAGGTCAATCCACTTTCGAAAAACCAGCCCCGAAAAACCGCTGGGCCCAAAATGGTACGGCGTAAACGGCACGGCTATTCCCAAATTCAGATACGAAACTAAGGATGCGTCTCCCTATATTCTGGATATGGACGGCCAATCACAGCACTGAAAGTAGCCACCTTTTCCTCAGGTACTTCTCTCGAAATGTAAATGGGCTCATAGATGGAAGAATCCTTTCGATAATTCTTCCGAAGATATTGCCGAATATTCCCATCTGGAGGCCTTACCCGATGCCCAAGTAACTGCTGCTGCACAAGTAATTCTGAACGTAATCCTTTACCGCGTCTTCGAGTGGGGTTGTTTCCTTATTGTAGCCGGCTTTGCGGAGCTTGGCGATGTCGGCCTGGGTGAAGTACTGGTACTGATTGCGGATGGATTCGGGCATCTCGATGTATTTGATACCTGGCTTTTTGCCCATTGCGGCAAAAACGGCCTTTACGAGGTCGTTCCAGGTGCGTGCCTTGCCGGTGCCTATGTTGTAAAGCCCAACCAACTTCGGATTGTCCAGAAAGAAGAGAGTCATATCCACGGCATCTTTGATATAGATAAAATCGCGCACATACTCGCCGTCGGCGTATTGCGGGTTGTGCGATTTGAACAGGCCCACCCAGCCTCTTGCCTTTATCTGCTCGAAGGCCTTTAGAACGAAGCTTCGCATTTCGCCCTTGTGGTACTCGTTCGGCCCGAAGACGTTGAAATACTTCAGGCCGACCGTCTTTTTCAGCAGACCGGTTCGGCGAGCCCAGAGGTCGAAAAGCTGCTTGGAATAGCCGTACATATTTAGCGGCCTGAGCTTCACTATTTCCTTTTCATCGTCGCTAAAGCCGAGCGAGCCGTCCCCATAGGTGGCAGCGCTCGAAGCGTAAATAAAGCGAATATTGGCGTCGGCTGCCCATTGGGCCAATAGCTTGGTGTATTCGTAGTTGTTTTTTATCAGATATGAGGCGTTGGTCTCGGTCGTGTCTGTGCAGGCGCCCATGTGCAGAACGGCCTTCACCGCGGAAGGGACCTTGCGCGACAGAACCATTTCGAGGAAATCGTCCTTCTCCACATAATCGGCGAATGACAGATTAACCAGGTTCTTCCATTTTTCATCGGCGCCCAGCCGGTCAACGACAAGAATGTCACTGACCCCCCTGCCGTTTAACCCGGCAATCAGCGCCGAGCCGATAAACCCCGCTCCGCCCGTCACCACTATCATCTCAAACTCCCCTGATTAGTGCTTACTGTTTTGCCTGCGTATCACAGCCGCATGCGCCGCCTTGCAGCATTATAGAGTTTTCATGCAATCGGGCAATAGTGTCTGTAAAAAGCCGTTCACTCCAACATTCGGGCCGCGATTTGCGCCACTTTTTCCGAGGCCTTAGCTCCGCTTAATGGCTGTGCCAAGTTAACAAGTTCACCGCTGATTCGGGCCAGAGTGTCCCTGTCCTCTAAAAGCTGCTCGATGCATTCGGCAATTGGGGCAATCGAAGTAAAGTAGGGCATAAACTCCGGCACCAGCTCCCTGCCGGCCAACAGATTTACCAACGAGAGAAACCTGGCTTTCACAAGCCATCTGCCGAGCAAATGCCACAAGATTCTGCTGGACTGATACATTATCACCATCGGGCAGCCTGCTGCCGCCACCTGCAAAGTGGCGCTGCCGCTGGCCACGATTGCAAAATCGGCGGTGCGGGCGGTTTCACTGACCGAACCGATAGTGTATTCACACTCGAAGCCTTCTATGTGAGCCGCTTCAAGGATTTCTCTTCGCTCCCGGTCGACAGCGACGGTGACAAAAGCGGCAGCAGGATACCTGTCCTTCAGGCGCAGCGCAATCTGCTGCATCGGACGCCAGAGGGAACCTATTTCGGCGGCCCGTGAGCCGGGCATAATGGCAAAGGCAGCTTTTTCCGCGTTGAAGTCGGTATAGTTCCTTTTGTAGATACCTAAGTCGGCAGGCAGGTTGTCGAGCAGCGGATTACCCACAAAGAAAGTGTCAACGCCTCTGCCGGCGAACCAGTCCTGCTCGAAAGGCAGGATACAACAGAGCTTGCCGCAGTATTTTCGCAGCTTTCGGATGCGCCAGGGGGCCCAGGCCCACAGTTGAGGGGCTACGTAGAAAAGGGTTTTAATACCGGCTTTTTTGGCGGCTTTGGCGACGTGGAAGTTAAAGGCAGGCGAATCACAGACGATAACCAAATCGACCTTATTGCTTTTGAGGTAACGCCTTATGCGTCTTATCAGCCTGTAATAATGGAGGACATGGCTGAATGCGTTATACATCATTGAAGCTCTGCCGATGGTGGTTTCGAGCAGATGGCAGCCGGCGGAGGCCATTTTGGGGCCGCCTACGCCGACAAATTCGATACCGTAACATGTTTTTTGCAAAGCAGTTATAAGCCCCGCACAATGCGAGTCGGCGCTGGGCTCGGCGGCACTGACGAAAACGCGGCACCCTTGATTCTTCTGCGGCATAGTTTTTTAAGTTCCCTTAATACCGAGATTTCAGACGCATAGCCAGCAGATATTAGTAATGTTGTGCCGATTTAACAAGAGTCTGCCGGAGAAAGATGTAGTCCCTGTTCATAGTGTTCTACCTCTTGCTCATTCCTGGTCAACATTTGACGTGCTTTTTCGATAGACCTGGGCAAGCGTGGAAATCCTGGCACTTTCGCCAAAACGCAGGACCGGTTTTGAGCTAAGAAGCGGCTCAAGCCCCAAAAGACGCCCCCTACTGTACCGCTATTCGGCTTGAGCGATTGGGCATTTGTGTCGAAGACCCGCGTTTCCAGGCGCCAAGAATCCCTGTTTAAAGGGCGTCCTTTAGCAACTTGCCAAGTCGTTCAAGCTCTCCCGGCTTCATGTGGTAGCTATGTGCGCTGTCAGGAAACTGCCCGGTCTGTACGTCGCTGGCGTAGCTTGTGAATGCTTCAATTGCAGCATTAGCCAAATTGCCGTAACTTTTTGCGAACCTGGGACCCGGCTTCTGGGTGAGGCCGAGGATATCATGCATAATCAGTATCTGCCCATCGCAGGCGGGGCCTGAGCCGCAGCCGATTACCGGTACGGCAGACCGGTTGGTGATAATCTCGGCCACCTCGGCAGCCGCCCCTTCAATCAGCAGCGAATCGGCGCCGGCGTGTATCATCTGTTCGGCAACCCCTATAAGCTCCAAGGCCATCTCGGCTGTGGTACCCTCGGCCCTGAGCCGCCCGACTTTACCGATGGTCTGGGGCCTTATGCCGATGTGGGCCATAACGGACATGCCGGCATCGCTGACGGCCTTGACGACGTCGAGATGGGCCTCTCCGGCCTCTATTTTGACAATCTGGGCGCCGGCTTCGGTAACAAACCGCCCGGCGTTCCTGACGGCCTCACTCACGCCGACCTGATAAGATAGGAAAGGCATATCAGCAACCAGACAAACGTTCGGAGCGCCCCGTCGGACCGCAGCGGTTATGGCAACCATAAAATCCATAGTCGCCGGCAATGTGGAATCAAAACCCAGCACAACCTCGGCGGCGGAATCACCCACCAGTATCATCTGAATGTCCGTATGCGAAACCAATCTTGCCGTCGTATAGTCGTAGCAGCTTACGGCAACTATCTTGTGGTTTTGGCGTTTGGCCAAGGCCAAATCGGCGGCTGTTATTCGGTTGTCCATAATTGTCTTTCTGAAGAACTAAAAGAAATAACAGTTTTTTGGTTAAGATATGAGAACAAGGCTGCTTTGACAAGCGTAAATTATGACGGATTTTCAGATGAATGTGAGGCGATTTTCAGAGGCAAACGAAAAAAAAACAGAGTTTTTGTAATTAATACTTGATTCTCGGTAAAAAAATCGTATCTTTCGCTGAAATTTCTAAAGAAATTTCGCCGGGTTTTCGATTAGATAGGTGAAGGGGAACAGAAACAAGATAGTTAACTGTCACAAGGCGTTATTAATTAGCTTTTCATCACCCTCCTCCGAAGCCAGATTCTGTCGTTTTGGAATCTGGCTTTTTTATTCTTCTGCTGGGCGCGAAAAGGGGTAGTTGGAAGGATGTTTGGTATGTTAAAGTGGGTAATGTGGAGATAATGGGGCAATTTAGAGGAATCGAGCAGCGTTTCTTTTCTCCAACTTTTGCCTTTCCTCGGGGGACGGAATTCGTCCTTGACCTTTCACACAGGGCAAACCTCATACGGAGGCAAGGCAGCGATTCCATTTAGTGTTTTTAGCATAATGGTAGTTCACCGATGGTTTTGGCGTTCAAGGACAGCAGACAAGCCGGGCTCTTGAAGGTTGCGGACCGTTTGAAGAGAACAGGAGGGCAGTGTAAGAGAGAGGTTTATGTGCGTCTGTGCGCAAGTGCTGCCGGCATATCGGTGAGGTCTTGACATCGCCACCTTTTTTCCAGTTTAAGCGCCGATAGCACACTTGAGCGGGCTCGGAATGGGTAAAGAAAGCTAAGGAGCATCCCGGACCTGGCCGGTACGGGCACTTTCCTGCTTCAACTCAAGAATGTATTTGAGTGTATCCCTGATGCTTATAATGCCGACAAGTCTGCCTTTCGAAGTGATGGGGACCCTTCTAAAGATGTTTCTGGTGAGAAAGTCACAAACATCGAGCAGACTTTCATCTTCATCAAAATGCATGGCGGGTTCAGTCATGAAGTCGCAGACCATCATATCGTCGTCGTCGCTCTTGGCATAAATCAATCTTATAACGTCCTTTTCAGAAAGGATGCCAACCAGAGTCATGTCATCCTCAACGATAGGCATTCCGGAGATACCGTGTTTAACCATGAGTTCGAGGGCATCATATATGGGCGTGTCTTTTTTTACGGTGATTGTGTGTCGTGTCATAATGTCCTTTGCTCTAAGCATCTGGATCTCCTTTCGGCTGATGTTTTCTGCATACCGCGTTTTTTACGTTTGAACTACACTGGCACAGCTTTTGTGTGGGTTCGGGAATATCGCAATCAAATTTCGATAATAGGAACAGCCGGGGCGCAGAGCTCCCTCCCGCGCCATCGGACCCGGTGTGGAGAGTTTTCCAGACACCACAACTCATTCTATAATTAAGCCGTTTCTGAAGGGGCAGATGTTGATTAAAAAATTGGATTTTTTGCAAGTTTTTTTTTGTTTTCCCTTGGTCAGAGAGAGGTGGTCCTGCATTCGGTTCTACTGTAAGTTCTGTTTAGGCTTGAAATTATCGCAAGTTCCATCAGCCCACTTGAAAACACCTTTTTCCTTTCCATTTGCATCAACAAGGCATGTTTTTGGGTCCATACAGTCACCAAAACCGTATCTGTCAGTACTCAGACTAATCTGTTCGAAATGCTCGCAATCCTTACAGATACTTTCCATGATTTACGAAACTCTCACAGATGCGGGTAAGCAACCTTGTAACAAACTCGGCCAAGCCGGTATAGCCCGGCCATGGTTAAGGCAGCCGGCATCACGGCGGCGTTCTTGACCACTTGAAGCGTCAGCCAAAAGTCCAATACGCAGAGCATTAGCGCGTATTCAACAAAAAGCCGAGGGCGCAGGCGGAGGAGAGGAGGAGAGTTTCCCGCGCCCTCGAGATTGGTATAGGTGCTTGTCATTAGGGCAACTCCTCATATAAATAAGACGTTAGCGAGGCAGTCAATGTTGATAACAAAAATGTCTGTTTTTACATTTTTTTTCGCTTATTTTTACATAACAGTCGGCGTGGAGGGTGGGGGTAAAGGGGCCTGACGTCGGCCATGGGCCAGGACCTCGAGGTTCGATGTTAGTTCACAGGTTAGTGCATAGAAAGCAGAGGAAGGCCAAGGCAAGGCGCATTGGGCGCGGCTGACTGCCGATGTAACCCTGTATCCTAAGGCGTTTGCGGTTTGACGATTTCAACGGAACAGTCACCGAGCATGGCAAAATCCACGAAATTGACCACAGAATCTCTGTCAAGGTCGAGGCCTTCGCACCAATGGGGGGGGCCGCAGCCGGCGTGGAGCCAATAAGAGGCCAGAGCAGCCAGCCTGAGGAGGGTGTTATTGATGATCTTGACGGTATCTGTGCCGCGAAAATAGGCGCCGTCCGTGAATAAGCCCACAACCCTGACGGTTCCCTCGGCTGAGGCGGCACCACAAAAGGCAGCACGGTCGAAAGCAATCTCCATCGCAACTAAGTTGTCGTCGTTATGAAAGACTTCTATATAGTTCGACTCAATTTCGATGCCAAGAAGGCTGAGTGTGGCCGGGACGTCGGCATTTACCTGCTCGACCGTGAATCCTTCGGGCAGGAGAAAATGGGCCTTTATCCATCTGGCGTTGCTGCGTGGATTGAGGGCCTGCGGGGTAAGTTTCATCGGCAGGTCAATCACGGGAACGTACTCGTCGGTGCCCATGTCGGCGCGGCCGCCGAATACACGAGGTTCGTCATCAATATCCCTCTGGTCGGATTGGTAGGGATAATTGGGGTCGGCAGCGTCGATGCAGGGTGAGTCGGATGACAGATGATAATCACCCTCGACCCAGATGACAGGTGGCCCGTCCGTTGTCGGTGTGAGATTTGGCTCATTAACCTCAAGCCAGTAACCGGGGGAAACGAAACAAGGGTCAGCATTGATGTTGCCCTGGCCCCCTTTAGACCATTTTTGGATACAACTGTATGAAGGATATGTGCTGGAGTATACCTGGGCGGCGCCGGCGGCAAGATTGTCCCACATGATACAGTTTGTGATGGTCTCGGCGGCCTGCCAACAGTAGACCGCGCCAACCGAGGCGGCCAAGTTGCCGGTGAAGGTGGAGTTAATGACTTTGAGGCTTCCCCTTCGGGCATGGAGTCCGCCGCCAATTCTGGCCCTGTTGCCGGTCATAACGCAACCGGAGATTGTGGGGCTGCTGTACTCAGAGGAGATTGCGCCGCCGTAGGTTGCTGAGTTGTTCTTGATAACACAGTTGACAATTGTGGGGCTGCTCATTTTGCAGGCAATTGCACCGCCGTAGGCAGCGGTGTTTTCTGTTATAATGCAATTGGCGATTGTCGGGCTGCTTTCGAGGCAGGTGATTGCGCCGCCACGGGCAAAAGTGGTGTCATAGCCATTGCGGATGGTGAATCCAGCCAGGACGGACGATTGTGATTCGCCCCTTTTGAAGAAGAAGCCGTAGTGAGGGTCGGTTGTTGTACCCTGGCAGTCGATGACGCATTTTTGGGGGCCGTTTTCACTTCTTAGCGTGATTGCCCTTGCTTTGAAGTCGATGTCCCGGTTTCCTTCGCCGGTATAAACACCGTTGGCGACCCAGACGACGCTGCCGTCCCATGACTTGTCAATAGCCTCCTGAAAGGTGGAAAACTGGTGCGGGACGTAGATATTGGAAGGGCCGGTAGTGGTGAACGCATAGCATCGGCCGGCATTATCATCGATGCTTTCGTTTCCCGCGATGTCAACGGCCCGAATTATGAAGAAATAATCAGTTTCGGGTAAAACGCCGGTCAGTTTAATGGCGTGGCGCGTTTCCGACTCGGAATCGCTTCTTACCAGAGTATACGGTCCGCCACAGGCCAATCCGCACAGTACCGAGGCCATCGCGGGTTCATTGGTATCCAGGGTAACGATGGGCTCCGGGCCGCGGGGGTCAACCCGGATATTGGAAATCACGGGGGGCTGACAGTCGGCAGCCGCTATATCAATGACGGTTGCCGGATTGGCGGTGCCGTCGTCTTCGTCGAGATATGTCGCGGTTATGAGCTGGTCGTGTGAGACCTGCAGGATGCCGTCTTTGACAATCGGCTCGCCCGGGGCGGTTGAAATTGTGCCGAAGAAAGCGCCGGAGGGAGGATCCACCTCGGTCAGCGTTACCGTCTCTAAATCACCTGCGGTCGTGCTTACGTTGACGTCCGAGGCGCCGAGGCCGACGAGGTTCAAGTCGTTGAGCCGAATCTGCACGGTATCGGAGCATGTATAGAAATCCCTGTCCAGACGGATAGTTCCGGCGTAAAAGTGGGCTACAATGGCGATAGCGTTATCGAGATTCAGGCGTCCCCAGTTACAGATATCGGGTGCAATCTGGTCGGTCGTCTGCATAATGATATCTATGGCCAGGTCGGCGTCTATAGCCGGATAGAGGGAAAAAATCAGGGCAAAGGCGCCGGAGACGTGCGGGCAGGCCATAGACGTACCCGAAGCGATTGTGGTATACGAATCGTAGGGCGTCCCCATGGATGTGCCGCTTGCGCGCAGCGACAAGACATCGACGCCCGGGGCGGCAATTTCAACCTGCTCGCCATAGTTGGAAAAGAAAGCCCTTTGGTTGCTGGCATCGGTTGCGGCAACCGAAATGACGCTTTGGAAATAGGCGGGGTACAAGATCTGGTCGGAAGCCTGGTTGCCGGCGGCGGCGACGGAAATCGCGCCCTGACTGCGAGCATAATCAAAGGCATCTTCGAGGGCATTGGCATAGAAGCTGAAGCCCGACCAACTGTTAGACAAGACATCGGCTCCATTATCGACGGCGTAGTAAACGGCCCCCACCGCATCGGCTATATCACCGTGCCCGTCGGAGCCGAGGAACTTGAGGGCCATTACGCGTGCGTCCCAACAGACGCCGGCTATGTCAAGGCCGTTATTGCCCTCGGCGGCGATAATGCCCGAACAATGGGTCCCGTGGCCATGGTCGTCCTTAGGGTCGGGGTCGTGGTTAATGAAGTCGTAGCCGTAGACATCATCGACGTAGCCGTTTCCGTCGTCGTCGAAGCCGGCGGTTCCATTCAACTCCGCTTCGTTGACCCACACGTTGTTTTTGAGGTCCCGGTGGTTGTAGTCTGCGCCTGTATCGAGAACAGCGACCACTACGTTGGAAGTTCCGGTGTGTATATCCCAGGCGCCCGGCGCGGCGATGTTGTACAGGGACCATTGATTGGGGTACAGAGGGTCGTCCGGGATTCTATCTATGGAAACAATGTAATTAAGTTCGGCGTACTCGACGCCGGGACAGTTCTGATAGGCGTCGATAACCTGCTGAAGCGATTGGCCGCTCTGGAGGTCGAGTTGAATTTTGTACAGGCCGGAAAGGTCCGGAACCTTCGCGCTTTTGGGGGCGCGCATCAGTCTTCTGAGAATCTGCTGCTCTTTTTTGCTGAGGGTCGCGGGATTTTTTGTCCCCAACGCTTTCATCTGCCGGCGTCTGTCTCGAAAGTTTTTGCAGAGAGGCTCCATCCGGCCCGCTCTGTACCTTGCGTTGAGGCGGTCGAGGTCAGGCGAGAGTCTCAACGCCTTGGCGGAGCTATCTGCCTGCAGTTGCTCCTGGACGGCGTCCGCGACGGCGGCGCGGAATTTTACAATTATCTCGTTTGGCACGCACCGGTCCGAAGGGGGTTCTGCTGCCGCCGGCGCTGATGCAGCCGCGGCGAAAATCATAAGACTCAGAAGGATTATGCTGTTCGTTCTACCAGCCCTCCCCTTTACTACAACCCACAAACTATTGATTACGACTGGTATGATTATAGCATTTTGGCGGGTCGGAGGCCAGAAAAATATTCTCGCTGCGGCGTTGTGCTCTCAGGCCCGATAGTCCTTATTTGACGGATATTTCGATGCAGCAGCCGTCAGACAGGGCGAAATCAACGAAATTGACGACCGAGTTGCGGTCGAGGTCGAGTCCCCCGCACCAGTCGGGCTTGTCGCAGTCGCCTCGCAGCCAGTAAGAGGCCAGGTCGGCCAGGTACTTCAAATAGCTGCTGGCAATGCTAATCGTATCGGTGCCGTAGAAGAGCTGGCCGGTGGTCAGTGAGCCCGTAACGGTTACTTCGACATCGTTCCCGTCTATGCCCCCGGCACAGAACTCGGCCCGGGCAAAGGCCGCCTCAACTGCAACCAGGCCGGCTTGATTGACAAAGACCTTCATATATTCTGACTCAATATCAGGCTCAAACGGCTCGGTGATTTTCGCCGGGCTGCCAGCGTCCACATCGTCAATTGTGAATTCTTCCGGCAGGACAAAATGCGCCTTGAGCCACCGGCCATGGCTGGTGGGATTCAGCGTCTGCGGCGTAAACTTCATTTCCACTCTTATCATCGTAAGATACTCGTCGGCGCCTATGTCAACCCGGCCGCCCAATATCCGCGGCTGTCCATCAATATCGGTCTGGTCAGGCCCTTCAGGAAAGTTGGGGTCGCCCGCGTCAACACACGGCGAACCGGGCAGCAAATGATAATCGCCGTCCACCCAGAAATCATCCCAGGGGTCGTAAGGTGTTCCATTGAGGTCCCAGTAGCCCGGCACAACAAAACACGGGTCGCAGTTAATACAACCGTTGTCGGTATTGCCGCCTTGCAAGCAACAGTAGTATCTCAGATGGGCACCCAAAAAAGGCCTGTTGTCCCAGGCAATACAATTGGTCAGCTCGGCTTGGCATTTGCGCAGTGAGCGGAACGTATTTCCCACAATCGTACAGTTGGTCAGCCCGACGTCGCAGTCATAAAAGTCTCCGCAGTCGGGCGCGGTGTTACCGCTGATTATGCAGTTGCTGAGTTCGCCGTCGTGGAAGGCCCCGGCCCCTCCGCCCCACTGTGCTGAATTGGCCGTGATGGTACAGTTACTGATATGCGGCCAGCTATAGCCGGACCAGCTGCCGCAAATCGCACCGCCGTACCAGCCTGACTGGTTATACGTGATTGCACAATTATGAATTGTCGGAGTGCTGTTGGGGCAGTAAATGGCCCCTCCATACTTGGTCGACGAGTTGCCGCTGATGGAACAATGTGTAATGGCGGCGCTGCTGTTGTTGCAGCAGCAGATGCCCCCGCCAGCCGCGCCTGAACTGTTGCCGCTTATATTGCAGTCGCTAATCATCGGATCGCAGCCGTTGCAGTCGATGGCCCCGCCCGTGTATTCGGCAATGTTGCCGGTAATGTTGCACCTTTTGATTGTAGGGCTGCTCCAGAGACAGAGGGCTGCCGCCCCGTGGTCGCTGTATCCGTTGGTGATTGTCAAGCCCGCGACGACAGAGTATCGCCCTTCGAGATTCACAAATTTGAATCCGCGGTGGTATTCGGATTTACTGCCGTTGCAATCGATAATGGTGCAGGCGACCGTGTTGGGGTCGGTTGGGTCTTTCGACCGTACGGTAATGAATTTTCCGCCATAATCAAGGTCGCGGTTGCCCTTGCCGGTATAGACGCCCTCTGCGACTACCACCCGGTCGCTGTCGGACGCTTGGTCGATTGCCGCTTGTATGGTCCGCTTTGCGGTCTCCCACGACAGACCGTCACCGCTGTCGTCGGGTCGGTTGCAGTCGACATAATATATTTCTGACCAAACCGGGTTGCTCGAAATCTTGTACTCTTCCAGGTTTGTGTATTCGTCCCCATCGGGGTTTGCATTCGGGTCAGCGCCGTTTGGCTCACCGAAATACTTCCTCTCCCACCAGTCGGGCAGGCCGTCAGAATCCATATCGATGTACTCGTCGGCGCCGATATCCACCCTGCCCCCGGCCACTCTCGGCTCGCCGTCGACATCTCTCTGGCCGCTGTAGTCTCCGTTCGGGTCGCCCAAATTGATGCAGGGCGAGTCTATCTGCAGATGGCCGTCAGGTGTAACCAGCGGGTCGTCGTCGATGTTGCCGGGGCCCCAAATCAGCGTCGAGTCAGACGCAAGCGTGATACCTTCCTGGCCACCCTGGATATCACAGTAGCTTACGGAAAGATTCTTTAGAGACCCTATTTGCGCTGCGGAGTCCGTTTTGTTGTCCCAGAATATGGAGTTGGTGATTGATGTCGCGGAGCCGCCCCACGAGTAAGCCAGGCCGTAGCCCTTGTTCCCGCTGACGGTGCAGTTGGCAATGGGCCCGCTACACATTGATAAGCCGCCTCCTATGTTGCGCCTGATTATGCAGTTTGTAATTGGGCCTGAGCATCCACTCAATCCACTTCCTTTGTTGCCGCTGATGACGCAGTTGGAGATTGGCCCCGAGCAGTAGGCCAGACCGGCACCCCACACCGCCATGTTGCCTGTGACGGTGCAGTTGACTATCGGCCCGCTGCTGCCGAAGATACCGCCACCGTCGCCAAATGTTTTGTTGCCGGTAATAATGCAGTTTCTGATGGTCGGACCCGGTCCCGGGTTGGGCACGGGAAAGCCGCCGGCCCGGCAGTATATCCCGGCGCCGCCGGCGAATGGAGCAAAACCATTCGTAACGGTCAGACTATCTATGACAGAGTTGGCGTCCTCTTCACTGTGAAAATAGAACCCCCGATGAGGGTCTTGCCAACTGCCGTTGCAGTCAATGATGGTTGCGGCGACAATGTTCGGGTCGGTCGGGTCAATGCTGCGCACGGTAATACGCTTGCCTTTGAAGTCAAGGTCGCGATTGCCGTCGCCTGTATATGTTCCCGGTGCTATCATAACTGTCTCGAAATCCTGAGCGGCATCTATGGCCGCCTGTATTGTTGCATACTCGGAGGGTACGTGAATAGTCTTGGGCACATACAAAGAAATCCCAATCGTTACAGGGCTGTTGAGTGCGCTGTCAGCCACGACTCTCAAGGCGCAGTTGTGATGCCCGACCACATCATAGTTGGGGTCCACTCTAAGTTGGACTTCATCTATCTGCCCGCTCGAGACACCTTGCTGCGGCCAGACCTCAAGCCACTGGCACTCCCCGACGACGTACCAACTCAGCGTGCCCCCGCCGGCATTTCTTATTTGCAGCGTCTGCGTCGAAGGGGGGTAGCCTTTGGTATAAGAAAAGTCGTGCGGCGAAACAACAATTATGGGGCCGGCGGGGTCGTACTCCTGGGCACCCATGTCTACTACTGCGCTTCCGTCGCCGTCGCCATCCACGCACCGCGGACTACCGTGGATATCTGTCGGAGGAAGCCCGCCGGCAGGCGTGTTCGTCCCGGCGTCAATAGACGCAGAACCAGCCAGCAGGTGAAAATCGCCCGGCAGCGCAAAGCACGGGTCGGCGTCAATGTTTCCCTCGCCCGGCCAGCCGCCACGAACATCGCTGTAAGAAATACAGACTACCGAGTCATCGCTTTTACATGCCTCGTTACCGTCGTCCCATAGTATACAATTTGTTACCTGAACGTCGCTGCCGCCATCTAGGCACTCAATCGCGCTTCCCTGCGGCGCTTGGTTGCCAATAAAAGTGCAGTTCAGTATATTAGCATCGCAGCCATACATGGACAGGGCGCCTCCGTGCCAGTCCGCCCAGTTATCTGCGAAGACGCAGTTCATCAGGTTTAACTCGGTGGTCCTGCTCCAGATGCCCCCGCCGCACCCATAAAACATGGCGAAGGCGTTGCTCCTAAATATACAGTTTCTGAGGCTCACATTGCTTTGGTCGTTCCACATGCCGCTGTCGGCGTTATCAAAAAAGCTGCAGTTGTCTGCTCTGAACGTGCTCTGCGTGTTGTACACGCCACCGCCGCCTCCTACGTTGGCCCTGAAGGTGCAGTTGGCCAGGGTAGGGCTGCTTTCTCGGTTCCACATCCCACCACCCCACGGTATGCCCAAGTTTTGGCTGAGCACGCAATTAAGCAGGGTAGGGCCGCTGCGATAGCACTTTATGCCGCCGCCGCTGTTAGTTGTAAATCCCCGGTTACAGTCAGACCGTTCAGGACAGAATCTGGGCCCTCCTGGTTGTGGAAGTAAAAACCGCGGTGGCGGTCAGAATAGGAGGCGTTGCAATCGACGATAGTGGCGGCAACCACTTGCGGGTTTCTTGGGTCAATGCTTTGGACGGTAATGGCCTTGCCGAGGAAGTCGATGTCGCGGTTGCCGGGGCCGGTATAGACGCCGGGTAAGACGACAACAGTATCGCCGTTGCCGGCAGCGTTGATTGCCGCCTGAATGTTGTTGTAATCCGCCGGGCCGTCGTCATCCACGGTGATGGTTCGCCCGGCCGCGGCGCCCGCAATTGCCGACGATAGAAGGACTAACGCTGCAAGCCCCGCGCCGAGCTTTGTTCTGTTGGCCATTCTGCGCCCTCCTTTCTTTACAAGTCAGGTCACAAAAACCGCCTCTTGCAGACTAAATCCGGGGGGTGAGTGTGGCTTCTCTCTCGCCCCACCATTTGTTTCGTACTTCCCGTGGAATCCAGATTACAGGAACTGGACCTGATTGTCAACAAAAAATTATGAGCAGCTCCCTCCTTTTTTTGAGAGCGCCGCCCTATCCACGACCGCCGTGATTGGGTTATGTGCCAAGGCGGGTCGGATTTGCAACGGTTTTTTTGGCAAATTTTCAATATTTTCGCACAATTTTCTGTGCCGGGGGGGCAAAACGGGGGGGCAGAAAGATAACGGGCTGAGGCGTTGCCGGCGGAATTTCGTTCGGGCATGGAGAAAGGATGCTTATAATGGCGGATGGATTGAGAACTTACGCTTTTTTAAGGAGGTTTTCGTGAAAGCGAAGGTGGCCCGGACACTTTTGGTATTGGCGATGGCGTTGGCCGCGGGGGGCCGGTATTGTTTGCAGGGGCAAGAACGGGGGCACGCAAGGGAGATTCAACTAACGTCGGACCCGCGGAATCACTACCTCGATAACAACGACAATTTTTCGCCTGACGACCGATGGCTGGTTTACGATACGCGCAAGGCGGTGGCGGGGCCGCCCGTGCGGGAGATAGGGGCCAACTCGAACATCGAGAAGGTCAACGTCGATACGGGCGAAATCGTGGTGGTGTACGAGACGGAGAATCAGACGGAATACGGCCCTGGTGTGGGGGCGGCGAGCTATCATCCGACGGGGAATAAAGTGGTTTGCATGCACGGTCTTTTAAGCTGCGACGCCAAACGGCCGTACTGGTACTGGCGGCGTACCGGGGTATTGGTTGACGAATCGCAGCCGGGCAGGCGCATTTTTCTGGATGCGCGCGATGTGACGCCGCCTTTTACGCCGGGGGCGCTGCGAGGGGGGACGCACAGGCATGAATGGAGCGCGGACGGAAAATGGATAGGCTTTACATACAACGACGCCATTATGGCCGAGATAGAAGAGCGGACGGGCGAACCTGTGAATCTGCGGACAGTGGGGGCGGCCACCGACCTTCGGCCGGTCAAGGTTGATTATGACGCGGAAGGCGAGAACAACGACGGGATATGGTTTTCGGCGGTGGTGGTCAAGGTGGTCCCCCACCCGAAGCCGGGTTCGGATGAAATAAGCCGGGCGTTCAGTGACGCATGGGTCGGGACGAAGGGCTATCGCAAGCCGGACGGCAGCCGGCAGCGAGCGAGGGCGTTTCTCGGAAATGTGCGCGACAGGCAGGGACGGGAACTTACGGAAGTATTCGTGGTGGATATTCCCGACAGGATAGATATTGCGGGCGCGGAGGGGCCTCTGGAGGGGACGCAGACAACTATACCGGCGCCGCCGAAGGGTGCGGTTCAGCGCCGGCTGACTTACACCGAAGCAAGAAAGCATCCCGGAGTTGCTGCCGAGCCGAGGCACTGGGTTCGGTCGTCGCCGGATGGGAGCCGCATCAGTTACCTCGCCAAAGATGATAATGGCATCACACAGGTGTTCTTCGTATCGCCGCTGGGCGGGGAGCCGGTGCAGGTAACCCGTCATAGCCGGCCGATACAAAGCACGGTGCGATGGAATCCAAATGGAAATGAGATTTGCTATGTGTGCGAGAACAGCATTTATATCTGCCATGTGGGAAAGGGAGGTTCTTTTGGGAAGGCGAGGCGGATGACGGCTCGTACGGAGGAGCCGCCGGAATGTCCGGTCTGGTCGCATGACGGCAAAATAATTGCGTATAACCGGCTCGTGCCGAACGGCAGGAAATCGTATAAACAGATTTTTTTGTTGACGCTGAAATAGCGAGGCAATTTCTTTGCCGCAAAAAACGTATTGCTGCATAAAATAACAGGTTCGGCACGTCATAGATAGTGGAAATGTTTTGAGGAAGACGACCTTTGCGGTGAGGCACCAAGGTCGTCGACATACAACCAGATGGGAAGGCTGAGACGGGAAATGGAGAGGATTTACGACCAGTATGGGTCGCAGTTGTTTACTTGTGCGCTGGCGGTAACGAGGTGCCCCACCCTTGCGGAAGACGCGATACACGAGGCGTTTTGTCGAGGTCTTCGGCTGACGGAAGCTCCTCGGAACCTGAAGGCGTATATGTTTCGCAGTGTGCGAAACGCAGCGATAGACCAGCTGCGACAGAGAAGGAAAACGAGCAGCATAGTAGAGGATTATATTTTTGATTCGTCGGCGAATCCGAGCGAAGCGGCTGAGAAAAGGCAGTTCAAGCGTCAGGTAGCCCAGGCGCTGCTGAAACTTTCGGAAGAGGAGCGTGAAACGATTATTCAGCATCTTTACGCGGATTTGACGTTTCAGGAAATAGCGGACCTGCGCGAGCGCCCGATAGGCACGATAACTTCGTGGTACCGGCGGGGGCTGGCCAAATTGAAAGAGCATTTGGAGGTGTAATTATGGACGATTTCGAATTTCGGTTAAAAACGATAGCTTTGGCAAAACCACCCGGGCAGATGAAGAGCAGAATCTTCGGGGACAGGCCGGGTGTTGTTTTTATTCTCCGTCGGCGCATTGCGATTGGGTGGGCTGCGGTCTTTGCGATATTCGCGGGTCTGGCGGGGATGTACATCTCGCCATGGGTCAGGCCTGCGCCGCCGGCAAAGGCGGTGATAGTCCAGATTATCAGGGCGCCGTCGGACCGAAACGTTTTCGATTTTACCGAGGCTACAGGGGAGTTTATGCCGGGCGAACTTGCCGTTAAAGTAAAACAGCCTGAGGAGATCTGATTATGAGACTGTCAAGGACCCTATTAACAATTCTCGTTGTTCTGGCTTGCGCTTCTTATGCCAAGGCCAAGAACCAAATTCAGGTTCAGTGCCAAATATTCAGGCTTGAGGGCAATCTTCCGAGCAAGACCTTTGTTGACGAGCCGATATGGACCACCGATGAGACTCCGAAGGAGCTGAAGAATAAAGTCATAGTGTTCAGTCGGGGCTGGTTCAAGCTGGGCAAGGACAGACTGGAATTCAAGGAGGGGCGGTGCTTTTTGAACAAGACGGAGTTACCGCTGGCGGGTCCGGAGAAGGTCAAGCTGCCGGAACAACTGATAAGGATGATTTATCGGCCTGTGGTCATTGAAATGGCTGAACACTCGGGAGGAGAAATCAGCATTGAACCAACGCAGCCCATCCAGTACTTCGAGAAGCGTGCCGACGGGCTTTACGAACTGAAAGAGATGGAGCTTCAGACAGGACTGTATGTCAAGATTACCGAGGCTGTAGAAGAAGAGGACAAAGGTTATATCCGGCTCACGGATATAATAATGACGATACGTTTGGTGGGAAGTCGGGAAAGAATCGAAGGTGTGAACCTTCCGGTGGGTCGGCCGATTCTCAGCGAGGAGGAGTACGTATTCTACTTTCGCGTCAGGCCGGGCAAAGACTACGGAATACTGATTACACCTGAACGCGGACAGGGAGGACTGCTGATTCGGCTGCGGGCCTCTTCAACCAGCTCCGGCACACTGCCCAAAAGCAACCAGAAAATTGAGCAGAAGAACTGACGGGCTCCAAGCCCATGCGCGGTGTGAACCGTGGGGATGGCATATCGGTCGAGGCGGCATCGAGGCGGGCGAATTTGTGTTTGCAATCGCCGGGTATTGTCGGTCCTTAACCCGATTGAGCAAGAAAGAAGCCGCCGGTGCATAAAATCGGCGTTTCTGCACGTCTTGTCAGATAAGTTGCCTGCAATTGGGTTTTTGACAGTAAATTAATCCGGATTGGCAGAAAGGAAGACCAGTGGACTGTCGCATATTGTGTTTTAACAAGTTCCGGCTGCAAAAGAGACTGGCAACTGTTTTGTTGGCGGCATTGATACCGGCCTTGGCAAGACCCGGCCCGGCTTCAGCGGTTTTCCAGCAGGACAGCGGACCGGATGGCATCATTGCGGTCGAGGCCGAACAGTGCAGCTCAATAACAGACAGGGCCGGCCACACGTGGAAAGTATCCAATGACCGGCGTGGTTTTTCCGGCGACGGCTTTATGGCGGCCAGCCCGGATGATAATGCCAATCTTGACATGGGAGAGGGACCAAGCCTGGATTTCCAAATTAACTTCGTAAAAACCGGGATGCACTATCTTTGGGTCCGTGGTTATGGTATAGGCGATGGTGACACCTGCCATGCGGCTTTGGACGGCCGCGGATTCGCCAGGAAGATTGAGTTTCCTCGCGGGCGCTGGACGTGGGTGAATGAAAGCGACGATGACGATACAGCAGAATTTAGAATTACGGAACCGGGCGTGCACACGGTCAGCATATTGATGCGTGAAGACGGGGCCTGTGTGGACAGGATATTGATTACCACAAATCCGGATTATCGGCCGGAGCGTTTTGGTCCTGCCGGGCTTTTCAGGGGCGGCGAGATGACTTTCGAGAGCACAGGCTCAAGCGGCATCGAGACTGATGCGGAGATCATCATACCTGTAACTGTCACCACTTATGAAAGAAATACTTACTCAGTTAATTATTCAATCGCCGGCGGTACGGCTGACTCAGGCGACTATCAATTCAAGCCAGGTACACTGACGTTCCAGCCGGGCGAGAAGACCAAGATTATCAGACTGCGCATCGTCAAAGACGATATAGATGAAGAAGACGAAACGGTAATCTTGAAGCTCTCCAACGCGAACGGGCCGGATGCGAGGGTGGGAATGATTAACAAGTACACCTACACGATAATCGACCCGCGACCTGTAGTCGAATTTGAAAGTGCGGTCAGCGGCGTATCAGAGCAGGACGACTCGGTTGATGTGACGGTCAGGCTGACAGCAGCCTATGAAAAGCCGGTTACGGTTGACTGCCTTGTGGGCGACGGCTCGGCGACGGAAGGCGTGGACTACACTGTTGAAGGCGGCAGTTTGAGGTTCGCACCGGGCGAACTGAGAAAGAACGTCAAGGTATCGGTACTGGCCGACGATGTCCAAGAGCATACAGAGACAATAGAGTTGAAACTCGGCAACGCAGTTAACGCCAAACTGAACGGCAGAACAACCCATTCTGTCAATATCTGTGAGCCGAGCTACGCCGGGCTCAAAGGCGCGTATTACTACAGGTACAACAGCGGGCAGCAGTGGGAGGAATTTGCCAAGGTCGGACCGCATCCCGATGTGATGGTCCGGCTGGGAGATGCGGGCGACAAGCTTGTCTTCTGGCGTGGTTCGAGCTATCTTCCCTTCTTCGAAAGCAAAGGCAGGAAATGGTTCGTCGACGAAGTCCTGCCGCGTAAAGGTGACGGCCAGGGGCTGATGTACGACAGAATCAACCAGTACTCACATGTGCGCATCGTAGAAAATTCTCCCGCGCGGGCGATAGTCCACTGGCGGTACATTCCTGACTTTGAGAATCCGACGCTGGACGGCTGGGCGGAAGAGTATTTCACGATATACCCGGACGGCGTATGTTTTCGGGCGGTGCGGAAAGGAACCGAGACGCTGGAGGACTGGGAAAACCCGGCGAACACGGTCGTACTGAAAATGTTGTTTACAGATAAGGGTGTTATTCCCCTGCCGAAAGCGTGGGGGAGACCTGTCGTACTGTCACTTGGCAGCACGTCGGCCGGCAGCTACCACGACCTGGGCTATGATAGGGTCAAAGGGTGCTATATCTTCAAGTGCAGCAAGAACGGCGCGCCCGGCAAGCTGGAGTTCAAACTTGCGGTTACGGCGAACAATCCTGTTGTGGTCGTGCAGGGCTGGGGAGATGCGGATGTGAAAATTGCGATTGATGACAAGGCATTCAGGGAGTACAGCAAGGGCTGCGCCCCGCAGATGAACGGAAACGACCTTGTTCTGTGGTTTGACAAGAAACTCAGCGCGAATACCAAAGTCGCGGTTGAGCCGATAGGAGGCAGCGGGCCGATAGCAAGGGCTCCGATACCGGATGCCTACAGTTACAGGATTCCGGTATTGCCCGAGGGTTCTTCCGACCCCGGACCATTCGGCGCGTATTACACGCATTTGAAATACTTCAAAGAATGGGACGAGCCCTGGCGTGCAGGAGAATATGCCGACATTGTGGTTCAGTTCGACCAATCATCGGACCGATTCATCTTCTGGCGAGGAACAAGCAACGTTCCGCACTGGGTCAATGACGAGAACCACTGGTACGACAACGAATTCTGTGAGCGGCGAGCAGGAGACGCGGGTCTTCCCAGCGGCTGCGCCGAGCCCATGCAGGACCACGAGTGCCGTTATTCCCATGCCCGGGTAATTCACAGCCACGATGCCCGGGTAATTGTTCACTGGCGTTATGCCCCCACCGATGGAAACTACGACCATGTGTTTGTTGACCAGACGGGCTGGGGGGACTGGGTTGACGAGTATTACACGGTATATCCGGATGAGGTTTGCCTGCGCAAAGCTACGCTTTATACGTCTGCGCCGGACAGGTTTAACGAATGGCACGAGGCCATCCCGCTGGTTAATCCCGGCTGCATTCCGGAGGACGTGATTCACATGGACGCGGTGGCGATGACTGACATTAATCGAAACAGCCGCGTCTACTCGTGGAAGAACGGATTTCCCAAGGATTGGCAAGATGGGCTGAACATCATGCTCGTCAGACTGAAGGGCAAGACTATGCCCTTTGCCATAGTGGAGTCAAGAGGTGTGTGGGTAGACGAAGTGAGTATGCCCGAAAGACATAGATTCAACCATTATGACGATTGGCCCGGATGGCCCGCCAGACAGAGGAGGCGCAAATGGGATCGAGACCCTAATACCGGCTATCGTGAGTTTTGGAGAATTCTGCCTTCGCACTCATCTCTCATGCACTTTGAGTGGGATTATTACGCGAAAACTGACGGCCCAATAAAGTCGCTGACGAGAATCATGCTCAACGGCATGACCGCGAAGGACGATGTCACCGCCCTGATACCACTGGCCAGGTCATGGGAGAATCCTCCGCGGGCGACTATCCTCAGTGTAGGATATACCGGCGGCTCGTATGATAAGACCGAGCGAGCCTATAGGATATCGCGCCGCTCGGCAGATGCGAAAAGCCTGGAGGTGACTTTGCAGGGTTCAGCAGATTCGCCGATTCTTAATCCCTGCTTCGTGATTGAAAACTGGCCCGAAGAGGTCAAGGCCGGCCTGACCATTAACGGGCAAGGCATTGAGCCCGGCAGTGATTTCCGTCAGGGAATCGAGACGGACTGGGGTGATTGGGATACGAAGCACTCGCTTATTGTGTGGGCTCGATGCAGCTCCACCGAGACTATAAAGTTCACGATTCAGCAGGTTAAATAGATTGAAGTGCGTTTTGATTATGCAAACTTGACCCGTTTGCCGGCCGGGGTTTACAATAGGCTGGCATGAGTAAGAAGGCAATTTTGGTTGTATTGACCCGAATTTCCCAAATGGAGTTATGCAAAGACGGACAAAAGGAGCTTTTATTTGAAGGGAGGAAAGACCAATGAAGAGACATAGCAGAATTGGTCGGCCGCTTAGCATCATCGCAATCTTCGTTCTTCTTGGGGCGTGGGCAGCATACGGTGGCCACGGCCCAGGCAACGACCCGCGCTCGGTCCCGGGGCCTGTCTACGCAAAACTCAAGGCAGCGTTCCCCACGGCGAGATGGTGGGTGGTCGGAAAGCGGAAGACGAAGCAAGGCAACACTGAGCACCTGCTGGAGATGAGTATCGAGGGAATGGAACTGAAGCTGGCCATTGATTCAGCCGGCAAGATACTTGGTGCCAGGTTTTCTGAGCATGACGAAGGGCACGCGACGGAGCAGGAAGGGCACGACAATGACGAGAAAGGACACGGCGAAGGCAAGGAACGTGGCGAGCACGGTCGTGCGGAGTACTCTAAGTCCGTCGCGCTCGCGGCGAAGATGCCGCCGGCGATAGAGGAGTGTGCTGCCGAGCCGGTCAAGTACGTCGGGTCTGTGCAGACGGACAAGCACTTCTACGACGGCGCTCAGAGGCACGCCGTAGGGGCACATCTCTATCAGGCTTTTCGGGCCAATCGCAGCCACCCTTCGGAAGGCGGAGATGTCGGCTGGACTTACAACCATCAGCCGTTTCTGGCCTACTGGAACGGGAAGTTTTACCTGCATTATCTGAGCAACCTGATTGAGGAACACAATCCTCCGGGGCGCACTTTGCTTATGACCTCGCAGGAAGGCCGCCAATGGTCCAATCCGCGGGTAATATTCCCGGAGTACGCCCTTCCAGAAATAAGACGAGGGGACATTCACATTCCGGCAGGAACGCCCTCGGTAATGCATCAGCGGATGGGTTTCTATGTGGCGCCGAACGGCCGGCTGCTTGCGCTGGCGTTTTACAGCTACTGTGCCAATCCCCGCACGTCGCCCAACGCCGGCACAGGGCTTGGGCGGGTCGTGCGGGAAATATACGCAGACGGGACATTCGGGCCGATATACTTTATTCGCTACAACCGGCACGCCGGCTTCAACGAGAGCAACACGAACTACCCGTTCTACAAAGAAAGTAAAGATAAGGGCTTCCTCGCAGCCTGTGAGGCGCTTTTGGCCGACAAGCTGATGACGCTGCAATGGTGGGAAGAGGACCGCGCAAAGGACGGCTTTTACGTTATCGACCCCGGCGATGTTAAAAACGCTTTTCCCTTCCACGCCAACATGACCACCTTTCAGGGGGCGGGCAAGGCGCTTTGTTTCTACCACCGTGCGGACGGTGTAGTTGTGGCGCTGTGGAAGAATCAGTGGTCCGCGCTGAGCGCGGACAATGGAAAGTCCTGGACCGGCATTTCAAAGAGCGCCACTCTCAAGACCTGCGGGGCAAAAGTCTGGGGACAGCGAACCGAAGACGGCCGGTACGCTCTGGTGTATAACCACTCGGCTACGCGGGGAAACCGGTATCCTCTGGTTGTAATCAGCGGCGACGACGGCTATGAATTTGACAACATGCTTTGTCTGCACGGAGAGGTTCCTCCTCAGCGGTACCAGGGGATTCATCGCAGTCTCGGACCGCAGTACATCCGCGGCATAGTGGAGGGCAACGGCGACCCGCCCGGCGGGCACCTTTGGAACACGTACAGCGTTAACAAGGAAGACATCTGGGTGAGTCGGCTGCGTGTGCCTATTACGGGCACGGTAAGTGAGCATGTTAACGAGGATTTCGAGAAAACGGTCATCGAGGCGGACCTCGAGCTGTGGAATCTTTATGTCCCCAAGTGGGCGCCGATATCGATAGTGAAAGACCCTCAAAACCGCGGCAACAAATGTCTCGAATTGCGCGACGAAGAGCCGTACGACCACGCGATTGCCGAGAGGGCTTTTCCGCCAAGTCGTGCCGTCACCGTCCGGTTTCGCATAATGCTCGCGGCGCTGCCGCAGGGAAGGTGTGTGGAGTTCGAGGCGGTTAATGCACAAGGGACAAGGCCGATGAGGCTGAGGCTCGACAGGCGCTGGCTGTACATGGACCACCAACTGATGACGATAAACCCGGTGGCGATAACAACCGGCAAGTGGTACGAGGTCACGCTGAAGCTGGACTGTAATTCGCAGAGTTATGACGTGGCGGTCAACCACGAGTGGGTCCGAAAGGGCGTCGCCTTTGCCGAGAAGGCCGATTCATTAGAAAGAATGGTCTTTAGAACGGGCCCTTATCGGGGGGATGTCCGGGCGTTAATTGTCGACAGCGAACCCAGACCCTCGGGCCTGTACACGGAAGACCTTCCAGACGCCGATGAGAAGGTTCCCGTCAGCGTGCTGTTAATCGATGACGTCAAAACAGCAGGACTGTGAATTATCCGGCGCCAGGAGGCCGGTCACAAGAAACGATAAAATGTTCAATCAATCATCGGTGATGTTTCTGATGGCGGCGGGGATAGGAGTGGTGTGGATACGACCGCTCAATGCAGCCGACCCCTGCGCCGGCCTTGTCGGAATGAAGATGATTCGTGTCGGTGCCGGCAGGTTTATGATGGGAGAGGCGGAAGACGATGAGCAGGCCAACTGGTATGAAACGCCCGCTCACACAGTCGTTGTTTCTCAGCCTTTTTATATTTCGGCCACCGAAGTAACTGTCGAACAATTCAGGGAATTCAGGAAAGATTTTGAGGGCACAGAGGAGTTTTATCCTTATGCGGCGGGCGTGAGCTGGTACGATGCGGCGGCCTTTTGTGAATGGCTGAGCCGGAAGGAAGGCCGGCCCTACAGACTGCCCACCGAGGCCGAGTGGGAGTACGCCTGTAGGGCCGGTAGTACCGCTGCATTCTCACCGGGCGATAGTCGTCCGCAGCCGGAAACCGCCAACGCCTGGGGTCTGAAGAACATGCACACCGGCGTGAGGGAGTGGTGCCTTGACTGGTTCGGCGAGTATCCCGCCGATGCGCAGACTGACCCGGTCGGCCCCGAATACGGCCTGGCAAAGGTCGTTCGCGGCGGCGGTCTGGAGAGTGACAACGACAAATATGCGCGCTGCGCCAGCCGGTGCGCGATAGCCCCGGGCTTCGGTATCATGCCCTCCATACAGGTTGAGGGAACACCCACACTAAAACAGGGCCAATTTGGACGGGGTCTGACAGGGACTCGATTCGCGAACCCTGACTTTACCCGGCCGGAAGAAGCGGTCAGGCTCGATGAGCCTGACAAAAACTGGAGCGGCATCAATCTCGCCCATGACTGGTCCGACAGATATTGGGGCTACATAGAAGGGCCTGTAACGGCAGAGGTGACATTTACAGCCGAGGCCGATTCCGGTGTAACGCTGGTGGTGGACGGCCAGGTTGTTCTGTCCGGCCGCGCCGAAGAGGCGGCGTTGCACGGGACCGTCTCAATGGTAAGAGGCAAAAAGTACCCGGTGGAACTGTCCTATTTTCAGGACCAGGACGCGGAGCATCAGGGGCTGTCATATCTGCGAGTGTACTGGAGCTGGGCGGGCCATGACAGGACGATTGTCTCAGCGGAGGCCTTATCGCACAGTGCCGAGCAGCAGCGGCTCGCCGAGAAGAACGTTCCGCCGGCGCCGCGAAATCCGGGCTTTCATAATATTGGTTTTCGGGTAGTCCAGGCGCCGATGCCTGCGACCAGGCCGCTGTCCTGTGAGAGGCCCTTTGTCAGGGAATGTGTGAGGCAGGGGTGTGAGCCGGCAACTATCGGTCCCGACCCCAACAAGCCTTATTTCAGGAAGCGTTACCTGTTGCCTGTGCCGCCGGACAACAGTTCGCCGGCAGAGATTACGGGTTGCGGCCTGCATCCGGCATTGCGGCGCCACAATCACAGTCCCGCCCTCGAGGTCTGTCCCAACGGTGATGTGCTGATGGTTATCTACACTTCATACCATGAGTACGAGCCGGAAGTGTCGCTGATGGCGACGCGGCTTCGGTTTGGGGCCGACCAGTGGGATATGCCGAGTTACGCGTTCGACTTTGTGGGCGCCAACGACCATGCGCCCCTGTTATGGAACGACAACGGGGTCATTTATCTTTTCTGGGGCAACCCTGATTTGGAGGGCGCTTATCCATTTCAGTGGACCTCGTCGGCGGACAACGGGGCGACGTGGAGTGAGGTAAAGTTTCCGCAGTTCAAGGGCAGAATCTACCCGCATTCGAGACAACCTATCAACACGGCCCTGCGCGACAACGATGGGGCCATTTATGTTCCCGGGGACGGTCGGGGCAGCCGGTCGGTGCTTTGGGTCAGCAGGGACAACGGCCGCACCTGGTACGATACCGGGGCGCGAACTGCGGGAAGGCATACGACGTTTGTCCTGTTGAAGAACGGCTGTATCCTCGGCATGGGGGGAAAAGACACGAGCGTCAACGGCTATATGCCGAAGGTCGTTTCATGCGACGGAGGGCACAACTGGCTCGGCAGGAGCGCGACGGTTTTTCCTGCGGTTGGAGGCAACCAGCGGCCGTGCGTTCAGCGCCTTGCCAGTGGTCGGCTGTTTTTTGCAGGCGATTTTCAGCGCAGCGACGGAAGCCGGCCGACGGGCGCCACAGCCTGGGGAGCCTATGTTGCGCTGTCGGACGACGACGGCGACAACTGGCATATCAAAAAGCTCATGGGTACACAGCAGCACGAAAATCCGCAAGCGCACGCCGGGGCCGACACAATCGGCTATTCGGTCGCTAGGCAAGGGATTAACGGCGTTATTCATCTGATTACATCTATGAACCGTCCGTGTCTTCATTTCGCGATGAATGAAGCGTGGATTCTCGACCGGACCGGCGACGGAAGAAACGATACCGAACCAATGAAATCTTCGGCGACCGAAATTGCGAATGTTGAGCAATATCAGGAAAGGTACGCCGGCGACAAAATCAAAGTCAGAGGGTTCGCGGGAATCGGCAACGACGGACGCTACCTTATGCACGGCACTCAAACCTCGTATTACAGCAACGGCAAGAAACAATGGGAAGTTACTTACATACTCGGACAAAAGACCGGCCTGGAAACATACCGGAGACCCGACGGCAGTATAGAATGGCAATGGAACCATCGCAGCGACGGCAGCAGTGTCTGGACACAGTATTGGGGAGATGGTCAAAAGAAGAGCGAATCCACGTGGAAAAACTTCGAGTGTGACGGGCTGGCAACGGCTTGGGACCGCTCTGGAAAAGTGAGCAGCAAGAAAGTGTTTTCTGAGGGAAAAATTCGTGACTAATCACGATTGACTGCTCGAAATCGGAGTTGCAGAGTTTATGACAGGAAAGGACCGGCAAATGAGAAAAGTCAGGACTATCGTAATTTACTGCTTTGCAGCCTTTTGCTTGTGGGCCGCATCAGGCCGGGCAGCGGAGCCATCATCATTCAGGTTCACTCTGACGGGCGACCCGCGCGCGGGCCTGTCCAAGTGGCGGCACACACTCAAGCAAATGACTGCAAGAGTTGGCGGGGAAGGAGCATTTCATGTCACCGCAGGCGACTATTTCGAGGATGACCGCAGCACAATGGCGTTTGATTTTTACCACGCCCTGAAGGCCGAATTCGGAGCCGATGTGAAGTGGTATCCGGGACTGGGTAATCATGAGCTTAAAGGCGGCGCCATTGATCTTTCCTGGCTCAGGCAGTACTACCGTGACCATTTGATGGGCAAGGTGAATCCCGGTCCCAAGGGCGGTGAAGAGACAACGTATTCGTGGGACTACAAGAATGCGCACTTCGTTCAGCTTAATATGTATTATGATGGCTCCAAGTACGACAAGGACGGTGAGTTTCATGACATACAGTACAACTGGCTGGTCGAGGACTTGAACAAAAACACCAGGCCCGTTGTTTTTGTAATCTACCACGAGCCTGCATTCCCCAACGGGCGAGGAGGCAAGGACAACTCGCCTCCCCAGTGGAAGCGCTTTATGAAACTGCTCAACGACAGAAAAGTCGTCGTGGGTCTGTGTGCCCACACCCACACCTACGCACGGTATCAGGTCGAAGGCAACTGGGATACCTTCACCTGGGAAGTGGATGCCGGCAACGCCGGGCGAGTGAGCCATGGGGACAAGCGCCAAACCTTCGTAGATATAACGGTTTACGAGGACGGACGAGTGAAATTTGATACCTGGCAGGGACTTGAAGGCGAGGACTTCAGGAAAACAGACTCGTGGACGGCCAAAGTTCCTGTACAGGAAAGTTCAGCGATAAAATAGTGTGTTGGTTGTCATGAGAGTATTGTGCAAAAGTATCAACATTAACTTAATGTGAGGAGATTATTATGAGCGAGTTATCACGAAGAGATTTTATCAAAAGGACGGCTGCCGGTATTGCGGTTCCATCCGTGATTTTGGCCGGGGCCGGGAGGGGCCTTGCGGCGCCGAGCGAACGTGTTCGCATCGCCGTAATCGGCGTCGGCGGTCAGGGCAGCGGCCATGCCGGCGGCTGGGCCAAGATGAAGGAGACAGAGCTGGTAGCGGTCTGCGATGTTGACCCGGAACATCGCAATAAGGTGGCCCAGGAAACCAACAGCAAGCCGGTCGAGGATTATCGTCGCATCATGGACGATAAGAGCATCGACGCCGTGAGCATCGCGACCCCGGACCACTGGCACACGCCGGTCGCGCTGGCGGCGCTGGTGGCGGGCAAGCACGTCTATGTGGAAAAGCCCTGCTGCCACAACATCTATGAAGGCAGTTTGCTGGTCAAGGCCGCCAAGAAATTCGGCCTGTGCGTCCAGCACGGCACTCAGTACCGGGGCAACGACGACGCCATCGAAGGCATCAGACAGATGCGCGAGGAAGGCATCATCGGCGAAATGCATCTGGCCAAGGCGATAAACCATCAGCGCCGCGGCAAGATCGGCCGGACGCCCGTAACGGACCCGCCGGCAGGAGTGAATTATGACTTGTGGCTCGGACCGGCGCCTGTACACGGTTTCACTAAGAACCGCTGGCACTACAATTGGCACTGGTTCTGGGACTACGGCACCGGTGACATGGGCAACGACGGCATCCACCAGGTGGATGTCGCACGCTGGGGCGTCGGCCAGAAGTATCCCAAGGCGGCATTGGTCTCGGGCGGCCAGCTCTGGTATGACGACGACCACCAGACGCCGGACACGCAGACGGCCGTGTTCGAGTATGACGGCTGCCATCTGATATTTGAGATGCGGCTGTGGACTCCTTACAAGCTGGAAGGCCATGACAACGGCGTTATCTTCTACGGCACGGAGGGCAAGATGGAAATAGGCCGCAGGGGCTGCCATGTCATAATCGACGGCCAAGAGAAGAAGATTGAAGGGCAAGCCAAGAGCGGCGGCATCCGCGGCAACTTCATCGAGTGCATCAAGGCCAACGACCCCTCGAAGCTCCTGGCGCCTATCGATGAAGGCTTTGCCTCGGCCGTGCTGTGCCATATCGGCAACATCGGCATGCGGCTCGGCGGGGCTCGTCTCGAATATGACGGCAATAACCACAGATTCC
>DATKVV010000090.1:0-28215 GCA_035529895.1 Sedimentisphaerales bacterium
GAACGCCCGCATCCATGAGTGCCAATGACCCGCCGCAAACCGACGCCATCGAGCTGGAGCCGTTGGACTCGGTAATGTCCGAAATTACGCGGACGGTATAGGCGAACTCATCCTCCGGGGGCCTAACCGCTTCAAGGGCACGTTCGGCAAGCGCCCCATGGCCGATTTCTCTTCGACCCGGGCCGCGTACCGGCCGCACCTCGCCGACAGAAAAAGGCGGAAAATTGTAATGAAGGGTAAAATTTTGAGTATACTCGTCCAATAGACCGTCTATAATCTGGGCATCCCTGATAGTACCGAGAGTTACAGTGACCAGCGATTGGGTCTCGCCCCGCGTAAACAACGCTGAGCCATGCGTTCTGGGCAAAAAACCGACCTCACACGAGATCGGACGGATATCATCGTAGCCGCGGCCGTCGGCCCTCTTGCTCTCCAGGAGCAATTTGCGGACAACCTGCCCTTCAACCTTCTCAAGGATGCGCCTCAGCATAGCTTTGTCACATTTGAGGCCTGTTTTGTCCTGTGAAGCGACCGCAATATCCGTTTGGGCAACGTCTTCAGCAGCACAATATTCCGTATTGACCTGTTCGAACAACTCTTTTACAGCGGCATTACGTTGTTGTTTGTCATGTATTTGCTTGAGCTCATACAGCTTGTCCGCCGTCTTCGAATAAATCTGCGAGTAGAGCTCCTGGTCAATTTCCACAAGGGGAATTTCCTTCTCGACACCCACTCTTGTACGAAGCTCCTCAATCATTTCGCAGATCTGTCCCACGGTCTTATGCGCGGTGGTCACAGCTTCAGCGATGACTTGCTCCGACAGCTCTGTGGCGCCGACCTCTATCATATTAATGGCTTCCTTCCGCCCCCCAAGAAGCATGTTCAGGTCGCCGGCTTCAATCTGCTTACGTGTGGGATTGACCACGAATTGACCGTCCACTCTGCCCAATCTGCACGCTCCGGTAGGCCCCATGAACGGAATCCTGCTTATGGTAAGGGCTGCGCTGGCGCCCACCATAGCAAGAATATCAGGGTCATTTTCACGGTCTGCGCTCAGAACATCGGCCACAATTTGCACTTCCTGAAAATAGCCCTCCGGGAACAGGGGGCGAATAGGCCTGTCAATCATCCTTGCGGTCAGGATTTCCTTGGTGCTCGGCCTTCCCTCCCGCTTAATAAAGCCGCCCGGGAATTTGCCGGCGGCACTGTGCTTCTCGCGATACTCAACGCTCAGCGGGAAAAAGTCAATATCCTCGCTTCGCGGAGGCGCTGTAACCGCGGCTACGAGCACAACCGTCTCGCCGTATTGAACTACGACCGCGCCGTCCGCCTGCTTGCCAATTCTGCCGGTCTCGATGGATAGAATCCTGCCCCCGATTTCCCTTTCTACTCTGTGTACATCAAACATATACCTGCCTCATCAAATTGCCGATTGCCGATTGTCAAATGACGCTCGAAAAAATCGAAAGTCAGAAATCGAAAACCGGAAGTGAATTTACTTTCTTAAGCCGAGCTGGGATATAATTTCTCGATATCGCTTAACGTCTTTTTTGTTTATGTATTTCAGCAGCGCCGATCTGGTCCCGACCATTTTCAGCAAGCCTCGCCTGGATGAATGGTCTTTGCGATGAATCTTGAGATGTTCGGTAAGTTCGTTAATCTTTTCGGTCAACAGTGCAATTTGCACCTCGGGCGAACCGGTATCTCCCTCGTGCGTTTCGAAATCGCCGATAATTCTATCTTTTTCCTGCTTCTTTAGCATTTTCTGAACTAATCCTTTCCTGAATATTTACGGCCAATCCGCTGCTGGTTAGCCCTGACGGTCAAAAGCCATACAGCTTCTTTCGGCCTTTCAGCACTCGATGGCCTGCCGATTTCCCCCATTCGCCAACTCGTGCGACAAAGGTCGCAACAGCCGGTCCGGGTTCTATTAGCACTCGCAGAACACTGCAAAACCAAGATTATACTTGACCGTTTTTACAACTGCAAGTCTTTTTGTGGCAAAGAAATGATAAAAAAAGCGAAAATGTCGCATGCAGCAATACAAGAGCCGAAAGCAGTCGTACCCATATAAAATGACCGTTATTTTGGCGCAAAACGGCTGCGAGTATTGTCAATCCAAGCAACAGTGGCGCCCTTCTTCGCGGGGAGCAAGCGGTCCCTGACAGGCAGGATGGGGCTCAACGCCCAATTACGGTTGATATCCTGAATACCGGAAGCAGCAGTGCGATAGCGATGGTTCCAATAATAGCACCCATAATCGTTATCATCAGCGGCTCTATGGCGGTCATAGCGCTTCGGATTGAGGCCTCGAGCTTTTTCTCGTAAAAGACCGATATCTTATCGCTGACTTCACCGAGTTTGCCGCTTCTTTCACCCGCTCGAAGCATCTGGATGACGCCCGGCGCAATTAATTCGCCGCCGGGCGAAAGCAGTATCGACTCGGACAACTGGTAGCCGTCGCGAATCTTCTCATCGGTCCCGATCCAAAGGCGCTGGAAATAGTAATTTTCGCACGAGCCCTGAATCACCTCTATAGCGTCAAGCAGATTTACGCCCGTATTGACCATCGTGGACATAATCCGCATACTGCGTGTCACCACCATATCAATGAACATTGTGCTCAGGACAGGCGTGTGGATTTTCATGAAGTCTATCACCCGTCTGCCGCTCAGCGTCCCGGCCCAGTAGTATAATGCCATTGAGCCCAGCATCAGAGCCGTCAAGACAGTCGTCATCAACTGGAAATCACCCAACATCCTGCTGAAGCTTACGAGCATTTGGGTAATCTTCGGCAGCGCGACTCCTCTGGCCTCATAGATTCTCATAAACCTCGGCAAAACAAAGAACATAAGCGTCCCGGTCGCGGCCACGGCCATTAACGCCATTATAAACGGGTAGGTAAGCGCACCCTTAATACGTCTTTTGGTCTCAGATTCAAAGTTCAAATAACCGCTGAGCACTCTGAGCATTTCGACCGTTCGACCCGATGCTTCCGACGCCCTGACCATGCTGATAAACATCGAATCGAAAACCCTGGGGTAGTATGCCAGCGCCCTTGAGAAGTATTCACCGCCCTTTACGGTGTCAGCCACATCCATTATTATGAACTTGAATGCGCCGTATTCAGCCTGTTCTGCAATCGCATCAAGGGCGTCGCTGAGGGCCACCCCGCTATCGAGCATGACCGAGAGCTGCGTTGTAAACAGAATCAGGTCTGTTTGTTTGACTTTTGCATTGCGCAGGTTCCATATCGCGGCCTGCGGATATGCCGCCAAAAGCTCTTTTTGCTTTTGCACGCCCAACCCAGCGCCGTTTTTATCGCCGTTTTTCCTATCCTGCGCATTTCGGTCTGACTTTCGCGGAGGCGTTCTTCCTCCTTTCAGACGGGGACTGGGAGGGCCCGACTTTTCGCCCTGATTGTCCTGGCTGTTCACCGAAACAGCAGTATTTGTGGGCAAAGTGCTCATATATTAATTCTCATATCCCTGCGTTCCCCTGCCGGGGGAATCCACTGTCCGGCCCCCTGCAAGAGAGGGGGCAATTGGCCTCAGCGACCTTCTTCGCTTTCCGTAATTTGGGCCGTCCTTAACACTTCCTCGATAGGAACAATCCCCGCCTTTATTTTCTCTATGCCATCCAATTGCAGAGGAACCATATCCTTTTGCAGCGCCTTGCTTCTGAGCTTCTTGAGGCTCGTGCGGTCGTTTATCATCTCGATGATTTCATCGTCCGGGACGAACAACTCGTGTATGGCAATGCGGCCGGCATAGCCGGTGTTACGGCATTTTTTGCAGCCTACGCCCCGGTAAAATTTCCCAACTTCAACGCCTAAATTCTCGATCGCCTTTCTTATACTGGCGGGCGGCTCATGTTCGCTCTTGCAGTTGGGGCATATCTTACGCACCAATCGCTGCGCCAAAACCGCAATCAGGGAAGCACTGACAAGATAAGGCGCAACGTCAAGGTCCAGCAACCGGGTGACGGCGCCCGGCGCATCGTTGGTATGCAAAGTCGAGAGAACCAAATGACCGGTAAGCGCCGCCTGTACCGCTATATTCGCCGTCGCCTTGTCGCGAATCTCACCCACCATTATTATGTCGGGGTCCTGTCTGAGCAGGCTCCTTAGGGCCGTGGAGAACTGAAAGCCCACGGTCTCGTTAACCTGGAACTGGTTGATACCGGGTATGTTACACTCGACAGGGTCTTCAACCGTGCAGATATTGACCTCGTCGGTGTTCAATTCAGCCAGCGCCGCGTAAAGCGTCGTATTCTTGCCTGAACCGGTCGGGCCCGTCACCAGAACTATGCCGTTGGGAGAATGTATTACCTCCCTGAACCGCCGCAGGCTCTCATAGGTAAACCCGAGCGACTCAAGATTGAAAAGTATCCTCTGGGGGTCGATAATCCTGATAACAACCTTCTCGCCGAAATTGCCGGGCATAACCGAAACGCGCAAATCAATCGGCCTGCCTTCCATCAAGACATGAATACCCCCGTCCTGGGGCAGACGCCTTTGGGCAATATCCAGTTCGGCCATAATCTTGATGCGGGAAACGATGGCCGAATGCATCTGATAAGGCGGACGTATCCTCTCGTACAGCTTGCCGTCGACCCTGTATCGCACGCGGAGTTTCTTGTCATCGGGCTCGACATGAATATCGCTGGCATTTTCCCGCACAGCGTTATAAAGCAGATAATTGACCAGTTTAACCACCGGCGACTGGCCCGCCACCTCCTCAAGATTGCTTATATCCTCGGTAATGTTTTCTATAAGGGTGAAATCTTCAAGCCCCTCATCGTCGATAATATCGTCAATGACGAAAACGTTGGCCGCCGGCAAATATGTCTGCAGCGTGCCCTTAATATCCTTGGTCGTCGCACATACCACCTGCACCTTGCAGCCGCTTATGCGCTCTATCTCATCTATCAGAAATACGTTCGTCGGCTCGCTAACCGCCACCGTCAGCACGTCCTGAACCTTGAACAGCGGCAGAATGATATGTTCCTCTATGAATTCCCTCGGCAAAATTTCAAGCACCTTTGCATCGCATACCTTGGGGCTGATTTGCGCATACGGCACACCGTACGCCTCGGCCAGCGCGGACGCTATCTGGTTCTCCGTGCAATAATTCATCTCCACCAGAAGCTCGCCAAGCAGCTTGCGATGCCCCTTTTCCGACTGTTCGGTCAGGGCCCTTTCAATCTGCTCGGCCGTCACTATACCGCGCGCCAGCAGCAATTGCCCGAGCTGAGCTTTGTTTTCCACCGCCAATTTACCCATACTCTTGCCTCAAGACCAACGCTTCATCCGTCCGGACAAAGCAAGGCATGCCCCCCTACACAAAGCTTTTTACCGCCTCCGCAAGTTCAACGTAGCGCTCGAACTCGTTCTCAAGCCGGGTCATTTCCAGAATCTTGGCGCAGTTCTCGTCAAGACCCGCTAATCTGAGCCCGCACTTGTTCTGGTTGCAGTAATCCCTTAACCACAACAGCTCCTCCAATCCTTTACTATCAATAAATCCCACGGCGCTCATATCAAGTACAATACGCAGCTTGGAGCCCGCGATTATATCGGTGACCGTATTTCGAAGAAGCTCGCCCAAGTCGCTGTCCAGCTCGCCCTGCAGTGCAACAACCGTTACATCGTTATAGTCCTGGCTTCTAATTCTCATCTGATTAGCGTCCCCACGGCAATAGTGCCGTATTCGGAAAAATCCCCCTTGCCGTACGCGCCGACAAAATCCGAACCATCCTGCATAATCTCCCAGAGCTGATAGACGTCGCTGTTAATGAATACTCTGCCTATCTTTTCATCAAACTGTGTCCCCAGCCTTTTCTCTATTTCCGCCAGCGCCTGGTCGACGGTCAGCGCATCTCTGTAAATTCGTTTCGATGTCATCGCATCGAAACCGTCGGCCAGCCCGACAATTTTGCCGATAAGCGGTATCTGCTCCCGGGCCAGGCCGGTGGGGTAACCCCTGCCGTCGACCCGCTCGTGGTGACACAACACGCCCGAGACGATATCACGCATCTGCTTTATTTCACCTAAAATACCGGCCCCAATCGACGGATGAGACCTTATATGTTCAAGCTCCTGCTTTGTCAATTTGCCCTTCTTGCGTAAAATCGCCTCATCTATCCCCATTTTTCCTATGTCATGCAGCAGCCCGGCCAGATAAATCTTGTGTATCTGCTCTTCTTCCACCGGCTCTTGCTCGGCGAGCCTCTCCGCAATCCACCTTGAGATAATCGCAACCCTCTCCGAGTGACCCCGCGTGTACTGGTCCTTTGCGTCGATACTATTGGTCAGGGCTTTTAGCGAGCCTACAAATAATTCTTTCAGGTCCTTGAAAAGCCTGCCGTTCTCAACAAACACCGCACATCCGTTGGCCACCGAGTTGAACAGCTTCACGTCGGTGCTGTCGAAATCCGGCTTATCAACTCTGTTTATCGCAACCATCAGCCCTATGACAGAGCTGTTGTTGTGAGTTCTTTCTGCCAAATGAGGGCCTGTCCTGTCCTTGCCGTACAAAGCAACTGCAATAATGTTCTTCACGCTGGCCGGCCAATCGTACTTGAACGGAGAATCAACTTCGCTGTCCAGCAACGCTTCCTTGCCGTTGTCCAGCTCCTCCAACAGCCGACTCCGCATAATCGCCCCCGCCTGCGGATCTATATCTATCAGCCCCGAGCCCGCAGCCAGAACCAACCGCTTTTCATCATCCATCGCTCTCTCGAGCAATATCGCGATACCCTCAACGCTGACAATATCTGTAAGGCTGTCACAAGCCATCTGCAGATAATTGGCGTCGGACTCGGTAACCCTCATGTTTGTGCTGAGCTTGTGAAGCAGCACCAGCTCTTCGTAGGTCTGCGACAATTCGGTGCCTACCATTTCAATCTGCGCCTCGACCTGGCGCCGGGCACAAAAATCATCTGCAAAAAGCGCAAGCATCTCACTCAGGTATTCACTTGGCGCCCGAATCGACTCCTCCAATAAATCCTCGGCCCGTTCGTCACGCGTATTCTGCCCGCGGCGGAATTCTCTCTGCTCGCCATTGGCCTGCTCACCCAAGTCGAGCAAAGCCGCCCCCACGGCTTCCGCCTCAGCTCTTAGAACCGCGGCCAATACCTGCCTTGCTGCGCCGAAGCGGTAAACATCCGCCTGCGGCCCTTTATGACTTGCCCGGCCGCTTCGCTCCAAAGCGGTCCGCCCATACTCTATCAACTGCGCGCGGTTGCTCTTGAATCTGCCGTTGTCGCATGACAGAACAAGCTCGCCGTTCGCATCGCAAACGGCAAAATTGACGCCGAACCTGCCCACTCGCCCCGCAAACTTTTCCAGTTCACGCAGATGGCACGGTTCCAGGCGCCTTTTCTTGTGTTCAGTTTCCTTCGATGAACTTAAGCTTCTCGTCGGCGCATCCAACATAATTTTTTTATTCCCAGAAACTCTTCTGTCAACTACTTTGAATCACCGCCCTCTGATACAGAACATCTTCGATGCTTCTTAACAATTCCTTGGGACTGAACGGCTTGCTCAGGCATTCTGAGATCCGTAAATCCTCTTTTTGCTCGTCCTCAATCGCAAAGCCTCTGGCCGTCAGCAGGATTACCGGTATGTCTTTCGTGGCCCCGTTCTTGCGAATTTTCTCCACAAGTTCGAGCCCGTCCATAACGGGCATCTGAAAATCCGTAACGATAATGTCCGGCGTCTCGCTACACGCCAGCTCATAGGCTTCGGCGCCGTTTGCAGCGCTTACGACCTCATAATCGTTGTTGCGCAGTTTGATCGCAACTACGTGAACAATATGTATCTCATCATCCACCACCAAAACTTTTTTTCCTGGCATTGTCCTGCCTCCTCAAAGTAACAGGTTAAAACCTTGCAGCGCCCCCCGGGCACTTATCACGAAATCAGGCTCTTCTCACCTGACTGTTTCAACTGTTTCCGCCGTTGCCAAAGGCAGCTCAAATCCAAACGTGCTGCCCTCGCCCGGCTTGCTGGCGACAAAGACCCGGCCATTGTGGACTTCCTCGATTATCTTTTTGACGAGGTTAAGACCCAACCCTGTCCCTTTGGCCTGGCTCTTGTTCGCACCAACCCGGTAGAACTTGTCGAACACATGTTCAATCTCGTTTTCGGGAATACCGACTCCGGTATCCGACACCGTAACCCGCGCGACTCTGGCAATCTCGTCGACTTCGGTTCCAATTCTTACCGAACCCCCGGAAGGAGTGTACTTGACCGCGTTGCTGAGCAGATTAATGATGACCTGCGAAATCATATCCCTGTCTGCATACACACGGTCGAAAATTATCGGCTTCTGTCCGATAACCTTAATGTTCTTTTCTTCAGCGCAGCTTTTTATCATTTCCAGTTGCTCTTCTATCAGTATTGTCAGGCTGAGCGGCTCCTTCTCGACCTTAATCAGGCCCGATTCAATGCGAGCCGTATTGAGGATATCCTCAATCAGCCTGTTCAGCCTGTCGGCCTGACTGTGAATCACCGAACAAAACTGCCTTTTGGTTTCCTCATCAGAGGCTTCGCCGTCGGCAAGCATTTCCGAATACGCCGTGATGGAAGCAAGGGGCGTCTTCAGTTCGTGCGAGACGTGACTTACGAAATCATTCTTCATCTGAGATATTTCTTTCTCACGAGTAACATCATGCAGCACGGCGACCGCACCACACACCTGTTCCCTCTCGTCATAGACGCACGAGACTATGCAATCGAAAGTACCGGGTCTGCCTTCCTGGACGAATCCGATTTCGCGTCTGGTTGCTCTTTCCCTGCTTTGCCGGGCGTGCCTTAGAAAATCCACAAACTCACTGTGGTCGGCCCCAATCAGCTCGCCGACAGGCCTGTGCTGCGAACTTTTACAGTCAAAATTCAAAAGTCTGCCCGCCGCATCGTTCGCCATCAACAGCCTGTCAGACTCATCAACAACAATGACCGCGTCGCGAATACCGTATATAATTGCTTCAGTATTTCTCTTTTGCCTGTGCGAAAGCTGAACCTGGACCTGCAAATCCCTGATTTGCTCTTCCAGCAAGCAGTTACGCTCGCGATAACCCTTAAATCGTTCTCTAATCGCAATGTTGATTTCGTCCGTCAGCAAGCCCAGACACCAGCAGAACCGTCTGCGCATCGGCGCCTTCTTATCGCTTGTCTGCGCATCAGGCGCCTCATCCGCCCTGAGCAGCTTGGCTATGGACGTGATTGCCCCGGCCAGCTTCAGCCAATAGCAGCCGAGCAAAATCACGCCCACAGCCCCAGTGACATGGCACACCAAAACGAACGTCCCGTTTTGTATGCGGCTGCCAAAACGCCAACCCTCTCCGACGCCAGAATCCAACACCTCGGCGAGACCCGCCAGAAATAAAGCAAATGCTACTATGCCCGTAATTATCAAATATGAGTTTCTCACCGATTTCAAAATCACCGCTCCAACCGATATCCAGTCGTCAACTTACGATTCAATCACCGGAAGATAACCTCGAGTCCGTAATGTCTTTGCCTTTGGCGAGATACTCTCCAAGCTCGCTGCCTGGATTTGCCTCCAATGCCTTCCTGTACACTTCTTTTGCCCTCTTTGTCTCACCGAGCTGCTCATAACACCTTGCCTTCATCAGCAGCGAGAACCCCTTGCTGTTCTTGGCTATGGTTATTCCTTCGAAGGTCCTGGCCGCGGCAGCATAGTCGCCGCTCACATACTGCGCACAGCCGATAATAGCAATTGCATCGGCATAACCAGGCCTTAAAACAATTGCCTTCCGCCCACACTCCAAAGCCCTTTTGGTCATTCCCGCACCCAGTGCCGCCTGACCCATTTTTACCCATATCTCAGCGTTGTCTCTTTGCTCAACGCTCAGTTTGCCGTAGCACTGAAGGGCCCTGTCATATCGGCCGGAATTCATATTGCACAGTGCCGCCGCCTGGAGGTAGATCTTCCTGTGCTGCTCGTCTCTGGACTTTGCAGCCAGCGCATCGAAAATATCAGACGCCTCAGCCCATTTGCCGCTGAACAGATAGCAATACCCAAGCGGCTCGGCGATATCATCGTTATCACTTGTCATCAGCATCGCATGCTTGTAAAGGTCGATAGCGCGGTCGCTTCTGCCAACGCGGAGCATAAGGTCGGCCGCGGCAACTTTCAGCGACACATCGCGAGGCAGGGCCGTCATCCCCTCGCTCAGCAGCTTTACAGCCTCGGAGCAATTGTTCTGCGCAACCTGCACCTCAGCAACCGCAAGCACGTAATCAATATTTAGAGGTTCGAGCAGCAAAGCCTTTTCGTAATTGTCATACGCCCGCTGGTAGTCCCTGTTTTCCTCTGCGGCGACGCCAAGCCAGTACCAGCCCTCGTGCAGCTTCTCATCCAGCTTCACGGCCAATTGCAGTTCGCCTGCCGCCTCTCTGGTCCTGCCCTCAATCAGGCGCAACTTGCCCAGCAGCAAATGCGCCTCGGGCATCTTAGGGTCTGCGGTAATACATTGCTGCACTGTTTTGGCCGCTTCATCGTATTTGCGATTGTCGTAGGCCTGCTGAGCCAGCGCAAGTTTGATTTTCGCCGACGTCTTATCCCATCTTTCCTTTGCGGCCTTTTTACCACTTGCCTGCGACTGACAGCCTCCGCAAACCAGAAGCGCCCCTGCTATCACCGCGATAGTTAAGTTACGTAACATCAGTAGATTCTCCTTAAGGGCTTTTTCGCCCAAATCCCGAATTCATCGGGTTTAAGTTCGAGGGTTCCCAAGCCATGATATGGCTTGGGAACCCCGATTCGTTACAACCATCCTTTACCGCCTGCGCCACTTCGGCGCCTCCTCGTGTTCGATAACGCCCAGCATAATCCGCTCCATTTGCCCTGCCTCATCAGGTGACACTTCCCGGACGATTTTTTCCTTCAAACGCAGAGCCTCCAGATATGTCGGGCGAATATCAAGGGCGCTATTGATTTCGCACAGAGCCTCGACACTGTTGCCGTCGGCGTAGTACTGCACCGCCTTGACGTAATGGTCCTCGGCGAGTCTGGCCCTGCCCATAATCTGCAGGGTCATGCGGGCACCATATCTCTTGCGGTCGATGTCGGCCGCTCTTGCTTCTCCGTCGGTCTGGTTTGCCCCATCTATAATGTGGGGAGTAAGCAAGATTATCACTTCCTCGCGCTGCGTCGTATCCGCGGTGCTTCTAAACAGAGCGCCGACAATCGGTATATCCCCCAGCAGCGGAATCTGGTTGCGGGCCGTGTTGACAACATCACGAAACAGTCCGCCAATCACAATGGTTTCACCGTCTTTGACCACGATATTGGTTCTCAATTGGGTCGTTGTCTCTGTCGGCACACCGTCCTCATTCAGCGTGGCGGTGCTGTCCTTCGGATAGATATCCATTCGGATATACCCGTCGTTGCCTATATAGGGCCTGAACACCAACTGTGTACCGGTTGGCAGAAACTTGACTTCGCCTTCGGTGGCCACGCCGCTAGTACTGACCGTGGTGCTGCTGCGATAACCGAGGTTCTGACCAATCAGCACCGAGCCTTCCTGCTTGTTTACAGCCAGTACCTTCGGATTGGCAAGAATCGTCGTGTCGGTAACGGTCTCGAGCGCAGAGATGATCGCCCTGAAATCGCCGGCCCTGACGCCGATTCTAAGCCCGCTGCCGCCAATGGTGGCAAAACCGGCAGTTTCCACTGGCGTACCCGTGGCTATGCCGCCTAACTGCTGCAGAGGATTCTGAGCTGCGTTGGAGTATTCAACAAGGTCAGTTCCTCCGCCGACCGCTGTCGCGTCGGAAGCATCGGTACCTATCAGATTGACGCCCGCCATGAAGTTCAGGTCGACGCCGAGCTCCATCCCTTCGGTCAACAATGCGCTGAGAATAGTCGCCTCAACCAGGACCTGCTTCGGCCTGGCATCGAGCATTCTTATAACCTCCTCAGCCTTTGCGATGTTTTCAGGATAATCATACACCACAATAGTGTCCTGCATTGCCAGTCTGTTGCCGCCGCCCCCGCCGCTCAGCGTGCCGCCCACGCCGCCGCCGGTTCCCGCTGCACTGGATATTTCATTCTCGGCGGCCGTGCTGACCTGAACCACGGCGCTCTTGCTCAACACCGGCTTTATAAGCTTTCCCGCCTCATCAGCGGTCAGATAGTACAAGGTAATAACCTTGTGTATCATTCGGTCGGTGTCCGCCTTGATCTTTCTGTATTCCTCCTTGGTATATACCCTGATTAGCTGACCTTCCTGCTCGTACCTGAAGTTGGCTCCGAGTATCGCGTCCATGGCTTCTTCGAAGGTCACGTCGAACAAACTTGTAAACGACAACGCCCCGTCCACGCTTGCCGACGGCACAATGTTCCTCTTGTACCTGCCCGACAAGAGCCGAAGCGCATCCCGGATGCTCATATCCTTGGCGAAACTAATTGTCTGCAATGTCCCGCCCACAGAAGTATCCTCGGCAACGCTTACGGCCCGAGCGCTCTGGCTGCCAGGCGCCTGGGCGGTCCCCTCCTCTACCTGGCCAACGGCAATCGCTGCCATCAAGGCCAGAACAATAGCCCATACGTACAAATCTCTTCTAATTCGCATTCTGCTGACAAAGTCCTTACTGTGAAACATGATTGAGCTCCTTTCTTGCTTTGATTCCGTCCCGGAGCAAAATCCCGAACGGTATACTCTCTACAAATCAACTCCTTCAATCACCTGCGCAAGTTTCAAGGTGATTTCTGCTTCTCCACATCTAATAAACACCGTGTTCTGTCTGATACGGACTACTTCACACTCATACGACCTGCCTCCTTCTCGGACAGTGAACCTGTCACCCACGGACAGCAGCTTGTCATTGACAAAGGCCTGCGGATTCGCGCCCGACCATATCGCCTGCAGCTTCAGTTTGTCTGCAACCCGCCTGACGGCCTCTTCGCTGCCGTCTCCTGAAACAACCTTCACTTTCTCAACCTTCTCTTTTCCGTCATTAACAAAGTCTCGCCAGTCGTCCGCAGCAAAAAAATCTCTGCTGAGCACATCATTGCGACCTTTGACTTTCGGCAATTCTATAAAAGCCATCTTCACTTCAGGGCGTGTTTCCACTTCCGTTTTCAGCTCTCCAGGCGGCAGTCCCGCTTCAGCCGTTTGAGGCGACTTCCTCAAAAGCACCCGCACCCACATAAGAGCCATCACGGCAACCAGACACAGTGCTATGACGGTCTTTTTATTTTCCCCGCCCAATTGCCCCAAAAGCCTGCTCGATTCGTTGCCGATATTTCTAAGCCCCTGTTTCATATCTTGCTTGTGCTTTTTACCTCCGGCCTCTGCCTGCCTTGCCTTATCTTCAGCCGGCCTGCGCCCTGCAATAAACGACCGTCTTTGTCTGCATACTCACTTCCCCGCTGAAATTGCTGTCGTTCTCGAGCTTTATCTGCTCGATTCGGACGAGTCTGTTCAACGATTGCAGCGCTCTGAAGAAGTCAAACATCTGCTTAAGCTTTCCCCTGCATTGCACATTTATGGGTATACAAATAAGTCCCTCCGCTTCCACTTCCTTGCCAGGTTGAACCAGCTGGTCCTTGAGACTGCGCTCACTCATCAAATCGGCTATCTGCTGCAAAAACGCTCCAAGGTCTCTGCGGTCGGGTATACCCGCCTCGTAGTTGCCGACAGTTTGTTTCAATTTTTCCAACTGCTGTTTAAGCGCGGGCAGTTGTTCGCTTTCGGCCATTGCTCTGGTAATGGCGGCCGCCTGTGCGCTCTTGGCCTGCCCGACGACCTCAATTCTCTTGCGCAAAGGCAGATACCAAAGCAGGACAAATCCGACCACCATCACCCCGCCTACAACGCATATCGCTAATTGTTGCCTTTCTCGAAACAGCATCAAATCACTCCGGCCCCCAAGATACCTTCACGTGTTCACCCTCATGCTTTTTCATAAATGAAGCTCACTCTTGACGATAATTTGCAAGATAGCAGCCTATCTCGAACTCGCTTACCTGGAAATCCTCTCCACCGCCGCCCGTTGGCGCCTTCATTTTCTTGTTTCGTGAATACGCCGGTATAACCTGACAGAAGTAGGGCGAATCCTCCAGCCTGCATATCAATTCCGCCACGCAGCTCGCCTCCGACGCAACTCCGCTAATCACCACCTTGAATCTCGCAGGACCAAGCGGCAGCAATCCTTTCCCTCCGCGGCTGCCGCCAGCCACTTTAACCAGAGAACCGCTGTTTACTTTGATTTCCTGCTTGTGCGCGAACTTCTCGGCCACAAACTCCACTCTGTTTAGCACTACATTCCTGCCAATCAGAAAACTCATCTCACCCAAGACCGCCGCAATATCAATTTTCGAGTCAATTTCTTGTATGAAGTCCGCGTTTTTCCACAGTCGGGCCGCCTCGTTTTTAACCCTTGTGAACTCGTGCGACGTGCTTATTGCGTCTGCCTGCCGCTCTATATTGCGCGTAAGTTCAGCGGTCGCCTCTGATACCGACTGGCCGCAGACAAAGTTCCACACCACCATTACCGCAAAAATGCAGCCCAAAGCAAGGCACTGCGTGCGATAACTAATCTGGCGTTTCAGGCCGGTCTTATACCAGTCCGGAAGAAAATCAATTTCATTCATAACCATCGGCTTTACCCTTACTTCCGCAGCCTGCCAAGAGACCCTCACTGCCTTCGAGGTCCCCGTTCCAGCCCTTCAGACTCAGCCCCACAGCCACCGCCCACTCGCACAGCAGGCCTCGCCTGTCACTATCGAAATCCGAATCCGTCATATCAAAACCCTTCAAGGGCTCCGCCACTTCAATCCTCACGCCCAAATGCTGCCCCAAAACATTAAGCAAAATCCTCTCGTACGCCTCTCCTCCGCTCAGCACCGCCCGCTCCACCTGCTTGCCCCTGAATGTCACCGTATAATACTTAAAACACAGCGATATCTCTCTGGCCAGCCTCTCGGCAACCGCGCTTACCGCGTCATCGACCACCTGTCGCGTCGATGCATCAACGGTTTCCAGACACACTTCCGTCGTGTCGGCGTTCCTGGAATCCTGCCGACCCGTCACGTCCGGACAGCACACCCAAAGCCCTCTTTCCTCGTTCTTCGCCCGTTCCATTCGCAGCTTGCTTCGAAGCATTTCCGCTTCCCTGGCGTCGATATCGAGCCTTGTAGCAATTTCCTCGTTGAAGTCCTGCCCCCCAATCGGTATCTGCTTGACAAAAGTAATCTTCGGCCCCCGACCGAACACCACGGTCGTAAACCTGCTTCCGATGTCCACAAAAACCGCCGTGCGCTCTTTATCCTCCTGGCGCTGCAGGAGCCTCTCGTAACTCCTGAAAAGCGCACACGGAACCGAATCTATGCCCGCCAGCCTGAGCCCCGCCTCGGCAAGAACTGCGATATGGCTCTTTATCGATTCGTTATCCGCTGCGAACACTATCAGCTCATTCTTGACCTCATCACCCTGCCGAACGTCCCCCGCCAGCACATAATGAATCGCGTCCTCATCCGGGTCCAATCCGAAACGCTGGGCAACCTCTTTCCTCAAAGCCTGCTCGATTTCTTCGCTCTTTGCCTCCGCCAGCCGCAAGCTCGTTATTTTCAAACTCCCGTTTGGCAGACAGGAGACAACATCTCTTCCCCGAAACTTGCCCTCTCTCAGTATTTTCTTTATTGCCGAAACAACAAAGCGCCTCCTTTCTTCAGGGTCGCCGTTTAAATGAGGATCAATGCGAACTTTGCTTGCGGCAAGAACGCTTATATGTCCCCTGTTCACCGCCAGTTGAATCATCTTGAGGGAATTATGACCGATGTCCAGTCCTATCGGTCGCTGCCCCCGGGTTTTGAATCTCCAGCTTATCATGGCCTTTTGCCTGCACCTCCGTCAGTACTGAATCGAAATGAATCCCGTCACGGGCTCAACGTTTACCGTTGCGGTAGCCCCTGCCGCCTGTAGACTGACCAAGCCCGTGTTTAGCGGGTTGTTGCCGCCGTCGTACGGGCTTCCCAGATAATCAAATTTGACCTCGCTGGTCCCGCCAAAATCAACGTCGGTAATGTCAACCTTATCCAGCCTGCCGTCATTACGAAAATCTATAACGTAATCAAACCCCCTCTTCACCGGGTGCGCTATCACGCTGCCGTCCTGGTCTTCTATCCTGTAGCTTTCGGTGGTCTTATCAAACACAACTGAGTAGTTCTGCCCCCTGCTGATCGCCATACTTTTGGCGTACTCGAGGTCTGCTGCGATCAAATTGGCCGCGGACCGGATTTGCATCGAGGCCGCGGAGCCGACCAGCGGTATGGCCACCATCGCCGCAATCGCGATTATTACGACCACAATCACAATCTCTATCAGAGTAAAGCCCGACGGTCTGCGACAAGGCCACATCACACTTTTTGTCCAATCGCCCCCCGCCGACATCTGCTGATATCGTAAGCCCACCATTTGCACACACCTTTCGTATCTGCTTTGACACATAACAAACTCACGTCTCATCTGTTTTTTCGGCCCCCTGCCGACACGCCTTTACCTGCCGCCGAGCCGGCCGAAACCGCATCTTGTACGGTCTATACCTTTGGGCCTATCCCACCCGGCCCCCACGGTATGGTCTTGAACCTCGGACTTCCTTTTCTGGCCCGAAGTCAAATCGATACACGTGTCACATCTCATACCTTGAACAGTCAAGTCCGGCAAAATCGGCATAATCGTCAAGCACTATGACAGAGCCATCAGGCTCTTTTGCTTTCCAACGCAAACCTGGGTATGTGACGGGTACGGTGAAACTACTTTGGTTTTTTCTTTCCTGCCGCCTGTAAAGGCCGATAAGCATCTCTCGCCTCAGCCCGCCAAACAAACACCTTCAGCGGCGTCTATTGTCTTAGGATACTTCTAAAAAACGCCCCCCCCGCCGGGCTCCATTTTTGCGGGCCGCCCGCCGCCATTTTAAGCGACGCCTTGTCCGGATTTGCCGTAATGACAACGCGGCCGTCCCCGCTTATTCCGCCGCTGCCGATTATGAACAGCGCCCCCGATATTGTTGCCTCAGAACCGCCCTCGACGGAAATCGGTCCTGCCGCCTGGGCAAGGCCGTTAACTTCGAGCATCGCCGCATTCTTCAACACCAATTGGCCGTCAACGAGCAGCGCCGGGGCATTCTTGGCCGCGGTAATCGTGATTGCGCCGCCGTCGATTATCATATTGCCGTCTATGACTAACATTCCGCTTACTGCCAGGCTTTCATTGATTAATTCAACATTGCCGTTGGAGTCGGTAACGTAGCCGGGCGGAAAGTAACCAGCGTTCACATCGGGGCTCGTAATGCCCGCCGCTTCATCAATCCCGTACAGTTGCCCCGATTTGACGCCCGAGCCTGAAAGACCGACCGCAAAAACGTCCCCGTTAATGATGGAGTTATTCGTCAAGCTCCCGCCACAGTAGACATCGCCGTTTATTGTCACGTTACCGCCTGAAACCGAACTATTACCGGCGCTATAGTACGCCATACTCGGGTCAAGCCGCAGTTCTGCCGACAGGCTGCTGCGACCAACTTCCTGGCCGTTCTTTTCTCTGTAAGCTCTGGCTGTTATCTGGTAATCACTTGCTCCCGCTTTCACCACATTAACATCATAGTAATCGTCGCTGCCCGCCACCAACTGCTGACGGGCCGCGCCGGTCCAGTACTCCGAGCCGACATCCTGTGGATTGAGTATCAACCCTCTGGCATGCTCCAGCCCCGATTCAGCCAGATAATCCATCTGGACCCGAAGTATCGTATTCTCGCCGCAGGCCAGCTCCACATCGCTTCGCGCCAAAAAGCCCAGCGACAAAATCGTCACCGCCATAACAACGATAAGGACAACCAGCAGCGCTGTCCCGCGTTCGTTCGGTTTATTATTCATACGCCTCATCTCTAATCGTCGTCGCCCACAATACAATCACCGTCAGGGCCGAGCAGATTGCCCGACCAGCCTCTAAGGGCTGCGTTTATTTGATACCGGCAGCTTGGCCCGCCCTCGGTTAACGCGAAGGATAGGCTCACAAACCTGGTCCAGGGCGGCATTGCATCCAGCAGAAACTGAACGTTCGTGCATTCCGGCACCAGCACCACCCGCCGCTGTGTGCAGATTATCAGCAGCTCCTGCTTTGCTGTTCCGCTCAGAATGCTGCTGAGCGGAATAGGCCAGTTGTCCTCCAAGGGGAACTCGAGCAGCTCAAGGTAATTTCGACCCTGTCCGGCCTCCAGAAACACCAGCTCACTCGGGTTAATGAGCCCGTCGGCGTTATAATCCGCCTGCCAGAGGACTAAATCGTTGTCGGCCGTGCCGCATATAAGCCTGCAGTTTCTTATCAGCTCCGAAATCCTCATCGTTGCGTAACGAAGCTGTGCCTGTTTCTGGCTCGCGTCGTCCGTGCCTCTGTTTGCCGCGCCCACCGCGTAAGCCAGCGTAGCCACCGCCGTTACGACTATGCTTGTAACAGCCAGCCCTACCAGCAGCTCAACCAAGGTAAATCCTTCACGCAGATATTTTGCTCTTATCGACATAATCATTTGCTAATAAGCCGGCTTAAATTCAAAATCGTATGTCCGTCGTATTTCACCCAAACCGTAACAACTATGAAGAAGGGCTGGCCCGCATCATAACTACAGCTTGCGCCTCTGCTGAATTTGGCGTAATTGGAATCTGCAAATATCACCTTACTGGCGTCTTTGACCTGCCCCTGGGGCTCAACATAACCGTCGTAGGCGGCCACTATCTGCTCGAAGGGCTGCGCGACGATTTCCTCCATCAAATCGGCCGCAAGCTTGGCCGCCAGAGTCCTGCGCATTCCCTCGGCACGCACCGCCGCCCCGCTTGTATAGGGGACCAGCACTCCGGCCGCAGCAACACTCAGTATTACCGTCGCAATCAGCGCTTCAGCGAGGGAAAACCCCTCGTGCTTTATACGATTATTGCGTTTTAGGTTTCCCATTTGTCAATTAGCACCCGTATCAAAAATACCCGGCCTCTTGTCCCTGCATCGGGCGGCGCGTGTCAGCTCCTTACAGAGCCGCGTATACGGCATCATTGTCCGCCTGAAACAGACCCGTCTTCGTATCAAGCCTCCAGCCGGCTTTCCCGCATCCTGCCGGCTCACCGTCAAACCTCACGGTGTTCACATTGTTAAAAGGGTTCGCCGGAATCCTGCCCACATAGGGGCCGCACCCGCCCGCCTTTGTCGTCATCGCCGTCTCAAAAAGACCGAACGACCCGCAAGGCGGAAGACAATCATCGTGCTGCACCCGGTACAAATCAAGCTGAGCACGCATTCGCTCCAGGCCGTCAATGAGCTCGGACACTTTCGATTCAGCGTCCGCCTCCGCAACCGGGGGAGCAATTGTCCTGGCCACCACCGCGAGTATCAGCACAATGCTCACAAGCTCAACAAGCGAGAAACGAATATTTGCCCCCATACCCTCTCTCCGCTCGTCAAAAAGGCTGACCAGCCCTCGACTAACGCCTGAAGCTGGTCAGCCTTAATACGCTTTGTATTGAATTCTCAGCAGCGCTTATTACAGACCCGCATGGTCGTAAGTACCGGGGTCAGTATCAACATTCCAATTATCATTGGCTCTGACTTCCCCGTTGTCCACATTCAGCCACCACCCGGTTAAGCCGTCAGAAGGAACCGTCGCCGCCCCTGACTCAAATTTAAAGCCGTCAGGGTCGCCTGTGGCCGGGTCTATAAACGGGTTCGAAGGAAGCTTCTGCATATAGGGTCCGTACCCATCAGCGCCTTTGGTGGTCATGGCAGTCGTAAAACCAGCCAGATCGCCCGGCGGCAGCTGGTCCTTATGCTGAATCTTATAAAGCTCCAACTGCGAACGCAGCGTCTGCAAATCGGCGCAAAGACGTGATTCATTGGCCTGCGTGCTGGCATCCGTGAACTGAGGAATCACGATGGCGGCCAGAATACCAAGAATCACAACTACAATCAGAATTTCAACCAGTGTAAAACCACTTTTCGCTCTCATTTTCCTGCTCCTTAAAAAATCGTTCTTTTCAACAAAACACTCAAACAAGCAACACTTTCTTCTTTTCTTCAATCCACACTATCGACCTGATTTAGTCAGGACTTAACCGCTCCTCTGCTTTCTGTCTGTGGAAAATCCCCCATAAATAAACAGCCCAAGATATGCTCCAAAATACTTCAAAAATTTGCCCTGCACAATTGATGGAAATAAAACCTCAAACCCTTAAGTCCGAATAAAACCTCGGACTATAACGCACGAAACATTTGTACAAGTACCCAACAAAAATATAAGAAATAAACGCTGCTCCGCCAAATCCATCGTATACGCCGATGGTATCTTATAGGAATTTAAAGCTGCTGAAGGCCGACGTGCCGGAACCGCCTTATAATACGACATATTCCGGCGTGTTTCGAATGTGTATTTCCCTGCTCCTTTTTCCCCCGTGGGCAAGCTCTATGCGAATGTAGTCGATAGAGCGCAGCGCCGATTCAATCTTATCGGCCCACTCAATCAGGACCACCGAACCCGGATAACAAAAATCGTCAAATCCGAGCATCTCGAACTCGTCAATCGAGTTCACCCGATAAACATCAACGTGGTAAAGGTCAAACCGGCCCTCATACTCATTAACTATAACGAATGTGGGACTGGTAACCTGTCCGCTCTCCTGGGCCCCGGCGCCCGCGGCTATCCCTTTAACAAGATGCGTCTTGCCGGTGCCGAGCGCCCCGCAGATACCCACAACCTCTCCCCCCTTCAACTGCCGCCCTATCCTCCGCCCGATTTCTATCGTTTCCTCCGGCGAATTCGAAACCAGCTCAAGATTTCTCATAAGCTTGTCGCCAACGCGTCCTGTCACTTTGCCAGATGGTCGTATCCACCGGGCTGCAAGTCGCTAATCCGGCCGTCAGCCATCCTTATCTGCATCTTTGCCGTATCCGTAATTGTCCCTATCCGCGTAATCGTGGTTGACCCATCCCACCGCCGCAGCAGTTTTTGAAACTCCCCTTCCGACAGCGTAAAGAGCAATTCAAAATCTTCACCGTCATTCAGCGCCGAAACCAGCGGATTGCCGCTTTGTCTGGCCGGGTCCGATATCGGAATCAGCTCCGCCTCCACTAAGGCCCCCACCTTGCTTTGCCGGCAGATTCTATTCAAATCGGTGCTTAGACCGTCGCTTATATCAATCATAGAGTTCAACCTGACTATATGCGCCAGCTTTATCGCCTCCTTCACCCTCGGCTCGAACTCCAGATGCCTTCCGCAACCCGAACCGCCGAGCGAGCCTGTAACGCAGACGGCGTCGCCGACTTTAGCCCCTGAGCGCCTTACAGCTTGATTGCCGGCAGTCCTGCTGAGCATCGCCACACTTATCGCAAAGGGCTCCTTATCCGGCCAGCTCGTAATGTCGCCGCCCACAAGCGCACAATTGAACTTATCACCGGCCAAGATAATCCCCCGATGAAGCCGCCTTAATTGCTCCTCGCCGAACCCCCTGGGCAGCGCAACGGACACAACCGCAGCCACCGGCAGTGTCGCCATTGCGGCACAATCGCTGATGCTGGCGGCCATCGCTTTGTATCCAACCTGCTCGAGCGTGACTTTTTTGAGGTCGAAATGCACGCCGTCCAACAGCATGTCCGTGGTAATAAGGACCGATACTCCTTCGGCCAGCTCAATTTGGGCCATGTCGTCGCCAATGCCGATTGGAAAATCCCCCACGCTGAGCTTCCTCTGCAGGGCAAACCACTCGGTCATTTCATCTTCACCTGCGCTCATCGCTGTGCAAGCTCACCTGTCCAGTATGCAATCTGTTCTTTCGCCTGCTTGCGCCCGGCCGCGCCTTCGGTAACATATTTACTGACAACTGCCGCCGCCCCCAGGCTCTCATATACATCCGCCTCAATCGACGCGCAATGATGCTTCAACTCATCCAGCCCAAGCTCGGCCAGTTTCTTACCCTGCTTTTCGCAGTAAGCAACCAGCGACCCCACGACCCCGTGGGCCTCACGGAAAGCAACGCCCTTTCCGACCAGATACTCGGCCAAAGCGGTCGCATCCAGAAACCCTTCTTCCAGACCGTCCGAAATCTTCTTAGTTTCAAACCTCACATGCGACACAACCGCACACGCCATATCCAGCGACGCCCTGACCGTATCGCCCGCGCCAAAAATATGAACCTTGTCCTCCTGCATATCCCGGTTGTAACCCGACGCCTGGCCCTTCAGTATCGTCAGCATCGCCATCAAAGAGCCGTAAACCAGCCCGGTTTTCGCCCGAATCAGCTCAAGAACATCGGGATTGCGCTTCTGCGGCATCATGCTCGACGAGGTGCAATGGCTGTCATCAAGCCGGACAAAGCCGAATTCGCTCGACGAATAGATTATCCAGTCCTCGGCCAGCCGGGACAGATGCGCCGCAATCAGCGCGCAATCGAAAATAAACTCCGCACAAAAGTCCCTGTCGCCGACCGCATCGACACTGTTATAGCTGATATCCGAAAAACCAAGCTGTTTGGCGGTGCTTTTTCTGTCCAGCGGCAGCGTCGAGCCGGCCACCGCACCGCACCCGAGAGGCGAAATATTCACAAGGCTGCGGCAGTTGTTCAGCCGGATATAATCACGCTCCAACTGCTCCACAAAACTGAGCAGATATATCGCGATAACAACCGGCTGCGCCCGCTGAAGGTGCGTATATCCCGGCATTACATCTTCACAATACTTGCCGGCCAATTTGACAAAAGCCTTTTGAAGACCGCTTATCTTGGCCTGCAGAAGCTCTATCTCATCCCGCATCCAGAGCCGAATATCGGTTGCCGCCTGGTCGTTCCGGCTTCTGCCGGTATGAAGCTTCTTGCCCGCGTCCCCGATTTTCGCAACCAGCGCCGCTTCAATCGCCATGTGAATATCTTCATACGTTTTGTCGAACTCGAACCGGCCCTCCGAAATTTCCTGCGATATTTCGATAAGCCCGTCCTTAATCTGCCTGAATTCGTCCCGGGTAATCAGCTTCACATCAGCCAGCATCTGTGCGTGCGCTATCGAGCCGACAATATCGTATTTGTAGAGTCGGTTGTCATACGAAAGCGACTCGACAAAATCCACCATCAACGGGTCGGGCTCACCCGCCAACCGCTTTTCCCAGCTTTTTTCCGATTGGGCCATTTTATCTGCTCCAAAAACAGTGTGCTTTTGCAGGAAATGATAAGCCCCCCCAACCGCCGCGTCAACCCTTCTCTCGCTCCAGGCGCTGCTATAGAAACAGGCCCCCCTGCGCACTGTTACACGTGCGTTTCACTGCGCGATATGAATACTGAGGTCCTCCCCGCCCGATATCGGACGCAGGGTCTGCTACTTACCCAGCGCCTTTTCCGCCTCGCCGCCGTCGCGGGCATCGACCACAATCAGCATCTGATACTGGCCGTCGCAAACCATCGCGGCGCCGGCGACCCCGTTAATCCCCGCATCCGCAAGCTTCTTTAGCACCTTCGCCGCCGCACCCGGCCTGTCGCTGCCCTGAATCATAAATCCCGCCGCGTCCTTTGTGTCGATCCCCGCCTCCTCGGCGCACGCCCTGAAAACCTTATGGTTTTTTGCGCTCAAATACACGTGTCCGTGCCCCCTCCCCGCCCCAAACGCCGCAAAACACAACAAATCCACACCCGCCTCCGCCGCGCTTGCCAAAAGCCTCTGCAAACTGCCCGGCTCGTCCTCAATCTTCACACAATCGATAGTAATCCGTTTTACCGCCATCATCCTGTCCTTTCATTTTGAACTGACAATACCTGCCCAAAACAAAGCACACAAAAATCGGGCCCCCAGGTTTATAACCCGAAGGCCCTGCGTTCCCCCCAAAGTCGTTTGGCGGCGCGAGGCCACCGACAACGATTAAACACGCACCGCCAGCAGCCATGACCCGCTCACTCAGCGCCGAAGCGGCCAAAATCAGCCGTATACCGACCGCAATCAAAGCACCGCCCTGAAGCCCTATTTCTTCACCGGCTTGCAAGTGCACTCAGACGACTTTTTCTGGCAGCCCGAACAAACGCCATCCTCAATGGGCCTGCCGCACTTCTTACAGGGCGTGCATCCGCACGATTGACACATTTTTCTGTCCTTTCAATACCCTTAGGTCTTAGCCCGACCAGTTGCCTTAATAATCGCCGGATGCGCTCAACCGGTCAATCAGGGCCTGCCCTGTTTTTTCTATAGGGGAATCTACTATATGATTATCCAGAACTCTTTTCCCTGCGCGCCCTCAACCTTCGGGCTTGATCGTAATTTGCGCCCTGCCGCCCCATCGCAATTGCCGCGTCCCGATGACAGGATTCTATGATATTTCTATCCGTGCCCCGGCCTGGAGGCGCAGCCTGGCGTTGGCGTTTCCGTTCTTCAGGCTTATTTCCAGCGTATTGCTCGACCCTTCAATCAGGAACAATTCCCGCTCTTTGGCCGAGGAATAATCCGGATAAAATTCCATCGCGTATCGCTTGCGACCTGTTCGCACGGAATATTTATCCTTATCTTGCCTGCCCAGGTTTGTCACGACATTGCCGAACCCGTCGATTCTCACAACTATGCCTTCTGTCCCTTTTTTGTAGAACTCGAGCCTCTCCACCCGCCCGGTCTTGCTGCCCAGCCGCTCAAAATCACCCAGCTCAATGGCGGCCGCCACCCTTGCGAACACGTCCCGGCCATGAAATGTCCGGCTCGCATCCGCCGGCAAAGGAATCTGCCTCATATCAATCACTCTTTGTTCTTTAACCGTTTCCCAGAGCAGCCCGTTATCAGGCGCGACAAACCGGTATTTATCTGTTTTGACCGCTATTGCCTTTCGCTGGGTCCCGACGCCGGGGTCAACCACGCAGCAAAAAACCGTCCCCTCTGGAAAGTATTTGTAACTATTCTTGAGTACCCAGGAACCCTCGGTAACATTTTGAGGCGCAATTGTATGGCACAAATCAACCACCTTCGCCTCGCGCGCAATACCGTAAATCACCCCCTTCATCACCCCCACGTATTCACTGTGCCCGAAGTCCGTCAGCAGCACCACCATATCTTCATCCCCGCAAAGCTCGTCTTTTCTGTTGCCCTTCTATGACCGGCCCTGCCGCTCGCACAGGATTATATCCCCGCCAAGCCCGCCCACAAAGCATTTTCCTCGGCCTCCTCTTGTCCCTTCGAACGTCCGAATCCGCCTGAATTTATCCCTTTTGGCCACCAGTCTCTCGCGCTCCACATTCCGAGTCCCCCTATCGTCCCAATACCAAAACCGCCCCGCCCTGCCGCGTTTCCGGCTGGAAATATTCCATTTTTGTCGTAAAGCCTCCGCTCGAAATTGCCGAAAAAACTTGCGGGTTTTAGCATTAAACCTAACCCTGAGAAGCGGTTGAACGAGAGAAAAAAGCGATTGATTAAGGAATCTCAAAATGTGGAACCTTTTCGAAAGAATTATCAACGCCGTCAGGCCTAAGAAACAACAGCAGAACACATACGATGAGTCCAGCGCCTGGTCTCAGGAGCCCAGCCCACAGTCGCAAGACCCGCAGGACGAGTCTGGCGGCTATGAGCAGTCGCCCCAAAAGACACGGCAGAACGATTGGCAGGACTAACGCTGAAAAACTTCGCGTCGGCGTCTTTGACTCTTACCGGCTTGCTTCAAGTTACTCGCTCGACAGCCGTGGCTGCTCAAACTTGACCGGCCGCATCTGCATCCCTGATGCCTGCCGCTCCGTAGCGGCCGAAAACACAGTTTTTATAATACCAAATTCGAGGCTCGTGGCCCGTCGGGGGAGGGGCCACGGGTCACTTATCCATCGCGCTTGCGGACCTGCCTCCAAAAACCTCACTTACTCCAAATCAAGAAAGGACGGCCAAAATTCAGCCGGCCTCGCTTGCTCAAACTGCCCCTGCTGATCATCACGATCCCTGGTATTCGTATGCTCCTATATCAACATAATTTGGCCGCCCATGCCGGTGTTGTCCGTATTCGGGTCGGCATACCTGCTGTTGTCCAGCATATATCCTTATCCGGAGCGCAGCCTCCGTGGGCGCCATCTATACAGGGCGAAGCCGGGCGAAACTCGAAGTAATTCGCATCGGAATTAACGAAACAAGGGCCGCTGTCGATGCTGCCGCCATCTGTGCCTAAGCTTGTGTCCCATGCGCCGCCGTTGCCCCCGCAATCCTGCCCTCGACTGTGACCGTGGTCCGGTATACATTAACGACTTATCTTTTGCACTTAATCATTTCAAACCGCGCCCGGCCGGCAAGGCTCGTAGTGCTTTCGATTAGTCAAAAGGACTACGACACGCTTTCCCAATCGTCACACGAAAATCCTAAGAGGCCAGAGCCTATCCCGACTCACCAATTACCCTATCATCGCCCACGGGCGTCCGGCATCGGCGTCGCCGTTGTGTTCCACAATAGCCGCAGGCAACGTGAATAGCCCTGCTGATGCCTGACAATGCTTGACATTGGCGATTTCGGGCCTACAATCACGGTCTATGGCCGACGTCGGAACCCAAAAGAAGAAAAAGAAAAAGCACAATCCTGTAAAGGATTACCTCGTATATCTTGGGCTGCGGGTCCTTGTGCTGTTTCTGTACTTGTTCGATGTCGAGACGAACCTTCGTACGGCGTGTTTTCTCGGCCGACTGCTTTGGAAATACTACCACCGCGGCCGGCAGCGCGCTTTGGACAACCTGCGTGCGAGTTTCCCTGAAATGAGCGAGCAGTGGATATGGCGGACCGGGCGGCGCAGCTTCGAGCATATTGTAATGCTCGCGGTGGATGTGCTGTTTACGCCGCGGCTGGTGAAGAAAGATAACTGGCGGGATTATTCGCGATTCAAAACGGCCGAACGAGCCAAATGGCTGATGAAGGAGGGAAAGGGCCTTTTGATGGTCGCGGCCCATTACAGCAACTTCGAAATAATGGGCTACATGCTGGGGCTGTTCGGCTTCAATGTTTACAGCATTGCCCGGCCGCTCGATAACAGGTTCGTTAACAATTGGCTGTATGGCGTCCGGCGGCGGGCGGGCCAGGAGATAATCGACAAAAAAGGCGCGGCGGAAATGATGAATAAGATTGCTTCGGACGGGGCGACGTTGTGCTTTATCGCCGACCAGGACGCGGGCAGGAAGGGGATATTCGTTGATTTCTTCGGCCGCAAGGCCAGCACCTATAAGAGCATAGGGCTGCTCGCCATCACGAACAATATACCAATCGGGGTTGGTTACAGCAGAAGAACTGACAATCGGTTCTTTTTCGAAATAGGGGTCAACCGCATTATTTTCCCCGAGGAATGGGCGGACAAGAAGGACCCGCTGCGGTGGGTTACGGCGGAATACACCAAGGCGATAGAGGAGTTCGTGCGCGAAGACCCAAGCCAATACTGGTGGCTGCACCGGCGGTGGAGGCATCGGCCGAAGGAAGAATTGGAGCAGTCTCAGGCCGAATCTTGTCCATCTTAACGGCGGGAGGGGCAAAGCCTGGGGGTTGGCAGGTCCGTAAGGAAAAGGCGACAGAATTGGACAGTTGGTGAGGCGGGAATTCCATAGAGAGTCATCTCAAAAACGCGGATTTTCGACACGGAAGCGCAAGCGCCCGGGCCGAAAAGCGGTATAATGCGGGGACATTTGAGGTCTGAATCTCCGTTTTTAGCCTAAAAACGCAGGTGCGGCTGTCAAGAAAAAGTCAAATTTTCGCATAACTTGCGCAAGTTGTGCGAAAAAGCGCGCCAAAACCTGCTCGAAACTGACCAAAACTGAACGAAAAAGCGCGCGTTTGGACAGAAATTGACGGGAATTTACACGTTTTGAGCCGTTTTCGAAAAGGGCGCTTGCGCGTTTGTGCGCGCGTGGCGGGGAGCCCACCAGACGGAGCGGCGGGCAAGCCCGGGAGCCGTGACCCGTGACTCGTGACGCGCCAAACGACGTGGCGGGCAGGCCCGCAAGGCGAGTTGGTGAGGGGCGAAGGGAAAGCAAATATCAAAAAGCAAAATGAAGAAAGGCAACGCAAAAATGAAAATGTAAAAGGTAAAAATACGGATTAAAAGGAGACTGTAGCAGCAATACAGAGTATTTTTGATGTGTTTTGGTTCAAGAAGCCGATATTCCAACATAGAAATGTAAATCTATGTTGGAGATTATCGAAATGCTTGGACCAGGCGAGTATGTAGCAGATGAAACACAAGGG
>DATKVV010000091.1:0-56180 GCA_035529895.1 Sedimentisphaerales bacterium
AAGATGATAGCTGAGGTGTCAACATGGCAGGCCGAACGTAACGACGCAGAGGTAAGCGTGGATTGGCAATTCACCACTGCGGATGCTCGAGCAAAACTCAAAAAATTATACCCTGTAATTTAGGCGTTACGGACTACTAGCCGGCTTTAGTCAGGGCTGATTACGACTACCGTGTGATTGACCTGGGGCGCGGCGGCGGGCAAGTAAATATCCGAACCGGCAGACAGGCTTATCTTGACGTGGTACTCGAAGTCAGAATCCTTTATCTTTCCTGCCGGCAGGAGGGCCGAATACACGCTGCGTGCAATATGCTTGAGAGAAATCTTTTCGTATTTTTCTTCGCCTATCGGTCGCCAGTACAAGACCGCCTCCTTCGGCTGGTTCGCAGCCAGCACGATTACTTTCAGCTTCAGGTCTTCACCGGCCATCAGGCTGGTGCGGGCGGTGGGAACAAACATCCGTGGCGACCCATCATAAGCGTGGGAAGGCATCGCATCGGCCGGCAGGTCCTGGCCCAGGATTTCCGCCAGCTGTTTGCCGGGTTCGGTAATTAATGCGGGCAGATTGTGCTGCTGCCAGTTTGCGACGTTGCCCATGCCGCCGGTGGTAGTTATCGCCCCCAGCAGATAGCGGTGAACCTCCTCAAGTTGAGACACCAGCTCTTTGCGGATTGGCAGCGCGATTTCACGCGCTAATTCTTTGCGCTTCTGGGCGTCCGTTTCGGCCCGGACCTTTTCCATAGCGGCGTTGAACCGTGCCCAGGTGGAGTTGACCTTGCCGATTGCCTGCATATAGCGAAAGTTGTTCAGCCAATAGTCGAACCGCTCCAGGTTACCGGCCCCTTTGATCTGTCCGCGCAGCAGTGCCATTTCAGACACAAAGGCATACTCTTTGCGTACCGCTTCCCATGGTCTTTCGTCGGGCCTAATCCCGCCGGGGCCTCTGACCCACGTTGATGGCCGCGGCAGATTTGCCGGTTGCCGATTTTCGGTTACGGCCGGCGGCCCTCCGTCGAGACGCGCGAAGAGTCGGGCAATCGGGCCTGCGGCCTCCGGACCGAATTGAGTCAGCGCCCAGTCTTGGTAGAAATCTTCCACGGGCATATCGCGCTGAGTTCTATCGTCAGTTATCTGGGCCTTCCAGCCGGTCTGCTCCCAGGCGGCGTGAGCGAGCGCCGAGACGTTCGGTCCTAAAATCCGCGTCCGCCAGTGGATGCCCATCAGGCCGGTGCAGCCGTACTTGAGCGCTTCGACTGCGTCCTTTCTCATCCGGCCCGCCCAAAGCTGGGGTATAATCATCGCCGGGTCGTCCTCCAGCCAGGGTATGGCCCATTTGGGCCGACCCTGCAGGCGCGCGAAGTTGGGCTCCACCGGCTCAAAGCCGAGGTTGCGGTTGATGCAGCTAAACGGCATGTGTTTTGGCAGGACTCTGTCGAAGCGTGCGCGGTCCTGCGGCGGCCCCAGCACCCAGCCGCAGGTGGCCAATGTGAACGGCGCCCCGACATCCTCGACCGCGCCCACGGCGGTGAGCAGGTCCCGCTGCGTGTCAAGCACCTGCTCTTCTTTGGCACCCGCCAAGGTCCATCCCTCCGGCGTCCATAACCAGTAATAGTCCAGCGGATAGGCCTTGATTATTCGCTTGAACATACCCTTGTAGAGCTGTTCCACGACAAACGGGTCGGATGGGTCTTGGCCCAAAGCTTTGATGCGGTCTTTAACCGCGTTCGGAATGGTGAGAGGCGTCTCGGTGCCGACGCAGGTTTTTATGCCCAGCGCGTGTGCGTACTCGAAGGCTTCTTTGAGCATCCGGCCGGTGCGATTGAAAAGCTCGTTGCTTTGCTGCGGCGTTTCGGGAAAGGGGACCATCCCGGACATAACTTCCGGTCCGTAATCATCGCGTTCGAAAAGCTGGTCTGCGCCGAAGACATATTCGCCGGTCCTCTTGGGAGCATACCCCCATGTGCCCCGCAGCGAGTTTGCGTAACTGGAGACGTAGCTGAACTTGACTTTGCCGTCGGGCTCGATGTCGTCGGCCAGGCCGATCCATACCGTCGGCTCGGGTCCGTGGCTTCCTTCGGGATATGTGTGCAGGCCGATGAAATTCATGCGCAGCTTTGCAAGCTGTGCGATGACGGCCTTGTAATCGTCGGTGCTCCACCAGTCGGGGCCCTCCGGAAAATCATGGAATGGCTGAATGCCGCGCAGCTCAAACAACGGCCCACCCCGCTCATACAGCTCCGGCAGCTCCAATGGAATTTGTGCATCTGGAATAGTGTCACCGTGCAGATAATACCGCACACCGAAATGTTCGACAAACCGATACGTGCCGTAAAGTGTCCCGGCAGAATCGCCGCCGGCAATCAGGACCGCCCGCTGACCGTTGAAACGCAAGGTAGTAAGCTGATACTGCTGGGGACCCAGCGAAGCGAGAGATGACTTCAGCGCGGCGTTTTTGCCTGACAAATCTCTGACAATCCCGCGGTCTTTCCGTGCGATGACAATCAGGTCGGCTTCGGAAGGCAGTTTTTTGCGGTTTTGGACGACAGGCAGCAGCCTGCCCGTTCGCAGGTACAGATACCGGCGAATCTCCCTGGCAGCCAGTCGCTCAGGAAGAGTTGCGTCCTTCGGACTGACAATAGTAACCGTGTCCCCTGCCAGCGCATCGGCTGATAAAACAGATATTAACGCAGACAAAACTAAAACGGCAACTGCAAGACAGCTCTCTTTTCGCAACATTCAGCTTTCCCTTTGTGCACCGAACAAGGTTTTCACGCCTTACGTACCGTAACCTGTTCTGTCACGGGGCGCCTTTTTTGTTTTTGCCTGGTCTCGCTGGTAACCCTTTGCGTAGTCGGCGCGGCAGCGCTGCTCGGTCTTGTCCGGGTCCTGCCCGATTTCTTTGACTAATGCTTTGTGCATTGCTGCGACCCTGTCGGCGTATTCCTTGCGACACGCCAGATTGTTGAATTCGCCCGGGTCGGCCTGCAAGTCATACAGCTCCCGCTCGGCCGGATGGCCGGTGTCGGCGGGCGTGTGATAAACGTATTTGTAATTGCCCATCCGAATCATCGCATAGCCTGAGGTGATGTTGTGTCCGTAATATTCACTAACCGCGACGTCTTTCCACCGGGTCTTTGCATCATTCATCCACGGAACCATCGAGTCGCCGTTCCAGTCGTCAGGGACTTTGGCACCGCCCAACTCGGCAATGGTTTGCACCACGTCCACCAGTGAGCAATCGCCGGTCCGCCGCTGGCCGCCCTTCCATCGCTTCGGCCAACTGACGATTAGCGGAACATGGGCGGCGTGCTCGTACACGCAGTTCTTCCACCAAAGGCCGTGCTCGCCCATATTCTCACCATGGTCGGTGGTATATATCACAACTGTATTGTCCGCAACTTCGCTGTCGGTGAGCACCTTGAGCACTTTGCCGATTTCCTCGTCCAACCACTGAGTCAGGCCGTAGTAAAGCTCGCGTCCCTTGCGCACGATTTCGGGCGGTACATCCTCGACGTTGAATGCTATCCGCAGATGTTTGTAATTTCGCGGCTGCGCTTCGAGATGTCCTTTGGGAATTACCGGCATCGGCACTCTGCCCTTATACGGCTGCCAGTATTCTTCGGGGACAATCAGCGGAAAGTGCGGAGCAACATATCCGGCAAACAGGAAAAACGGTTTATCTGTTGGCTTGCGATTCTTCAAAAACTCTGTCGTACCGGCCGTTACGGCTCTGTCGTGCCTTAGAATACCCGAATTATCGCCCGGATGAAATGCATTGAAACGGCTGGAAATGCCCGGCTTCGGCTCCAGGTCATCGGCGTCGCGGCGCTGTCCCGTTCCTGTCTTGGTGTTTTTGTTCGCATTGCCGCCGATTTCCGTAAAGCCATACCGTCGCGTGCTGTCATAGTGCATCTTACCGCAAAGATAGGATTCATACCCGGCAGCATTCATTATTCGGGGCAAAGAAGGATACTCAGCGCTGGGCAGCCAGCAGGTATTACTCCAGGCCCCGACGCGGGAGGCGTACTTGCCCGAAGTGAAAGACAGACGCGACGGCACGCACAAAGGCGAATTGCAGTAGCAGTTCTCGAAGACTATTCCCCGCCGGGCCAGGCCGTCTAGGTTCGGGGTCCGGACTATCTTATTGCCGTAACAGCCTGTAACACCCACATTATGCTCGTCGGACATAATGACCAGGATATTAGGCTGGCTTCTTGTCGCACGTTCTGTTGTTGTTATACCTGAGCAGGTTGCAAGCAACGGCAGTGTTCCGGCCGACGCCGCCGCCAGGCCCATCGCTTTAAGAAATTCTCTTCTTGTTTGCCTCTTCGCATTTTTTTCCGTCATGCTAATCCCCTTTCTCTTCGTCAAACGTTACTGCTGTTTCCCAAGGCGTTTGTCAGCCCCGACGGCTGGGCGCCGGGACTATTTGCGGACCCACGTCACACCGGCGGTGACATCGGCCTCCCACGCGAGAAATTCGGCCTCCATTGCCTTGACCATCTCGGGCCTTGCCTGAGCAAGGTCGTTCTTTTCCCCGATATCATCGGCAAGGTTGTATAGGTACCGGTCCTCACCTTTTATCAGCAGCTTCCAGGGTCCTTTGCGGATAACCTTTTCCTGCCGATGCCGCCAGAACAACGGTCGCTGGGGCAAGCTGCCTGTCTGGGTCAAGGTCGGCAGAAGGTCGACACCGTCGAGTTTCAGGCCCGCCGGCAGTTTTGCTGCCGCCATAGTGACCATTGTAGGAAATATGTCCATCGTCATGACGGTCTGGTTATTGACAGTGCCGGGCCTGATTTTGCCGGGCCAGTAAGCAATGCACGGAACACGGTGTCCGCCTTCCCACAACGAGCCTTTCTGGCGGGCCAGAGGTGCATTGGATCCCACATCCGAATACGCCCCATTGTCTGAGATAAAGAGGATGAGAGTTTTGTTCTCGATGCCAAGTTGTTTGACTGTCCTGACAATTCGTCCGACCCCGTCGTCGAGCGACTCGACCATCTCCTTATAGGCGGCCCGCCGGTCCTGGCGGCTGCCCCTTTTCAGATGATGCCAGCTTGTTCCCACATAGCGGTCGGCTTTGTCGTTCGGACCCTGATAAGGGAAATGAACCGCCAGGTGGGGCATATACAGACAAAAAGGCCTGTCCTTGTTCTGCTCGATGAATCGCACGCCGTGATTGGCGATAAGGTCGGTGGCGTACCCCTCTTCCTGCTCAAGTCGGCCGTTGTGCCACCAATCCAGATTGCCCTGTCGGTCAACATGCGATTGGTAGTCCAGGCAGCCGCTGAAGTAGCCTCGGAACGTGTCAAAGCCCTGCAGAACCGGCCCGAACCGGATGATGTGCCCGACATGCCATTTGCCGAAGGCCGCCGTGGTGTAACCGGCGCTTTTGAGAACTTCGGCAAAAGTGACTTCTTTCAACGCCAAACCCTTATCGCGCTCCCACCCGAGCACGCCCTCGATGCCGCAGCGCTGCTGGTACCGCCCGGTTAAAAGCGCCGCACGTGTGGGGCTGCACATCGGCCCGTTGGAGTGAAAATCCGTGAAGCGCATCCCGTCCTGTGCCAGGGCATTGATGTTCGGCGTTTTGATTATCGTGTTGCCATAACAACCGAGGTCGCCATAGCCTAAGTCATCGGCCATTATTAAGATGATGTTGGGCTTGTTGCCCGAATGCCCCTGCCCGGACAGATTCGAACGGCTCATGCACCCCGGCAGGGCCAGCGCGGCGGCTCCCGCACCGAGTATCCGTAAGAAATCGCGTCGCGTGGTGTTCTTGCTGCTCACAGTTTTTCCCTTCATTTCAATAACCCCATATATTTCTTTTAACCCGGATTTCCCATTTACACTTCTGAGCAAGACTACTACGCTCTCAGATTGCATTAAGCTCTATTTCTTATGTGAGATTTCACTGTGCTGGAGCGTCAGACTATGGACCGGTTCATTGTCGATGCTGATGATCTGAAAGGTTACTGTCGGATCGGCCCTGGCGGTATCGAAGCTCAGGAGCCCGAAAGACGGTTTCTTGTTGTAGCCGAAAATAGCTCCCGGCACCAGGCGGTGGACGCTATCGTTTGTCAGTCTGGAACTTTCGAACTCGTAAAATGAATATCCGTTCGGCCGCTCAATCTTGCGGGCGTCACTGCGATGGCGGTCGGCGGAGATAAGAACAACGCCGTCAATTTTGTTTTCTTCGAGGAAACCAAAAATTTCTTCTCGCTCGTCCTTGAATCCATTCCACGTATCAAGTGAAGCGCCTTTAGTGTTGAAAGACCACGGCACCGGTGAGGCAAGAACCTTGAACGTCGCCTTTGATTGTTTGAGTTCGCTTAATAACCACGCTTTTTGCACAGGGCCCAGCATGGAGGGGTTGTCGCCGTATGGATTAGTGCGGTAGAATCGTCCATCCAGCATAAAGAAATCAACATCGGCGATCGAGAATTTGAACCAGCAGGCCGGCCATTGCTCAGTTCCGTAGCCGGGATTGTTCCAGTTCATACGAAAGCCCTCGAGCATGGACATCTTCCAGCTCGGCTTGTCCCGATACGGTCCCATCCAGCAATCACCTATAGCGCAGTCGTGGTCGTCCCAGATTGAATAGACCGGTATGGAACGGGTCAGCCTGCGAAATTCCGGCCTCGACTGTCGGCGATAGTATGTATATTTGTGAAAATCACCGAGTTGCTGCGGAAGGTCAATGTAGACGTTGTCGCCCAAAAGCAGCAGAGCCTGCGGGCTGTGCGAGCCGATCGTGTCCCACATCCGCTCATTTACCGGAGTATATTTTGCGCCTCCACCAAACGCCACACTTAGACGCGTCTTACTCGGGCTGGGAGGATACGTTCGAAAAGAAGGCCGCTCTGACGCTAAAGCCGAGTTGCCGTTCAGCATCACATCGTAATAATAAACGGTTCCTGGTTTCAGGCCGCCAACCTCAACCGTCGCCGTGTAGTCGACTTTGGAGGTAGTTGATGCTCTTGTTGACTTGATTGGCGAGGAAAGGTCTTTCGATGTACTCAGCACTACCTGCACCGGCACTTCGTCAACCGTCCGGACCCAGAACTTCGCAGTTGTATCTGTCAGACAACCGAGCATGGGACCGTGGATAAGCTGGATCTTGTACCGGGCTGCATACCGGCGAAATTCGTCCGTATCTCGCAGGGGTTTGAGCATTTCTCTCGGACCGGCCAGAAACCGCGCGAAAGGCATGCCCCCTTCCACCGCCTTGGTCATCGATTCGGCCGCACCCTTATAATCCTTCAGTGCGCATCGGGCGACAGTCAGATTGAACAGAGACTCAAGGTCGTTTGGTTCAGATGCCAACCATTGTTCGCAATCTTTTACGGCCTCTTCGGGGTGTCCATCAAGAACATGAAGAATCTGACGCTGTCCTTGTCGGCCGTAAAGCTTACGCGTCGTAAATTGGTTGCGGAGATTCCTCCACCCGCCCTGGTCCTTGCCGTAATAAGCATGACTGGAACCGTCAATGTAGGCATCTTGTGGGCCGGGAGGCTCCTTTCCAGCAGCAGAACGCACTGCAAGGACACACGCAAGAACCACCAACACAAGCATCAGCCATGATTTAAGATTTGCCCTTGATTTCATTGTGTTCGTCCAAATTCATTGCATCAACTTGGATTTGCCATATACGCGTCTTAATAACATCATTTCGCCTTCGGGTTGTCGCAAAGTTCCAGATCTATTTTGCAATTTCGATACTGAAGAACCATTTATCTATTCTGATAGTGGTGGTTCTTATCAGTGGAACCGACAAGGAGACGGCTGTCTTTTGTCACAAAGACTGCCTCCGGTTCGATTTCACGTCGCCGATTGGATAATCCTCACTATCGATTCGGGCGGATTTCATTAGCTCTTCGATTCGGGCCACGACCTGTGGATTTTCCACAGCCAGGTTTTTGGTCTCACCCGGGTCTTGTTTCAGATGGTACAATTCGAGCGGCGCGTTTTTTCCGACGCGGACGCCCTTCCAGTCGCCCATCCGCACCGCCTGCATATACTTACTGCGGACGTGTCCGTAATCCCAATATAAATATTCGTGCTCGGTTTGAGGTCGGCCCAGCAAGGTAGGCAAGAATGATATTCCGTCTATCCGTTTGGGTGCGGGCAGGCCGGCCAACTCCGCCGCGGTGGGCATAAAATCCCAGAATGCCAGGACGTGATCGTTAGTCTTACCGGCAGCAACTTTACCCGGCCACCGCGCAATAAAAGGAACCCTGATACCACCCTCATACACATCACGCTTGCCGCCTCTAAGCTGGCCGTTACTATCGAAAAACTCGATGGGAATCGAACCGCGAGCAAGCGGCCCGTTGTCACTGGTAAAAATAACCAGCGTATTTTCGTCGATACCTTTTTGCTTCAGCAACTCCATTATCCGCCCAACGTCCTTGTCCATCCGTGTGATCATGGCAGCGTAATTCTTGGCCATCTGAGGCCAGTCCTTCTTCGAATAAGGCTCGTCACTGGGCACGATGTAGCGCTCGGGGGAACTGCCCGGATGATCCGAAAAATGCGGAATTGTGTAAGCAAGATAAAGAAAGAACGGATCTTCGCTATGCTGTTTAATAAAGGAAAGGGCTTTTTCAGTAAACAGGTCGTGTGTGTAATTCTGGTTCTTGTTTGCTCGGTTGCCGACCAGAACAACCTTATCGTTTTCCCAAAGATAATGCGGATAATAGAAGTGTGCCTGGTCCTGATTGAGATGTCCGTACCAGTAGTCGAAACCCTGGTAATTGGGAATTCCCCAGGAGCCGGGATTGCCGAGCGACCACTTCCCGATGCCGCCGGTCTTGTAACCGGCCTGTTTCAGTACTTCGGCGACGGTCAGGTCGTCAGGACGCAGCCAGATTTCGTGCGGTATGTTGTCCCGAATCCGGTTGTGGCCGTTATGCATCCCCGTCATCAAACTGCAGCGGGATGGGGCACAGACCGTCGAGCCGGCGTACGCCTGGGTAAAACGCATCCCTTCGGCGGCCAGCCGGTCGATATTGGGAGTCTGGATTTTCTGCTGTCCATAGCACCCGAGGTCGCCGTAGCCCAAATCATCCGCTATGATAAACAGGATATTCGGCCTTTGTTTGCTCTCGCTGCTTGCCTTGAGCCATTGCGGCAGGGCCAGTGCGGCGGCTCCGGCGCCGAGTATCCGCAAGAAATCGCGTCGCGTGGTGCTATGCTTGCTCACTATCTTCTCCATATCCTCTACTTTCATCTGATTCCTCTACTACTTGTCTGATTCACATTCGTTTTTTCTTTTTGTTCTTCTGGTTTTTATTCGGGTCGTAATCAGGGTTCGGTTTGGGAATCTGTGCGTTCACTTCCTGTCGCCATCGATGCAGCATTTCCCTGAGCTCTTTGGCCTTCTCGGGGTAGGTTTTCGAGAGGTCCTTTTCCTCGCTGATGTCGTTCTTGAGGTTATAAAGTTCAACGTGGTTGTCCTCAAAGAACTCGATCAGTTTGTAGTCGCCGGCCCGCACTGTGCTGCAGGGTGTGCAGCCGTTGAAGTGATAGAGCGGAAAATGCCAGTAAATGGCATCTCGACCGAGACTGTCCGCCCCCTTTAACAGAGGTACGAGACTTACACCATCGCGGTGTTGCTCAGGTTTCAAGGGCAGCCCTGCAATTTCGAGCATCGTCGGATAGAAATCGGTGCTAATCACCGGCTCATGGCAGAGGGAACCGGGTCGTGTCAAACCGGGCGCCTTGATGATGAGCGGCACGCGGATGCCGCCTTCGTAGTACAGGGACTTCTGGCCACGCAGCGGCGACATGGAGGTAGCCGCTTTGACGCCGCCGTTGTCGGACATGAAAATTACAACCGTTCGGTCGGCAAGGCCCGTCTCCTCCAGCTTTCTCATAACACGGCCGACGCTTTCATCCACACTCTCAACCATCGCGGCGTAGACAGGATTAATATGTCTTTCCCCTTGCGTTTCTTTCTTGGCTTCGTACTTTCTGATCTTGTCCTGCTTTGCTTTGAAGGGGCTGTGTACGGACCAGTGCGATAGATAGAGGAAAAACGGCTTGTCCCGGCAGTCCTCAATGAATTTGACGGCTTCGTCGGTAAGGCGGTCGGGGAGGTAATCGCCGGGCTTGCCCGGCAGGGGACCTGCGTAGGGCCACTTTTCGCGGTCGACGAACGGATAGAAGTATTTCATATCGCCGTGATGCTGGCTCAGTACAACCCGCGAGAAGCCCTGGTTTTGGGGGCGGTACTGCGGACCGCTTTGCTCACCGAGGTGCCACTTGCCTATGCTGGCTGATATGTAACCGCCCGTCTTGAGCGCCTCGGCAATGGTCTCTTCGGTTGGTTCAAGCCACTGCTTGAACTGCGGGTTGATGAGTTTGCCCGAACCGGTGGGGTAAGGCTTGAGGTCCGGACGGATGTGTCCATCCATATGCAAGCGCGCCGGATACTTGCCCGTCATGATGCTGGCTCGGGTCGGGGTGCATACCGCACAAGCCGCGTAAGCGTCGGTAAAGCGCATGCCCTCCGCCGCGAGCCGGTCAATGTTCGGCGTTTCGAAAAAGGAAGCACCGTAGCAGCCAAGATCTTTCCACCCCATGTCATCGATGAGAAAGAATACCACATTGAGTTTCTTTTTCGGCTTCGGGATGGCTATCCTGGCACAGGCCAGTGAGACCACTGCAACACCTGCCGTCCTCAAAAAACTGCGTCTGTTCATCTGCTGCTCCAACTGGAATTTACAAATAACATTTTATATTCTCCTTAATCACCTTTATCGGTCGTTGTAAACCAGCGACAGTTTTTTGTCAGGCTGGTTATGCGCCTCCCACAACCTCAAAAGCGACATCATCAGAGTATCGCAACGGGTGACGGCTTCATAGTGCTGATGTATAGAGGTGGCCTTGGGAAGAGGCGAATCGGCATCAAAAAACATTTCGGTCGCCTTGTCGGCGAAATAATCCGCTCGCTTGAGGTATTTGGCATCACCCGACAGCTCATGCGCAACCACCATCAGGAAAATTGCATTGCCGACCTTTCCTGGAAATATCATTGCCTCTGCATCAGGCTCGCTCACCAGATAACGCGCGGCACTGTCAAGTATGAGCTTTTTATACCCCTCAAGGCCGACCTGACAGTAACGCAAATAACACAACATCGCAGCCTGTGCGTCGGTGTTTTTGTCCCAGGTAAGTGTATGCGTCCATTTGCCTCCGGTCAGCGGCTCCAGCGTATCGGCATTGACCCCGCACATAAAGCCCGGACCGTTCGGACTCAAATCATGCTTGATTCTAAGAAAAACATGATCGGTCTTGGACGCACAAAAACGCATCTTCCTTGCAAGGGGCTCGGGAACCATCTTTGCGGCGTCCCACAGGTCCACTGCCAGAGACAACTCACTTTGCGGCCAGACTATTTTTGTCCGTGGGAGCATTGGAACTGAGTTATTGGGGATTTCACCTTGTAGTGCTTTTTTCGTCCTTTTCTTTTCACCCGGGGAGTCTTCTCCACTTTGACAGGGAAGGGCACCGGTTATAAGATTGCGCCGACTCTCAATAAAATCCACTACAACCTCAATTGCTTCCAAAAAAATCGGGTCCTTAGAACGAGAGTAAGCGTCGGCCCACGCTGCGATGTAGAATCCGCTGTGACGGGGATAATTGGAACCACCGCTGGTTGCAGGTTTGGCCCATCCAGCATGTCTTGAAAAATCTCCGCTGTGTTCGTGGATTTGATTGTCCCACAGTCCTCGTGCAAACGTCGCACAAGCCTTCGGCGCCAGAATATTGGACCGTTCCCAAAGAACCCAGGGCCGGGACAACTCGTGCGGCGCAAGGCCTACCGTTCCTTTATTCTTTCCTTTTTTTACTTTATAAAGGGGGCCGGGAGCTTCCCGCTCAATATCCCATCCGATGTGATCACCCCAGGCCATGAGCCCCGTAGCCGGACTCTGACAGTGCTCGAAGAACCACTTCAGAGTTTTGTCGGCCTCTTGGGCGTAACGTTTCTCGCCGGTAACCTCAGTAAGAGCGTACAAAACCTGATAAAGGTTTTGGTCAACCATCGGATTGGCACATTTGAGGTGCCGGTCAACACTTCGAATACCTTGAGTTTTTTCAAGTTTTTCAACCAGTTTCATGTTCTTGCGATCCAAAGCAACCGCGAAAAGAGGGGTCTTATCCGGCCCATAAACATCTCGCCCATGCTCTATCATGGCATCAGCATATGACCGCACAAGATTAAGGTAATCGACTTTTGTATTGGCGCACTTCTTATTTGCGTTCGCTGTTTCAGCACCACAAACAACCATTGACCCAATGATAATAAAAACAATAGTGTTAAGTAGTGACACCTTCTTACTTTTCATAACCTTCCTTTCGGCTTAGCGAGACCGGGCCTCGTTGACCTGTTGTTTGTGCCAGTCTCATCAGACAGCAAACAATAGTAAATCATAACGCATTGTTCCAATATAACGTACAATCGCTGATATTTTATGCAAATATATGGAATACTGCGGCAAGAGCTGTGATTTCGTGGATTTTTAAGTTTCGGTTTTTTTTACGCTCCAGCCGAAGCAGCAGTCCACCCGGCAATCTTAAGAAAATCTCTTTTTGTTATCTGGTTCTTCATAGTCTCTCCAAAACACAACGTATCACCTCTGCCGATTAGCATAAACACGACACACAGCACATCGGCAGCCTCTTATTTGTTTTTGAGGCTACTGCTCCTCCGCAGGCCACGCGGGAATACCCTTCTCGGCCTGCTGCTTCAGATAGAGGACCTTAAACGGGTTCTCCTTGGCGTAGGGGACATCCTCGTTGACCATGGCGGGCAATACTTCGTCCCACCACTGGTCATAGGCTTTTCGCATTTTGACCACGACGTCGGGATACTTGTCAATCACGTTCTCGGTCTCGCCGGGGTCGTTCCGGATGTCGTAAAGCTCTTGGTTGTTGACCAGCCTGAATCGCTGGGAGCGTACGGCGCAGCCGGAGTACTTAGCCTCTTTTGCTTTTGCCCGCTCCCACCTTCCGCGGTGAACAAAAAGGTAACGGTCCGGCCATTCGGCCTTCGGGTCCTTTAACAAAGGCGCGAGACTGCGGCCGTCAAGCTTGACCTTTGCCGGAATAGTCGCACCGCAGAGTTCCGCCAATGTCGGAAATAAATCAATATGAGCGCAGAGCTCATCAATATCAACACCCGCCTTGATTTGACCGGGCCACCGGAAAAATGCCGGTACACGTGTCCCGCCTTCGTAAGGCGTCCCCTTATGCGCCCTCATACCGGCATTATAAAGATTGCGCATCGAATGTCCGTTGTCGGTCATAAAGATGACCAGCGTCTTGTGGGACAATCCCCACTCGTCGAGCTTGCCGAGAAGCCGTCCGACATTGTCGTCGATGTTGGTAATCATCCCGTAATAGGCGGCGGAATTCTCGTCGAGGCCTGCGTCCAGATAAGGCTTCGAATACTCCTGGCTGCATACATGCGGGCTATGCGGCGTATTTGTGGCAATGTATGCAAAGAAACGCCGGTCTTTGTTTTGCTTTATCCATCGCAGGGCCTGCGTGAAAAACACGTCGGCGCAGTATCCCCTGGTCTTGACAAAAGTTCTGTTATGACGAATCACAGGGTCGAAGTACTTGTTGCCCGGCACGTCGCCGCAACTGCAACTGTAAGATTGGCCAATACCACCGGCCCCGTGAATAAAAACTTCGTCGAAGCCTCGATTGTGGGGCTGATACGGCTCCTGGTCCCCGAGATGCCATTTGCCGAAGATGCCGGTTTTGTATCCCGCTTTCGAGAGCACCTGTGCAATCGTCACGGCTTCGAGGCTCAGGCGTTCCCGCTCGCGGTATGTATGGGTTACGCCCGACCGGAATTCATGTCGGCCCGTCATCAGACTGGCGCGAGTCGGCGAGCAGGTCGGGCTGACGTGAAATGCCGTGAAGCGCGTGCTCTCGGCGTGCAAGTGGTCGAGATTCGGTGTCCTGATGATTTTGTTCCCGTGGCAGGCTAATTCCCCGTATCCCTGGTCGTCGGTTATAACCAGCACGACGTTCGGCCTCTGCCGGTTTGACCATGTGGTCCGGCTTGGCCCGGAGCAACCCGGCAGCAATGACAACACTCCCGCCGAGGTTGCCGCAAGACCCATGTTTTTAAGAAATTCTCTTCGAGTTTGCCCAGCCATATTTGTCTTTTGCCTTCAACTATCAGTCCAGGCGCTTCGCGTAGACGTAATACGCCCCGCGCGATTCGCCGTTATCATCGATAAACCAGGTTTGCAGTCTTGTGTTGCCGGCCTTAAGTTTAAGTTTGAATGTCACGGCGGCTGCATCCCTGGGGATTGGTCTGGTCCGGTCGAAGTCCGCGATTCTGAGCCGGGCCGTACTTGCGCTGATTGCCTGCCCGTCGGCAATTGCGGCCGTAATTGGCGCATCCACCTCCAGCGGCCAGCGCCGAAGCGCAATTTCATACTCGCCGTCACGGGCCACTTCCACCGCCCAGAAACCATTGCGTTTCTCGCCCTGGCGGACCTGGTCCTGGTTCCACGGTCCGTGGTCATGCCAATCATGGCTTGTCAGTTTCGCGGGATTTTCCTTATCCGAACCGATTATAATTCCGCAGTACTCAAGGAAGCGTTCGGAAACATCGGCCCACCAGCTCTCGTAGTCATTACGCAATTTCGCAAACACTTCGGGGTATTTATCCTTGACGTTGTCTCTCTGGCCCGGGTCGGCCTTCATATCGTAGAGTTCTTCTCCGTTAACGAGTCGCCAGCGGTCCGTCATAACGGCGCTTTTTCGCCACTTTATGGGATACTCGACGCGCTGAGAATCGGTAATAAGCGTCCGGTCGGGCGAGTTTTTGTCGTTGCCCTTCAAGAGCGGCACAAGGCTGTCGCCGTCGAGTTTCACGCCATCCGGCTCTTTGAGCGAGCAAAGCTCAATCAGCGTCGGCAGCATATCAATATGAGCCGTGATTCGATTAATGTCGAGACCGCCTTCGATGCCTGCTCCAGGCCAGCGAATAAAGCACGGGACGCGATGCCCGCCGTCGTATTCGGAGCCTTTACTGCCGCGCATCCCGGCATTGAAACGCCCGCCCGCAGTGCCGTTGTCGGTCATAAAAATCAGGATAGTGTTGTCCTCGATGCCCAGCTCTTTCAGCCTGCTCATCAATAAACCCATATTCTCGTCAATATTGGCAATCATTCCGCACAGAAGAGCCTTGACGCCCTTGCCCCAGTACGGGGCGCTGTACTTTTCGGGGACTCTTAAGGGGCCATGCGGAGCATTCGTGGGTAAATAACAGAAGAAAGGCCTGTCCTTGTTGGCTTCGATGAATTTCATTGCCTCTCTAAACCATACGTCGGTGCAGTAACCCGTAAATTTCTCCGGCTTTCCGTTGCGAAAATAGGTGTCGTCGAAGTAATCGTTTCCCCAATAGTCCTGTGTATTTCCGATGCCGCCGCCGCCGTGAATCAGCACCTGGTCAAAGCCCCGGTCCTGAGGCCGGAAGGGGTAGTTGTCTCCAAGATGCCACTTCCCGAAGATACCCGTTTTGTAGCCGCCGGCCGTAAATACGTCGGCCATTGTCACTTCGTCTTTGCGCAGCAGCGACCGGCCCATGACGGTATGCCAGACGCCTGTTCGATTGCAGTACCGGCCGGTCATAAGAGCGGCGCGCGTGGGCGAGCAGGTCGGACTGACGTGGAAATTATTCAGACGAACGCTTTGTCCGTACAGGCTGTCGAGGTTCGGCGTTTTGAGGACCGGATTGCCGTGACAGCCCAGGTCGCCGTATCCCTGGTCGTCTGTAATGACCAGCACCACGTTGGGCTGCTTCTTACCTGCGCCCGGAGCCCCGCCCACCTTGGCAAATCCGGGCAATACCGAAAACACCGGGGCCGAAGCTGCCGCGGCGCCAAGGGCCTTTAGAAACTCTCTCCTGCTCTGCTTTTTCATCTGTCCCTTTTCCTCATCCTTATTTCAGCTCTGCAAGAGTAAGTCCTGCTTACTGCTGCGCGTGCAGATAAACTTCCCACCCCATGTAATTGTCCAGAGCCTCGGCAATCGCCTCGGCTTTCCGGCACATGCTCGCCGCAACGTGGTGTTCGAAACCCATCCTGCAGACGTACTGCAGAAGCGCCTGGAGGTTGCGAACCTTCATCACGCCGTAGCCGCCGAAGGTATCGAGTTTATCGTCGGTAAACTCACCTTCGCCGACGTAGGCGCTGATTATGCCGGCCGCGTCGTCGGTTGTGGTTCTGCAGAAGGTAGCCTTGGCGGGCGCTATCCTGCCGACGACGGTGCCGTAGGTGTTTTCCTTGCCCACTGTCCCGGCGATAATCTCCTGGTAATCCATCTTCGAGCTCTTGAAGAACGACCTGGGCAGGTTGCTGCAATGGAACAGTACGCACTTGTCGGGGTCGGAGCCGTAATTATTGTTCCAGTCCAGAATCGCGCTGGGCGAGCCGCTCGCCAATTGCAGAATATACATGCCGAGCAGGCCCGTAATATCCACTTCGCAGGCGCTCGGCACCAGCGCCTCGCTCATCATGCTCATAAGGGTGCATGGGGTTATTCCGAAGAATTCTTCGAGACTTGTCCAGCACTGAATAGCCGTGCCTGCAAGCTCCAGATCCTTGACCCACCGGTCCACCACGTAGCCGAATTTGGCCATCTTCAAAAGACCGTCGTCGGGAATCGATTCGGTGGGCACATACGTCTTGATTGCGTTCAGTTTGGCTTTTACCCCTCTGTCGCTGTCGGCAAGCCGCGCAACCTTTCCGAGGATTTCAGATAAGTCTATCGTCTCTACCGAAATGCCCGAAAGCTCCAGTATTTTCTCGCTGTAGCGCACGGTGTTAAAAGCGCCGGTGCGTGCGCCGATGGCCCCGAACCTGACATTCTTCAGGCCCTTAACTATTCTGCACACCGAAGCGAAATCATCGAGGTCTTTCTTGAATTCGGGCGAGGCGACCTTTGTGGTATGCGACTTTGTCAGCGTATAGCTGATGCCGGCCTGCCTGAGATTATTGCAGACGCTGATTTTTCCGCAGAAAGAGTCCCGTCTGTACGCTATGCTCATTTTTGCTTCGGCGTCAGGCTCGGCGTGGACCAGAATCGGCACGCAAAGTCCTGACTGCTTGATGGTCTCGGCAACACCCTTTTCGTCGCCGAAGTTGGGCAGCGTCACGATTATGCCGTCAATCGAGTCGGCGTTCCTGGCAAAAAGCGCAGCGCACTTCTTGGCGTCCTCAAAGGTCTCGACCGCGCCGTACTTGGTCTCCTGCATCGGCAGGGCCACCGCACCGAAGCCGTTCTTTTTGAGCACGTCAAGTATGTCTTTACGACCCTCTTTGGCCAGCACGTCAGGGAAAAATCCTCTGTTTCCTACAATGACTCCAAACGTGGTCTTTTTCATTTTCGTCACTCCTATCTCTTGTCAATACTGCCAGTGTTCCCATATCGTTTCGAACATCGCCATAATATTTTCGGCCGGCACGCCGTCCTGAATATTGTGAACGGGGTGAAATACGAATCCCCCGCCGGGGGCCAAATCCTCGATTCGCCGTTTCACCTCGTCTTTCACCTCGTCAACGGTCCCGAACGGCAGAATCCGCTGCGTATCACACCCGCCCCCCCAGAAGACGATATCTTTGCCAAATTCTCTCTTGAGTTTCCCGGTATCCATCCCTGCGGCGCTTACCTGAACGGGATTCAAAATATCGACGCCGATTTCAATCAAATCCGGTATAAACTCATACGCGGCCCCGCACAGGTGATAGAATATCTTCGCGTTCGTTTTCTTCTTAATCGAAGAGAAAAGACGCTGCTCTTTTGGTTTGATTAGCCTGCGATAAAGCTCCGGAGAAATCAGCGGCGCGTTCTGTCCGGCCACATCATTCCAGTACACAATTACTTGGATATAGTCGCCTACCTCGTCAAGAAAGTGACCGTATTCGGCAATGTAAAAGTCGGTAAATCCCTGCATCAGACCGTCTGCAAATTTCTCGTTTGATACCAGGTCCATAAAAAAATCGACGCTGCCCCTGACGCGCTCTGGCTGCTCGAAGATGCCGCCGCCCGACAGCGCGCTGCCCACAATTGCGTACTCGGTGTTTTCGTAAAGCTCTTTGGCCTTGTCTTTCAGACCTGCATACCGCGCCGGGTCGTGGGGGTCGGGCCACTTGAATTTCCTCAGCGCATCCATCGTCGACTCTTTTAGCGGATATTCCCACCAGTCAAAATAATGTCCGCCCTGCTTGGGCATTCTCAGACGTGAACCCCATTCATCGTAGAGCAACAGATAATCCCCCTCCTCTTCTATTTTCAGCTCCCAGGCCGAGCCGGCGCCGGCCGCCAACGGTACGGTGTCTATCTTCAATGCCGTTCTCACGTCGTCTTCCACTCTCGGGAGCTGCTGCACAATGTCGATGATTTCAGGCTCTGTCGCCAGCAGTCCTAATCGCTCTCTTAGATCTCTGTAAGCATTCTTGGTAATCGATGAAACGATGGAACCGCCCAGGTCCACGGGTATCCTGTCCGGTTCCTGGTGATTCAGTGCTTTGCGGATTCTGTCTCTTGAGGTCATTGAATCATTACTCCAACGCGATGCCTTCCATATTGCTCATACATCCTGCAATGTGCTCGACCAGCCGATAACCACAATACCGGCGAAAAGCAGCAACAGGCCTGCAATCATTGTCCTGAGCGGCGCCTTGCCCGTGCCCTTCCATTCTCCGGTGACGATGCCCCAGACGTTGCCGCTGGCCACGGCCATGCTCTGAATAACAGGCCACCCAATCGAAGGCCCAAGGCGTCCTAACTTCGAGACCGCCATACCATATATGGCGACGCCGGCGAACCACATTATACCCATTAGAAAAGTATGCAGCCAGTTCATCTTTGATTCTTTGTGGGTGAACAGCCGAAAGCTGTTGTTCTTCTTATATAGGTACAGGCAGTAAAGCAGCGTCACCACGAAGCCCCCCAATAAAGACAGGCACCAGGTGGCATTGGCCGCGTTGAGCGGTGTGGCGCCGGCGGCAACGGCCTGCTCCTCTATAGGCTTGCCTGCAATCAGCGCAAAGTTGAACATCGCGCCGAATACCCCTGCCACGAGGCAAACAATCAGTCCCTTGACAAAAACGCCCCCTTCTCTCCGGGCCGATTCCGTCTCAGAGGATCTGAGGGCCTTTCCCTTTTTTGCCCCCGCCACCGAGCAGACCGCAATGCCCACCAGCATCACCGCCACTCCCGTCGTAATGGCCAAACCGACGGGTTTGAAGAAATCCTCCGGATGGTCCCGAATCAAAGGCACGATTGCACCGATAGCATTGTTGAGCCCCAGCACAATAGCGGTACCCAGCGCCAGGCCCAGCAATTTCAAGCCGGTGCCGAATCCCACGTTGGCCACACCCCAGCCGGCGCCGAACAAGAACACCGCCAGGATTGTACCGGCCGATACGGACCCATAGATGCCCGGAAACCCCGGAATGGTCAGGAAGGCCAGAACCACCGGCAGCACAATCAACGCCCAGAACGAATACATAATCCAGGTATTCTCCCACTGCCACCGGCTGGTCTTTTTCATGGGCAGTGCGAACGAACCCAGAAAGGCCCCCGCCGTGATTCCCAAGGCTATTCCCAGAGCCGCGTTTGGATCTTCCATAATGCCCTTTTCAATTCAAGGTTCTAAAATCGAATCCGCCTGCCGTTTTCCATTGCGCGGCCCGCAGCTTCCGAAAAAGAGCGGCCTCTCTGATATGTAGTCGTGTCAAGTCACCCTCCCCGGCTGTCCCTCTGGCCGTAGTAAGCATCCTCGCCATGCTTACGTAAATAGTGTTTATCCAAAAGCTCCTGGCAAATGCCAACTTGGCTGGGGTTTATCATTATTGTGCCGAGGGCCATCTTGGCTGTCTGCTCCAGGACGACGGCGGCTTCGACAGCATCCGCAGGCGTGCGACCCCAGGTGAAAGGTCCGTGATTGGTCACCAGTACCGCGGGCATCTGGATTGGGTCCAGGCCGTCAAATCGTCTGACTATGACCCTGCCTGTGTTCAGCTCATAGTTGCTCGCAATCTCGTCGGGCGTCATTACCTCCGTGACGGGGACAGGACCGTAGAAATAATCGGCGTGGGTGGTTCCGAAGCAGGGAATTTCCCGGCAGGCCTGGGCCCACATTGTCGCATAGGGTGAATGCGTGTGACATATCCCCCCGACGGCCTGGAAATTTCTGTATAGTTCAAGATGGCTGGGCGTGTCGGATGAAGGCCTGAGCTTGCCTTCGATAACATTTCCCTCCAGATCAAGTAATACCATTTTATCAGGCGTCAGGTCATTGTACGTGACCCCGCTGGGTTTAATGGCCGCCACACCCGAAGCACGGTCTATTCCGCTGACGTTTCCCCAGCTATAGATTACCAGCTTGTGAGCCTGAAGCTCAATATTGGCGCTACAAACCGCTTCTCTTAGTTCATCATACATTAATCAGCCCGCATCAATCGTCGCTGTCTTTTTACGCGTCATTTCGTCTCCGTGCAGATGCGTGACTCAATCAGCACCGGCGCAAGCGGTGCTGAGCATCTAAGCAGTGGTCTTGTCTTTTATTGCCAGCAGGTCTTTCATTACATTCGCCATTGTGCCTGAGTAGCTCTGTAGACCGAAGGCGTCGTGGAGCTGCTTGTAGACCGAATAAAGCTCCTGATAAACCTTATGATTTGCCGGAATGGGCTTGAAGGTTTTCTTTTTAACGCCGCACATAGCAGCCTGGGCTTCGGGGACACTGTCGTAGCCGCCGGCTTTCTTGCCGGCCACAACCGCGCCGGCAATGGCCGCACCCAAAGCGCAGGCTTGGGCCGACCGGCTCAACTTCATCTCTCTGCCGGTGACATCTGCGTAAATCTGCATAATCAGCGGATTCTTTTCGGCAATACCGCCGCAGTTTATGACCTCCGACACCTTGACTCCGTATTCCTCAAACCTGTTGATAATGGTAAGGGCGCCGAACGCCGTCGCCTCAATCAGGGCGCGGTAAATCTCTTCCGGCTCAGTGTGCAGGGTCTGGCCCAGCAGCAGGCCCGTAAGCCTTTGGTCGATGAGTATCGTTCGGTTGCCGTTGTTCCAGTCGAGCGCCAGCAGACCGGAGCGGCCGGGCTTGAGCTTCGCCGCCCGGCTGGTAAGGGCCTCGTGGGAACCGTTCGATTTCCCGCCCGGCTGGATATAATTCACAAACCAGTTGAATATGTCGCCGACCGCGGACTGGCCCGCCTCCAGACCGAAAAAGTGAGGCACTATGGAGCCGTCAACTATCCCGCATATCCCGGGAATGTCGGGGAACTGGCGGCTCGCTTCGGATACGAGCATGTCGCAGGTGCTCGTGCCGATTATCTTGACAAGTTTGCCGGGCGCAATCCCGCTGCCGACGGCGCCTAAATGGGCATCGAAGGCCCCCACCGCCACCGGAATCCCGACCGGCAGTCCCAGTTTCTTTGCCCATTCTTCGGTCAGTTTTCCGGCTTCGGTTTCTACCGTGTGGGTCTGTTCGTAAAGCCGGTCGCGAAGCTCACCGAACTTCGGGTCCAGCTTTGCGAGAAAATCTTTCGCTGGCAGGCCACCCCAATCGTTCGAAAACATCGCCTTATGCCCGGCCGCGCACCGGCTGCGCTTGACGACATCGGGCGTTTGTGTCCCCGTCAGAACGCCCGGAATATAATCTGCACACTCAACCCAGCTATAGGCCGCATCAAATACCCTCGGGTCCGTTCGCAAACAATGCAGTATCTTGCTGAAGAACCACTCCGATGAATATGTCCCGCCGCACTTGGCCAGATACTCCGGATGCTCCTTTGCCGCCAGTTCGGTGATTTCCGCCGCTTCGGCGTAACCGGTATGGTCTTTCCACAGCCACGCACATGCGTTCGGAATCTTCCTGAACTCCTTTTTCATGCTCAACGGCGTCCCGTCTCTGTCAACCGGCAGCGGAGTCGAGCCTGTTGTGTCCACGCCGATGCCTATAATCTTGATTACGTCGAATTTCTTGTTTGCTTTCTTTGCTCTGGCCAGCGCCGCCTTAACCGCAACCACGGCGCCCTTGAGGTAATCCGCCGGGTTTTGTCTTGCCAAATTGTGGTCCGAGCGGTTGAGTATGATGCCGGCCTCGCCGGTTTCGTATTCGTGCACCGCCGTGCCAAGCTCACTGCCGTTCTTGACATCAACTATCAAGCACCTTACGGAGTTGGTTCCGTAATCCAAGCCAATTGCATAAGCCATGCTTTGTCCTCCAGTTTTTGTAATTCTCTTTTTTCCATTTTATGAGAGGCCCATAAACACGGTACAGACCCCGACAAACCAACAATCGGGATTCTCGGCCCAAACACAATGCCAATGATAATAAGCGCCTTTAGCTCAAATTTCAACAAGGTAATCTCCGCTATTTTTGGCCGATCCGGCAGGGACAATCGAATAGGCCGTCTTGTACAAAATATGTTGCAACACCCCATGCGAATATGTAAAATTCCCGCACTTACAGTTTTGTCCTCCGATATCGAAGACAAGGCTGCCGTAATCACAGGAATTGCCGTAGGAAAAGGGCTCGGTATTGTGATGAAAACAGGATTGTGTGCATTGCGTATAGCGCCTCCGTTTTCATGCCCGGATTCACTCTTTTAGGTGCTTGGTGACTTCAAGGAATCGGAAAAGGAATTAGAAAGGATTTTTTATGGCAGCATTTCAAGTGCTTGGGGCCGCCGGAGCGGCGCTTGTGAGCTGGGATTGGATAGTCCTGGGCGTTTATTTTGCCATCCTGTTCGGCATTGCCTGGTGGGTGATTCTAAAGAGCAGGGATACCGCCGATGATTACTTCCTTGCGGGCCGCAACCTCGGCTGGTTCATCGTCGGCGCATCGATTTTCGCCTCCAATATCGGCTCGGAGCACCTGGTAGGCCTGGCCGGCTCGGGCGCCACCGACGGCGTGGCTATGGCTCATTACGAGCTTCATGCGTGGTGCCTGCTGGTGCTCGGCTGGGTGATGGTTCCGTTTTATACCCGGTCCAGGGTATTCACTATGCCCGAGTTCCTCGAAAGACGCTTTACGCCTACGGCGCGCTGGGTCTTGTCCATCATCTCGCTTGTGGCGTATGTGCTGACAAAAATCGCCGTGGGCATATTTGCCGGCGGCATAGTATTCAGCGTCCTGCTGCCGGACGTCAATTTCATGGGGCTTGACAGCTTCTGGGTAGGCTCATTTCTCGTGATTGTCCTGACGGGTATTTACACAGTTCTCGGCGGCCTGCGGGCGGTGGCGTACACTGAAGCCGTCCAGACGCTTATTCTGGTCTTTGGCTCGGTTCTGGTGACCGTCTTTGGCCTTAGGGCTCTTGGCGGGTGGGGCGAACTGCGGGCCGTTTGCGGCTCCGAGATGTTCAACCTCTGGAAGCCGCTGGTTCCGGCCAATATCGAAGGCACCTGGGCGCCGGTCAGGGAATCCGGTCGTATGGCCTGGTACTTCAACGACAATTATCCCTGGCTGGGAATGCTCTTTTGCGCACCGATTATCGGGTTGTGGTACTGGTGCACCGACCAGTACATTGTTCAGCGCGCACTGGGTGCGCCGAACGAACGGGCGGCGCGGCGCGGCTCGATATGTGCGTCTTTCTTTAAGCTGCTGCCTGTCTTTATCTTTATCATTCCCGGCATGATCTGCTTTGCCCTCGGCGCCAGCGGCAAAGTGCCGGAGATTGGGCAGAAATTGATCGGCGGCGAGGGACAGGTCATCCGCGACGAGGCTCAAGCGGCATTCCCGATGCTGGTAATGACGGTTCTGCCCGTCGGCGTGCGGGGCATCGTGGTAGCCGGCTTGCTGGCGGCGCTGATGAGTTCGCTCTCGGGCGTTTTCAATGCGTCTTCGACGCTGTTTACGATGGATTTTTACTCCAAGTTCCGTCCGCAGGCCACACAGCACAAACTCGTGTGGGTCGGTCGGGTCGCCACCACGGTGATGGTGTTGATTGGCCTGCTGTGGATACCTGTAATCCGAGGCGGCAAGGGCTTATACGATTACCTGCAGGGCGTTCAGGCATACCTTGCTCCGCCGATTTTTGTGGTCTTTTTCCTCGGCGTGTTTATGAAACGCCTTAACGGCAAGGGCTGCCTGGCGGCGTTGATTATCGGATTTCTGCTGGGCCTGTTCCGCCTCGCTGTCGATACGCCTGTTAAACTGGGCGGCTTCCACTATGAGCAAGGGTCGTTTTTCTGGATTATCAATAACATTTTCTTTCAGTACTACAGCCTGTTGATTTTCATCGTATGCGTGGTTGTGATGATTGCGGTCAGCTATCTGACGGAACCGCCGTCCTACGAAAAAATAAGCGGTCTTACATATGGAACGAGAACGTTGGAGGACCGCCAAAGGTCGCGGTTCAGTTGGACGAAAGCCGATGTTATCTTCTCGATTGTTTTGCTTGTGATAATCGTGGCGGCGTATATGTATTTCACCGGTTAACGGAAGTAACGACTGATTATTGGCGGACAAGAACCGAACTCAACGAAAGGAGGAACACAAAATGTCAGATTCGATACGACAGTGCCGGACAAATGCCCATATCTTGTTTTTCGGCATCTTTTTGCTGACGGCCTTCCTTGCCGGGGTGTTGCGAGCGGCCCAGACTCCCGCCCCCGCGCATGCCGTCATTATACACACTGACCGCAGGATTGGCACAATCAACCCCAATATATACGGCCACTTCGCCGAACATCTCGGTCACTGCATTGAAGAAGGCATCTGGGTGGGGCCAAACTCCGAGATTCCCAATGTCCGCGGCATTCGTACCGATGTCGTGGAGGCGCTCAAGAAAATCAAACTTCCCGTCATCCGCTGGCCCGGCGGCTGCTTCGCAGACAGCTACCACTGGCAGGACGGCATTGGGCCCCGCGAGAATCGCCCGAAAAGAATAAATGTCCACTGGGGCCGGGTCATCGAAAACAATCACTTCGGCACGCACGAGTTCATCGATTTCTGCCGACAAGTCGGCGCCGAGCCGATGATCGCCGCCAACGTGGGAAGCGGCACGCCCCAGGAGATGCGCGACTGGCTGGAATACCTTAATGTGGGCAGTGACTCGACGCTGGCAAACCTGCGAGCGAAGAACGGCCACCCGGAGCCGTTCAACGTCCGCTACATCTGCATCGGCAACGAGAACTGGGGCTGCGGCGGGTCTATGGACCCCAGCCACTACGGGCTGCTCTATCGGCAGTTTTCCGAGTACTGTCATTTTCCGCCGAAGGAGGGCTTCTACCGAATCGCCTGTGGGCCATCCAGCGACTCCTACGACTGGACCCGCTACTTCTTCAAGACAATCGTCGGCGAAGAGACCAAAGGCAGAAATCGACTGGGGAGAGTGCAGGCCCTCGATATGCACTATTACACCAGCGGCAAGGCTTACGGTACCGCCACAGAGTACACCACCGACCAATGGTACGGCCTGCTGGCAAAGGGCCTGAAGTTCGAAGAAATCGCCCTCAAACACTGGGAAATCATGGCCGAGTACGACCCCGGCCACAGCGTCAAGCTCGCGGTCTGCGAATGGGGTTCCTGGCACCATCCCATGCCTGGCACCAACCCCCGATTCCTCCGTCAGCAAAACAGCATGCGCGATGGGCTGCTGGCCGCTCTGACGCTAAACATCTTTAACCGCCACTGTGACAAGATCGGTATGGCGAACATCGCACAGACCATCAACGTCCTGCAGTGCATGATTCTGACCGACGGCCCAAAGATGATTACTACCCCCACCTATCATATCTTTGAGATGTTTGTTCCTCACCAGGGGGCGGAGGCCCTCGAATGTGAGGCTTTAACCGAGCGGATTCACTTTAACGATGGGGGCAACCAGCCGAGTATGCTCCCGCGCATAGCCGCTTGCTGCTCGAAAAAGGACGGCACACTCACGCTCAGCGTGGTAAATACTCACGCGACCGACCCCACCGACCTTGTAGTGACCTTTTTCCCGGGCCTTTCCAAAGTCAGGCTCAAATCGTGGCGAGTCCTGTCCGCCGATGACATACATGCTCACAACACGTTTGACCAGCCCAACCTTGTTGTCCCGCGCGACATGCGCTCGGCGCTCGGTGAGAAGGACAAGATTAAGCTGCCTCCGGCATCGGTAAGCGTACTGACTTATGTTGTAAAAGAATAGGCATACGTTGCAAAGGGGAAAAAGCAATTGCTTGTGAAGAGCCGGCCGAGCAGGCGAAAACCGCGCCCGCAGAAGCAGGCATGCAGCCTATTTCCGCTTACGCAATTTTGAATGCCGCACCGCAACGGTTTTTTTGACTCTTGATTTTCAGCTCTCGTCGCTATTAAGCCGGATTAATGCAGAACGCGTATGCCAACGGGCCCAATACTCAACGTCAACTCACGTTTTTCGGCCACCCGCCATAGCCCCACGGCCGCTCGTTACCGCACTCTCACCGGCTAACTCCATAATACATTTTATGATGTCCGGCCGGCTGATAATCCCAACCAATTTCCCCTTGGATGTTACCAGCACGCTTCTGAAAGTATAATCTATCAGGCAGTTGCAAATGTCATCCAGACTTTCGTTCTGGTCAAAGTGAACGGCCGGCTGCGTCATAAAATCATCAACTGTCTTGCCCCTGCCGTATGCCGGCGCCCGGTAGAGTCTTAAAACATCTTTTTCCGTGAGAATTCCCACTAAAGTCATATCATCCTGAACCACGGGAATTCCTGTAATCTCGTTGTCTATCAGCAGCTTTACGGCCTTGTATATAGGCGCATCTTTTTTCGTATAGGCTACGTCCTTCGTCATAATGTCTTTTGCCGTCAGCATTCCTTTCTCCTGTGACCAACCCGTCTTCGTAATCCTCTTAAATCTGCGACAACACTGTTCATTCATATTCGCAGCCGCCGCAGGGGCAGACTGTCTGCCCCAACCGCGGTCTAATTAAAACACGGCCAAAAGCTCCCCTTTTTCCGCGGGGGCGCAATTTCTGCTATGAATATCACGTCTTTGCAATCGGCGGCCCGGCAATTGCTGCAATCATCTGTGCAAACGGATAAGACATAGGCCAGACAGGATATTGCGCACTTTTGTCGCTTACCAAAAGAACTTGTATGTTTCAGGCGAGTTTCCATTTTACTGCTCCTTCAACCGCCGGTACGAGGCGGGTGTGGATAAATCCTTCAACCGCCAGATTCCAAAGCAGCCATGCGCCATTTATATTAAGCTGAATACACCTATTAACAAAACACCTCTCCATTTAGCCCGGCAGGTACAAGTAACGACTTGTCACTGCCGACTTTTGCCCTACTGCCACCAAAAAGCCATCCACCCTCTATACTATTGCCGAATCTGACAGCCCAAATGTTGATTATAAAATCCCATAATTCTGCAAATTAAATCCAAATTTTTGGAATTGGCCCCGCGCGAGGCGAAGGTTTTGCGTTCTGTGTGTTCTGCACGTCCCCCACAAGCAAGACCGTGTTCTTGCGCAACTAACAGCAAAACAGTAGATAACGGCAGAGAAGTCTTTCGCTGGTTTTGGCTCAAAACGCGGATATTTCGCCATGTTCTTGCTGATTTTCGCCGGTTTTTGGCAATTGCTTGTCATGGAGCCGCGGATTTGGTTGAGGAATCAGTGTATTTGATGTGCGTTTTTTTGCACCGCAGCTATTTATTCTTGGCGCCTTGAGCTTTATCTAATTCCATACCAATCAAATACTTATGCTTATCCGGGCTTGCATTTGGTAAATAGGCGAGGTATTAGTGGGCAAATTCGTTCGTTTGGTTCGAAACCCGTACCTTGCTGACTTACCCTATTGTTTGTCCAGGCTGGGTTATGTCCGGCTGGAAGCAGGCCGTACTTTGACGTAAAGGTATTTAACGCCCCAAGTTAGAGCTTCATCGTGGGACTGGAAGAAAACGTCGAGCCGGTTTCCTCTTATGGCCCCGCCCCTGTCCAGAACCTTTACAGGCTCGCCGTTATTGTACCCGGCGATTATCATCTCGGTACCGAATGCATACTGTTTATCCGCTGCGACAAACGCATCCCCTGACCGTATTCTGTGCCCGCAGGCCGTTACGCCGTCCGAGTATTCTCCGCAACACTTTTCGCACGGGCAATAGGCCGTTACGCGCATTTTCACGACTTGCCAGCCGTCAGTCTGCTCTGCCGCGTTTATTTCGCTGCCGTTCGAGGCCCGCCGGCTTGGGGCCTTTTCCTCGGCCGGTGTGGCGCTAAGCAGAATCAGCCGGCTGCTCGGCTTCAAAGAGCCTGTCCCAATACTGCCGAACGTAAAGATAATTGTTGCGACCAAGACTACGCCAGGCAGAACCGTCGAACCGAGAAAAAAGCGGCAAAAAGCTTTATGCCTTGCGGTTTTCAACAGATACTTCCCCCATCGTAACCGGATTATCGAGCCCCTTATTATCACCCACCCTGGCTGCTCTTGGTCTTGCGGCTTTAGACCCCCATCCCTGAAGTGTTGTCAGCATTATACCTCAAAGCACCTTTTGATTCAAAAGAAATACCTGCAAGACGGCCCCTGTTAGACAGATTGTGGGCTTATTGGCGAGAAAGGGAGGATTTTATAGGTCCATACCGCAAGGTTTTTCGGCGCACTTAGCCCGCCGGAGCACGCCGAAAAAAACGCTGATGATGCCAATTGGGTAAGAATTGTATCGAAGGCGACTCGTGTCTTGCATCGATTGGATTCTTTCCTTTCGAGTTGAAAAACCCGACTCGGCCTGCTCTGTGATTTCTAAGAGGTGGTTTATGCTCCTTCAGAAGGGGTTGCATGACAGCTATGGTGTTGAGCAGGTGCTCGCTTTTACTCTTGCGGGTTCATTATGATAACGGTGACGTCTTTAAGCTTTTCGATGTCGCAGGCAGGTTCTGCCGTTATATCCCAGAGCAGAGGATTTTCGTCATCCCTTTTGCACCAGGTTACTCTTGCTGTAATCATCGGGATTTCCAGAAAGCCGGGTTTCTTTTGGGCATAAACAACGTCCCCGACTTCTACTTTGTATTTCGCGGGAAGCAGTTCAATCTTGGCGGAATTGTTGCCGCTTCCCTGCATTATCATCAGGGGCGCATCTTGCAACTCGTCGGACGGTCGCGACCGTGATGTGTTTGATTGTATGCTCTTTGCTGTCTTTACCGCGACCTTTGATGTCGGGTCGGTAATCAAGGTTACCTGGGCCGTGCGGGCATCAACGTCCGATACGGTTCCAATGATACTGTAGTCGCCAAGGACGAACTGGTCTTTGGCTAAACCGTCGGTTTGCCCGCGGTTGATAATCAGTCTGCCATGCGAAGCGCCGATAGAGGTTGTGATGACGTCGGCCAGCACGAAATTAGCGCCTTTCCAAACGGGTCTGTCGCGCAGCCCCGAGAGCTTTTCGACTTTTTGGCGCTCTTGATTCAGCCATTCTATCGTATTAGCCAGATGATTCTGGAGCATACTATACTGGCTTCGACTGACGACCTGTGCAACCGGCCCCTGCATTTGCATGGAAAGTGAAAAGCTTCGGCCGACACTCAAAGGCCGATGGAAAATGCAGGCAAACACAAGCTGGAGTTTGTTTGTCCACTTATCGGGAGCAAAAAGAAATATGAACCCGGCCAGCATAAGCCAGGTAAATAAAATACGTCTGGAAACTCTGGTTTGTTTGGCGGCCATAATCCTGTTTGGTGCTGCATATCGCGTATTACGCACAGACCATCACGAATGGACCGCAGCGGATTATTCCCGTCCGTTCTCACCGTGGTCCATTGTGTCTTTCCACAATTCGAGGTTTTCCATGTATATGCTGGTGCCTCGCGCTACGGAGCTCATCGGCTCTTCCACTCTGTAGACCTTCAGCCCCGTTGCAATCGCCAGCGCCGTATCCATTCCGCGCAGGAGCGAGCCACCCCCGCAGATGTGTATGCCGTTGTCGATCAAATCGGCGGCCAACTCCGGCTGGGCCCTTTCCAGCGTTGTGGTGACTGCATTTATGATTGCGGAGATGGGTTCCTGCAGGGCGTTGCGAATTTCCTCGCTTGTGATAATGACTTTTCTCGGCAGGCCGGAAATAGTGTCCCTGCCAGCCACCTCCATCGTCAATTCCTGCTGAAGCGGGGCGGCCGAACCGATCTCGATTTTGACTGTTTCAGCTCGCCTTTCGCCAATAAGCAGGTTGTAGGTCTTCTTGAGATGATTTATTATTGCCTCGTCCATGTTGTCGCCGCCGACGCGGATGGATTCACAAACGGCGATATCGGCCAGGCTCATGATGGCTACCTCGGTGGTTCCGCCGCCCATATCGACAATCATCGAAGCGGTGGGACTTGTGATGGGCAGGCCAGCCCCGATTCCTGCGGCCATAGGCTCGTCAACCAGATAAACCTTTCGGGCCCCCGCACGTTCGGCGCTGTCGATAACCGCCCGGCGCTCGACATCGGTTATCCCGCTCGGCACGGCAATCACCACGCGGGGCCTGGCCAGGCCACCTCTGCCCTTGGCATGTACCTTTCTGATAAAGTAGCCCAGCATTGCCTCAGTGATTTCGAAGTCGCTGATGACGCCGGCCTTAAGGGGCCTTATGGCGCTTATGGATCCGGGCGTCTTGCCGAGCATCTCATGCGCAACCCAGCCGACCGCCTCACCATCGTTGAGAACAGCATTGGTTTGCTTGTTGACGGCAACTACGGACGGCTCGTTCAGGACAATACCTTTTCCCCGCGCACACACCAGCGTGTTGCGGGTGCCGAGGTCAATGCCCATATCCATGCTTAACCAACTGCTGAACCAACCCAAAATTGCATCCAGCAGCACTTTTGACTTTTTCAATAACATTTTCGAGTCCCTTCTGAATTTCCACCTGTCTGGACCCTCGCTAACGGGGTCCCGGTTCCGTCCCTGTTATCGGTCTCGTCAAATTGAAACTTAACGCGGATTTGTTTTTTCAGACGCATCTACGGCGTGACTGCAGCATAGGCATTCTTATAGGACCGCAGGATTTGTCGAGTCCTATATGTGATACAAAAGCTACTGTCCGCACTTGTTACGGTCGGTTTGTTATTGCCAATCGTCGGGGCGGTAGATGTCTTCGGGTCGAATGTTGAACTTTCTGTACAGTGTTTCTGTCAGTGCCTCCGCTCTTCTAATCTGCTGGTCGGTTGCGGGGGCGGTTTTGCCGTCGCCTATGATGCAGATTCGGATAGTCTGGTGGCTGCCGAACCACGTTCGGCCCGGTATTGTCGACAGTTGTCTTTGCCATTTTTCGGTCGATTGTATCTCGCCGTCGGCCCCGCCGAGACCGTTGCAGACGACGAAGTGACAGTTGATGTCCTCCGGGCCGGCAAGACCGCTGAGAGAAGCCAACTGCGCGACGTTGCCGGCGGTGGTGCCGCTGTAGTAGATTTCAATACTGTTCCACCGACCGGTTGATTGGGAGAGTCGGGAACAAATCGCATCTTCGACAGGCTCGAGACGATAATAACTGTTAAGACAAAACGCGCCGGCCGACGGAGGATTATTACCCAAAGCCATCAGAATTATCGCACCGGTTGTCATCGAGACCAGCAGTGCAGCGAAAATTTTTGCCTCCCTTGAATTAACCGACATAATTCACCCTCTCTTTATCGACACCCCGCTTTGCCATATCTGGAGTTACTGCGTAAAATACCGAATCTTCATACGCGCGGTGCTTTGCTCTTGCAGTACCAAATCCATATTCACTTTATCGGTTTTAGGAAGGAACCACTTTACGTGGATTCGCGTTTTCGCGGTTACTTTTATACAGAGGCGGCTGTGCAGTCTTTATAGGACCGCCCTCGGCTCCCAGCCCCCGCCTGCGGAGCTTCAAAGCGGGTCTGCTTTGCAAAAGAACGCAGTAGCAATTATCATGACATTTGTGCTTGTCTGCCGGCCGTATCAACCATATCGGTGCCAAAGCAAAAGTCTCAGGCGTTGAGCAAACCACCAAAAACAGCGATGGGCTGTGGTAAACTGGTACAGTCCCATAAAAAGTGTCCCTGTTTCCGCCTCGGAGTTGTCGCCTGAAATAAGGTAATTTTTTTGCTTCTTACGCTTTGTATAGTAAACTTTAAATATAATGGGGGACAAAGAAGCTTGGCCCATGTCTGTTTTGGTGCGCTTCTTGTCCTGAATTGCGTAACAAAGGTTGTTAGCAGTTTGTCTGCAACTTGTCGGGAAAAACTTGACGAATGGCCATATAATGAGGTACTCGGATGGAGTCTGCACAAGAAATTGCCAGTCCTCCCAAACGAAAAGCCGACCTTCTTTTCGGTGAGTTCCTCGTATCGAAAGGGCTGTTGGACCGCAGACGATTAATCGAAGCGCTAAATCAGCAGCGTGAGCAGGGCGGCCGACTCGGGGAGGTGCTGCTCCGGCTCAAAATGGTCAGCGACGAGCATATTACCAGCGCCCTGGCCGAGCATCTGTCAATGGAATACATGCGTTTTGATGATGTCGCCAGGATAAATATGAATATCGCCCGCATGCTGCCCGAGAGCATCGCCAAACGATTTTGCCTCGTGGCCATTGGTGAAGATGACGGCAAAGTTGTCGTGGCCATGGCGGACCCGCTCAATGTTATCGCAATAGATACGATTGCACTCAAAATAAAGCGCCAGATTAAAGTGGTGCTCAGTTCGACCCAGGAGATTCGCAAAGCAATAGAAGTAATCTATCACGGTTCAGACCTGGAAGAACAACAGCTTCGCGACCTTGTAAAACTCGAAACCGGCGCGGAAGATGAACAGGAGGATGCACCGGAGGGGGATATTGCCGGTGAGGCCTTGAGCAGCGAAGTGGCCGCGACCAAGGCGCCGGTGATTCGCTTCGTCGATTTGCTGCTGAGCCAGGCGGTCAAGAGCAGAGCCAGTGACATTCATATTGAGCCGCAGGAACATTCAATGGCGATTCGCATGCGAATTGACGGCGTGCTCCGCGACATGGTTCCGCCGGCCAGAAGGATGCAGTCTGCGGTTGTTACCAGAATAAAGATTCTGTCCAAGATGGACATTGCCGAGCGCAGGCTGCCCCAGGACGGCCGATTCAAGATGAAAGCTTCCGGCAGAGATATAGACGTGCGCGTCTCGGTGATTCCCACCATATACGGCGAAAAGGTGGTAATGCGAATCCTCGATGCAAAAGCAGTTAACCACGACTTGAACCAGCTCGGATTCGAACCCGAACTTCTTAAGCAGTTTAAAGCCGCTTTGTCACAGCCGCACGGTATCATAGTCGTCACCGGCCCGACCGGCAGCGGCAAAAGCACCACGTTATACTCGGCACTGAATTACGTCAGGGACCCCGCGAAGAATATTACAACCGTTGAGGACCCCGTTGAATACCGTCTGGCGGGCATTAATCAAATTCAGGTCAAGGCCGAAATCTCTCTCGACTTTGCACTATGCCTGCGGGCAATTTTAAGGCAAGACCCCGACATAATCTTAATAGGTGAAATCAGGGACAAGGAAACGGTCGAGATTGCAATAAAAGCATCTTTGACAGGCCATTTGGTCTTGAGCACGTTCCATACCAACGACGCACCAAGTGCGATAAGCAGATTCGTCTATATGGGGATTGAGCCGTATTTGCTGGCTTCCACGCTGAATCTGATCGTTGCTCAGCGGCTGGTCAGAAAAATCTGTGACCGCTGCAAAGAACCGGTGGAGCTTACTGAAGAAGTCGTCAGGTGTTTGAAGATTGACCCCAAGCAGGCAAAGAACGCCGTCTTTTACCATGGCAAGGGCTGCAAATCCTGTGGAGGGACGGGTTATTTTGGCCGGCTGCCCATATTTGAGTTCTTGGTTATTGACGGCGAAATGCGGGGAAAGCTGATTGCCGGCGGCAGTGAGTCGCAAATAAGAGAGCTGTCACGTCAAAGAGGCTACGGTGGATTGTTTGAAAGCGGCGTAATCAAGATATTACAGGGCCTAACCACAGCCGAAGAGGTTCTTAGAGTAGCCTTTGTGGAAAGTACAAGACCGTAACAGTCAGAGACGCTCTTTTTCGGCCGGAACACATAATCCTGCGGAAAAATGCAAAATCTAAGCCTTTCATCCGTTATGTCTGCACAGGCCCTTCCTTGTCTCAAGCAAATGTTTTTTTTCAAAAGCGCGGAAGGGGTCCGTCTTTACCATACGTGGGGAGTATCCTTCGCAAAGCTACAGCCCGTTTTTTACTTAACTCAAGGTTCTCCGACGCCGATAAGAAAACGAAAAACTCGAATCGAAGAACGTGTGACCAAGGGCCGATATTCAGGCATTGATTACGGTTCCGCGTTACTGGCCTTCAGGTTTCTTGAGAAGGTTCGATAAATGGCAAGCTACAAGTACGTGGCTCGGGATTCGTCAGGTGCACGAAGAGAAGGCTTTACTCAGGCTGTCTCTACAAATGATGTACTTGGCTGGCTTCGCGAGAAAGGGCTTACCCCGGTATCTGTCAACGAAGCGTCCGCAGGGACCAAACAAACGGGTCGAAAACCTCGTCGAAGGCGAATCAAATCAGCCGCCCTCGGTTCGCTTTGCTGGCAGTTGACCACAATGGTGGAGGGGGGAATCCCCGTGACGTCGGCCATAGAGACCATCGCCGAAGACATAGAAAATGCACAGTTGCAGCAGGTTCTGCAGCAAGTTCTGGAAAAAATGAAGAAAGGTGAGCCGTTTTCGGAAAGCATTTCGCAATATCCGAAGGTTTTCAACAAGCTGGCCTGCGCGATGGTGTTAGCCGGCGAGACCGGCGGCAATCTGCCGGGGGCGCTGCGCAGACTGGCGGAGTATTTTGACAATCGCGACAAATTGAGCAGAAAAGTCAAAGGGGCAATGGCGTATCCGATATTCGTATCCATTTTCATAGTGCTAATAGTCGTATTCATAATGACGTTCATTGTTCCTCGATTTCAGGTCATATTTAAGCAATTCGGCGGCGATCTGCCGGCTTTTACCAAGGGATTCATGGGCTTTTACGAGATGCTCCGTAATAACGTGGTCTTCATTATCGGCTCTTTGTTTCTAATAATCGTTCTGGCGGTTGCTGCTTTCAAAACGCGAAAAGGCCATTATCTGTTCAGCAGAATCGTGCTTCGCCTGCCCTTGTTCGGCAAGGTGTTGAGCCAGACCTTCCTGACGGTGTTTTGCAGAACGATGGCATCGTTGCTGGGCGCCGGCGTTTCCGTGCTTGAAGTGTTCGATATTCTTGCCGCAATGACCACCAACGATGTTATAAAGGACGCGGTAATACGGGCAAGAGAACGCATCGTCGCCGGCTCGAACATCTATCTGGGCATGGCCGAATCCGGCTTTTTCCCTAATGTCGTGATAAAAATGGTACAGGTCGGCGAAGAAAGCGGCTCGCTGTCTAATGTGCTGGAGAGAACGGCCAGCTACTACGAACGAAAAGTTGATTCTACGATAACCACCTTGATGGCCCTGCTGGAGCCGATAATGATTGTAATCACCGGAGCAATTGTAATGGTCGTAGTTCTTGCACTGTATTTGCCGATTTTCTCGATGTCGGCGCATTAACAACGTGGGGCAGGCCGCAAAAAAAAAGGAAAAACTGGTTTAGTCAGCGACGTTTTTGGTCGATGGTGACATGTCGAAAGTCGTGTAATTTTCAAACGGTTTTTAGGAGAGATTAAAATGGAAAGCAGAAAAGGCTTCACACTGGTTGAGCTGATGGTGGTGGTTCTCATCGTCGGCATCCTGGCGGCGGTTGCAATCCCGATCATGCGCGGCCGGATCGATTCGGCCAAGTGGTCGGAAGGCAAAGCAATGATGGGCAGCATTGGGACCGCAATACGCGCCTACCATGCGGAAAAAGGCGTCGGCGGAGTACTGCCCACCACTCTTTGGGTCGGCAACACCGGTTTGGGCTTCGCCGCCGGGGACCTGACGGGCAAGTACTTTGCTGATGCCGACTTTAGTTTCAATGTAACCTCCATGGACCCGCTGACGTTTGTCATTACTTGCACGCCGGTTACTCAGGCCGACCGTCCCACGAATCCGGCTACCGTCACGCTGAATCAGGCAGGCGTCTGGACGCCGTAAATCGAGGCCGACAGGGGACCAAGGTAAGGTGCTTCTGTTTATCCTGAACACAGGGGACAAGAGCACCCGATACTTTGTGCAAGCACGTAAAAACTTATCGCCGGCGCGAATTGAATTAATGGTGGCTATGGCCGGAACGGCCGTAGCCACCTTCGATTATTGCAGCCTTATAGGACGCAGCACGGCAAATGTGGCGCCGGTTACTATCAAAATAATTCGATGCTTCTTTTGTCTTTGCACGGTTTCGGAGTATACTTTAGGTAGATGGATTCGCAGGATGGGGGAAGCTTTCAACACGTCACTTGGTTTTTTTGCCTTATAATATTTGGGCAAAGCGGCGCCTTCAAGAGCAGTGATGTGGTGTACGCAAGGTCCTATTATGCCGAAAGTCAGGTAAGGAGGATTGAGGATGGAGATGGAGACTATGACGGTTAAGCGACCCAAATGCCAGGCCGGTTTGACGCTCGTTGAGATAATGATTGCCACTGTGGTCCTGGTGATAGTAGTTCTGGGCACCTCTGCGTTCAGATACAATGCGGCTCTCGGCGCCAGGGAGGCCGACTTGAGAATGACCGCTGCGCGAATTGCCGTGCTGCTTTGCGAAAGCTGGCAGGCCACAAGCGACCCGAATCTATTTGAGCCCGTGGCAAATCTCAGTTCGGACCTGGCAATAACTCGAATCTTCAGGTCCGGAGAAATTGACGCTGCTGCTATTGGTGGTCCGGAAGACCCTGCCTTTATCCTGTTTGGGGGCTACAAAATCCTGATAGATCGTGTCGACTACTACGCCATTCTGTCTTATAGTTATATTTCTACCGGGTTGAGGGCCTTGAACGTCACGGTGCTCTGGCCGGGGGGCCATCAGGCTTATGTCGGCAAAGTCAATAGCATGCCCAATCGAAACACATACAAGTCGTTCAGGCTCACAACCTACGTAACCAAATAGAAGTGTAAACGAGGCAGGTATCCAGATGTTTGAAAAAAGAACCACAAATCGAAATCGAAAAGGCTTTACGCTCGTAGAGTTGATGGTGACCACGATTTTTCTCGGCATCATCGTGCTCGGCGCCGGTGTGGTGGTAACTGACAGCCAGCGGGGCTGGAACGCGACATACAATCGCATCTACTCTGATGTCGTAGTCGGCAGTCACCTGGCAGGCAGGGTCTTTGACAGTGTTGTCAGAAGGGCAAGTGCGAACAATATCGTGTTGGGTGAGACGCGCACGTGGGTTGAGGTTCGTTACTATCAGACTCCGGACTCTGCCGTCGTTGACGGATATGCGCGGTTCTATAGAAGCGGCGGCGACCTGAAAGTCGAATACGGCAGCCTGGACCCTCGCGAAGCGTTAACCACCCATACTGTCTGTTCCAACGTGTCGTCCTGTGTTTTTATGGTTCAGGGAACATCCGTACAAATGATACTCAGGCTGAATAATGGCAGCGAAACGGCTACGGTTGTGTCATCCGCCATCGCCCACAATTAGAAATACGAAGTCTGTTAAAACGGGGAGGTCGAGATGAAGACTGACAAATCGCTAAAATCAAGAGTGCGCGGCTCTGCACTGGTAGTTGTTTTGTTTGCGGTCGTAATATTGCTTTTGACCGGCGGCGGCCTGTTGAGTCTCGGTCTGCAGGGCCGACTGCAGGCAATACGCTCCAGCACCGAGATTGCAGCCCGATGTGCTGCCGATGCCGGCCTGACAAAAGCCCTCTTCGAAATGAACGAAAAGCTCAAACTGGCCTCCTGGGATAATAGCGCATTGCCCGAAGTACTAAATGAAACCTTGCTTAATTGTGACGCGACTTTCAATTATAAAGTTACAGGAGACCTCAGCAGTGGTTATACCGTTGAATCTATTGGAAAATCGGGCCACGCCCAGAAAAGAGTTGTCGCAACCTTGCGGCTGAAGGGGCTGTTTGACTCTGGCATCCTCGCAAAGCAAACTATCCAGTTATATAACGGAGCCATAGTGGATGCGTACGACTCCTCAAATCCGGGCACTACCGACGTACCCGTACAGGTTGCCACAACCAGTTCTGATGCGGGCAGCATATCGCTAAAAAGCGGGTCGAGCGTTGACGGCGAGGTACTGGTAGGCGTTGACGCCTATTTCCCCATAATAACCCCGCCGCTGCTGCCGGACATGGGTACGGCCATCGAGGTTCAGAATGAAACCTTGGCCATAGGCACTGCAGACAGCGGTAAATACACCGGCGTTATTCTGAAGACGGGGGCTATACTGGTGGTGGATGATGCCGGGGCACAACCTGGAGAAGTTGTGCTGTATGTAACCGGCGACGTGCTCATGGGCCAGGGCTGTGAACTTGTGATAAAGCCGGGAACCTCTTTGACCTTGTACCTTGACGGCGATTTTATAGCGAACAATTCGTGCGGAGTCAATAACGAATCTGAAGACTCCACCGCCTTTACATTATACGGCACTGGCGTAGACCAGACACTTGAGCTGAAGGCAAAGACCGACTGGTACGGCGCCGTTTACGCTCCGAATGCCGACGTAATCATCAAGTCGGGCGCCGAAGTTTACGGCTCCTTCGTATGTGCAAGCTTTGAGGCAAAGGAGGGTGGGCTTATCATCTACGATGCGGCTTTGCGCGATGTAAACGTAAACGACATAGGCGCGTTCTTTGTAGTGGATCGTTGGCAGGAATAGCCGACGTGACGCGTCCGTCTTTGCACCGACAAAGCTGCGCGGCTGCAGGCGGCGGCGATAGCGGCAACGAATGTATTTTGTGCCGGCCCCGTTAGAAATATCCGATGATGGATTTTGGCCGAACACCTGTCGGACATGGCTTCTAATGGGGCCGGTGATTTCGACGCAATCCCCCCTGAAAACATTCCAAACCACGCTTTGTCTTATTCGCCTTTAAAGGCCGATAAATCCTCCAGCGCCATCCCCGACCTATCGGCAATGCAGCCATTGACCAGATCTGCACCCGAACGGGATTCCTCAGATGTGCAAAATCCTCATCTGCGCACTCGTATAGCGACATTTACAGGACCCAACGCCCCAAAAAGTAAATTGTCCTGAGAAACTCACATATTGCAATTTGTACGTAAAACACCCGCTTTTTTGCGCCGATGATTAAGTACGGTAGTAGCTGATGCAGCAAACAACCGAACGCAAGAGAACACTGAATACTATGCGCTAAATGTCATTGGGCTTTGGTTAAAGGACTTGCAGGCGTTGGATTGGAAACGGCTCTTTATGTTTGAACACAACCAGGTCCTGGGGCTGGACATTGGCTCATCACAGGTCAAGCTGGTGCAGTTGCGCAAGGACAGCGCCGGGTATGTGGTTACCGCGGCCGACATAGCTGATATTGAGCCTGAAAACGGTGACAAAAATCACAGAGAAACAAACACCGTCAGGGCGATTCAGGAATGCCTCGAGTCGGCAGGCGCCACGACCCGGATGGCGGTCTGCGGTGTGTCGGGCCCGGAAGTCGCGGTACGTTGTTTTAAGTTCCCTGCGTTACCGCCCGAGGAGGTGGAAGGAGCGGTTATGCTGGAAGCCGCACAGGTTTGTCCGTTCAACGTTGATGACGCCGTCGTTGAATATCAATTGATACCCGGCGGCGACGGCAACATCTGCGGGGTGCTGGTAGCAGCCACCAATGAACTGATAGAAGCAAAAAAACAACTCACCAGAAGCGCTTCTGTCCAGTGTGTCCTGATGGACGTTGACGGATTGGCCCTTTTGAACTGCTTCAACGGCTTGCACCCGGACAAATCTGGAAATAACCAGGCCGGTCCGACAACAGCCGTTTTGAACGTGCGCGACTCCTCCGCAACTCTGGCTATTATGGGCAGTGACGGTTTGCCGTTTATTCGCGGTATTGGGCATTCGGGCAATGACATTGTCGCTGAGGTTGCGGCGGAAAACGATCTTTCGGCACAAGCCGTCAGGAAGATTCTCTTCGGCTGCGAAGACCAAGCAGCGCCCGAGGAGAAACTCAGTGACAGTCTGACAAGGGCCTGTGAGAAATTGATTGTGGATGTCACTGAGACATTGCGTTATTACGCGGCTCAGGAAAAATCCGCCACTGTCGAGAAAGTATTTGTCTGCGGCGGTTTCGCTCCGGCCAAAGGATTCGTGCGGTTATTGGAAAACAGGCTTCCGGGCGCGGCCGTCCTGTGGAACCCGTTTGATAACATGCGCTGCGAGGCGGACAAAACCTGCAAAGATGTTCTTGCATGCAAAGGCCCCGCGCTGACGGTGGCGGCCGGCCTTGCCATGAGGTCAATCTGATATGTTTACGATAGACCTGTTAAAGGGAGAAGGAGTCCCGATAAAGAGCGGTCCCGAGGGCATAGTTGTCGCCGTCGCAGCCTCTGCTGCGCCCGTCATTATTGCAATAGTGATGTTTGGCTTGTACCTGAGCAACAGAATCGCCATATCGATACAGAAGCAGGAAATAGTCAATTACCAGACAAAGGCCAACGAATTGTCGGATGCGTTAGAGTTCCAAAAAACGCTTCTGAACGAGAAGAATGATATAAACAGGAGCCTGTCGGAAGTTTCATCCTCTATCGCCAGACATTCTCAATGGTCGCCTGTTCTGGCGACGCTGGTGGAAAATATGCCCGACTCGATGGTGCTTACCGACCTCGAAGTAAAACAACGTTCTGTAAAAATGAAAGTCCCCAAAAAAGACGACCCGAAAACCCAGGTTGACATCAGCGTTCCTCAAAGAACACTGCGGGTAACCATTAGCGTCAATCCTGGACGCAACTGTAACAAAGAAGTTACGGATTTCAGGGACCGCCTTCGCTTCTCAAGCGCCCTCAGGACGAAGCTCGAAGACGTCAGAGTCTCCCAGGACGTAGGCAGACTTGAGGGTCAGGAGGTTGTCTCTTACGAGATAGAATGCATTTTCAAGCCGGCATTGTAGCGGAACTGTTATGAAAGCGACTTACAAAAAACATTTTAAGGCGGTAGCGTTGATTTGGGCAGGCTGCTTCGTGTTATTTTTCTTTCTTTACATGTATCTGCTGTCGCCGCAGAAAAGAATCAGAGAACAAATTCAAAGGCAGCGTGCCGAAAAAAAGCAACTATACGATTCTGCTATGAGTGCGGCCCAGGAAAAAACCCGCGTGCAGCTACAGCAGGAAACAGACTATTTGCGAAACAAGCTGAATGATTTTGTTGTCGATTCGGCGGATTTGGTCAACGTGACGCTTGATATAGGTCGGATCGCCAGCGAAGGACAACTTTCTTCATTCAGCATCAGGGGCAAGGAAAAACGTAAGGATTCGGAAATACCCAACTGTGAGCGCATATATGAAGATTGCATCAATGTCAGCTTCACGGCAGGCGATTTCAGCCAGTTTGCAGCTTTCCTGAATGCGCTGGAGAGACGCCGGCCGGTTGTTTTTGTCGATGAATTCGCGATAACTCGTGCCAAGAAGGATGATTCAGGCCACAGGGTAAATATGGACCTGGCGGTTTTCGTCAAGAAGCAGCAAGACAGTTAATTGTGTTGTTGAGCTGCCGGCGCGAATCGGCGGTATGGAAATGAGAACAATAGCGATAGCAAATCAGAAGGGCGGCTGCGGCAAAACCACTACCGCGGTAAATCTTGCGGCGGCTTTTGCAGCGCTGGGAAACCGGGTCCTGCTGCTCGACTTCGACCCCCAGGCCCACGCTACGCTCGGGTTGGGCCATAACCCCGACATTTTGGACAGAACCGTCTATCATGCTCTTACCAACGTGCAAATTCCAATGTCCGAAGTGGTGATAGGCACGGGCGCGCGCGGCCTCACTCTGGCGCCAAACAATATCCTGCTTTCCGGATTTGAGCTTCAGTTGGCGTCCCTCCAGGACAGGGAATATGTACTAAGGCGGCATCTCGAATGTGTCAGCGACACTCACGATATGTGCGTCATCGATTGCTCACCGTCTCTCAGTTTGTTGACGCTGAATGCCTTGGTAGCGAGCACGGACGTAATAATACCCGTCCAGACACATTATTATGCCCTCGAAGGTCTGAAACAGTTGCTCGAAACCATCGAGATTGTTCAGGAACGCTTTAATCAGGACCTGAAAATCCTCGGCGCGTTGCTGACTTTCGTCGAAAGCAGGATAATGCTCAGCAGGCAGGTACAGCGGCAAATGAGAGAGTATTTCGGCGACTTGGTGTTCGACACCGTTATTCACAGAAGCGTAAGGCTGGCCGAGGCGCCGAGTGCCGGTGAGTCCATCCTGACTTACGCCCCTGATAGCAGAGCGGCTTCGGAGTACAGGGCTTTGAGTGAGGAGATAGTCAGTGCAAGGACTGAACCGGTCCTGGCTTACGCCTTACAGGGCCAAGGCGTTGTTGAGGAAATTAGTAATGGCGAAATATAGAACAGGACTGCACAAGGAGATTTCGTCGATTTTCAACGGTTCGCCGGTTCCGAAAAACAACGGCGCCGAGCCTGCCCCTCGTACACCTCTGCCAGCCGGCGCCCCACCCGAACAGCACCGCGAACCTAATGAGTGGCGTTTTGAAATCCCCGTATCCCCAGAACAACCGCTCCCGGCGCCGGAGGTTCGCGAAACTCCGGAACAAAAGCCGCCGACGCAGTCCCCGCCGGAAGCCGTTCCGAGAGAAAGACCCAAGCCGCGCGCCGTTATGAAAAGCATCGCACCAGCCGCCTGGCAGCGAACGTTCAAGCAAATCAAGAACAAGCTGTTTGCACAAAAACCGGGCGTCGATGCCGCAAGGCAAAAAACAATGACGCTGCTGGTTCCGGTCCTTTTTATCGTCTTTATCTTCGTTTTTGTTAAAGTCGTCGTCCTTGGTCCGGGCAAAACAAGTGGGGCGACAACATCCGGGCCGGCCAATGTTGTTGCCGTTTCGGAGACCAAAATTGACTGGCAGATTCCGCCGCTTTATCCCGCGACGCTTCGCGACCCGATGCAATTCGGTTTTGTCACCGCGGGCCAGGAAGGAAGCGAAACCGGGACCCTCATCGTGGGAGCCATTGTCTATAGCGAGGATAACCCAGCCGCGAGCATTGGCAGGCAAATAGTCCACGAAGGCGACAAAGTATCAGGTGTAACCGTCGTAAAAATAAACAAAGACAGCGTCGAGTTCGAATCGAACGGCAGGAGATGGACGCAAAAAGTGCAAAAGAAATAAAGCCGCGGCGCGCAGAAGCTCTACTACTCGACGGCAAATTCGGGAAAGGGAATATTATGACAAGCTCTATGAAATCAGGGTGGCTAAGACTCCTGACGGTTCTTGTATTCATTATACCGGCCGATATGGGCGCCGCGCCCCAGAGCGGCAGTCAGAGCGCACAGAAAACAGAAGTTCTGTCGCCGCTGGAGCAGCGGCTGCAAAAAAATATAAGCGTCGATTTTGTCGAAAGGCCTATCGATGAGGTAATAAGGATGATGGCAGAGCAGGCCGACGTGGATATTATCAAGAGCCCGGCTGTGGAGGGCATTGTGACCGCCAGGCTCACGGACGTCCCGCTGGAAGAAGCGCTTAACAATATTCTTGCCGCGCACGGCTACGGCTGTATAAAAGATAGAAACATGATACGAATAGTGCCGCTCAAGGATATTACACAAGAGGCCGAAAGGTTTGTCAGCAAAACTTATCAAATCACCTACGCAGATGTCAAAGAGGTCGCCGAGGCTTTGGATAAGTTCAAGTCGCCCCAAGGCATAGTCTCTTTTAGTAAAGGCACCAGCAACGTAATCGTCACCGATACCGAGAGCAAAATCAAGGCCATGGACACTTTCATCGAGCAAATCGACCGCATCACGCCGCAGCTCCTGGTCGAGGCGAGAATCTACGACATAACCAGCCGGGAAGCCTTTGACCTCGGCATCGAATGGGAAGCCGGCCGCAACACGACAATCGGAGATACCATAGGCGATAACCCCACCGCCGGTCACCGCCGACCCTTTGCCATTGGCCGCGTCGGTATGGCAACCGACGAGGCGGAGGATATTGTAGGAAACTTCCGTATCGGCTGGTTCGCCGGCGGTATCGATATAGATGCGGTAATTAGAGCCGAGCAGAAAAACATCGACGCCAAGCTTCTTGCCAACCCGCGGATATTAGTCCTTGATAACGAAAAAGCTCTCTTCGATATCGTGCGTGAGATTCCTTACAAGGAAACAAGCATCACCGGCAGCACCGTCCAGGAAACAATTAAATTCAAAAATGTCGGCGTCAGGTTTGAGGTCACCCCCCACGTCACCCGAGACGGTATGGTAAGGTTGAACATCGTGCCGGAATTCGGCGTCGTCGTCAGTCAGGACCCGGACACCGGCGTGCCAACCGTTGATACCCGCAAAGTCAACACCATAGCGCTGGTCAAAGACGGCCATACAGTGGTCTTGGGCGGCTTGAGAAAGAAGGACGTTGCCAAGCAGATTAACAAGGTTCCGTTGCTCGGTGATTTGCCGCTCCTCGGCGGACTGTTCAGATTCGAAGGTGAGGATACCGCCGTAACCGAGTTGGTTGTGTTCATAACCCCGCGGATTATCGAGCAGCCCGTTATGTCACAGGTCGAGAAACAAGCCTACGAAGCAACCGAATTCAAGGGACCGGGCGTCGCTACTACCAGGGCGGAGAGGAAGTAGGAAAAATAGCCGCCGAAACTGAGTATCGTTTCCTGCGCATATCACTCAAATCCGTCTGCGCAATGCATGCCGCACCCGAAGCATGACAAATCAGTCTTTCTTTACATAAAGCGTCTGGCTGGGGAAGGCAAACTCAATCTGCTCGGCCTCGAAGCGCTTCATTATTTCCACGTTGACCCGTTCGTTGACTTCGTGATACACCCAGTAATCCGGAGGCTTGACCCAGTAGCTCATATAAATGTTCAGAGACCAATCGTTAAAGTCACTGAAATACACCCGCGGCGGCTTCTCGGGGTCGCGATTCACCTCCGGCACACGGGATAGAACATCCTTTATCACCTCAACCGCTCGTTTCGCCTTCGTGTGCCCCGAATCATAAGTTATGGTGATATTGGACGTCCTGCGAATAAAGGGACGCCTGCCCAGGTTCTCGATAACAGAACCTGCAATCACACTATTGGGTATGGTTACGAGATGGCCCTCCAGCGTGCGAATACGCGTGCTTCTGAAACCCACCTCCTCGACCGGTCCCAAATGCTCCCCGACCTTAATCAGTTCATCGACCTGGAAAGGTTTGTCGGTGAAAATCGTAATCGAACCGAAGAAGTTGGCTATGGTCTCTTTGGCCGCAAGCGCTACCGCTACACCGCCCACCCCGGCACTCAGCAGAATCGATTTGACGTTCGCTCCCAATATACCCTCTGAAATTATAAGTACGGCTACGATTGCTATGGTCACGCGGAGGGATTTTCGAACTACCGGAACAAGCATGTCGTCGAGCTTGGTCTGGGTCCTGCTGACAATCCGATTCAGATAATACTCTGCGACATCCACCAGTCGGTAAAGCCCATAGGCGAATGCAACTGCGGCAATCGCTTGAGCCAGCTTCGTCCAGCCCTTGTCAATGGTCGGTGAAATTCCTTGGAGTTCATCAAAGCGAAGCGGGGCCTTGGCCAGGAATAATCCCGCCGCGAAAATCGCAACATAAATCGGCCGGGAAAGGGAATCGAAAAAAAGCGTAACTAAGGTCACGCCTTTTTCTTCCTTCTTCCGTTTGCAATAGCTGCTGATGACAAACTGGATAACTCGCCCGGCTGTCATTGCAACCAGAACTATCAGCAAAACGAGCCCGAAACGCCAAATCGCATTGCCTTCAAGGACCTCGTAGCTGATGGTTTTCTGCCACCAACCACCCGAACCGACCAATTTGCTCATTATTGACGCCGTCATGTCTAATCTCCTGAATCAACCCCAATCTTGTATATTGTGCTTCATTTCTCATACGCCGCCCCCTGCCGCTACGTTATATCCAATTGGGTCCCGTTTTTCCAGCCGGGCGGCATTTTTTTTGCAGGTTATGCTTTACAGTCAACGAAAGCCTTGCGAGAATATTACTGTAACGAGTTTGTTTGCCTGGTTTGGCCCGGAGCAAATACGATGAAACGCTCGACGGTTAATTTTATTGTGGATTTGGTCAGCTTTGTCAGCCTGCTGTGTCTGGCGTTTACCGGCTACATTATGAAGTATATCCTGCCGCCCGGCACTGGCGGTCTCGGTCGCCGACTGTCCGGCGGCCCTGGCAGAGAGCACATAAGAGAATTCTGGTCAATGGGCCGACACGACTGGGGGGCCATTCACTTTTATTTGGCTTTGTTATTTGTCACTTTGATGGTAGTGCACGTCGTTCTGCACTGGACCTGGATAAAGAGCTGTCTCAAATCGCTGTTCGGCTTCTCACAAAAGACAAGCGGTTGTACTCCGGATACATAAAGCCGTAAGCTCAAGATCACACCTTTGCCCGCATTTTCACGGTAAGTGCGCAAGGTTTTTCGAAAGAGATGGGCAGATTTTACAAGTGAATGCGTGTTTTTTCCCTGGGCAGACCAGAAATCCTCGAGAATTAATTAGAACTACAGAAAACGGCTGGAAGTTGCATAAGACAGGGAAAAACATCATCTTTGAGTCTATCATCGGCACTACCGGGCTAATCTCTGTACAATCACAGGCCGCCGGCCCGCCAGACAGACGGCGGGTAAAAGGCGGATTCGTTTGGTCCCCGGCTTGAGGATTTCGAGAAGCTCACCCGCGGGGATCTGCGCTTCGCTTCGACTTTGCCGGGGCAAGGAGGCTTCGCCGCGACAGGTTGGGTTTGATCCGGCTTCGCCATCCCGGCTTCGTGGAGCACTTCGCCGCGGCAAGGAGGCTTCGCCGCGACAGGTTGGGTTTGGTCCGGCTTCGCCATCCCGGCTTCGTGGAGCACTTCGGCGCGGCAAGGAGGCTTCGCCGCGACAGGTTGGGTTTGTTTTTCACGAGTCTGAAGGCGTGGTTCATTTTCATAAGCCCTTGCCAAATAAGGGGTTTTGAATCCGCCGGAGGCGGACAAGATTGGGTTTGTTTTGCATAAAAGGGCGAATTTGTAGAGGATTCTTGACAAGTGTAGAGGGCAGAAGACGCAAGACACAAGGATTCTTGATACTCGATTCTTGATTCTTGGGTATATCGGGTTGAGCTGGCTGATTTCATGCTTATTTCCGCTATAATGGCCGCCCCCCCAAGGGAAGGGGCAAGCTACTGGCGGGTTGCGTTAGCCTTCTGGCTAATAGGCGGGTATTTTAACAAGTTTTCAAACAAAAGTCAACAAAAAAAAGGACCAAAAAAGCACCTTTTTTGGCCGCCACCTTTGGCACGGCTTGTTTAGTGTTTCTAGTTTGTAGTTTGTTCATGCCGTCTAAAGAAAACAAGCAGAAGGTGATAAACCAGAAGTTCACGATTGACCGTTGGCTTGTTGTGGCGAGTTTGGTAACACTGATCAATATTATCAAGGTTGGCTTTTTGCCATTGGCCGCCTTTTATAAGGGCAACTTGTTTCTCCTTTTTTCTCATATCATCAGAGATTTTCCTTGCCCAGTAATCGCAATCGTCAGATTGAACATACCCCAGCATACCTGCTGTATCGTCGCCTGCTGCGTAATTACCCGCAATGAATTCTCCGAGTCCTTCCTTACCAAGGTATTTGGCAACAGTAAATCCCGGCTTTCGCAAACGTTTGGCCTCAAATCTCAAAAACTCCTGGGGCTTCCTACCTGTCAATATACAAACAATATCTACCCTCGGTCTGTTCTTACCCTTTTTTCCACTTACGTTCTCATGTAATTCCTCTTGCACATAAAAATGCCTTGTCCAGTTAGGAGAAGAGAGACTGTTAATATACTCATTCGTATATTTTGTAAGCTCTCCGGTTATATCTTCCTCCGCCGTATCAGAGTAGTCATCGTTACTTGCAATCAGTCTTTCATGTCCGGCAATAATCAAAAATAAAGCGTTGCGATGAAGAGCAGCTTCATAATCGCCGCCGTCATCTGACTGATTAACACAAAATGTATGGTGCCCCGAGATTGCCATAGATTATTGTTCTGTTGCCAGTTTCTCCGCTATAAAATCATCTGCTTCCGCAAGGGCCTGACTTTTCAGCCAGGACAATCTCTGTCGGGGTTTGAATATGTATGTTCTTCTTGCTTCGTGAATTTGCAGGCAGCGGGTAAAGTACATCCACTGGCTTCTTGTCTGCGTTAATTTTCCCTGAAGTTTATCCAACTCTCTGCGTGTTCGATTATCCTGAACCTTAACCACTTCAGGCTTTGTTGCCATAGAACGCACAAGATGATCTACAATAATAACGGCAGAAGTATCGGCATATAATACCTTGACTTTATGAAGCTTTTTCTTGCCGCTATGATCCAGAAACAAATCAAGTTCTTCCTGGAATATGTGGGCAAAATCAGTAATTTCTTCTTCACTTGCCGGATCGACGGCTTCTTTGGCTTTTTTACCATCATTTAATTCCATACGAACACGAAGCATATCTTCAATCAGCCATTGTTGTTTTTTGCTTATACCCAAAAGCTTGTAAACTTTGTCATTCATCTGTTTTAACAGTGTGTCCAAGGATGGGAAAAAAGTTCTCCGGCGAGAATTAAAAAGTGGCGAATTTTTATTCTGCTGAGATTGCCGTTCACGTTTATCCGCTGCGACAATTTCATCGTGAAGGTCGGCCCATTCACTTAAATCTGCATCGGAAAGCCCAGATAATGGGACTGGCAATTTTTTTAAATCATCCAGGTTTGAATTGTCTCTTTCTATTCCCCAAGAAGCACTGGTTAACCATTGCTGATAAGTAACAAATTTTGAGTTAAGATATAATGCCAGCGCCTTTAACAATTTTTGTTTTTTATCTCCTGCAATCCCTATTTGGCGAGGAGGTATCATAAAATCAACCTCCGAATAGACCGAGAAGCTTCTGGAAGCGGAAATTATTATATGTGGGGCTTTAAATAGTTCTAAGCCAGCTTTCCCCCCCCTTGTTCTCAAATAAGGTTCATCCTTTCCCATAATTTTACAGACATCATCTGGATCATCTGGAAGATGAAAACAACCCGCATGTACCTTGTCTGTATCTAAAACATACTTACCAACATATTCTGGAAGATATTCATGATTATCCTTAAACTTTTTAACTTTAGCTTCAAAGTCTTCAGGTGTTTCCGAGTCAGTCTTTGTCGGCAATGGTCTAAATTGCGGCCCTTCATTCATTAATAAACCACTGTTGCTCTTAAAAGCTAAAATATCATCGTATCTTCTTGAAATAATATCGAGTAAACATTTATCCCTGTGCGTTCCCCACATTGCCGTTTTCCACGATACAGCGGAACCATTTTCAACATCTCTTATAGGTATTTCTTTTATGGTGGAATCATTCACAAAAACAGACCAAATCTTTTTTGATCTGCCTTTCTGGTTAAGTTGTGAAAACTGCTCTACCGCAAAAGGAGCATAGGTAGTAATATAATGTTCTGATTTATCCCATTCCTTTTTACCGGAATAGAAAAATGCTGCGGCTGGATTAATTGCCTTTTCAAATAAATATCTTCTGATATTTGCAAAGTTAACAATACACCACGTTTGAATTTCAGAAAAGAATTTAGCCCTGAATTTGTCTCCCTGTTTCTTAAACAATGTTTTTGCAGGCATAAGCAGCCCGCACTGCCCGTCCTCTTTTAGTAATTGAGTTGTTTTCCATGCAAAAGCTTCTGCTGTCTGGTAATTATCAACCGGACATAGTTTTTTGTTGGCATCTATCCATTCAATGGCTTTGCGATGATATGGCTCTTTATCTTTCTTCTTGTCTATATTTTTCCACGGCGGATTGCCGATTATCCAGTCGTAACCTTTCTTTGGTATGGATTTTACCCATAGAGATTCATCATCGAAGAAACCGCCTTCACAATGGAAGATGTTTTTGTTATGTAATTTCGGCAACTTAAAACCTTTATGCTTTTTAGAACTCAAATCGGGAGGATTGATATAATCCAGCAAAGTCAGGGACAAGCTTAATTCTGCTACCCAGCAGGCCTCTTTGTCTGCATCCAGACCAAAAATATTTTCGAGTAAAAGCTTTTTTAAGTCTTTCGGAGTGAGTTTAGCCCCTTTGCCTCTTATGATACCTTCGATTAGTCTGCGATAACATTGAACCAAAAACGCCCCGGACCCACATGAGGGATCAAAAATTTTCATCCCCTCTTTGAGAGGTTTTTTTGCGTCTAATTCGTCGAGTATGAAATTTACCAGATGGACAGGGGTGTAATAAGCTCCTTTCTCGCGGCCTTGGCCTTTTGCGTGCAGAAATTGCTGATACACTACCGACAGGGTTTCTATCGGCACATAAGAAAAATCATACATGTCAAATAAAGACTGTTGACCGCTTTTAGGATCGCCACCTTTGAAAGCACTGGCTACTTCTTTGATATATTTCGTTTGTATATTGTTTCTTCTTGGCAAAGGAAAAACAGAACCATTTAAAAAGATTTCAAGATATTTTTCTAATTGGTAGAGTTTATTCTTATTGGCACCTCTGCCGAAAATATCGTCTGCGTTGATTTCTGCCTTTTCAAATTGTTCATCAGAAAGAATACCCCTATCTCTCAAATACTTGAGATAAATATATTTCCCTATCAGGGTATGAGCATGTTCTATTGGGAGATTATACTTATTGCCAGTAAGCACTTCAGATAGTGTTTCAAGGTTCGCCAGCAGATGCCGGTCAACTCGGCCCTCTACCGAGATCGGCCTCCTCTTCCAGATGTCACCGGAGTCGATTGAGTTGGCCTTGAACTCTGAAAACCTTTCTAAAAAATCACTAACATTGTTAGCTGTATTCAGTAGTCTTTGGTCATCACTTTTTTTGCTGTCATATTCAAAGCCTGAAAAAAAACGGATATTCTTCGGGGTGATTACGATCAGAAAAGGAACAATGTTCTGGTTCCATACTCTCTGATGGATTTTCCTGGCTTTAGCTTCATTGTCAGCCTCACAGACATAAACTACCGGTGTGAGCGAACTGTTAGAAATTGCCTCATTTGGTGAGCCAAGCGCGTAAACCCCCTTCAAATTACAATGTTCTTGCCCCTCGGCCTGTCTGAACAAGAACGAATATCCGTTATGTTCCCTCAGCCGCTCACCCTGTAAAAAGGCCGGACTATCAGAATAACCTAACTTCTCAATAACCTGCCGGCTATCCATCTTACACCATTGTTGAAGAAAAGCTTAAAGAGACCATCGAACATTGTAAAGAACCACCCTCTCCTGTCAAAGGAATAAGGAATTACGGGCTTTGACTGCCCACGCCTTTGGGGCAAGAATAGCAGAAAAGGAGGGGAAAGGGCAAGAAAAAGTAAATAACCCGAAATAAATTGGGGGCTGCTATGAGGTCATCCGTCAACGGTTATAATCAATTTTTTTGTGGGCTTCTGGCTTTTATGTCATAGGCATCGGTTTCCGAGAAGTTCGGCTGGTTGGCGGCCCATCCTGCTATTCGTGCTCTCAGCCCTTTTTTCTTTTGCTGTACCGAACCTGCTGATAGGAAACTGACAATTTGGACCTGTGAGGAGTGATGCTTGTATTTGCACGGTTTTGCAAAAAGGGTGGGGCAACAAAAACCTTGCAACCTATTTTAGCTCGACCGACCAGTAGGCATGGTCGAGGAATTGCTTCCAGCTGCGGTATCGCTGGTGACCCAGGTGAATATGGACAAGCGGATTGTGCCTGGGCCTGCTCGGCTTTCGCACAAGCGTCATAGCCGCCTCATGGGGAGTGCGCCCGCCCTTTTTGACGTTGCATTGTGTGCAGGCGCAGACGATATTCTCCCAGACCGATTGGCCTCCCATGGTTCTGGGGATAACGTGGTCGAGCGACAACTCGCTGGTCGGGTACCTCTTGCCGCAGTATTGGCATCTGTTCTTGTCGCGGGCAAAGATATTTCGGCGATTGAATTTAACCTCATTTCGCGGCAGACGGTCGTAGAATAACAGCCTGATAATCCGGGGCACCGCCACATAAAAATTGACCGTGGTTATCCAATCGTGCCCGTCCGGCTCAAAACGACGCTTAAACTGGCTCACCTCGCACCAGCTCTCGAAATCATAGTTCGAATACCTGCCTTGCTCAAAAGAGACCACCTCGGCAAGGTCACGGAAAAGCAGAGAAAATGCCCGTCTGGCCCCCACTATGCGGATAGCCATATAATGCTTGTTCAGCACAAGTACGTTACAATCCAAACCGGCTACTTGCTCGCCAGCAATCATGATTCTGAACTACCAAATCAGCGTTAACAGTACTGAAACCTGCTTTATGTAGTAGCACGAAGTCCCATAAATTGCAAGCAAAAAATGTTAAATCTTGCCATGAAATATGATATTGGAGGCGAAACTGTGCAGGCGGGTCGTTGAGAAAGCCGGCTCCTGCAGTTGGTCCTGACCGCCCCCCCGCTGCCATACAATATAAACCCGGCAAAATACCAGGTGGTTTTGCTGCTCTATCAGGTCAAATCAGGCGCTTAGTGAGATAGGAAGAAGAGACATAGATAAGGCTTTACCCCTCCCTGAGGTTCAAGCGGGCGTTTGCTGCAGCCTTACCTGGTTATGACAACAAAACAACTGAAGAAACCTTTTTAGCTCACCGGCGCTGACTTCTGAACAACGTTCTCGGCCCGCGGTCCCTTTTCGCCCTCGACGACATCGAAAACTACCCGATCGCCTTCAACAAGGGTCTTGAAACCTTCGCCCGCAATGTTTGAGTAGTGGACGAAGATATCCCGGCCGTCACGTGTAGAGATAAACCCATAGCCTTTTCTTTGGTTGAACCACTTAACTGTTCCCTCCGGCGCCATAAAATGCTCCTTTTTAGCAACTCTGCCAGAACAAAACCTTTCTCACTACGCACCGTATTTAATGGTTGAAAAAACGATAAGCCTTTTTTGTGGAGCCACAGTCTTTTCCCAAATCGACTATTTCACATCGGCTGATTCGGCTGCACGGGCATAAAGGTTTTCTCGCATCAGCCGGCCCATCTTGAATTTAACCGTTCGCTTGGCCGGAACGTCAACCCTGTGCAGCGTCTTGGGGTTCTGCGCGATTCTGGCCGCTCGCGTCCTTGTTTCGAAAACGCCAAAGTCCCGGAATTCCAAACGATTATTCTCACATAATTCCGCTATTATTTCATCAAGAAATGCCTGGATTATGCGCTTTACCAAAACTCTTTTTGCCTGGGTACGTTCCGAAATCCGACTGATGAGCTCTTTCTTTGTAACTGTTGCCATAGGCTACCTCGTTTTAAGAAATAACGGTTGGGGAACTGGACTCACGTGTTTCAGCAATGCCCATGTTGAACAAACACAAGTAACGTTTTTGGTTATCCAACACCTCATCGTACGCCTCATTAAAATACCGGTTCGATGAGTAACTGCCTTAAGCTACGTTCGGGGGTACTCTAAGCGGCCCACTCTCCCAGCCAGTTACAAAACCGGCCAGGGTCAGAATTAGGAACGCCAAAAATACCGCAACTTACTATACAATAAAGACTTCTATGCTGCAAGCAATTTCTGATAAAATTTTTTCACCCCCAAGACATTCCTCTGTTATCTGAGCAAACAAGAACCAGTCGGGTCCGGCCGCTGTGTGCAGCTTGAAGGACCTGTGCCGGCACTTTCACAGCGGCCTTGATTCACAAAACGCTAGGTTTACTCGAAGCAGTTTCTTACCCCCCGGCAAATGTTGACAAGTTCTTTATTTAGAGGATATTATGAAAACGCCCAACCTACCGCCGCCGGCCCGTCGGTCGCCGCGGTTTCTCGCCGATTATTTTTGGAAACTCAGGCTCATACAGGTACATTCCCGCAAAACCTGGGGCTGCTGCGACCTTCCGGAAAGCTCCGGCGTTGCGCAACTTGGCGGCGATTCCATTCGCAGGAAAGTGTGTTTACAGTGGAATCTAATGTTGACCGAATACGGGTTTGCCCGCATAATGGCGGCCTTGTTATTTGCTGCCGATTATGGGTGTATTAGTGAATAGCAGTGTTCGCAAGAACGCGGGCAAATTCGGTTAAGGTTGCGGCCCGGCCTTTTTAAGATGACAATTGTAACCGCGTTTCTTATAGGGGACCGACACTTATGTCTTTAAGCAAGAAGCAGGAGGCTGCCTCGAAGAGGCCTTCCCGCAAGGACAGAGCCGCGGAAGTTGCAAACACCTTCGAATGGCTTATAACCGCTTTCATACTTGCTTTTCTTTTTCGCGCGTTCGTAATGGAGGCGTTTCGCATACCGACCGGCAGTATGGCCGATACGCTTAAGGGCGCCCATTTCCGTCTTTGCTGCCCGCAGTGCGGATATAAATATGAGTACGGGCTGGGAAATTACAGATTGCCGCGGGACACAATGCCGCGTGGATACCTCGGTGAAATGGCTTCCCGATGCCCAAGCTGCGGCTTTTATCAGGCGACCGGCGGGGCAATGCCGGTCGCAGGCGGCGACCGGATACTTGTCCTCAAGTGCATATATCAATTCTTCCAGCCAAAACAGTGGGATGTGGTTGTATTCAAGAACCCTCTCGACCCTTCGGAGAATTACATCAAACGGCTGGTGGGCCGGCCGCGGGAGACTGTCGAAATCATCGATGGCGATGTCTACATTAACGGACAAATCAGCCGAAAGCCCCCTAAAGTCCAAGACGAGTTGTGGATGCCCGTATATGACAATGACTATCCGCCCGTTCGGCCCCGAGAGGGCCTGTTCAACGGCCACCCCTGGGAGCAGCCGTTCAAGAACGTGGCGGACTCACAATGGAAACTTGACCAGGCTAATCCCACCAAATTTCGCCTCGATAGTCCCGCTGACCTGGTCAATACGATGGTTTATGACAGCTCGATCGGCAACGATTTCAGGGCCGCTTATGCTTACGACGATGTGCGGGATTACAGAAATATGCCTTATTGCAGTGACCTGATGGTGCGTCTTTACGTCCGCGCGGCCGACTCGCAAGGCCGTATCGGCATAGGGTTGAGCAAATATGAAACCAACTACGAAGCCTGGGTCGATTTCACGGGCGAGATGGTTATGGCGAAATCTTCGAAGGGCGAAGAATTCGTGGAATTAGTTCGCAGCGGGATTGAGCCGCCTGCTGTGGATAAGCCCACCTTGCTTAAATTCGCTAACGTTGACCACGAGCTGCTTTTTCAATATGGCTCCGAGATTCTGCGCTGCGATTTAGGCCGCAAACCAGAAGATGCGGGCCCCAGAGAAACAGACATTCAGCCGCGAGTGAAGGTTTTCGGCGCCTGCAAAATGACACTCTCACATGTGGCGATTTTCAGAGACATTCATTACACCGGCTCTAAGTATGCCAACTCGCCCATTGCAGGCAGGGCGATAGAGGGCAATCCTTTGAAACTCGAGCAGGATGAATTCTTCGTCCTCGGCGACAACAGTCCCAACAGCGAGGACGGCAGATGGTGGAACGAAGACGGCAAGGGCAATAACAACAGGCAGTATCGCCCAGGCATTGTCCCGCGCGACTACCTGGTTGGTAAGGCCCTGTTTGTCTATTGGCCGAGCGGATTCAGGCCCTATCGTGCGTTTCCGCTCGGCATTATCCCAAATGTAGGGCGGATTCGATTTATCTACGGCGGCTCAGCCGAAAAACCCTGACGGTCTTTTTCTGTCCCGTTTGCAAAGCAGGGACCATTTTACGCTAAAGTAGCAATCGTGCGTAATATCTTTTGCCATAGTAGCTGCAAATCCTGATAAGGCCCGAACCGACAGGATCTTATCAGGAACCGCCGACGCCAGAATGATTTGCTGTCTCGACATAGGTCGCAAAATTATCGAAGCCGATGGGGCAAGCTCGAAAGAAATGATGTCAGACCGCCCTTGTTTCTGCCCGAGGGGTATAAGATTTGGCCGGACGTTAGTGGGCCGAAACTGACAAAACTGACGGCCCATAAGCGCAAGCTCGCCCAATAGGGGTACTGCTATGAGGTCATCCGTCAACGGTTATAATCAATTTTTTTGTGGGCTTCTGGCTTTTATGTCATAGGCATCGGTTTCCGAGAAGTTCGGCTGGTTGGCGGCCCATCCTGCTATTCGTGCTCTCGCTGTTTTTAGCGGGC
>DATKVV010000092.1:0-5200 GCA_035529895.1 Sedimentisphaerales bacterium
TTACGTCAAAGTCCTCGGCGCCTAATACGGCCGCCGGTATCACACCCCTGCTACCGACATTCAGAGGGTTCGGGCAGCTCCCGGGTTTGATATCGAAGTTGACCGGGATAGTGCACGGACCGGTCGAGACCACCAGATTCAGCGCTGAGCCCGGGTCCACCTCGGTGCCGGCCGGCGGGTTCTGACTGATTACGCTGCCTCCCGGAACAGTATCGCTGCACTCATACTCTGTGGCGCCGACTGTGAGGCCGGCGTCGGTGATGGCGGCGGCCGCATCGGCCTCGGACATGCCGACCACGTCCGGTACAGCAACGCCCTGTGCCTGCACGCCACGCTCGTACACACCAATGACCGATGCACCGGCCGCATCGCCGCTCTGGCCCAGAGGCAACACGCAGTCCCAAAGAGCGACTTCGTCCAGGTTTCCGGGGAAGTGGTTCCTGTTCTGGCGTTTTCCGACGCGAATATCGTAGTTGGCCACGCGCGTGTCCGCCGGGCCGGTGATCATCTCCGTCCCACCGTCAATGTACCCGGTAAGTGTTGAGCCGCTTCTTGTAATCGCCATGTGGTGCCACGAATTATTGCCGTACGTGCCGGAACTGAGTACGGTCACACCCGCTCCCATACCTTCGTCATCCCACCCTATTGTGCCATTGCCCATCTTCACATCGAGCCCGTAGGTCCCGTCCCAGGTCACCTGCATTACTCTTTGGCCGTGGACTCCCGTATTGAACCAGAAGGACAGGGTGAAATCCCCCAGCGGTATTGAAGATATGGGCGCCACAACAGCGTCGTCGCTGCCGTCGAAATGGAGAGCGTTGCCGCCAAAAACACCTGCGACAAGACTGCCTGCACCCATGCCCCCTTCGAGGTTGCCATTGTTGCCTCCGACCACTTCGGGCGTCATCCCGCCGATGACTTCCTCAAACGGCCAATAAGCGACCGGATCGGCAGCCGTCGACGTGCTGTGCGCCAGCCCCAGCCAAAAGACGGCAACGAGCACGATACCCACTTTTTTTCTCATTTTAGTACCTCCTTCTTTTGTTTTCTCGCAATGGTTGAGAAACCTTTTCCCTTTAGCCATTTTGCTAAACATTTGCCCGGCTGTAGTCGGCGAAGACCGATAGTCAACTTCGTGCAACACGCACGAAGGCCTTCACCGTTCTCAAAAATGACTCCGACCCCGCCTTACACAGCCTTTTAGACTAGACTTTTTTCTCCCGTGACCACACCACCCACTTTCACACAAATACTGGCAGCCGCGCGCAAATCACGCTTCCAACGACCGCAACAGAAATCAGTGAGGTGCCGGCAACCGCCATATTACTCCTGCTCCACCTTCCTCGCCTTCGACTCCGCCCACAGGCTATACCCGGGCGGGTTGGCGAGCCATACTATTTTATGCCCGCCCCGCCCGCACTGTCAAGCGTTTTTTCCTCAATTGTTGCCGGTCAGTTGAGGATGGGTCATTCGGTTTGTCGTGCTGAACTCTAACGGGTTCAAAGAGCCTGTTTTTCAGTGCAAAAACGCCGTTCTGCTTTCTACAGCCATTGAGCGCAATGTTCAAGTGCACAGATTCTTTCGAAAATATTTCTGCGCTGTGTTTTCAAACAGTTCTTTGTCAGCTTTTCCTGGTCTCAGGGTCTTATTCCGCGTTGGGCTTCTTCTGAGAATCATGAGCGAGGCAAAACCGCCTGAAAATCTCCGCCCTCCCAAAAAACTGGCTCACCAGAGCGAGGTGACCGTCCGATCTTCTTAAGCAGGCAGAATGCTTGAGCTTTAACGACAAGTATGATATGCTACCGGAGAAGAGTCTCAGCGACGTAGTTGAGCAAGGATATAGCATTGTCTATGGAAAATGCCGGGTAAGTTCCCTCTGTGCAACTTCAGCATTTAACCAACCTTTATTGGAGGAGACAGTAATATGAGAGAATCGATGTTCCTTACAGTGGCTCTGTTTGTGGCTGTTGCCCCGGCCGGATATGCAGAAATGCCCACGGAGAAGGAGTTCGTTAATTCCATAGGAATGAAGTTTGTCCGCATCGAACCGGGCACTTTTGAGATGGGCCAGTCCGGCCTGCTGCCTTTTGAGGTTCTGCCCTATACCGGAGGCCGAGGCGATCGCATGGATACACTCCGGCCCGGTGATTTCGATGAAAAGCCGGTGCATACCGTCAAAATCACGAAGCCCTTCTACATGGCTGTCTGTGAAGTCACCAATTTTCAGTACGAACTGTTCGATTACAATCACAAACTGGTCCGAGGCAGACAAGATGGCCTTTCGAAGGATGACGACGAGGCGGTGATATTCGTCAACTGGTACGAGGCCAAGGCCTTCTGCGACTGGCTAAGTGAAAAGGAAGAACTCCCTTACCGACTGCCGACGGAGGCCGAATGGGAATACGCCTGCCGTGCAGGTACGACCACAAACTACTATCCAGGTGACATACTACCTCCGGAGTTTTACAAAACCCCAAGGAATGCCAATGGACGGACTGTAATCAAGCTTCAAGGTGCACAAAGGCCACCGAACGCCTGGGGCCTTTACGATATGCACGGTAATGTCGAGGAATGGTGTCAGGACTGGTACGGACCGTATAAAGCCGGCAAACAGACCGACCCGGTTGGTTACATCGACGGTCGTATTCGCGTCACGAGGGGTGGAAGTCACAGCGCACAGGTTTATGACCTGCGTTCGGCCAACCGGCAGGGAACCGTTCCTGAAGATAAGCATTGGCTGATAGGTTTTCGTCTGGTGCTTGGCGAGCTGCCAAAGAGCAAGCCGCTTGCGGTTCCGCCGCCGCCGCTTCACCAGCAAAATGTCGTGCAGCGAAGTCTCGAAGAAGTCTCCGAAGGCCCCGACTGCGACAAGCCTTATTTCAAAGGGCCTCGCAGGTATGTGAATATACCGCGGCAAATGGAAGGTCCCGTTTTTGCCGCACACAACCACAGTCCGGATATGGTTGCCTGCCGCAATGGCGACCTGCTGGCGACATGGTATTCGTGTGTTTCGGAGCGTAATCGCGAGATGACCGTTGCGGCCGCTCGACTTCGTTATGGACAGGAGCAGTGGGACCCGGCGTCGCTGTTTTGGGATGGGCCGGACCGCAACGACGTTGCACCCGGCATGTGGACTGACGAAGACGGGACAATTTACTGGTCCACCGGTTTATCCGCAAGCGAAGGTTACGGTCGGTCTGCGAAGGTGGCGATGACTTCAACCGATAGCGGCAGAACCTGGTCCAGGCCCAGAATCTCAAACGCCGAACGCAAAAGAGGAATGACGCCGGGTCAGGTAGCCTTCAAACTTAAAGACGGTACCTGGGTCGGCAACGCCTTTACGCACCTGCTGTTCAGCCGGGATAACGGCCTGAGCTGGACAAATCCCGGCGGTGTTATCCGAGGAGGGCACGTCTGTGCTGTGCAGCTCAACGACGGCAGGTTCTACGTGTTGACCAGAGGCGAGGAAGTCGGCGGCATGATGGCCTTGAGCATCTCGGATGACCTTGGAAAAAGCTATACCTATAGTGCGAGCGAATTCCCTCCTATAGAAGGCGGCCAGCAGTCGGTATTGCTCCGGCTCAAAGAAGGTTCGCTTTTCTTTGCATCTTTCGCCGACCAGGGAATAATGATTACCGACGCCTCCGGCCAGAAGCGAATGGTTCGGGGACTTTTCTCTGCGGTTTCGACCGACGAGGGCAAGACCTGGCCCTATAAGAGACTTGTGAGCGACGACGGCCCGGGCCGACCTGTAGAGAGTACCAACGGGGGGCTTTTTATAATGAGCGCGAGCAACTCGGAATACCAGGGTTATTGCAACGGATGCCAGAGCGCCGACAAGCTGATACACATTATAAGCAGCCGTCAGCACTTCACATTCAACTTGAAGTGGGCAATGACGCCGGCGCCCGCTCTGAAGTATCCACCCGTTCGCGTCAAACCAGTAAAAGAAACATTTACCGGTCCGGATTTCGATGCCGACGGCTGGGGCGAGTATCGAAACTACCAGGGCGGTTTCACCGGCAAAGGCACGTACAAAATCGATTCAGGCGGGCGCCTGAACGGGCTCAACCGCATCGTAGGGGAAGGTTCTTTCGAAGCCGTTATGGCCTTCGACAATCTGTGTTTCCATCCTCCCGGCGGCGCTTCGTACCCGGGAGTCCTGCTGCGACTAAGGGACACTCGCATACGGAATCTGTTCTACTATATCGGCCCTGACCAGCTCCAGATTATCACGCTCGACAAACAGCATGATTACGGCAACGGTACTTACGACCGTTCAACTGAAAGTGTGGTCAAGCTGGATAAACCGCCGAAATCCGCAAAGGTCAAATTCATCTGGACCGAATCGGACCGCCGGCTAAGGGTCTTCTACGGTCTTGACGGGGCCGAACCCACTACGGAGATGCCCTATTCCCGCGTCAAAGAGGGCCCAAAAGACGCCGCTGCAGCCGCTCCAACCGGCATCTTCTACGGAAGGCCGTTTAGTGAGACTACCGCACTCTATCTGATGGCCGAACACGGTGCCTGTGATATCGATTACTTCGAGCTGCGACCGCTCGAACCGTGACGCCGCAAAGATAAAAAGTGCCGGGTATTAATTCTTAGCGGGCTGAGCAAATAAATAACAACTCTAACCAGTCAATGCAGCGGACCATTGACACGGCCGCCGATCTCATACGTTAGCTGTCGGTGAGATTGATTTGAGGTTGATAAATGAGTGGACTAAAGTTATTTTTAGCCCGGATTTCCCAGATGAAGTCGTGCAAATAAATTGAATTCTGTTAGAATAGAGCTTATAGAAGGCTTTAGCTATGACCCATAAATGAAGCGTGAGTTGTAGCATATTAAGCGTGATATGTCGCAAATGAAACGGACAAAAAGGCGGATAAGTCGTTTATTTTAAGGTGGTTAGGCGAAAAATCGCAAAAAAGGCATTGAAGGTAAAAGATTGGTATTAAAGAATATAAAGTAGCGAAGCATGAGAAATGGGAGTGATTAGTATGCCAAGAACAAGCGAAGTCCATGCTTATGGTTTTATTAAAGACAATCTTAGAATTCTCCTTGTGTCTTATGTTAATTGAACGGCCGGATAACTCAGCCATTCACGCAAAGACCAAACATGATCGGTCAAACCCGCGACCATTGCAGGTGTTCTCGACAGCCATCGATCATCGCGGTCTTGTACGCGAAGCGTTCT
>DATKVV010000093.1:0-8871 GCA_035529895.1 Sedimentisphaerales bacterium
AGAACGCTTCGCGTACAAGACCGCGATGATCGATGGCTGTCGAGAACACCTGCAATGGTCGCGGGTTTGACCGATCATGTTTGGTCTTTGCGTGAATGGCTGAGTTATCCGGCCGTTCAATTAACATAAGACACAAGGAAATTATGGTGCAGACTCATATTCCCCCGACAAGACATATTGGACTGGGCCTGGTGGAACGGCTTACCTCAACCCAATCCGCTTGAAACCGTGAAGATTATATATGCGCTTTGGAGCGGCGGTCAAGGAAAAAATATCGGAACCTTGCCATTTGCGCCCGGACAAGATAGATATTATACACGATTGAGAGACGCAGAAGAATTTGCAGACGTGGCAAGCAGGGGATTTCGAGATGAGAAGAATTCCGAAGCTCTGGGTCGCAGTGTTGTTGGTATTGGCGGTCTTGTCGGGCTGCGGGCGCGAACGCGAAGGGCGGGCGCTTTCATGGGATAATGTCGCCATAAGCTACCGGGTGCAAGGCGAGGGCGAGCCGGTGCTTGTATTTGTTCACGGCTGGTGCTGTGATAAGAGCTACTGGAAATTTCAGGCGGCACACTTTTCAAAGCGGCACAAGGTGGTAACCATCGACCTTGGAGGGCATGGAAAGTCCGGTCTGGGGCGGAAGGCCTGGACGATGGAGGCGTTCGGCAAAGACGTTGCGGCGGTCGTCGAAAAACTTGACCTTGACCGGGTCATTCTGATAGGGCATTCGATGGGCGGAGCTGTAATCATAGAAGCGGCCCGGCAGATGCCCGAGCGGGTAACGGGCCTGGTCGGGGCCGATACGTTCCTCGACCTTGAGAAGCAATACACCCGGGAGCAAATTGAGCAGAGGGTCGCGCGTTTCAGGGCAAATTTTGTAGACGAGACGAGTAAACTGGTGCGCGGCGTTTTTCCGCCCGGCGCGGACCCGGCGCTGGTGGAGTGGGTTGTCAGGGACATGTCGGCCGGGCCGCCGGAGGTTGGAGTCGGCGCCATGGAGGGGTATTTGAGCTTTGACGCCAAAGAAGCGCTGAAGGAGGTTCGAAAGCCGATATATTGCATAAACTCGGTGATGCGTCCTACGAACGTGGAGGCGGGGCGGCGATATGCTGCGGCCTTCGAAGTGAAACTTATGTCAGGCGTGGGGCATTTTTTAATGCTGGAGGACCCCGAAGGATTTAACCGGCTGCTCGCCGAAACGATAAATGAGCTTAGTCGGTAACTAAAGCCTTGTCGGACAAGTAAGACGTTGTAATCAGAGTTTGTGGTCCGAAAGTTTCACTCCCGTTTTATGCTTGTCCATGCCGATAGGATTCGGGTTATAGTCGCCGACAATATCGACCTTGCTTTTGGCCGGTATCTTATCCTCCATCCCCATGCACCAGTAGCATGCGTTGACGAGCAGCCGGCGGAAGCCTTCGCTCCTGAGGTCGTCCCCATGCCCCATAGTTGTGCTGAAAACGCGGGAGGTTTTTCCCTGTCCGCCGGTATAGGTCTTCGTCCAGGCCACGGGCACGAGCTGCTTATCGGGGTTGGGTTTATCCTGTGGATTCATGCCGAGGAGGACCTGACCCATAATCAGCGGTTTGCTGTCGCCGGTCAGCGTGGTGATGCCGTAAACATCGGAGGGTCCCCAGATGTCGTCGACGCCTCTGACAATGGGATGGTTCTCCATGCCTTTTGCGATAAGGCCGCGCGTGCTTTCTTTTTGGTGCTGTCCGTAGTGGTTGATCCAAGTCTCACCGAGGACCTGCCGGCCGTAGCCGCCGTCGAATTGTTTGTCTTTGAAGCTGTATTTGGCGTAGGGGCTATCGAGGTTGTTCTTGTACCTGAAGGCATGTGTGGATGTTCGTAATCCCATAATGGGCCTGCCGGAGTCGGTGTAATCAATGATGAGTTTCATCTGCTCATCGGGAAGCTCGCGGAAGCGGGTGAAAAGCACCATAAGGTCGGCAGTTTTGAGTGCTTCGAGGCCGGGGATATTGTCGACGGTTTTCGGGTCAATCAGGCCTGTTTGTTTGTTTATGGCAAAAAGCACCGTGCATTTGAAGCCGTGATGCACGGCCAGGATTTTTGCCAGTTGGGGCATAGATTCTTCCGAGCGGTATTCCTCATCGCCGGTTACAAAAACGATGTGCTTTCCTTTGCCTGGGCCGGCCTTACCGTCGTAGACGACCCAGGGGTTATCGGCCGTCGATTCTTCGCGTGAGGTACAGAACAGCCCTCCAAGCACAAGTACCAAAAGCACAATCGCATATCTTATCGTCTTCATCTTCATACCCTTTCATTTCAATCAACCAATGGTCTTGTTTAACAGGCCGCCGGATGAGTCAGCTTAACAGACTGCGGCTTGTTTCACAAGCGCGTTTTATAGTGTGCCGGCAAGGGAGAAAGGGGGCTTGCGGCGGTGTCACCGTAATCTTCCGAGGCAAGCGGCAAGCGACGGGGCGGTGCAGAGATTAGCGAACATTCAGCGACCCCAACTGTTCGGTTAAGCGGGTGTACATACCGACGGTGAAATAGCAGGCCCAAACGGTAACCAGGATGACTACAACCGTGACGATAAGCCTGGTAATAACTGTGTAACGGGGGTTGAGCCAGACAAGCGGCAGCGCAAGAGGCCCGAGGCACAAAAGAGCGACTACAACGACGGAGGTAGCGAAATACCATTTTGTTTTCAACGTGGCGGGTCTTTCGAGGAACTCGCCGCAAAAACGGCACTTTATCGCCTCATCCTGAATCTCTTCTGCACAGAACGGACATTTCTTCATAAGCCGGTCGCTTTCTGCCTTTCATATCGGGGCAAGAGTGCACCCGCGTAGAAACGCGAACAGACAGTAACAGAAGTATTCCTGCTCGCGGCAGGAACCGTAAACCCAAAGACGCATCTATTCGTATATCGGCACAGTCCGATGGGTCTTGCAATAATTATGCCGGCCACAGGTGGGCGCGTTTGCCGCGGCGGATATGGACAAACAGACGCTGTCGGCATCATGACTCGTCGCGGCGCGAGCGGCCGGTATCGTTAGGGCTTGTCGATTCGCGGCGGTGAATCGGTCAGCTCCAGACAGTCCTGATCAATAATATGCCTGCTGCCCGCGGGGCCCTTAAATTGGGAGTGTGTCAAGGGCCCTCCGCCGCGAGTAAAATGGGTCGAACAGGGCTTAAGGGGCCGGTGATGACCGGGCAATCAGGCCGGGGCGGCGATGGGGTGAGACCTCAGATTTCCAGACCCGTCAGGTCGCCGCCTTTTTCCTTGAGCTTGTTGTAATATACCCCAAATCGCTCCTTGAGGGCAGAAACCGACTTATTCAGATTGTCGAGGTCGGCTGTGAGGGCCTTGGCCTCGGCGCCGAGCTTCTCGGTAAGCGGAATCTCCCCTATTTTCTTGATCAGCTTGTTGGCTTCCGCGGTTTTGGCCTGGATTGCATCGCGGTAGGCGGCGGCCATAGCACGGAGGTCCTTGACGGCCATGTTCTCGGCTTCGGCCTTAACCTCACTTATAGGCTTGTTCTCATCGGCCTTCTTGCCGCAGCCAGAAAGCCACAGCGTGCAAACCGCCAACAGAAAATACAATGTTACTTTTCCGACAGTTTTCATTTTTCATTCTCCTAAAAAAGGCTCTATTCCAAGTGTTACTTCCAACCCTTGGGCGTTGCCCTCGGGGGCCATTATAGCAACTCGGTTCGCAAGGAAAAAACCCTGGCGGCTAAGAGAATAATAAGCACTCTGGTCGGATTCGAAAAAGAGCTATTCGGCGCATCCGAGCCAGTTGTCCGCAAATACAGTGAGGCCGGGTATACCGACCAAATTATCAACAGGGTCGCTTATGTCGCAGTCAGGGTCGCGCAGAACATCCGCGGAGCCGGCGGACCATGCGGAGGCGAACAGGGCAAAGTCGGCCAGGTCCACGTCGCCGTCGCGGTCGAAGTCGGCGCGAAGGCAGGGCCGCAGGATGTGCAGGCCGTCCAGACCGAAGTCGGCAAGGTCCTCGACAGGCGCAAACAGCCGGAGCAGGTCGCGGTTGCGAGCAACGATGCGGCCCCTGTCGCTCAAGAGGTCGCCGTGGCCGACAGGTCCGAGACGCGCATCGACAAAGTCGACCTCGGTGGAGAACCAGACCTCTCCGTGCGGCCAGAGGTAAACGGCATCAAGGCCGAAGATTTTCGGTATAGGCTCGATTGGCTGGAACCTGGCCATCAACTGCGCGTTGGTTTTGAAGATGCGACCGTCCTGACTAAGGAGGTCGCCACGGCCGATAGTGACCCCGAGGCTCTCAGAGAAGAAATCCTGCTCGGTGGAGAACAGCAGCAGGCCGTCGCGGCCAATCGCGACCGCGTCCAGCCCATAGTCAGCCAGCGGCGGTTGCGGGCGGAACGGACGAACAAGGTCTTCGCAGGTGCGCACGATACGGCCGGAATCACTGAGCAGGTCGCCATGATGCAGCGGCCCGAGGGTTTCGCTGAAGATGTCCTGTTCCGCCGAGAACCATATCCGACAACAACAGCAACTCAGATTCGAAGCCGGCGCCGGCCTGACGCGGGTAACGGCATCGAGGCCGATATCGGGCGCGGGGGGCATAATACCCAGTCGGCGGGTAAGCTGATTATTGGTGCGAATGACGCGGCCGCTTGCGCTGAGCAAGTCGCCGTCGCTGACGTACAGATTTTTAAGCCGGTTTGCATCCGAAGGGTGAAAACCTTCTTCGGTCGAGAACCAGATTGCGGGCCAGGGTACAGCCACCAGGTGCATGCTGAAGGTATGCAGCGGGTCGGCGGGCGAAACCTGCGCCAGGTCTATCTCTATCCAGGGAAAGCCCGCCTTGGGGAAGGCGACGCCGCTGTCGAACCTGAGGCCTTCAAACTCGTTAATGCGTCCGTGAAGGGTCATCTGATGCACGAGGGCGAAGTCTCCGCCTATTTGATATTCGCCGTCCATCCGGCCGACGTATTTAGGTTCAGCGCTAATGCTTGTAAAGCGCAAGCCGCGTACGGCAAAATAGCAGAACCACATGTCCCGGTCTGTGGGAACCAGCCAGAAGGCTCCCCTTATGGGCACTGGGATAGTGGGCCGTCCGCAGAGCAGGCAATCGTCGATGAGAGTACTACCCTCGATAAGCTGATAGCGAAGCGCTCCGGCGGCGCAGAAAGGCGACAGAGCCGACGTTATCTGGTTAATGTCTGCGGGATTGATGTCGCCGACCGGCTCCGAATCCGGAGAAGAAAGGCTCTGGATTTCGCCGTCCAAGCCGGGTTCTGCCAGGACATCGTAAGCGAAGGCCGGAACAATCAGGGCCAGCGCGATTATTATTATGAGGCAACGACTCACGGACAAGTTAGAGAAGTGTTTGGTATCCATCGGTTTATTCCTCCAGTTTTGACCATTGACAAACCGACCACACGCAACACGATAGTATGCACCTCGGAGCTTAGAGTCAAGAGGAAAAAAGGCGTTTGGCGAGAAAAAATGCAATGGGCGGCCGAGCAAACCGATTTTAAGGGGTTTTGGGGACGTAATTGAATTTCTGCCCACCCAGAGAGGCATCAACCATCAATCCTTTGTCGGCCATGACCGTGCGACGGCCGAGGAGCAAGCGCATAGCGGGTTCGGGCTTGAATTAGCAAAAACTATTTGCCTTTTGATGCTCTTCTATCCGCTCACAAACAAGAACCGCCGCCTCGGAAAAACTGACGGGATGCGGTGTGGACAGGCCTGCAATAGTACAGGCTCATTTTCAACTCGGGCCCAATCTTGATTTGCGTAAAAGGCAAATTTGTGGTAAAATTGTTTATGTCCGGACATTCGGCGTGGTAGAGAGCATGCGCCGAATCCGGAGAACAGGACCAACGCCTTTTTGCCAATCTTTGGCGGACAGTAAAAGCAGTTGGAGGAAGATGCAAGGACTGGAATGAAAAAACAAAGAGGATTCACCCTGATAGAGCTCCTGGTGGTAATTGCCATCATCGCGCTGCTGATGGCGATATTAATGCCGGCGCTAAGCAAGGCGAAGGTCCAGGCGAAAGCGGTCGTGTGTCTGTCGAACCTGCATCAATGGAGCCTGGTCTGGAAGATGTTCGCCGATGACAACGAGGGCCGTTTAGTGGCGGAACTGCAGTGGGTCAAACCGGTGATGAGCCACTGCGACGACGCGGACCTGCTCAAATGCCCCGCGGCGGCAAGGCCCAGAGAGCCCGTGACGGCCCAGAAAGACCGGTTCGGCCGCAAGTTCCATGCCTGGGTGCGGTGGGAGGATATGGACGACAACGGCACCTATGAGACCTATTTTATCGGCAGCTACGGTTATAATCAATGGTGGGCCTGGGCCACAGCCGGGGAGGGCAGGAGGTTCGAAGAAGGCCTCTGGAAGACGGTCAGTATGAAAGGTGTGGCGTATGCACCGTTGATGTTGGACGGCGCCAGAGACGGCGCTACCCCCTGGCACACCGATGAGCCTCCCGAATACGACGGGCAGATATACGAGTCGACGCCTGGTGACGAAAATGAAATGAGGAACTTCTGCATAAACCGGCACTACGAGGCCATAAACGGGCTTTTTGGCGATTGGTCCGCCAGAAGGATCGGACTAAAGGAACTGTGGGAGCTGAAGTGGCAGCGCAAGTGGAACGCGGAAGGAGAACCGCCGCCGGCGGAATTCTACGACCCGCAACATTGGACGTACCCGATGAAAGACTACGCCGGCCTGTAGCGGCAGGCAGGCCCTGCAATAAGGGCGGTGCGTGAAGGGGCACTCGATGAAAAATCACCCAGAGAAGACTCCGGGAGAAGTTCCGGCGAAAGAAGAAACTTACTGTAAACAGCTATTGAGCCGAATCAGGCCGAGAGTAAAAAGGGGGGCTCTGCTGCGTCTATAAAGGCGGTTAGGAAGTGATTCGCAGAACCCCCATCGGAGGAGGAGAATGAGTGCTAATAGAACTACGTCTGTTTGCTCGATAAGTTCCGATAAGAGGGGGATTTTTTTAAAAAAGAAGTGGGGGTAGGTCAGCGTGCCGTCAAAGTCATAAACAACCGCAATAACATTGTGCTTAAACGCTTTGCTCATACTAAACCGCCTGTTTTGCTGATTGAGTTAACGACAGAGATATTATGCGTGTTTTGGTCGGCCCGTCAAACGCGGCAACGTTTTTTTGCTTCCGAAATTGGGTTTGATACCTATGGCATAAATTGGGTTTGTCTTTCGGGGGTCTGAAGTCGTGGTTCATTTTCATAAGCCTTTGTGGGAACCAAGTTTGCGCTCATTTGAGTGTCCAGGAAATTGGGTTTGTTTTGCATAATTAGTTCGTATCTCGTATCTCGTATCTCGTATTTCGTATTTGGTTGGGGGGATGGGCAAGTTGTTTGGCGGAGGGGCCGGTTGCCGGGTTTGCCAGTTGCCGGTGGCTGGCATCTCGTATCTCGCATCTCGTATCTGGTATCTCGTATTGCGTATTTCACGGTTATTGAGCATTCGGCAACGATTATATTTGGCGTGTATCTGCTGATACAAAAACGTGCGGGGCGCCGGTAAATCCGCCTTCGGCGGGCAAGTCTGGCGCCCCCCGATGGAAAGGGGCAAGCTCCGGGCGGTTTACGTTTGCCCCCCCACAATCAGGTAGGGGCAAGCTGCTGGCCCCTAAGGGGCAGCCAAATACGCGGGGATTTTAACATAGTTTTAAGCAAAAGTCAACAAAAAAAAAGAACAAAAACAATTCACCAGAGAGGTTGCTATCGTGGGTACTGGTTACGGAGGACCCCGTACGGGGCTAACGGTATCTCTTTCATTATTCTCTCTTACCTCTGCTCAGCCAGCTGCGCTAAAAGAAAAGTAGAATGTCCGCTTTTCCGTCCTGATTGGCTAAATGATGTCATTGCTGCTGGTATTTTTGAAAAATAGGTATAAGAAACTTATAACCTGCTTTTAAATACTTATTGCAAATTATGTCTGCTTTTTGTTTTTTCTTTTTCAAATAAAGACTTTCCACAAGTTCAATAATTTTATCTTCGGGGAAATCGGGGTATTTTTGCTGATTTAGTAAATATACGTATATATTTGCTACACGTTCAGGTTCGTTTTTCACATGATTAAGTAAGTTTTCTACGAAGAAAGATAACTCCCAAGCTTCATTAACATGGTCAATGGTAAACTTTACCCATTCTTCTACTTCTTTATCTATGTAATCAATAAGCCCAAGCCATTCAGCTATATTAATGATCATTTGTTGATAATTACTGTCAGTTGTATGTTTCTTCAATACGCCAAATAATACCCGCCAAAGATTTTTTACCTTATTACTTTTGCCATCTATATGCTCGTCATCTCTCAGAGTCCAAATATAATTAATAATCTCGCGCAGTTGACTAATATCTTCGCGGGAAATTAAATGTATCATTAAGCTTGTTTCTTGTAAGTCTTCTAATTCGAGCATATAGGCTAAGCTAATGCTCTGAACTAAATAATTATTTGTCCATTCGTCACCCATGTCAGTTTTTATTGCTATATCATAATTGCCATTGTTCTTTAAAAGTTGATACAAATCCGTGTATAATGTATGAATATTTAAGTAGCCAACAAATGATGCTTTCCACATATTAGGATTATCTTTCGGAAAAAGTTGTGAAATGTTCTGTTCGGTCCAAACCTTATCCAAATACATCATCTGGGGTAAATATCTTCCATAAGTGACATATAAACACCAATCATCTACTTTTCCCAATCCTTTTTCAAAAACACCCTTAGAGCCTATCCTAATAACCCTTGAATGGCCGATATAATCAAAGGCGATGATGCCTTTGAAAGGATTCAGGGATGAAAAAACGGAAAGCAAAGAATAGATACAGGATTTCAGACGAATTATGGGAAAAGATCGAGCCATT
>DATKVV010000094.1:0-43618 GCA_035529895.1 Sedimentisphaerales bacterium
AGAACGCTTCGCGTACAAGACCGCGATGATCGATGGCTGTCGAGAACACCTGCAATGGTCGCGGGTTTGACCGATCATGTTTGGTCTTTGCGTGAATGGCTGAGTTATCCGGCCGTTCAATTAACATAAGACACAAGGAAACGCTTTATTTGTTGCTCAAAACTTCAACAAAAAGCATATTTCTGGCGTTTCCGAGCACATTTTTAAGCAAACAATCGGTCAGTTTGAGTTAAAATTTTGAACGGATTCCCCCTGCGCGGTGCAGGTTTCAGCGTTGTTAAGCGGCCGTCACAGGCGTTTTTTACCGCCCCGGCAGTTTCTGCCATTCAGGCAGCATCTTAGTCCATGCGAAATCTTGCCGGCGGTTGCTCGAGGAATAATACGGAAAATGCTTTTGTATCAGGACGCCGAGGCGGTTTGAAGGGATTCTTGTTTTCTCCGGTGTTCTCGCAGGTGCGGCTTGGCGTCCATTATGGTCTTTAGCACGACCAGCGCCAGCAGCACTGCCGCCGGTGAGCCCAATGACATGGCGAAAAAGCCGCCGGCCAAAAGAGCGATGTGCATCACCACGACCCGCCTATAAGGCTCGGCCATCAGCCTGTCGACCCTGGAAACGGCATACTCTCCTTTGAGCAGGTAATTGCAGACGAACGAAATACCGTGACTGGCAAACAGCGCCGCCATCGCCAGCCTCATATTCGGCGGCATAATCGAGTAGACTTCATTTGAATCTATCCTCGACTCCGTGCGATAGTATAGGTTGTGGTTTGGCGAAAATCCAAATCTTTCCAGCCTCCCGGCGAAAGTGTTGCAATAGATCGGCGAGGCATCTACTATGGTGGGGGCCGATAGCGCCAAAAGGAGGTTGTATGGTATGAGCAGAATCAGTTTGTGGCTTACAGTATTGGCTGCGGTTCCCCAGTTTCTTTTCGCCGTGGATAACGTTACCTTCGAGCAGGTCGACGTGTTCGTGGCGGGCGAGCTTGGCTACAAGGAATTCCGCATCCCTGTACTTGTGGTGACCAACAGTGGGACATTGTTGGCCATCAGCGAGGCAGGGCGAACTTCATCGGATTTCGGCGACAGGGACCTGCTGCTGCGCCGCTCCGCCGATGGCGGCCGCACATGGTCGGCAGACATACAGCTTCTGCGCGACGAGGGTACCAGCACCTGCGGTAATCCCACAGTCCTCGTCGACCGAGCAGCCGGCCGGACTCATCTGCTTTCAACAGTGAACGCAGCGCGCGTGTTTCATAACCACAGTGACGATGATGGCGTCACCTGGTCGGACTTTCGCGATATTACCGAGGTGTTCGAGGCGTTCAAACCACGCTTCGCCTGGACCCGCTTTGCCACTGGCTCTGGCCTGGGCATCGAGCTTGCCCGCGGCAGATACAAAGGCCGGTTTGTCATGACGCTTTGGTTCAGCAAGGATGAGAAGCAGTTTCGCTCGGCTGTCATTTACTCCGACGACCGAGGCAAGACCTGGCAGCCGGGCGGCTTGACCGATGAAGCGTTCAATACCAACGAGTGCACGGTTTTCGAAAGGGTGGATGGGACGCTCGTCCTTAACATGCGGGGCGGAGGCAACCATCCCAAAGAAGGCCGAAAGCCTTACCGCATAACCGCCACCAGTAGCGATGGGGGGATGACCTGGTCGAAGTCGCGGTATGATGAGAATCTGATATGCCCCCAGTGCCTGGCCTGCACACGGCGATACTCCTGGCCCGAAGATGGCCGCAGCCGGGTCCTGTTCGCAAATCCTGCAGATGAAAAAGGCCGTGTCAAAATGACGGTTCGAGTGAGCTACGACGAGGGTAAGACCTGGCCTGTAGCCAAACAAGCTTTTGCCGGGCCTTCGGCGTATTCTTGTCTGGCCCGGCTGCCCAGCGGGGACATCGGCCTGCTCTACGAGGGCGGCGAGAGGCACCGTTACCAGAAAATGATGCTCGCTCGGTTTTCGCTCGGCTGGCTTACCGACGAAAAAGGTGAGTTCAAGGCCGGTGCTGCGACCAACTGGGACGTACCGCCCGAATTGACAACGCCTGATTATCGCATCACCCAGCTCACAGGCATCGGCCATGAGAAAGATGTTTGCAGACAGGACCCGAGCAATGTGATAAAGGTGGGGGACACTTACTACGTGTGGTACTCCAGGGTGACCAGAACAGAGGACCTTCCGTTTAGCGCTTATTTCGGCTCTATCTGGTACGCCAGCAGCAAAGACGGCATCAACTGGACCGAGCATGGCCAGGCTCTGGGCAAAGGGCCAAAAGGCGCCTGGGACAGCCGAGGCGTGCTGACGCCCTATGTGGCCGTTCTCGCTGGACACCTCTTTATGTTTTACACCGGCACCAGCGAGCAAGAGCCCTTCGAAAGCAGCGCCACGCTACGGCACATCGGTCTGGCAATGACGGACAACCCTAACGGTGGCTGGCGAAAACACCAAACGAATCCGATTTTAAGCCCCAGCGAGGACAAAAGCGCCTGGGACTCGCTGCTGGTGGACGATGCGCATATGATTGTCCGGGACGGCAAATACTGGTTGTACTTCAAGGGGCGAAACTCAGCCACCGGCTCCGAGCAGACCAAATGGGGGCTGGCTATCGCCGACTACATAACCGGACCATACGTCAAGTACGAAAACAACCCCATCATCGACAGCGGTCACACGGTGTGTGTCTGGCCTCACCGTGAGGGCGTGGCAGCCCTGGTCGATTTCGCCGGCCCGCAGAAACACACGGTGCAATATGCCGCCGACGGGATTCACTTCAGACAAGCTGCCAGAGTCCAGCCGCGTGTGCTGACCGGATGCGGGCCCTATGACCCGGACGCCTTCAGCAATACAACCTATGGGCAGGGCATCCGCTGGGGCGTGGCGCAGGAAGGGCGCGGCGAAGTATACATCGTCCGCTTTGATTGCGACATGGCGGCGCCGCAGTTAAAATAGCGGCAGCCTTTGATGGCGCCGACTTGCTTTGAGAAGGAGGCCTTGCCGGACAGAAGGCTGGAGAAAACGAACGGGTCTTGAGGGTCGAGCAATGATTATCGGTGTGCTAAGAACGCAACTGCATATGCAGGGCATAGGTTCATTGAAGGAAAAACGCAGTATCGTCAAAAGTCTTATCGGCCGGCTCAAAAGCAGGTTTAATATTTCAATCGCGGAGGTTGACCATCAGGACAGCAAGACCTGCGCCGTTATAGCCGTGGCGCTGGTTTCGAACGACACTGGTTTCGTGGATCAGCAGTTCGATGCCATCGTCAGCTTTATGCAAAGAGACGGCAGATTCTATCTGGGAAGCATCCAGCGGGAGACATTCTCGTAGTTTGGGCCTAACTTGTCCGAGGTGAGGCTGGCCTGGTGTAAGCACCGCCTCCGGTTCAATTTTTCAGGGCCCGCAGGGCATCCCTTAATTTCTTTTTGTCGCTTCGCCGAAGTATTTGCGACAGCTCTTTCCGCGTGACTATTCTTTCGAGAATGTCGGCCAGTTCTTCCGGAAGATTCTGGTGCGACTGTCCAAGAGTTTGCAGCAGCCACCCGGCGCATTCCTGAGCCTTGCCCGGCGGCAGTATGATTGCCCCGCCACCCTGGTCTTCGTGGACAAGCTCTATCTTCACGCCCAGCCCGCCCAGGTCAGTGCCGCGGAGCACGTAGCCGTTCTCGTAGCAAAACTCCGACAGGCAATTGCGGTTTTTAATCATTACGTTGCCAGTTCCATTACTAATTTTTGTCATAAGTTCTGCCATAACCGGAATCCTTATTTGAAATTCCGCCACCCGAAACAAAGGCTCAGGCCTGTTGTCCGGTAGTGCCAAAGAGTATTTTTGTTCAGCGGAGCAGCTGCCGGCAGCCATTATCCCTAATCCCGTGGGGTATTTCAGAAAAAATAGTGCAGACCCACTCGACGGTCCGATCCCTCGTGAGGCCGAAGTATGCTCAAGAACACGCAATACTGCCCCGGCCAAATATACTTATACGCTGTTGAGGCCGACTTGTTCGCCCCCGGATGCTTTGGGCTCGACCGGGCAACTAATGCCGGGGGTCAGCCTGGGACGCACGGCAGCGGATAAATCCAGCAAGAAAAGCTGCTGTTAGTCCCGTTTCGCTGGCCCATGAGTTGTGTTGAAAAAGGCCGGAAAGATAACGTCAAGATGACGCCGGCCTGCTTATTCCAAGAACCGGGTATGTTATCAACCTTTGGCGGCCCCGAGGCCGATGTCGAATATGCTGCTGCACTGCGGGCAGATAAGGTACCACTTTAGGGAGCCTTTATCGTCTGTTTTCCTGAACATGTTGTGAAAGCCATCGGCATATCCGCACACCGGACAGTCACGGAACTCCTCAGCCATCCGCACTTTCTTTATTTCTCTTTTGTCTTTAGCCATTGGTCTTCATTCAAAAACCGTATTCGATTCGGGTGTCAAAAAATCTCGTCGACGATAAATCTTGCGCTGAAGAATATGTCCACCGCCATAGCTGAGCACAAAATCATCAGCCGCAGCCAACTGAGCTGCAGCTTAGCCTTCGCCATAAAGAATAAGATGGTCACTGCGACTGTCCCCAACAAGTACATTTTGGCGGTTGAAACAAAAAGCCTCGCATATTCTTTGCCAAGTCCTGCGAATACCCCGAAATACTTCGTTGCCAGCAGCAGTGTAACAATCGAAAGTGCGCCCATAACCGCGGCGACCGCCAACACCCACTTTCTGTCGGTCGGACCGGCCGAAGCCAGTCCCTGTATCCCGGCGCCCAGGAGAATCGAACAACACAGGACAGGTATCGCAGCCCACATAATCGGACTGATGTCGAGAAAAGACTTGAAAGAAGCCAAAACAGCACCGATGACAAGAATTGCCATTATGCCGAATCGCCGGGCGACAAGAAACATTGATAAACCCATCACTAATCCCGCTACTGGCACATGATAAAAACCGATTAGGTTTATCTTGGTTAGACCTCTTTCGGCCATAACGGTCGGTGCCAGCAGACTGGCCAAATCGCCGAGGTGAAGCCTGGCCTGGGTTGAAACCGCGAACAAGCGATAGTGAACCGATACCTGGAAAAACAACGCCACTGCCAGAAACGGCAGCACCGAAAGCGGCCAACCTGCCCAGCGCCGCTTGGATCTGGTACAAAACGCAGCCGGGCAAAACAGCCACGGTATAGCCGCCGCCAACGAGCCCGCCGTCGGATGGAATTTGGCCAGCCCGAGTGCAAACGGCCCGAATCCGTAGACTGCCCCCCCGAAAAGCGAAGCCCAAAACCCGCTTGTCCATCGCCGACTCAGAACAAAGCAGCCCAAAGAGGCCAGGCAGGCATTCGCAACAAAAAGATACTGTGGCGGGTGGAAGTTTCTGAAATAGGGCTGATACAGATATGTTGCGAAGCCGGTATAAATAACCACTGCGGCGGCGAACCTGAGCAAGCTCATTTTCGACTTAAAGCGTTCGATTTAAGATTTCCCTTTTTCAACCGGCAATCGACGATTGCGAATTATTTGAGAACCACTTTGCCGCTGCCTGTGGTAATCCTGCCTATCTTATAGACCCGCTCGCCGAACTGCGTCAGTTTTTTGGCAATCGAATCGGCGAAATCCTCGGCCACTATAAGTACGAAGCCGATTCCCATATTGAAAACCCTGAACATCTCGGCTTCTTCAACGGGACCTTTTTCCTGCAGGAACTGAAATATTTTGTGCTTCGGCCAGTTCGACTTTGTTATAACCGCGTCGCAATTCTTGGGCAGCACTCGTGGAACATTTCCCACGAGTCCCCCACCGGTGATGTGTGCCATCCCGTGTACGATTTTCTTGACCTTGTATTGTGAGAGCAATCGGACTATGGGCCGAACATATATTCGCGTTGGTTCCAGCAGGACATCGCCCAGCACGGCGCCGTCGAGTTCATCCAACGTGTCCGTCATTTTCAGAGCGGCTCTCTTGAAACAGATGTTGCGGAGCAGCGCGAATCCGTTACTGTGCAATCCGCTTGAGGCAAGGCCAAGAATCACATCTCCTTTTCTGATATTTTTACCGTTGATGATTCTCTTTCGCTCGACCACTCCGACGGCGAATCCCGCCATATCAAAATCGCCCGCAGCGTAGGTATCGGGCATTTCCGCGGTTTCGCCGCCGATTAACGCGCAGTCAGCCTGTCGGCAGCCGGCCGCAACACCCTTGACCATCTGTGCGATTATCCTCGGCTCCAGCTTGTGAACCGCAATATAATCCAAAAAGAACAAAGGCTCGGCCCCCGCCACGAGCATATCGTTGACGTTCATCGCCACCAGGTCAATCCCGACCGTATCGAATTTCGCTATCTTGCCGGCCAGTTGAACCTTACTGCCGACGCCGTCTGTGCAGGCCACCAGAACGGGGTTCCTGTAATTCTTCTTAAAAAGTCTTTCGTCGTAGTCGAGCCGGAACATTCCTGCAAAGCCATTCGGCGACTCAATTACTCTTGGCCCGAACGTGCTGGCCACGTGGGAATAGATTTGCTCAACCATCTGGTCGTTGGCATCAATGCTTACGCCTGATTGTTGGTAGCTTAAGTATTTGCTCATTAATTCTCAGTTCAAAAAACTCGCGGCCCGGTTCCCGCAGACTGATGCCCGAAGGGCGTTTCGGCATTAACCTGTTTTCATTCGATTTCGTCGAACATGTGAAGTTGATAGCGCTCCATAGCGAACTTGTTCACCGCGGTGTCTACCGGTATTCTGTACTTTCCCGACCAGCAGGCGGTACAGTAGTGGTCCGCCGGAAACACTGCACAGGATAGTAATCCTTCAAGGGACATATAGCCGGCACTGTCCACCTCGAGAAATTCCCTGATTTGTTCCAAATTACGGTTGTTTGCCAGCAGCTCCTCTTTGGTTGGGAAGTCGACCCCGTAGAAACAGGGATGCCTGATTGGCGGACAACTGACGCGCATGTGAATTTCCTTAGCGCCGGCCTGGCGTATCGCTCTAATCTTTCCTCTTGTGGTCGTGCCGCGAACTATCGAATCGTCCACCACAACGATGCGCTTGCCGGCCACCACTTCCTTTACGACCGCCAGCTTGAGCTTAACCTCCAGCTCTCTGAGCTGCTGGTCCGGCGAGATAAATGTTCTGCCCACATAGTGGCTTCTGATCAGCCCCATTTCGAAGGGCAGCTTGCTTTGCTGTGCGTATCCTATTGCCGCCGATGTGCCCGAGTCCGGCACAGGTATTACAACATCTGCATCGGCGGGGCTTTCTATGGCCAGTTGTCTTCCAAGTTTCTTTCTGAACTCGTGCACATTCTCGCCGAATATGTGTGAGTTCTGCTTGGCAAAGTAGATATGTTCGAAGATACAGTGGGCCGGCGTGACCGTGCCGGGCTTGACGAAAAACCTGCTGTGCAGCCCCCTTTTGTCTATCTTGACAATTTCACCGGGCTCGACCTCACGAATGAATTTCGCCCCTATCACATCGAATGCACAGGTCTCGCTGGCGACGACGTAAGCGCCCTTTGCGGTTTGCCCGATACACAGGGGCCGGATGCCGAAAGGGTCCCGGGCTGCTTCAATTCGGTCGGGGAACAAGAACAGCAGAGAAAATGCCCCCTGAAGGTGGTTTAACACGTGCGCCAGGGGGTCGGGCTTGCTGATGTGGGTCGGCTTGGCGAGCAAATGAGTAATTACTTCGGTATCGCTTGTGGATTTGAATATGCTGCCATACGCCTCATATTCGTCCCGAAGCAGCGACGCGTTTATAAGATTGCCGTTATGTGCAATCGCCACTTGTCCGCGGGAATACTCACTTAGAAGCGGCTGGCTGTTAACGGCTGTCGAGGAACCTGAGGTCGAATACCGCACATGGCCGATCGCTATGGGATTGGCCAGTTTCTCTAAAAAGCCCGAGCCGGTGCGGAAAACCCGCGTCACCACCCCCATACCTTTGTGGCACTGGATAAGTTCCCCATCACTGGAGGCTATTCCCGCCGACTCCTGTCCGCGGTGTTGAAGGCTGTGTAAACCAAAATAGGTTGCCAGAACAGCTTCACGGTCGCCAAAGATGCCGAAAAGCCCACAGTTTTCTTTCTTTTCTGAAATCATCAAAAACTTCATTTCTCGAGTAATTTGCTTCGCGATTCGGGCTGCAGTCCACACTTCAGTTTAGTGAATTGGCCGGGCCAAGTCAAATAATTGTTTCTTCCACCGCTGGAATCATAAACTCTGGTATTCTGTGCAGCTTGCCCTCCGCATCCAAGCAGGCAAGGACGCTTGAGCCGTTAACCGGAATCGCTCCGTCGCAGCCGCGGGTAAGCTTGCATGTATGCTCAATCTCGCTGGCGGTTGCGCTTGGAGGGGCGGTTTCCAGTTGCAGCCTTTCATAATATTTTGCCGGCAGAGGATGATATTTGCAAAGGGTCCCCCCTGCTGCGTGTGCGAAACGCCGGTTTTTAGTCAGGAAAAACCAAAAGCCCTTGAACTATAGAGGCAGTGCCGGTATCGCTGGACCGCGCCATGAGAGTTTGTTGCGGCAACTTTCCACCAACAAAACAGAAAGAAGCAAGAAATCTGTTGATTTGATTGCCGTTTGGTGAAATAATAGTCCTGTATACTGCCAGCTAAAAGTACTTTACTCACCCCAATAGAAGAAAGGTAAATTTATGCAAAGTTATTCCTCCAGGGTAAGGGATTTAGTCTATCTGATGTTGTTGATCACTTGTGGTTTGGCTGCAGGAGCCGATACGAATACGGTTGCGCCGAAACCGGGTGATAATCGAATCAAGGATTCAAACGGCATCGCTGCTACTGTTGACGGCGTCGATATTACGGAGGCTGAACTCGACGCTGAGGTTACGGTGCAGCTTGGAAGAATGAAAGTGCCCGCCCAGTTGCCCGCCTCATTTCTTGAGCAATACAGGGCGCAGCTTAGACAACAGGTTTTGGAAGGGCTGATTGTCGAGCGGCTATTGGATGAACAAGTAAAAGCAGCGGGAATAGTTATCACTGACCAGGACGTGATCGCACATCTTAAAGACAGTGGCGCCCGACAAGAGCCGCCGTTATCATTGGAAGACATCAGGGCTTTGGTGGAAGCCCAGGGCCAGAGTTTTGACGAACTGAAGAGCCAGCTCCGCCAGAGCAAGGGCATGCGATACCAAAAGCTTATGGAGGGTCAATGGGCCGGAAAGATAAGCATTACGGAAGAAGATGCCAAAAAGTATTATTCTGAGAACAAGAAGAGGTTTGAAACGCCGGAACAAGTCCGGGCGAGTCATATTCTCATCACGCCTGACATCGCCGACCCAAACACCGACCCGAACCAGGCCAGAGCTAAGGCCAGAGCCAAGGCCGAGGAGCTCCTTAAGCAACTCAAGAGCAATACGGCGGATTTTGCCGCGTTAGCCAAGGCCAATTCCGCTCATGCTCCGTCGGCGGAGCGCGGCGGCGATTTGGGTTTTATCAGTCGAGGCCAAGCAGCGCCGCCAGCTTTTGAAAAAGCGGCTTTTGAGTTAAAGCCCGGACAGGTCAGCGACGTTGTGGAGACGCAATACGGATATCACATAATAACCGTTACCGACCGCAAAGACCCTAACGTTATAACGTTTGAGCAGGCCAAAGCCGACATAATGAATATGCTGGTTCAAGAGAAACAGCGTGAGCTTGCTGAAAAATACATCGAATCGCTGAAAGCCAAAGCCAAAATTGCTTATCCGGCCGGCAAAGAGCCGGAGCCGAATCGACAACCTGGCGTTTTTGGGCGCCCGGCAGCCGAGCCGGAATGAAAAATGGTGTTAAATCAATTACTGAAATTAAGACAGCAGACCTGCGAAGGCAGATCTGCTGTTTATATTTAAGTAGTCGGCGGTAAATAATCGATTACGATAAGAGAGTTGCCGGATCGAGATTGGCTGACTCTATGTCCTTGAAGTATTTTACCGTACCGACTTTCAGTTCGATTGTAGCTTCGTCATCACAGACAATAATACCCTGAGGGTGCATTTGCAGGGCGCTGACCGTCCACATGTGGTTCACGCTTCCTTCGATGGCGTGCCGCAGGGCGCGGGCTTTGTTGTGCCCGTTGACAATAATCATGACTTCGTCGGCGTCCATTACGGTTCCCACGCCCACAGTCAAAGCGGTCTTGGGGACCTTACGAACGTCATTGCCGAAGAATCTTGAATTCGCCACAATCGTATCGTAAGTCAGCGACATCACCCGTGTCCTCGAAGATAAGGACGAACCAGGCTCATTGAATGCTATATGGCCGTCAGGACCTATACCGCCGACAAATAGGTTGATGCCGCCGACTGTTTTCATCTTTTCCTCGTACCTTGCGCATTCGGCCTCAAGGTCCGGCGCGTTGCCGTTGAGAATATTGACGTTCTCTTTGGGGATGTCTATATGGCTGAAGAAATTATTCCACATAAACGAATGGTAGCTTTCAGGATGGTCCTGGGGCAGGTTCACGTACTCATCCATATTAAAGGTGACGACATTTTTGAATGACACTACCCCCGCCTTGTTGAGTTTTATCAGCTCTTTGTACATTCCCAGCGGCGAAGAGCCGGTGGGCAGGCCCAGCACAAAAGGCCGGGACTCGCCCGGACCAAATTCTTTTATCCGCTTGGTCACATGATTAGCGGCCCATTTGGAGACTAACTCATAATTCGGTTCAATGATTACTCTCATATGCTACACCTCTGTTAACGACAATGATTTGTTCAACGCAGCTTTTCCATTCGGCCGATAAGCTCCTCGGCCAATTTACTTTTTGTTGTTATATGTTTCTCAATCTCGGAAACAAAGCTGTTCTCTTCAAACGTCCCCCTGACCGCCTTGAAATCGCGGCGTTTTATTTCGTTGTCGCCGTCGGGGCCGTAGCCGATCTGCGCGGTCGCGGCAAATTCTTTTTTTGCGTCGCTGTAGAGCATACGGTCAAGTTCGACCACCGCCGTTTTCCATCTCGCGGCCAGTTCGATGATGTCGTCGGGCGTTATGGCGGCGATGGTTTTGCCCAGACGCTGCTGCAGCACGTTTGCCGCCCAGGCCCACTCATACGCAGGATAATTGCTGTGGATCGACAGGAACGCCTCGGCTACCTGCTCCAGTGTATCGGTCCGGCCGTTCTCGATGTCACCGAGTATTTTGTCGACCGCTTCCTCCGGGGCAAACATCCCCGCAAGGTCCACCCAATTACCCGTTCCTGTCTCGGTTTCCGGCGACAAGGCCGCTCGCAGCTCGTTGATGCTTTCTAACTTCTTGTTTTCCAATTGTTTGATAAGGCAATTGCCCAGGAATTTATTAATACCTATCTCGTATAACTTAATGCCCCGGTCCAGCGATTCGTTCTTAATTTTGACGCTGTGGTAGGTAAAGTAATCCGACGTCTCGCCCGAGGTGGCTTTGAGGCGTGCGAGCAATCGGCAGCCGTTAAGCATCTTTTGAATCGTATAAGGGCTTAAAAGCTTGAAATTTATGCAGTCCAGTTTTCTCGGGTCTTTGCGTCTGTCGCGACCCGGCCATTTTCGAGCATCGCGAACGGTGCCGACGCTGCGCAGATTCACCCCCGGCACCAGAATGCTTTCATCCTCGTGTTCAATCAGGTAGGAAAAAGGCAAGTCCGAAGTGTCCGAATTTCTGTAGTGCCTGCCCATTACCACGGTGAACGCCCCGACCTTGGCCGGCCAGAGCATATACGAATCGCTGGCGGTCTTTGAGCCGCGCTCCACGACGCCCTGATGAACGGGCCCCAGCTTGTACATATGATTACTCTGGTTCGTTCCGCTGCCTGCGTTCAGGAAGGAAAACAGACCCGCGATTAGCAGGGTGGATTTGTGGTGTGTGACGGTGTATGGGCCCGCGAATATCGCACATGCCTCGCCGTGAAAACCGCCGCAGTTGGCGAAGAATACGGAGTTCTCCGCGGAATACTGCTTGGCCAGTACCGTTCCCTGGCCGACGAAACATTTCGATATAATTGTCCCATCGGTAATCTTAGAGCCGGAGCAGGCGATGAAATCTTCCGCGAAGACTCCCGGCCCGATATAGACGGGGTCCTGGGGACAACTGTTGACTGAGCCATCCTCTATCCTGTTTGCCCCTTCGATAACACCGGCAGGCCCCACCCTGACGTTCTTGATGATTCGGCAGTTAATCAGCTTGGCCCCCTTTGCCAGCAGGCCCATAGACGAAGTAACAGAAGCCGCGTAATCAGCTATCATTTTTTTCAGATTCTCAATCACTTTGGACCGGTGGCGATAGAAGGCTATTATATAGGCGGTATGGGCTGACAAGTGGTCGTAAATGGGTATCTCCCTGCCCCCCGCCTCATTGACAACGGCGACTTCCGTGCCGTTGCCGAAGCTGCTTTCGTCCTCAACCGCGAGCAGGTCCACGTTATCGATGACGACATCATCTTCAATCACATAATTGGCGACGTAATTCCTGACCTGGCTGATATACACGTTGTTGCCGATGGTGCAGTTATGAATCGTTGCATTGCTGATCCCGGCCGGTTTCTTTATGCCGCCACAGAAGGAAACCTCTTTTTCAAATACCCCGAGTCTCACTTCGCCTGAGAAGTGGGTGGACTTGACTTTGGCCGGGTCAAAACCCTCGGCAACCTGGACTATTTGCCACTGGTTGCAACTGCAACCCTGCGCGGTCAGTCTACTGATCTCCTCAGCGGATAAGGGACGGAATTTTGAAGCCATTTTTCTTCTCCTGCTATTTTGGCTTTGCCTTGATGTCGGGTAATCCATGCCCACTCTTTGGCTCGACCAGGGAAATATATATGTAGTAGTCCCATAAATCAAGATATTTGTGTGAGTTCGGGCTGCATTTCGCAAAATGATCGCAAGAGGGGTGTTTTTCTGCTGCATCTGGAATTAGGGCGGAAAGGGACTCCCCGGCAGCCTGAAATTCAGCGTGTCATTCACGGGCCGTCCGACGAGGAGAAGGTTCCGGCCAAAAAGATTTCATTGAAGCGACGGTATGATTATAATAATAGGGTTGGACCGAACGTAACCGGGAAATTATGGCCTAATGTCTGATAGAGGATGAAAACAATGGTCAAGACTGGGATGATACTAACAACGGTTGTTTTGATGTTTGTCGAATCGACGGTTTTGCGGGCAGCCGATGTGCCATCGAAGCCCGACAGTAACGCGCCGGCCAAGACTGTTCCAAAGGATGTCTCTGGAAAGGTAATGAAAACTATTTATGAAGAAGTTAAAACTCCTTATAAGTATGGCGTCATACTTAAAGGCGAAGACGGAAATAAACTGGACTGTCCGAGCGTGTTTCGTCACGCCGAAAAATGGTATATGGTTTACATAATTTTCGACAGCAACGGTTACCAGACAGCCATTGCCGACAGTAACGACCTGCTTCATTGGCAGGCGTTGGGAAAAATCCTCAGATTCAGGAAACTGCCGGTGTGGGACAGCGACCAGGCCGCAGGCTACATCGCGCTGCAGGACCATCAGTGGGGCGGCTCGTATGAACTTCAAAAATACAATAATAAGTACTGGATGTCTTATATTGGCGGCGCGCTGAAGGGGTATGAAACGGACCCATTGGCCATTGGGATAGCGTGGACCGTAAACCCGACAGAAGTATCCGAGTGGATGCGGTGGCCGCGGAACCCTGTTCTCAGTCCCGACCAGAAGGACGCCCGCGACTTTGAGAAGCGAACGCTGTATAAGAGCAATATAATCTACGACAAGGAAAAGACCCTGGGCTATCCTTTTGTTATGTATTATAACGCCAAGCAAAGAGGCAGGCACATAGAGAGAATCGGCATGGCTGTCTCCAAGGACATGGTCCGCTGGAAACGCTACGGCGACAAGCCGGTAATCGACAACGTCACCGGCATCTCCGGCGACCCCCAGATTACCAAAATCGGGGACGTCTGGGTCATGTTCTATTTCGGCGCCCATTGGAAGCCCAAGGCCTTTGACACCTTCGCCTGCTCTTATGACATGGTGCATTGGACAAAGTGGACTGGGCCCCACTTAATCTACCCTTCGGAGCCATGGGACAAGACATACGCGCATAAACCGTGGATGATAAAGCACAAAGACGTCGTTTATCATTTCTACTGCGCCGTTGGAGACCAGGGTAGAGTCCTCGCACTTGCCACCTCAAAAGACTTGAGGCCCCCTGAGGACAGGCTCTGACAGCGAAGCTCTTCTTGGCTGAATCGAAACGCATAAAGCTAAACCGGGCTGCCCCATTGGCGACAGGCTCGAATATTTACGGGTTTTTCCATCGGTGCGTTCCGGCCAGTCGCCGTAAACCCTCTGCAGAATGATAATAAAAACTATTGTTTGACAGTCCGGCCCGGCGCGGGGTAAAATGCTCGTTAATTAAGACGGACGCCTGCTACGGGCGGGCCAACACACGACAAATGCCCATTTAAAACGAGGTAGAGGATTGGCTCATACAGAGACAAACAGAGATGCTGGCGCTATGGCGGGATTGCTTAACCGCAGCATGCCCGAGTCGGTGGCCGCTGAGGCGGCGGTGCTCGGCTCGATGATAATCGACCCCGAGTGTATCGGGCAGGTTGTTGAGGTACTGGATTCGCAGGCCTTTTACCGACTTGAGAATCGCTACATATTCGACGCCCTCGTGGCGCTCTACGAGAAGAACAGAGGTGAAGCCATCGATGCGGTGCTGCTGCGTGATGAGCTTGAGAAAACAGGTCGCCTTGAGGCGGTCGGCGGAGTGAAATATATTGCCGGGATTATCGACTCGGTGCCTTCATCGGCGAATGTGATGTATTACGCCGGGATTGTCAAGGATAAGATGCTGCTGCGCGAAACTATTGCGGCCGCCAGCGAAATTCTGGAAGACGCATACAACCAGACCGGTGATACCAGTGAAAAACTCGACGAGGCGGAGCGCAGGATTTTTGCCATCGCGGACAAAAAGATTAGCGGCTCTGCGGTTGCATTGAAGGATTTGGTCACTCGTGCTTATGAGCTTATAGAGAAACGCGACGGCAAATATGTCACGGGACTCGCAACCGGCTATCATGAGCTTGACGACAAGACCTGCGGCCTGCAGAACGGCGAGATGATAATCGTTGCCGGCAGGCCCAGTATGGGCAAGACTTCTCTGGCACTAAATGTTGCCGAGCATGTTGGTGTGGTTGAGAAGATTCCGGTCGCCGTATTCTCGCTGGAGATGGGCAGGCAGCAGTTGGCGGAAAGATTCTTGTGCAGCTGCAGCGCAATCGATGCTCAGGCGGTCAGAAAGGGCATGCTCAGTACCGAGCACTACGAGAAACTTGTTGAGGCCTGCGGTATTTTGTCCGAAGCGCCGATCTACATCGATGATACCTCAACACTGACGCCGCTGGAACTTCGCGCCAAGGCCAGAAGGCTTAAGAGCCTGTACGATATACGCTGTGTTATCATTGATTACCTGCAGTTGATGCATTTGGGCAGCGAGCGGGTGGAATCGCGCCAACAGGAGATAACCACCATTTCAAGATACACAAAAGCCTTGGCGCGGGAGCTGAATATACCTGTAATGGTTCTAAGTCAGCTCAACAGGGCGCCCGAGGGCAGGGAGGGTCACCGGCCGAGGATGAGCGATTTGCGCGAAAGCGGCAGCATCGAGCAGGATGCCGACGTGGTGATACTGCTCCATCGTGAGGATTATTACCACCGCGGCGAAGAGGGTTATCAGGAGGACAATACGGCGGAGCTGATAATAGCCAAACAGCGCAACGGCCCCACTGGCAGTGTGAGCCTGATATTCAGGGAGAAGTTTACTCGGTTCGAGAACGCCTCGTACGCCGAAGAACCACCAGTGCGGTCCAGGAGCGCCTCTGAGGGAGAAGAGGCGCCGTTCTAAGGAAGTACTCACGGATGAATAAATCGTATATTGCTTCTTTCATATCACTGGTGCTATTGATGAGTTTGGGGCTGGCCGGATGTGCTGCTCCCGAGGCGAAACAGACCGCCCCGGTTCGCGGAAAAGGTGTTATGGGTTCGGTTGATTTTGATTTCGCCGACAAGCGCACATTCAAAGAAAAGACTCTGCTGGGGATAATGGGCTTCAAGAAAGTCGATTATATCGACCAGGTCCTGGCCCGTCTCGGCAGAGAGCATCTGGAAGAATTCTATTTGAAAAAGGGATTTGCTTTCGCTGGCGTGGAATTGGACGAAAAGAAGTTGCCGGATGGCAAAATGCTTTATACGTACAAAATAACTGAGGGCCCGAGGGTCAAAGTCGCCAAGGTCGTGTTTAGCGGCAATAAGGCCATGAAGACCAAGACGCTCAAAGACGCCATAAAGGCAAGCAAAAAGAAATGGCTTCTTTGGGCGAAGGATTATTCCGAGGAAACAGTGGCCGAAGATGTCAGAAGGCTGGAAGATACATATTGGAACGGCGGTTTTCTTAATTACAGCATCACGGCCAAGAAGGATTTCAGTGACGACAAGCGCAAGGTTCGCATCACTTATATGATCGATGAGGGGCCGGTCTATACCGTCGAGAAGCTCGCTCTTGCCGGGGCGGGGAAGATTTACGGTATTGACATTGACGGCCGCTTCGACGAGGCATCGCTGCTGGCGATGTTGAAATTGAAGCCGGGAGAAATCTATCGCGAACTAAAGGCTCAGTCGGATGCCAAGCTGCTCCGTCAGCTTTACCGTGAGCATGGCTTTGTCGATGCTGAAGTCGAGCTCTTGAAACCGGAGTTTGTCCCAGATACCAACGCCGTCAACGTTAAGTTTGAAATCACGGAGGGCGGCCAGTTCCGAATCGGGCGTATTGATATAACCGGCAATAAGCAGACGCAGGACAAAGTCATCCGGCGAATCCTCGACTCTTATGACTTTCAGCCGGGCAAGCTTTATGATGCGGAGGCAGCCCCAAAAGAAGGCGGTGGTCAGCTGGAGGAAGAGATACAAAGGACCATAATGGCCGAAGAGGTGAGCGTCACGCCTCTGGTAGGCGCCGAGTCGGGTCAGAAAAAGGTTGAAGTGAATATAAAAGAGGGCCAGACAGGTTTTGCCATGCTCGGCGCCGGCGTCGGCAGCGACAGCGGATTAATAGGCCAGCTTGTCCTCGAGCAGAGAAACTTCGACATCAAGAATTGGCCGAAGAGCTTCGGCGAATTCATTACGGGACAGGCTTTCAAAGGCGCGGGGCAGACTTTTAGAATTGCGCTGCAGCCAGGCACCGAGCTTAGTGAGCATTCCGTTAGTTTCACCGAGCCATATTGGCAGGACAAGCCCATAGCGCTTGACGTGGTCGGTTCGAGTTGGGAAAGGGAAAGGGAAAGTTATGAGGAAGATAGGCTGAAGGGATACTTCGGATTCAGGGAGCGATATGAAAAGCGATATAGAGAGCGCTGGCGCAGAAGTATCGACTTTAGAGTTGAAAACGTTGACGTTGGAGACATCGACCTCGATGCCCCAAGGGAGATTAAGGACGTTGAGGGCGGCAATGCTCTTGTGGGAGTCAAGCTGGGCGTCGGCAAGGACCTTACCGACAACAGATTTACTCCCAGCAAGGGTGATTATTTAACCACCAGTTACGAGCAGGTGAGCGGCGACTATACATTCGGAGTGCTGAGCGGAACTTATATCCGGTACAGCACGATTCACGAAGACCTGGCGGAGCGGAAAACCATTTTAGCGACGAAGCTGCACGCTGCGACTGTGTTGGGTGACGCGCCGCCTTTCGAGAAGTTCTATGCGGGCGGCATGACCAGTATCAGAGGTTTTGAGTATCGCGGCGTAAGTACGAGAGGCAGGCCCGAGGTAGGTGGTGTACCTGTAGTTGGCGCCAAGAGGAAAGACCCTATCGGCAGTGACTGGATATTCCTGGCGAATGCCGAGGTAGCTGTGCCGTTAATAAAGGAGGACTTTGCGGCGTTGTTTTTCATCGACAGTGGAGCAATTGATTCGGGCGGCTACCGTGCCTCGGTGGGAACGGGCTTACAGATAATGATTCCTCAGTGGTTTGGGCCTGTGCCGATGAGGGTCGGGGTTGCTGCACCATTTTTGAAAGACGAGTCCGACGATACGCAGACTTTCTTCTTTTATGTTGGCCGGCTGTTTTGAGAAAAAAGGAACATGAAGTGAAAGAACCGGAAAGGATAGCTTATGAAGATAAGGCTAATGGTCTTGAGTTGTTTGGCAGGTATCGTGGTTTTATCTATGGGCCGCGAATACAGCCGGGCCGGCTCAGAAGTTGGTGAGCCCTCATTGAAGGTAGGCGTTGTCAGTATTTGGAAGATATTTCAGAATTCCAAGAGGATTGGCAAATACAGGCAGGAAACCATGGCCGAAAGGCAGCGAATGCGAGCAAGACTGGAGCAGCTTGAAAGGGAGGTCACAACTGAGGAAGAAGGGCTCAAGACGTTGAAGGTCGGCAGCGGCGACTATTTGACACAATATAAGGATGCTCTGGAAAAACGGGCCGCACTCCAGGCCGAACAAAAATTCTACAATGAGAAAATGACGTCGGAAGAACAGCGAATAAGCAAAGAGCTTTACGAAGATATTCTGCGGGAAACCAGCAAGGTTGCAAAGCAGAAGGGTTTACAATTAGTGTTTGAAAACAGTGAACCGCAGCTTGAGGCGTTGAACCCCAATCAGCTTGAGTTTGCCATGGGGACGCATAAACTGCTGTACAGCGAGGGCTGTTCGGATATTACCGATGAGGTTATGGCCCGGGTTGATGCAAAGGAAAGTGAAAAACAAAATGCAAAAAGCGCAAAGCCATAGGGGAATGCGGCAAACATAAAACACAAATCGCAAAATCGCTGATTGTCATTTTTGGTCTTTTTAGCTTTTACTTTTTGGTTTCCTATGAAACTGACAGTTACACAACTGGCCGGGCGGATTGGCGCCGAGTTAGTCGGGGACGGCTCCGGGCAGATAAGCGGCGTGGGGGCAATAGAGTCGGCCGGCAAGACGGAGGTTACTTTCATCAAGGATACTGAACGCTACGGAACGCGTTCGGGAGGCCTTACCGATGCCCATCATACGGCAATGCTTCAAAGCTCAAAGGCAGGGGCGGTAATCGTCTCCAGGCGTATAGAAGGGTTGGACAGGCCGCAGTTGATTGTTAGGAATGTCGATGCGGCCCTGATAAAAGCTTTGAATGTTTTTGCGCCTAAGTTGAAGGCCCCGAGCGCAGGTGTTGACTCAACTGCAAAGGTCGGTCAGGATGTCAAGATAGGCCCGGGCGCTGCTGTCGGTCCATACGTGGTAATTGACGACAGGGTTGAGATCGGAGCAAACACTGTAATTGCCCCAGGATGCAGAATTGGTGAGAAATCAAGGCTCGGCAATAATTGCCGGCTCGACAGCAACGTCGTCGTTTATCATGACTGCACCATCGGCAACAACGTCATCATTCAGGCCAACACCACTATCGGCTCAACCGGCTTTGGCTATTGCTTTATAGACGGCAGCCACCAACTTGTTCCGCACAACGGCGGCGTGGTGATTGAAGATTTCGTCGAGATAGGGGCTAACTGCTGTGTTGACAGGGCTAAGTTCGGCAATACCGTAATAGGGGCGGGAACCAAGATAGATAACCTTGTGCAAATCGCTCATAATGTAATAATTGGCAAATGCTGCCTGATAGCAGGCCAGGGGGCTATTTCGGGCAGTTGCAAGCTCGGTGACAGGGTAGTTTTAGGAGGGCAGGTCGGCCTGGTGGATAACATAGAAATCGGTGACGGCGCAATGGTCGGGGCCAAAGCAGGGGTCATGCGCAGTGTAGGAGCCGGAGAACAGGTACTTGGCATACCGGCAATCGAAAGAAAAGAGGCCCTGCGAGTAATGAGTCTGTCGGTGCGTTTGCCCAAGCTGGCCGAGCAGTTAAAGCAGCTCATTAAGAGGATGAAAAGGCTTGAAGCTGCAAAAGACAATAAAGAGTGAAGCCGGGCTATCCGGTAAAGGTCTGTTTGATGGCAAAGAGGCGAAGGTTACTTTTCGCCCCGCTGCCGCGGATTCCGGAGTGGTGTTTGTACGCACCGATACCCCGGAACCGGTGCGGATTAGCGCCGTTGCGCCCAATCTTGCGGAGCGAAGCCGACGAACCACCCTTAAGAAGGGCTCTGTAAGCATAGAAACGGTCGAGCATTGCCTGGCGGCGGTCAACGCACTGGGGATTGACAATCTTGTTATAGAAACCGATGCGCTTGAGCTGCCGGCTCCTGACTGCAGCAGCGCCGAATATTTCAAAGTTCTCAAACGAGTCGGACTCATCGAACAGCAGGTGGCCAGGAAAGAGTTTGCCATTAGAGAGCCGATTAGTATCGCTGAGGGCGAGGCATCGATATACGCCCTGCCATACGCAGACGACGGATTGAACGTTACCTACGATCTTGACTACGGTGGTCATACCGGCATTGGGCGAGAGATTTATAGCTGCCGGATTACGCCGGAGAGCTTCGAGAAAAACCTCGCGCCGGCCCGGACTTTTTTGCTTGAAGCTGAGGCGAAGCAGTTTCAGGCTCGCGGAATGGGAACTCACCTCAGTCCCCGGGATATTCTGGTTATCAACTCGGACGGGCCCATCAAGAACAGTTTCAGGTTCCCGAACGAGTGCGCCAGACACAAGATTGTGGATTTACTCGGCGACCTTGCGCTTGTCGGGCGGGCGATTAGAGGCAGAATCGTGGCCTACAAGTCAGGCCATTCATTGAACCAGCAGCTTGTGCGAAAACTGTATGAGGCGGCCGAGCGGCAGGAACGTATTCAAAAGTCTGGAACTGATGCACTTCTGGATATACGGCATATTGCCAGGGTTCTCCCACACAGATACCCGTTTTTGCTGGTGGACAAAGTGGTTGAAATCGAGGGCGACAGGCGAATAAAAGCAATAAAAAATGTAAGCTTCAACGAGCAGTTCTTCCAGGGACATTTTCCAGGCACCCCTATTATGCCCGGGGTGCTTATAGTAGAGGCAATGGCGCAGGTCTCCGGTCTGTTGTTCGCACAAAAGCTCGAGCACAGGGGCAAGCTGGCGGTGCTCTTGAGCATGGACGGCGTGAAGTTGCGTAAAGCCGTCGTCCCCGGAGACCAGCTTATCCTTACCGCTGAAACCGTCAGGATGAGAAAAAGAGGAGCACAGTGTCAGTGCAGGGCGATGGTGGGCGAGACCCTGGTTGCCGAAGCGCAAATCAAGTTTGTCCTTGTGGATGATGAGAAGTTATGAAAGTACGACAGCCGAAAATCGGTTCGTGTCCTTGAGGGAGGCAGGAGAAGACCAGAATGATCCAGGTTCATCCCAGTGCCGTGGTTCACGGCGATACGCAGTTGGGTAATGACGTTACAATCGGGCCCAACTGTGTTGTTGACAGCGGTGTCACAATTGGCGCCGAAACCGTGCTTGATGCCAATGTTGTGATTGGCAGGAACGTCAAACTCGGAAAGAACAATCACTTGTTTGCCAACTGCGTGATTGGCGGCCAGCCGCAGATACTTGGTTTGAGCCCTGATGCGGACATCGGCGGGCTTGTGATTGGAGATAGAAACACCATTCGCGAGCAGGTGACAATCCACCCGAGTATTTATAAAGACAGAGTAACTGAAGTTGGAAACGACAATCTGCTTATGATAGGCGTGCATATAGGCCATGACTGCGTACTTGAAGATAAGATTGTTTTGAGCAACTATGTGCAGATAAGCGGTCACTGCAAAATCGAAACGGGGGTTTGGCTTAGCGGCATGGTTTTATTGCATCAGTTTGTGACTATCGGCAAGTGGTGCTATGCCGCAGGTCTTGCCGGGATTAACCACGATGTCCCGCCGTTTCTAATTGTCAGCGGTCATTATCCGCCGAAAGTCCGCGGCGTCAACAAGCGGGGTCTGGTTCGAGCCGGTCTCAGCGAGCGGCAGCAACAGAGCGTATTCGAGGCCTACCATAAGCTCTATCGCCGCGGCGGGGCCCTTCTGGAAAATGCGAAGGCCCTGGCTAAAGAGGACGGGCTCGATGAGAATGTTAAGGCAATGATTGATGTGATAACCAGAAGCAGTGAACACCGGTTTGGCAGACACCTTGAAACGTTCAGGCACGATTAACGTCGGATTTTAGCCGAAGACCAATGGATAAGATACGGACTGCCGTTGTAGGTGCGGGCAAAATGGGGGCGATACACGCTAAGGTCTACGACCAGTTGCCGCAAAGTCAGCTTGTTGCCGTCGTTGATATAGATGCTGAAAGAGCAAAACGTCTGGCGAGCCAATACAAGTGCTCAGCTTATACTAACTGCGTGGATATCCTCGGCAAAGTTGACGCGGTAACGATAGCGGCTCCGACTGCGCATCACCTGGAGTTGGCGAAGGTTTTTATCGAAAACAAGGTCCCGGTGATGATCGAAAAACCGCTGGCGGCCAACATTGACGAGGGTAGAAAGGTCGTCGAACTCGCCAAGAAGAATAATATCGTGGTGGCGACAGGTCATTCCGAACGCTGCAACCCTGTTGTACAGGCGATAAAACGGCTGGATATAGAGCCCAAGTTTATCGAGGCGACCCGAATAAGCCCCTATCCGTTTCGCTCGACCGATATCGGGGTCGTGCTGGATGTGATGATTCACGACATAGATATTATTCTGTCTCTGGCGGCAAGCAGGATTAAGAACGTAGATGCGGTGGGCGTCAGTGTCATAGACGAGAAAGAGGATATTTGTAACGCAAGAATCGTTTTCGAGAATGGCTGTATCGCAAACATCACCGCCTCGCGACTGGCCCTGAAGACGGAAAGGAAATTGAGGGTATTCAGCCGGCAGGCCTATTTAAGTGTGGATTATTATAAAAAAAGCGGCATTATCATCAAGGCCGACCCGAATATAAACGTTGTCAAGTGGATAAAAGAACAACAGAACGCCGGAGATTTCAACCCGCTGGCCGTGAACTGGCCTGATTTGCTGCATATAGAGGAGCTTAATATAGACGATAAGGAACCATTGCGTCTCGAGCAGGAGGCTTTTTTGCGCTCCTGCACGGACAGGACGGCCAAACCCGAGGTGAGTGCCGAAGAGGGTCTGGCGGCGATGGAATGTGCGGAGATGATCCTGGCCTCGGTCAAAAAACATACGTGGGATTAGATGATTGATTGACTATTCATTATCAGAGACCCACGATTGAAACTTCCGTTCTTCAGTTTTTCCACGTGACCAAAACTTTTTTTTCCGCCTTTAGTAATTGACGGCGTAAGACCAGCAAATAGGGAAATTTTGAAAGGGGAAAAAGATGGCAAAAAGTTCGAAAAATATTGCGATTCTGGCAGGCGTGGCGTCTTGTGTGGTGTTTTTAGCCAGTATTTCTACCGTGTCGATGGCGAAGCCGAGGTTTCAAGAGAACGGCGGACAGCAGGCTGCCGAGCAAGTAAAAGACCCATACGAAGGCGCAAGGATACTGCTCGAGGCGTTTGTAGTAGAAGTTGAACTTGAAGCCCTTTACAAGGCGGGGGTGAGCCCTATCGGTCAAAAGCCGAACTCAGCGTCGATAGAAAATATCCTCCAATGTCTGAAAGATAAAGACCGCGCAAAGGTAACCACAGGAGCAAAGGTAGCCGTCACACAGAGGGAATCGGGGGTTATTCAGGTGCAGGAGCAGGTATATATGGAACGACAGCGACCGGTCAGGGGAGCCAGAGACGGCGAGGCTGAGGTTCAGAAGACCTTTGATTGCTATAATGTCAACAGGCAGTTTGATGCTGATGTGGTTGTCAATCCGCAAGGGAGAATCAGGGTGAGGTTTAGATTCACGCAGAACACGCTCGGAAAGGCTTCTTCCGAAAAGGATAGACCGCCTGATACGATAGCACGAAACTGGTCAGGGACAGTATCTCTTGAAGCCGGCAGGCCGAGTATCGTTGGCGCGACACAGAACCAAGAGGCGGTGGTTTTCCTGATTCTTTGTGCCGATATTGAGAAAGAGTGACCGATTCAGAGCCAGGTCAAGCTTTAAGCTTTGCTCTGCTGACCAGTTGATGAGCAAGGCGTGCCGGCTCGGGCAGACGATATCTTGTGGTACAGGCTAAGACGATCTGAATTGCATCATTTAGCAGGCATTTGTTGCCCACAGAGACAAAAACCGGCTTGACATTGGTGCGTGTCCTGAGCACCGCTCCTATGACCTCGTTATTGTCCTTCAATACGCTGTAAGCACCTTTTTCGATTGGCGGTTCGGCAAACTCGCCGGTTAGTCTGCTTTTTGCGCAGCCAACTGTGGGCTTATCAAAGAAGAGGCCCAGATGGGCCGCCAGGCCGAGCCGGCGGGGATGGGCGACTCCCTGGCCGTCAATTATGAAAACATCGGGCGCACTGCTTAGTTTTTGGACGGCCGCGATGCAGGCCGGTGCTTCGCGAAAAGAAAGCAGGCCCGGGATATAGGGAAACGTCACCTTTCGCAGCGCAGTTGTTGTTTCAATAAGCTCAAAGTCGGGCACTTTTAGAACCACAGCGCATGCCACTATTATCGTGCCGTCCCTGCTGAACGCACAATCGAGGCCGGCACCCAGCCTTGGCTGCTTTTTCAGTGGGATAACCTTCACCCTGTGGGCCAGGTTTCTCTGCAATTCTGTGGCCTGTGCATAAGATAAGTCCCAGCCGTGTAAGTTTTTTGTCTGCATACCTCTTATGGATTTAACGAGTAAGACGCCTAATTTTACCTTATCATAACTTTTTGGTACAATTATTAGTTTGGGTTGGTGCCGATTTCTTGCCGGAGCACTACCTTAACCAATGAAGCTTGGAGACCGGGACCTTTGGAGAAAGCAATCAATATCACGGGTGCCGCAGAGCACAATCTCAAGAACATCAGCCTAAGCATTCCGCGCGACAAGCTGGTGGTGATAACCGGCATAAGCGGCTCGGGCAAGAGCTCTCTTGCGTTCGACACGATTTATGCCGAGGGCCGGAGAAAATATGTCGAATCGCTCAGCGCCTACGCCCGGCAGTTCCTCGAACAGATGCAGAAGCCGGCCGTCGGAGATATTTCGGGTCTGCCGCCTACCATCGCGATTGAGCAGCGCAGTGCCAGCGGCAATCCCCGCTCGACGGTCGCCACCACCACCGAAATCTATGACTATTTCCGATTGCTTTTTGCCCGCGTCGGGCAGCCACATTGTTGGGTGTGCGGCAAGGAGATATCCAGCCAGCACTCTTCGCAGATAGTGGAGTCGATACTGAACCGTCCGGAAGGCACGAAAATCCAGATTTGCGCCCCGTTGGTCCGTGGCAAAAAAGGTGAGCACAAAGATATTCTTAGCGGCATCCAGCGAGAAGGCTTCGTTCGGGTGCGGGTTGATGGGGCTATTTACGACGTGCGCAGCGTCCCCGCTCTGAATAAGAATAAAAAGCACAGCATTGCAGCGGTTGTTGACAGATTAATCATTAAGGATTTGGTCAGGACCCGGCTGGCTGATTCGGTGGAGACAGCGCTCAAACTGGCCGATGGGATAGTTTTGGTGTTGGTCCAAAAGTCCAGTGATAATAAAAAAGACAGTCACAACAGCCGCTGGAAAGAGATTGTCTACAGCGAAAAGTTTGCCTGTCCCGGGCACCCGCAGGCGTCTCTCGAGGAGCTGTCACCGCGACTTTTCAGCTTCAACAGCCCCTACGGCGCCTGCAAGAGCTGCGATGGTCTGGGAACAATTCTCGAATTCGACCCGGACCTGATTGTTCCGGACAAAAGCGTCTCGCTTGAGAATGGGGCCATCGACGCCTGGCGCAAAGGGGGCAAGCGAATGAATATTTTCTATAACCGCCTTATTAAGAGATTCTGCAGGAATACGGGCATCAGCAAATCCGTGCCCTTTGAGCAGATGCCAGCGGACATAAGAAGACTTCTGATGTACGGCACCGCTGCGGCTGACGAGCAGAAATACGGCCTGTGGTTTGAAGGGGTTATCCCGAACCTGAGCCGGCGGTGGGAGAATACGACTAGTGAATATGTTAAAGCCAGATTGCACAGCTATCTTTCCGAACAGCCTTGTCGAAGCTGCAATGGCGCCCGGCTTCGCCCGGAGGCTGTCGCAGTGACCGTAGGGGCAAAAAACATACATGAGCTGACCGCATTCAGCATTGAAAAGGCACAAAGATTTTTCAGTAAGCTGAAACTGGATGAAGAAAGGACGCTGATTGCCGCACAGGTCCTGAAGGAGATAAGGGCACGACTGAAGTTTATGGTCGACGTTGGGCTTGGGTATTTGACGCTGGACCGAAAGAGCAGCACTCTTGCCGGCGGCGAAGCGCAGCGAATCAGGCTTGCCACGCAGGTTGGCAGCGGCCTTGTCGGGGTCTGTTACGTGCTGGATGAGCCGACAATAGGCCTGCACAAGCGCGACAACGACCGACTCCTTGGCATACTGCGCCGGCTCACCCGAATCGGCAACACGGTTATAGTGGTCGAGCACGACGAGGATATTATCAAGAGTGCCGACCATATTATTGATATTGGTCCGGCGGCCGGCGCGCACGGCGGTGAGGTCGTCGCCCAGGGCAGCCTGGGTGACATTATAGCCTGTCCCGCCTCGCTGACGGGTGAGTATATGAGCGGCAAAAAGAAAATATCGCTGCCGCTTAATAGAAGGAAGTACAGCCTCAAAAGATGTATCGAAGTAAAGCTTGCGGGGGAAAACAATCTTAAAGACATAGATGTTAAATTTCCGGTCGGCGTATTTACCTGTGTGACGGGCGTCTCAGGCTCGGGCAAGAGCACTCTGGTCAGCCAGATTCTATTGAGGGCCTTAAGGCGTCGGCTGTATGGCTCCCGTGAAAAGCCTGGCAAACACAAGAACGTTCTCGGCATTTCACAAATCGATAAGGTCATAGAGATAGACCAGTCGCCTATCGGCAAAACGCCGCGGAGCAATCCGGCCACTTATACCGGTGTGTTTGATTTGATAAGAAAACTGTTTTCAATGACGCGCGAGGCAAAGATTCGCGGATACAAGCCCGGACGTTTCAGCTTCAACGTCAAAGGCGGACGCTGTGAGTCGTGCAGGGGACAAGGCACGAAGAAAATCGAGATGCACTTCCTGCCTGATGTTTATGTAACCTGTCAAAGCTGCAAGGGTACCAGGTTTAATCCCGAAACCCTGCAGGTTACCTATAAGGGCAAAAACATTGCCGATGTGCTTGATATGGCGATTGAAGAATCGCTTAACTTTTTTGCGAATTTTCCCACAATTGTCCGTTTGTTGAGAACGCTTAATGATGTTGGTCTGGGTTATATGCAATTAGGGCAGTCCTCGACAACGCTCTCCGGCGGCGAAGCGCAGCGCGTGAAGCTTGCCGCGGAATTGGGCAAAGCCGCCACCGGCCATACCTTGTACGTGCTCGACGAGCCGACCACCGGGCTGCACTTCGCCGACATTCATAACCTCTTGAATGTCCTGCAGCGATTGTGTGATATGGGTAATACCGTTGTAGTAATCGAGCACAACCTTGATGTTATCAAGATGGCCGACTATATAATTGACCTCGGTCCCGAGGGTGGAGACGCCGGCGGCAGGGTGGTTGCTGAGGGGGCGCCCGAAGAGATTATCAGAAACAAAAAAAGCTATACCGCGAGCTATTTGAGAACAAAACTACCGGCGGATACGAACTCAAAAATCAAAAATTAAAATGTACAATGTTCGTAATTTTACGATTTTGATTTGTAGTATCGTTATATGATGTCCGATATTTAGTTTTGCTTGGACGTGATTGAGGCTTTTTATGGTTGCTCAGGCACTTAACTGGGTTGGCGGCATAGACGGCTTTTTGGAGCTTATAGATCAGCGCAAACTGCCTGGAGAGTTTACTAAGGTTGAGTGCCGAAACATTGTGCATATTCGTGATGCGATAAAAACACTCGCCGTGCGCGGGGCTCCGGCTATAGGAGTTGCCGGTGCTTACGGATTGGTTCTAAGTCTGCAGGAACCAGGGATTGGCGATGTTTCGACGGAATGGTTGTCTGTTCTGGCAAAATCCAGTGAGTTCTTAGCCTCATCACGTCCGACCGCGGTAAACCTCTTCTGGGCGCTGGATAGGGTCAGGCAGAGAGCCGAGCAATTAGTGTCCGGCCGGGCGGGCATAAATTTGCAGGCCTTGCGGGAGGCTGTGTTGAACGAGGCCGATGCCATATACCGGCAGGATGTGGATATGTGCCGGCGGATTGGGCAAAATGGCGAAAAGTTCATCAGGCAGGGTAGCGGCATTTTGACGCACTGCAATGCCGGGGCGTTGGCGACCGCAGGACAGGGAACAGCTTTGTCGGTCATATTTGAGGCTCATAAAAAGGGCAGGCAATTCAGGGTTTTTGTGGATGAGACCCGTCCATTGTTGCAGGGCGCCCGGTTGACCGCGTGGGAGTTGAAACAGGCGGGCATAGATGTCACGCTGGTTTGCGACAACACGGCTGGCTGGCTGATGAAGCGGGGTAAAATTGACGCAGTGATAACCGGCGCCGACAGGATTGCGGCGAACGGTGACACCGCAAATAAGATCGGCACCTACAGCCTTGGTATTCTTGCCGCTAAACATGGTATACCTTTCTATGTCGCTGCGCCTTCGAGCACATTTGACCTGGGCATCGAAAGCGGGCAGGGGATACCCATCGAGCAAAGGGCCGCCGAGGAGGTAACGACATTCGGAAAAACGCAAATTGCCCCGGAAGGGATTAACGTATATAATCCGGCTTTTGATGTTACCGAAGCATCGCTTATTACCGCAATAATTACAGAAAAGGGCGTAATCGAAAAGCCCAACGCTGATAATATATCCAGGCACCTGAGAAAGCTCGCGAACGCAAAACAGGGCGGCGGCAGGCTTTCTGATCTTGCGAAAGACGACAACCGAGCGCCCCAGGCCGGGAGCTGAGCTTATGGTCGAGACAAAGACTCAAACTTCACACTCGTCTGAAACCAGCGGTGCCACGCAGCCGGACGAACAGTTACTGCTTCGCTGGCGAAGGCGTAATGCATATTACTACAGATGGCTGGACAGGATTTACAGGTTCGTCGTTCGCCCGAACAGCAGGGTGTTGCACGTCGGCTGTGAATGCGGAGACCTCTTGGCCGCCGTCCGACCGGCCTATGGCGTTGGAGTTGACGAAGACCCGCGCGCTATCGAAGCGGCAAGAAAACGGTTTCCGCATCTGAAATTCTACGCAATGGACCCGCACGAGCTAAATCTCAATGAAAAGTTTGATTATGTTTTGATCTGCAATTCGCTGGGCAGGTGGCGCGATATTCAGCGGGTCTTGGAACGTATCCGCCCCTTGACGGACCAGGGCACGCGCATTGTAATAACTTACTACAATTATTTGTGGGAGGCGATTCTTCGGCTGGGCTCTCTTCTGAAGATTCGCCGACCGTACCCCTACCAGAACTGGCTTCCCCCCGAAGACATTGCCAATCTGCTCAGACTGAGTGACTTCGACGTGATTCGAACCACCTCTTATCTGATGCTGCCGAAGCGAATCCCGCCACTGACTGCTTTCTGCAATTACTTTCTCTCTCTGCTGCCGGGATTTCGCCTTCTGAATCTGGTGGTCCTGGTGATAGCCCGCCCTGTGCCTTCAGCCCAACGTGATGAGGATTTGTCGGTTTCGGTTATAGTGCCGTGCAGAAACGAACGCGGCAACATTGAGGATGCGATAAGGCGCATCCCCCAAATGGGGCGGGAAACGGAAATTATCTTTGTTGACGGCAATAGTACGGACGGTACGGCCGAGGAGATAGAACACCAGATAAACAAATATCCGCAGCGCAGCATTCGTTTGATTCGCCAGGGCGACGGCGTGGGTAAAGGCGATGCTGTAAGGAAAGGTTTTGCTGCCGCACGTGGAGACGTGCTGGTTATCCAGGACGCGGACCTGACCGCTCCCCCTGAAGATTTGCCGAAATTCTTCAGGGCCGTGCGCGACGGCAAGGGGGAGTTCATCAACGGCTCACGGCTTGTTTATCCGATGGAAAAACAGGCAATGCGTTTCTTAAATCTTCTCGGAAATAAGTTTTTCGGCAATCTGTTCAGTTGGCTTTTGGGCCAAAGATTCAGGGATACGCTTTGCGGCACGAAAATGATTTGCAGAAAAGACTACGAGCTGATAGCGGCTAACCGGTCCTATTTCGGTGACTTCGACCCGTTTGGCGACTTTGACCTTATTTTTGGAGCAGTAAAACAAAACCTCAAGGTGGTTGAAGTGCCGGTGGCCTATCGTGCCAGGACCTACGGGGAAACGAATATCAGCCGGTTCAAGCATGGCTGGCTGCTTCTGAAAATGAGCTGGGTCGCATTCCGGAAAATCAAATGGCTTGGAAAGGAGCATTAGATCCGCGTGCACGAAATCGGTGATAACAAGAGTGAATCTGTACCGGCGGCGCAGCATAAGAAAGTGCTCATCTTGATAGTGTGTTATAACGCCGAAAAGTCGATAGAGTCTGTTCTGGACCGAATCCCGCATGAGGTATGGCAGGACAAGCACTTTTCCACTGAGGTCCTGATTATTGATGACCAGTCGCCGGATAGAACTTTCTACACCGCCGAGGATTATTCCCGCCGTCACCCCGAGCGCAATCTGACCGTCCTTTACAATCCCAAAAACCAGGGTTATGGCGGTAACCAGAAGATAGGCTATTGCTACGCAATCAAGAATGGTTTCGATGCGGTGGTCCTTTTGCACGGCGACGGCCAGTATGCTCCTGAGTATCTTGGGCGGATGATTCAGCCAATCCTCCACGGCGAAGCGGACGTGGTTTTCGGCTCGCGAATGATTCACCGCCTGGACGCGCTGAAAGGCAAGATGCCTATCTACAAGTGGATTGGTAATCAGATACTAACCTTCGTCCAGAACCTCATCATGAAGTCGCACCTGTCCGAATTTCATACCGGGTATCGCGCCTACGGCATCGCCGCCTTGAAATCCGTCCCCTTCGAGTATAATTCCAACTATTTTGATTTCGACACAGACATTATTATCCAGCTTATAGACACGAAGAAGCGTATTAAGGAAATCGCCGTCCCCACTTTCTATGGCGACGAAATTTCCAGGGTAAACGGGATAAAGTACGCTATACGCATCGTTCGCTCCTGCATTCTGTCCAAGCTGAACAAGATGGGGATTTATTACCATCCGAAGTTTGATTATGAGTCCGGGTCGAACTATCGTTATCAGGCAAAATTCGGATACCCGAGTTCCCAGCAGTTTGCTTTGGATCAAGTGAAACCCGGTTCAACCGTGGTGGACGTTGGTTGTGGCCCCGGCTTTATGGCCGCAAAGCTGGCGCTTAAAAACGTCAAGACGACCTCAATCGACGTGCAGATCCAGCCGGAGGTACGCAAGAACACTTGGAAATCGGTTGAAGCCAATATCGAACAATACAACTTTAACGATGACTTCGGAGGAAAGGTGGATTACGTCCTTGCGCTGGACGTCATAGAGCATTTGAAATCCCCGGAGAGGTTGTTGAAGGTTTTGAGGCATCGCTTCTCGAAAGATGCGCCGGATGTTGTTATCACTACCGGGAACGTCGCTTTCCTTCCTTTGAGAATCGGCTTGTTATTTAACAGCTTCAACTACGGCAGTCGCGGCATCCTCGATATGGACCACGCCCGGCTGTTCACATTCTCTTCGCTGTGCAGGACACTGGAAATCAGCGGGTATGAAGTGTTCAAAAAGCGAGGCATCCCGGCCCCGTTCCCGCTGGCCGTGGGGGACGGACGGCTGGCTCGTTTTCTGCTGCTGATGAACCGCGCTTTAATCTTTTTGTCCAAGAGCCTGTTTTCTTATCAGATTGCTGTTATCGCCAGGCCTCTGCCGACGCTGGACCATCTGCTGGAAGACGCTCATGAAGCTAAAAGGAAAAAACTGAAGGCATCCTTTGCGCAAGAGGGCTCGAACCAGTGAAATCGGGAAAAAGGAAGAAACTATCACGGCTCAAGAGCCCCGCTGTTGTGGCAACAGTCAGCACGAAGCCTGGTCGGAGCCGAGCGATTAGATTCCTTTTGCCTCTGGCTGTTTTCTGCTGGCCCATTTTGTACCTATTTCGATACGTCTTTCCAATAGACGGCCAGTATACTGCAATTGGTAATGACTTCATTGTCCTGTATTACAAATACAAGGTATATTTGCTGGCCCATCTTGCAGAATTTCGTTTTCCCCTTTGGTCGCCCGCCGAGGCCGCCGGGTTCCCGTTCTACACCAACCCGTTCGCGCAGGCCTTCTATCCATTGAATCTGCCGCTTGCTGTTTGGTACAAATTAGCCGGAGGTTACAATGCTCTCGACCATCAGGTCTTTACGGTCCTGGGCATTTCGATCTTTGCCTTGGGGCTTTTCATGTGGCTCAGGTTGGTCAACACGAATCTCAGGGCCGTGATCTTCAGCGTTTTGGTAATGTCGGTCAGCTTTAAAATGACGGAAATTCTGAGGTTTCCCAATGCCGTTCACAGTGCGGCCTGGTACCCTTGGGTTCTTTACGCTTTGACCAGAATCATGTTGACCCAATCGTTGAAAAGCACCCTCTGGGGCGGCGTTTTGCTGACTTTCTCTTTAATATGCTTGTGTACCGGAGGTTATCCCTACTATCTTTATTACGCCCAATTCCTATTTTTGCCCTATGTGGTTGCCTTCCTCGTGAAACCACTGCGGCTGCGCCTATTTGGCGTCCAGGCGGTCCACTGGAAGCGGGTCTTCGGGACTTTGGCGGTCGCAGGGTTTGTGACTCTGCTGGTTTGTGGGCCATACCTATTGGGCGTAAAACAGCTTATGTCCGAGACAACTGACCGTACGGGGAAGGATTTTGAGTATTCGACGTCGCACGTTTTTACTTTTGAAGATACCCTCGGATCATTTGTGTATCCACCCGCTGCAATGCAGGACGGATGGAATTTCTTTGGCATAGCCGGACTGTTGGTGATCCTGTCATATTTGATGAAAGGCGGGGCAGTTGCTCGAAATCCTCTGCCGGCGTGTTACAGTGAACGGGAAACCCCTACGCTGTTGTACACCGGCGGTCGTTGGACGGCGAGGCTGTTTTTCATTATCTGGATTGCCCTTATAATCTATATCACTTATGGGCGCCATTCGTATCTGTTCATTCTGCTCTGGAAGTTCATGCCTGGTTTTTCGGCGCTCCGCGTCTGGGCACGACTAAACATCATCCTTGTGCCGATTCTTGCGTGGCTGTTGTCCTTGGCGTATGCATCGTTTGAATCGACTATTTCGGCCAAGGAAACTCATGCTGTCGGAAGACCTCATTGGGCGTTCTTGTCGATCACAGGGGTCGCGGCCGCATATACCGTCGTGCTCGCAATCCAGCTTTATTTTTACCTGAATGAAATTTATGATCCCTATTGGCCCGAGTACTTCAACAATTTATCGCCACAGCGCGTATGGTTCGTTCTCGGTGGTGCGGCAGCTTTTGTTGTTGTCTTGTTGCTTGTGATTCTTGCTAAACGGAATTGGCTGAGGTCCGTGCGCTCCTTGAGAGGGGTTTTGGCAGTCCTGCTTTTGGTCGCGGTGGTTGAAATGCGGCCGGTTGGCACCCATATATGGACATATGAGGGCAAACCTCAGAAGAATCGCGTTCACCTTGACATACCAAGACTGAATGAAGCATCATTCCGGTTTCCCAGGACTGATCACGAGAACTCAATCCCCCTCGGACCCAGCTTCAGCGTCGGCGTTCTCGAAAACTGGTACTTTAACCGGTATGTCAGGTTCCTCAAAGAAACCGAAGACGAATTACCAGCGCGAAGGATCTTGTTGGGCGTGCAGGATGGAACAAGGATTTTCTTTTCCGAGTCCATAGAACATGCCACAGTTCAATCATTTTTACGTGATGCAATGCGCTATCGGCCTGCCGGGAGTCTGCTGTCTTACACGGGCGACGAACTGAAGTGGGAGGCCGAAGCTCCGGTGGCAGGTTACCTGAGTTTTATCGACAACTGGGATTGGGGCTGGCAGGCTTTCGTGGACGACAAACCGGCCGAGATAAAGCTGCTCTTCGGCACCTTCAAGTCAGTTACACTGCCGCCGGGCCGGCATCGTGTCAGATTCAGCTATCAGCCGGGATTTTTGCCATTGTTCAAAAATGACAGCTTTATCAGGGCTAAATTGGAATGATCATGAAGATTATGGAATGGCTTCGACAACCGGAGACTCGGGAAATCAAGAACCTTGACGCCCCCGCTGCCACGTTGCTGCATGCCAGGATTATACAGAAGAAGCCGTTTCTTAAGAGATTGTATATTGATTTTTACGAAGAGTTCGCAAGGGCGGTCCCTGATTCCGAGAATAAGGTCCTTGTCGAACTCGGCAGTGGCGGCGGCTTCATTAAAGAGGTAATCACTAATGTGATTACATCCGACATTCTCGAACTGCCAAATGTCGATAAAGTTTTCTCTGCGGCAAAGATGCCTTTTGAAGACGCGAGCATCGATGCTTTCTTTATGTTTGACGTCCTTCATCACCTCACCCGGCCGAGGACCTTCTTCACAGAAGCGCTGCGGTGCCTAAAGGTCTCCGGCAAGATTGTTATGATTGAACCTGCGAATACGTTGTGGGCCAGATTCGTATACAAGAATTTTCATCACGAGTGTTTCGATACGCGCGCAGGCTGGGACCCGGAAGAGACGGGTCCCCTTTCCGGCGGAAACGGGGCGATGCCGTGGATCATTTTTACGCGCGACCGAAAGATCTTTGAAAAGCAATTTCCGTCCCTTAAGATAGTCAAGATGGGTAATCATACGCCACTGCGATATTTGCTTAGCGGGGGTATGACGTTGCGTCAGTTGGCGCCGTCATTTGCCTATCCGCTTGTCAAAGCCATCGAATACGCGTTGTCCCCGGTCAATAATTTGGTGGGCATGTTTCAAACAATAGAGCTGGAAAAGGTTCCTTGATTTTTTCTTGTCGGTGCTGTTTGGACGGTTAGTAGCGGAGATTAGAATACTTTGAGCAAAAGAAAGACGAGAAAATTCAACCTAAAACATGACAGGAAAAGGCTTGTCAGCGCACACGCCGGCTCCGCTAAGACAATAGAACCGGCAGAGTTGGCCAGGCGGGAAAGATACTTCGAACATTTCGTAATTGCAGCCCTTTTTGCCTTTGGCGTCTATATGTCGGTTTTGTATTTCGGCCATACCATCGTGCCTATTTCTGATTTTCCCGATTTCTTTAGAGTGGGGCGCGAAGTCTTGTCTTTAAAAATCCCCTTGAGTTTCAAGCTGGCTCCTGTTCTCGGGATGCTCCAGGTCGGCCTTTCCTATCTTGTTGGCGGCCAGCACCCCAACCTGACGGCCGGCTGGCTGATTAACGCCATGTTACACCCATTCAGTTTAATCCTGCTTTGGCTGGTAGGCAGAGAAATCGTGGGTAAGTCCGCTCCGTGGGTTGCTATTGTAACCATACTGAATCCGTGGGTAATTTATATGCTCACGGAACCTATTGTTGAGACGACTCTGCTGTTCTTCGTCCTCCTGACTTTCTACTTCATTTTTAGACGTTCCAAATGGTGTTACGTTTTCGCATCGATAACGACAATGGTTCGATACGAAGGCGCGGGCCTTGTTCTCGCCGCCTTCGTAATGGACATGATATATGGCAAAAACAGACGGGAAAGGCTTCGAGCGTTCGTTTATTCGGCTGCGGCGTCGGTGCCTTTGGCTCTTTGGATGCTGGGGACTGTTCTGACCTGGAAGTCGGGGACAACTCATTATTTCAATGTGCTTTTCACAAAAGAGTACGCCGAGGGCTTTACGCAGCCGGTCGAGAGCAGAACAGGATTGTTACTGCACATGAGGCTGCTTTGGGAACTGGGATTTCGACCTTTGCTTAAGTCGGTTGCAGAAGCAAGAGCTGTATTCACCAGACCGACAGCTGCTGAAATCCAATCAATACAAGCGTTCTTTGACGCGAGCAAAATTATCACCACAGTGTGCTTTGCTTTCGGCGTTATCTGGGGCTTTGTCAAACGCAAGTGGAATATACTGGCATTGCTCATATTCTTTGTGCCCTATTTCCTGCTTCACGCGAGATACCCATATCCCCTTCTAAGATACCATTCAACCATTTTTTGGATAGCTCTGCTGATAAGCTGGTTTGGTTTGCAGAGCGCTTGGCAGCTGATAGACGGAAATGGGCGGGTGCCGCGGCCTGTTGTACTTTTATTGCAAGGCTTGGCAGTTGCAATAGCGGCTATCTGGTTCGTCCAACTAATACCCTATTTGCCCAGAATATCGCAGATAAGCCCAAGGTCGGTTTCTCTGCCTTATGCGGCGATGGGATTGGTGACACTCATTTTTGCAGCGCGAGTATACATTTATAAATCCAGATACTTTTTGCGGGAGCTCTCAGTATTAGCGGCGTTGTGTCTGATTATCGCCTCAAATCAATTTGTTCTTGTTCGCACTTTAGGCGATGGGCAGAAAGAAAAGGAGTTTAAGCTCTTGGCCGACTGGTATGTTGCCAACGCCAAGCCGGGTGAAAAGTTGGCCGTTTATATGGCTGGGGTGGTAAAGATATTCGCGCCAAAGTACGCCGATTATATCGTCGGTCCTCCCAAGGCAGACAATCCTTCGGATTTTATCAAGGCCTGTTATGAAAATGACATTACTTACGTCGTATGGGCCACCCGGGAGGGCCTGAGCACGGACCATACAGGCTACAGACAGCTAAATTTAGATAAGAACATAGCTCTGCTGAGGGAGCCGAGAAGCATCGGGCCCTACGAGTTTATCGCCCAAGTAGGCTGGGAAAAAGGATGGGTCCACATCTTCCGCCTCCGCGGGCCGGCTGATGGTGCAAAAGAGAAACCGCCGGGCGGCTAACCAGGCGCTTTTCCTGTTTTCAGTCCACGGCGACGACTTCTTTAACTTCGGGAACTCTCTCTCGCAGGATTCTTTCCACCCCCATACGCATCGTCATCTGGGCGCCGGGGCAGCCCTGGCAGGCCCCCTGCAGGCGAACTTTGACCGTATTATCGTCGTCCGTCCCTACCAGTTCTATATCGCCGCCGTGGCCTTGCAAGGCCGGCCTGATAGCCTCGATTACATCTCTGACCTTTTCTTCAAACGTTTTTTCGGTGTCGGTACCACCACAGCCGCATTGCTCACACATAAGAAATCTCCTAAAAAACGTGTCCTGCTGCACCTTTTATTATAGCAGTAATTCACTTTCAGGCCAGCTTTTTCTCGTACGGCTTGAGATTACCTTTTTTCGCCTCAAAGGCAAAATCTTATTGCTGCAATAAAAGTAAGCTTGACGGCGTCCTTAATGGTATAGTGTGCGTGTGTTGAGACGTAATTAGTGAAAGCTTTTTTTAGGAGAAACATGATGAAAAGGTTTTTGGTTTGCAGTATGGTGGCGTTGGCTGTTCTCGCGGCCTGCGGCAGCACAATGGGTCAGGAAAAAGGGGGCGGCCGGAAGAAAATGGAACGGGCGCGCGCACGCGCGGCAGATGCGAACAGGCCGGCTGTTCAGGACCCGAACGCCGTAGCGGGCCGGCGGCTGGGCGTCATGGGCAGGGCTTTTGAGGCGCGGGTAGCACGTCTGGAGGCGATACGAGAAATCGCGGCGGGGGAAGGAGCAAAAAAAACGGTAGCTGCGCTGGATGAGCTGATAGCCGAGGAGAAAAAGGCGATGCAGCAGAGGATGGAAAGGCTGCGTGATAGGAGGGGAGCACCGTCGGCAGAGGCCGATAGAGAAAAGCAGAAACCTAAAGGCAAAGCTGAGGGCAAACGTAAAGGAGGCGGCAGAAGAACGAGGCCGGATGACGAGGCGGAAGGTTAGCAGATTTTGGTCGTTCTGAATTAGTTTAAGGTCAACGCATAGAGCTTGCCCGGACGAGGCGCAAACCCGGCCGGGCGAGTTTTTTGGTTATAAGACCAACCTGGAAGCTGAGGGGAGGAATTCAAGGATAGGGCTTCAGATTTGGGGCGGTGGAAAGAAAACAGCAGATTCCTTAATTTTGCAAGTTTGTTCTTGACGGACCAAGTCAAATCGGTTCTATTTTAGCGCACGATTGAAACGCGGAGACGTTGATGGGCTGTAACGGCATGAAAGTAAAAGGACCGCATATTCTTAAGGAAGGTTAAAAGGGAATTTGTCTGCTGTAATTTTTGAAAGGATTTGACAATGCGAGTATTCAAAGTTTCGGTGGTTTCCGTCGCGGTTGCATGTTTCGTGCTGCTGAGCGGATGTGTGTCGGAGCAGGAGTATAAGGACCTGCAGGTGAAAAATGCCACTCAGGAGAAGCTGATAAAGGAGCTTCAGAGCGAGTTGCAGGCCGGAAAGCTCGAACTTGACCAGCTAAAGCGGCAGCTTAATGATGCGCGAAGCCGCGGGGGTATTGAGGCGGGGACGCTGCAGGAGCAGATTAACGCGCTTACGAAGGCTTTGCAGGACAAGGAGGCGCTTATTGCGAGGATGCAGGAGCAGTTGCTTGGCGGGGCGGCGCTGCCGGTGGAGCTAAGTACGATGCTGGAAGATTTTGCCAAGGGCAGCGATATGGTTACGTACGATGCGAGCCGGGGGATAGTGAAGTTCAAGAGCGATTTGCTTTTTGACAAGGGCAGCGATGATGTGGCGGCGGAAGCGGCCAATGCCGTAAAAGCGCTTTGCACGATTATGAACTCCGACCAGGGTAAAGAGTTTGATATTATAATAGCGGGGCATACGGACGATATTCCTATTCAGAAGCCGGCGACGCGCGAGAAGCACCCGACCAACTGGCACCTGTCGGCGCACCGTGCGATATCGGTGCTGAACGTGATGGCAAACGACGGCATTGATCCGAAGCGGATGAGTATTCGCGGCTTCAGCGAGTTCCGGCCGGTCGAGGCAAATAAGCCGAACAAAGGAGGCAATCCGCAGAACAGACGCGTGGAGATTTACATTGTCCCTCGCGGGACATAACGGCGGCTTCGGCGGCGGGTTTAACAGCGGCGCACGGGCGTCGGCATACGAGAATGGCAGAGCGCACATTAATAATCATCAAGCCGGACTGCATACAGCGGCATCTTGCCGGTGAGATAATCGGGCGGTTTGAAAAAAAGGGTTTTAAGCTCGTTGCGGCCAAGTTTATGCAGGTTTCCGAAGAGCTGGCCCGCCGCCTCTATGCAGTTCACGAAGGCAGAAGTTTCTTCGAACGTTTGGTGAAATATACCTCTTCGGCGCCGATTCTGGTTACGGTATGGGAAGGGCAGCGCGTTATAGCGACGGTAAGGAAGATGATGGGGGCGACGTTCGGCTATGACGCCGAGCCGGGGACAATTCGGGGGGACTTTGGCTGCTCCGAAAGATACAATCTGGTTCATGGCTCAGACAGCGTCGAATCAGCGGAGTACGAAATCAAATTGTTTTTCACCCCCGAGGAAATCGTGGATTACGAGCTGACGGATAGCTTCGGTGACGGCAGGGTTTGACAACTACGGGATGCTGCTATGGTGTGTTGGATGCACCATCCGTCTGACAAGAGCAATTGCCAGTACTGCGCTGATGGCGAGAAACGGAATCGCAAGGGTCAGAATGGGACGAATTGGTAATGACCGCCTGCGAACAACTATGGCGTAGCCATCCCACAGACTATCAACGGCATCGACGGGCATGAAGTACCTGCTCGGGAAGTCTATGATCTCGAATGCGTCATGGGTAACATTGCGGGCGACAACCCAATGGTCGTTCAGATTCAGTACTGCTTTGCACTCACGGTTTTTGCTCAACTTGCGATGTAGGTCTTTGGCGATGCAACGAGCAGGTACGGCGGTTAAACGGGGGTCCGCGTCAAAGCAGTCCACAAGCTGTCGCATGGTGTTCCCGTAGATACCGGGTTTCAATTGAGCGACTATCTGTTGATAGTTGCAGTCGATTCCGAATTCTCTTGCGACGACATATACGGAGGTGACGCCACAGAGACTATAGGAGAGGTGCTGAGCTTGGGGTCCGGTATAGTCCTTCCAGTGGGGCACGGCACCTCCGCCCGGCCCGTTTGCCATCGCCGCCGAGTAGAAGCAGAGAGTAACGTGCATGAGCGATGAGGATAGTGACAGGAAAGAGAACTTCATGGATGGCCCCGCCGTTTCAGGCGATAATGGATCAATACCGAAATTATCCCGCCCATTAGAAGTACAAGGACGAACCATGTGATAAACGGCTGCCATTGTCTCTGGTTTGCGGCGGCAGGTCTTCGTGGATGTTGCTCAGTTTTAGCTGCCTCATGTTCAATATATGCGTGATGGTCGGCAATAGCTATATCTCCCTTACCGTCGATCTTTGCGACTTGCGTTGTTGTGATATTGGCTTCAAGCAGTGGACCAAGGTAGTCTATATCAGGGGTTCCCCCTTTATTCAAGATCAGAGGTGGTGAAAAGTGATGGTCCTCGGTGTATATGCCCCGGGGAATATCCAGACTTGACAGCTCAAATAACTCCTCCGGGAGATTCAGTTCTCCAGCTTCGACCTGAAGGAGTTCCATTTTACGGACGACACCTACTCGGCGCGAATAGCCGCTTATGTCGGCTGCGCTGAGGACCCACCTGCCGGTCTGGTCCTGAACATATTGCAACTGCTTCGTGACATCGCGGAGGATTTTGGGATGGTCATCGTACTTTGTGGTCTTTATCAGATTATATCCTTTGGTTGCGTCGATCCAAAATGTTTCCCAGCCGGTTTTGCTGAAAACGACACGTATTTTGTAAATGCCTTCTTCGAAGGTGACGGTAATGTCCCAAGGATGCGTGGCACCCGCTTTATGTGCTTCACTCTCTACGATCAGACTCCTCATTGCCGTGGCGACATTCTCATAACCCAGCTTTGGCTTAACCACCAAGCATTCCCCATAATCCCCCATCAACCTTGACCATTTGTAGTCTTCATTGTGGAGGGGGTAAGTACGGAGAGAACGCGGCCAAAATGCGACTAACTTCTCATTGTTATCCAATGAGTATCCGGTTTCGTTTTCGCTGCCATATTGTTGCTCTTGGTAACGCCTCTTGCCGTTCTTCTCGAAGTACTCGAACGTGCGCCAGGCAGGGGCCATGACTTGATCGTCCGGAATTTCATAACCTTCTTGGGCAAATTGGTGCTGAAACAATTTGCCACGAATGTGGAGCTCGCCGCCCTGCCTCTGGTGCGACTCATACCCCAAGGCGATATGTTCAAGCATTGCCATGGCTGCCTCGCCGGATAGTACTTGTTCAGCGAAGATTCCGGGGGCAGCAACCAAAATGACAAGAGACACAACTATCTGACTCCAGAGACCTGCCCAGATGTGCTTACTTGAAAATCGAGATCCGGGGCGAGGTGTACCATAATCACTTATCGTGGGTAGCAGCATGGGTTTCTGCTCCTAACAGGAAGTAGTAACAGTGGATGGTTTTTACTCCTAACGTATCTGTCTCCACAGAAATGCTCGTTTTTCCTGGTCCCGGCCTGCCATTCGGAGCGGTAAGCTCTGCAACAAGGGCATGCGTGGTCCTGGGCTCCTGCGGGTCCAGCCGCTTGAGTTTAATTGTGTTTGAAACGGTCGTTGTTTTCAAGAGGTCAAATTTTTCACCATTGGTCGACCTCAGGACAAAAGTAACGGCCTTCTTTTCGCCACATTCTACCGGCTCGAAGACGAGGCTGGCAGGCCGGCTTTCAATAGGGTCTGTTTTATAGCCGGAGACAAGCACCGATGCGGACCCGCGAGTTGTCCCAATTGTTATCGATTCGCTTATGTAACCGGGCCTAAGATTGGGTAGTAGCTCCACGTTAAAGGCACAGGAGTATCTGGGAAGGCCCTGGTACTCATTACTATCTGTTACATGGATAAATGGACTGCTTGTACGCACAAAATTGACTTCAATGGCTTCGGGGTATGGTGAGACAACGGTTACGATTTTTTTGAAGGATAGGTCGGATTCGATACATCCGAAGTCCAGTTTGGCCGGGAGTACCGCGAGTTTGTACTCCGGGGCGACAACAAATGACACATGTATTACATGGTTTCGCTGAGCATCATTTGTCTTAAAAACGATGGCCCTCCTGGTAATGCCGCGCATCTGGTCGGAAGTGACTATCTTGAAGTCGAATCGCTTAAGCTCTCCAGGGGCAATCTCGATATTCTTCTCTTGTTTTGCCTGGGACAAACAGCCACACGTGGAGGAAATTCCGTAAATAATGAGGGTCGCCTGTCCGCGATTGTGAACTGTGAGTGAGAACTCTTGCGCAGCATTTGGGGCAATCCTGCCGAGCATAATATCAGATTCATCGAGGTGAAAAACAGGCGGACCGAGTGCCTTGGCTGGAGGAGCGATTGCTGCCGTATTGGTGATTACAACGTAGAAAACGACAACGCGAAGAGTCGTTCTTTTCAGCCTGCAAGACATACCTTCAGTGCTCCTTTAATAAGGGACGTATCCTTGTAGCTCGAACTGGGGGCTTGGAAAGGGGCGCCAAAACACCCCTTTCCAAAGCCCGCCAGGACAAAACCTAAGGCGACCGTGAACTCAGCCCCTAATGCTCAACACATATCTCAACTGTCACTGCACTCTGACTTTCCCGTGACATTAGACTTATTGGGGGGTTCGTCACAGTCACCCGCACCACCGCTTCCGCAGGTACATTTCTTGACAAAACAAGTTACGTTGGTACCTGTAGAAGCGTCACAGAGAGTGCTGGATCCGTAGCCGGCCAGACACTTCCAACTGGTGTCGTTCACCAACCAAGCGGTGCCGCACCATTCGCCTACATCGCTTTCCCCACAGGCGCTGCTCTGACATCCCAGGTTAGCGCAAATATTGTAACACGAGATGCACCCGCCCAAGACCAATTCCATTTCGTTCGCCGTCGGGCTGTCAAACGGGATTTCAGGTCTACTCGAAACTACTGCCGTAAGGTACGAGGTTACGGCAAGCAGCCCGATTATACAAAAGGTTGTACGCCGCATCGTAACCCCCTTTCTTAATATAAATTAGGTTTTGAGACTTCCACACTGGCATATAGTACAAACTATACCCAGGACTGTCAAGAACAATCATATGGTATGCTCAATAAGAACCACCTCCTTTCCTAACAGAAGAAAGGCTGCTTCAGGGCCGGCTGGTGAGGTTCTGATTCAAGGGTCCTGCCTACGGGGTTCTGCACGCAAATAGTGCCCCTTGGCATGATCACAGTATTGACATTATATGGCTTTGCCTGTCGGGGTGATTTCAGGCCTGCGTCTGCGAAGGACCGGATGGGGGCCGCTGTATCTGACCATCCCGCGGCGTCAGCCGGGGGGCTGAAGGCAGAATCCGGCGTTGCCTGGCACGGACGAATCCCAAAGCGTCTCCAAACGCTTTTCCCGACACTCCATGACCTATCGGCACTGTGCAAGGAGAGCTCGCCATGAGCGCCAACATTATTGAACAATATTCTTAATGGGCTATAGCAGCCTGTTTTCATGGATTTTCCACGGCTTTCAACACCGTTGCTCCACACACTAACGCTCATTCTAGAATGGCGCATGTGGGGGGTCAAGTGTTGATGGGTTTTTCGGATTTTTGCAAATTTTCCTTGTGTCTTATGTTAATTGAACGGCCGGATAACTCAGCCATTCACGCAAAGACCAAACATGATCGGTCAAACCCGCGACCATTGCAGGTGTTCTCGACAGCCATCGATCATCGCGGTCTTGTACGCGAAGCG
>DATKVV010000095.1:0-17442 GCA_035529895.1 Sedimentisphaerales bacterium
GCCCTCGAAGATGTCAACAGGGTCTATATCGGCTTCGGCCAAAGGGGCAATAATACGGCCGCAGGCGGTTTAGGGACAGTATATTTCGACGATATCCGTCTATGCCTGCCCCGATGTATTCAGCCGGGACCTCGGGGCGATTTGACGGACGATTGTGTCGTTGGCTTCGCGGACCTCGATATTGTGGCGTGCTACTGGCTCGGCGAAGGTGAGCTCAAGGCGGACCTGCACCCGGACGGAAGAATCGACTTCAAAGACTATGCGGTCCTTGCCGATAGCTGGCTTCAGGATGGCCGCTGGCCGTAAGGGGCTTGGCCTGAAGGTTATTGGTCTCATTGTTGATTTGTGGCCTATGCAGCTCCTGCGAGGGTTGGGGCGGTCCAATTATGCTGCCATGCGTCTGATTCACCTTGCAAGAAATGCAAGCTCATTCCTTAATCCTGCCCCCTGATTGAATTCAATTGACCAAAAACCGGCGATCTGCGATTATATCCTGCGGTTCGGGCCTGTTTTATGGAACTTTTCGGCCTGACAGAGGTCTAATTGTAAAGAAAAAGACGTGGCAGAAGCAGCCAAAACCAACGTTGACGATGCTGTGCTGGTCGAGCAGTGCCGGCGAGGCGATTCCGGGGCGATGGAGCGCCTGATACTCAAGTACCAGAACCGCATCTACAGCGTGATATTGAAAATGTGTGCCAATCCCGACGATGCCGCGGAACTTACGCAGGAAACGTTTGTCAAAATAATAGAGAACATAGACAGGTTCGGTGGCAGAAGCGGCTTTTATACCTGGGCCTTCAGAATTGCTGTCAATCTGACCCTGAACCATTGCCAGAGGAGCGTAAGGGCGGGGCATTGGTCGCTGGATGCCGAGGATGATGAGCACAACCGGCAGGCAAAGTCGCAGTTAAAGGAGTTTCTTAGTGATGACAGCTCGCCGGACCCGGCGGCGGTGGCCCAGAGCAAAGAGCTGTGCGGAATAGTGGCGAAGGCATTAATGAAGCTGGACGATTCGCAGCGAGCGGTGGTCATCCTGAGAGATGTTGAGGGTATGAATTATGCCGAGATTGCCAACGTGCTGAACGCGGAGCTGGGGACAGTTAAGAGCCGATTGAGCAGGGCCAGAAGCAACCTGAAACAAATCCTGGAGACGATGTTGGAATGAAACAAGAAAATCGGAATATCGAAGAATTGCTCAATGGTTACATTGACGATGAGCTTACGGACAGACATCGAGCCGAGGTCGAACGGATGATATCAACTGATTCTCAGATTGCCCGGCGGCTGCGGCAACTGCACAAGTGCAAAATGCTGGTCGGCGCGCTGCCTCATGCCGAGGCTCCCACTGAGACGTTGGAGCTGGTGAAAGCCTCGCTGCAGAGGCAGGTGCTGGTGGGCAGGCAGCGGTCGCCGCTTGACGAACGGCAAGGGGCCAGGCATTTGCTCCTGAGGAGGGTTGTGAGTGTCGCGGCTATGATTGGACTGGTAGCAGTTTTAGGGGCGGTGGTTTACACGATTTTGGCCCCTCCGACCGGCACGGAGATGACCACGATGGTTCAGGGACCGTCCGAGGGGCAAGAAGATGTGGCGAAAGTTGATGCCCCAGGCAAAGCTATACCGGCTTTTTACGGCAGGCTCCAATTGAAGACCGCCAGCCTGGTTGCAGTTGACGCGAAAATCAACAGGGCGATTGAGAACAGTGGTCTTGCAGGTTCGGTCGGTCTGGCGAGTGAGGCAAATAGAATTGTATATACCCTCACTTGCAGCCGGGAGAGTTTGCGTGCGCTGCTGACGGACCTGGAGGGCGTATGGAACAGATTTGATGCGGCATCGCTGTTTGTCGAGACGGACCGGTTCGGGGAACCGGTGGTTGTCGATGCAGTTACAGCCGGCCAGATTGGTGAGATTGTTAACAGCGAAAGTGCCGAGGCCCGTATCGGCGCGGCGAAGGATTTCGCTGTTTCGAACAAGATAGCGGGTCTTCTGCCGGGCAAGCAGGTGCTAACAGCCCTTGGTGACAGGATTGGCGATAGTATAACTATACCCAGGCCGGTTTTGACTGCGGCCGAAAAGCCGACCAAAAAGCCGCCTGCCAAGCCGGAAGATAAACAACAGGTGCATCTGACTATTGTGCTTACGGGCGGCAAATAACGGATTGCCGATTTCGCACTCGCCGCACGCCCGTTGCGAGAGAACAAGGGAATGCTTGATATAAACAGATGCTGTCTGGTGATTGTTGATGTTCAGGGCAAGCTGGCGCAGTTGATGTACGACAGGCAGCGCTTTTTCAAAAACATCCAAATTCTTATCAAGTCTGCCAAAATCCTCAATATCCCGGTGATATGGTGTCAGCAGTGTCCGCAAGCTTTGGGCGAGACAGTGCCTGAGATTTCCGAGCTTCTGGCCGGCAGTGAGCCTGTGAATAAAGTGTGCTTCAGTTGCTGTGGCAAGGAACAGTTCAATATCAGGCTGGATACCATCGCTCGCCGGCAGGTTCTGCTGTGCGGAATTGAAGCCCACGTCTGCATTTATCTAACGGCGGTTGATTTGCTCCGGATGGGCTATGAAGTGAGCCTGATTGCCGATGCGGTTTCTTCAAGAACGCTTGAGAACAAACAAATCGCCATGAACCGCATGCAGGCAGAGGGCGTAAGCGTTAGCTCGACGGAAATGGCGTTGTTTGAACTCCTCCGCACCGCTGAACATCCCCAATTCAGGGAAATCGCCAAACTGGTGAAGTAATTCTGCCACGTTATTGTCACTTCCGCCGGGGCGGCAACAGAAAAAGACTAAGCAAGTCGAAGTCGGCGCGGCACTCAGGCTGATTTCTTTTTTTCTTTTGCCTCGGTCTTGCTTTCGGAGGCGGTTTTTGAGTCTTTGGATTTTTTGTCGGTTTTCCTCTCACCGGCGGCGGCGGTGTCGGGAGTGCCTTTCTCGCTCTTTTCTCCGCTTTTGTAACTTTCGCTCCTGTAATCGGTTTGGTAAAAGCCGGACCCCTTGAAAATTACGCCCGAGCCGATGCCGATCAGACGCTTCAGGGTTGCCTTGCGGCATTTGGGGCACTTGCGCAGGGCCCTGGCGGTTATAGGCTGAAACTGCTCAAACTCGTATCCGCAATCTCCGCAGACGTATTCATAGGTCGGCATGGCTGTCACTCCGTATCTTTCGTTTCGAATTCGTCAACCGCCTTTTGGGCCGAATCTGTCTGATTCTCCCCCGGTTTTTGCTCGATGCCCTCGGGCTGCGGGACCGCCTGTTCCAACGGCGGTTTGTTCACCACCACTCTGCTTGGCCGAATGACGCGGCCGTTCAGTCCGTATCCTTTCTGAAATTCTTCGAGTACGATGTTTTCTTCCCTGTCGGGCTTGGTCTGCTGCATCATCGCCTCATGAAGGGCTGGGTTGAACTTCTCACCCAGCGCCTTGATTTGCTCCACGCCGTGCGACTTGAGAATATCCAGCATCTGGTCGTAGATAATCCGTATGCCCTTGATGAGGACATCGGCGTTTTCGGCCGAGTGCGCGTTCTTGAGCGTGTGCTCGAAATTATCCAGCACCGGCAGCAGCGTCCTTATTATCTTTTCCTTCTCGTAGGCAACCGTGTCGCCGATTTGTTTGGCGACACGTTTTTGGAAATTTGCATAATCGGCGCTGACACGCTGCAGCTTCCCGAAAATCTCATCTTTTTCTGTCTGCAGTTTCTCTAACTGTCGGCCAAGTTCCTCCAACTGGTCCTTTGTCGCCTGGAGTTGCTCTTTTTGAGCCTCGGGTTGCTCTTTTTGGGCCTCGGTCTGCTCCTGGTCTTTCGGTTTCTCTTTACTTTTGTGTTTCATCGGTTGTTAGCAAAATACTTTTTAAGTTTCTCGAAGAAGCTCGTCGAGCGGGGAGAAACGGTCCTGTTTTCGGTTTTAGCGAATTCTCTTAAGAGTTCCTGCTGTTTCTCGTTTAGCTTCGCCGGAGTTTCGACAGTGACCTGGACAAGCACGTCGCCGGTTCGGCCGGTTCGCATGTCCGGCAGGCCCTGCCCTCTTATTCTGAAGATGCTTCCGTACTGCGTCCCGGCCGGGATTTTCAGGCCTCTGGGGCCGTTCAGGCTCGGCACCTCAATCGTTGCCCCCAGCGCCGCCTGCGTGAAACTTATGGGGACAATGGCAACAAGATCATTGCCCTCACGCTGCAGGAATTCGTGAGGCTTTATTCGGATGTAACAATACAGGTCTCCTCTTGGTCCGGCGTTGTGACCGGGCTCACCTTCTCCGGCGATTCTTATGCCCTGTCCTTCGTGTACGCCTGCCGGGATTCTGACATTGACAATTCTCTTTTTGGGTACTCTGCCGGTGCCTTTGCAGTTCTTGCACGGGTTGGTAATGACTTGACCTTCGCCTCTGCACTGCGGACACGTCGAGACCATCTGGAAGAAGCCTCCGCCTTTGACGACCTGTCCGCTGCCGCCGCAGGTCGGGCATCGCCCGGCCGAAGTTCCTTTGGCCGAGCCGCTGCCTGTGCATTGCGGGCAAACGTCCTGGCGGGTGAACTCGATGGTTTTTTCGGCGCCCCTGGCCACATCGTCAAGCGCCAGGTCAACGGATGTTTCCAGGTCATAGCCGCGCGAAGGCCCCGTTCTCTTTGTTCTTCGCCGCCCTCCCATGCCGAACAGGTCCCCCAGGTCGCCGAATCCGAAGATGTCCTCAAAGATGCTGCCGATATCCTGCCAGTTCATATGCGCGTAGTCACGCATGCCCATTCCACGAAGACCCTCGTGCCCGAACTGGTCGTACCGCTGGCGTTTCTCCGGGTCGCTTAAAACCTCATAAGCCTCGGCGCACTCTTTGAATTTGGTCTCGGCTTCCTTGTTGTCCGGGTTCTTGTCGGGGTGGTATTTTATTGCCATCCGCCGATACGCGCGCTTAATCTCGTCCGCGGAGGCGTTTTTGCTCACCCCCAGAACTTCGTAATAATCGCGTTTGGCCATTGTATCGTATTGTATATGCTGTATCCTGCTTCAGGTCTGTTGTCTTATCGAGGCACAGCCGGCAACTTGGGAACCTTATCTTACCGCGCCCGGTATCGGTTCCTTGTCCTTGTCCTCATCCTTTAAGTCGGTTACCAGCACGTTGGTGGTTAACATTAATCCTGCAACGGAGGCGGCATTCTGCAGGGCCGTTCTGGCCACCTTTGCCGGGTCGATGATTCCCGCCTTGAACATATCGACCAGCTTGCCGGTGTTGGCGTCGTAGCCAATGTTCTTATCTTTTTCCATCTTCTCCAGAAGCGTGGCCACAACCACGTCGCCCTGGTCGCCCGAGTTGTCCGCGATCTGACGCGTCGGCGACTTGAGAGCATTGCAGACGATGTCAAAGCCGATTTTCTCATCGCCCTTGGCCTTTGCTCTGCCTTTCTCCACTTCGCCGATTGCCTGCAGGAAGACAACGCCGCCGCCAATGACAATGCCTTCTTCGGTCGCAGCTCTCGTGGCGTGCAGAGCATTCTGCAGCAGGTCTTTGCGCTCCTTCATTTCCGTTTCGGTTGCTGCGCCCGCTTTTATGACTGCGACGCCGCCGGTCAGCTTTGCCAGCCGCTCCTGTAGTTTTTCACGGTCATAGTCGCTGGTTGTCTTTTCAATCTGACCGCGGATTTGGTCGCAGCGAGCGTTTATCTCTTTCTTTGTGCCGGCCCCTTCAATGATTGTTGTCTTATCCTTGTCCACAACAATTTTCTTGGCCTGTCCGAGTTGTGAAAGTTCAATCTTTTCCAGCTTGATACCCAAATCCTCCGTGATAACCTGCCCGCCCGTTAACACCCTCATATCGGCTAACATCGCCTTTCTTCGGTCGCCGAAGCCGGGGGCCTTCACGGCGCAGACCTTCAAGACGCCCTGCAGGCGGTTGATGACAAGTGCCGCAAGTGCCTCGCCCTCGACATCTTCGGCAACCACCAACAGAGGCCTGCCGACCTGGGCGATTCTTTCGAGCAGCGGTATAAGCTCACGAACGTTGGATATTTTCTTTTCATGAAGCAATATATATGCGTCTTCAAGGACCGCCTCGAGGGTCTCGGCGCTGGTCATAAAGTACGGGGAAATGTAGCCCTTATCGAACTGCATTCCCTCAACGACGGTCAGTTCGGTTTCCATGGCTTTACCTTCTTCGATTTCAATGACGCCTTCTTTGCCGACCTTGTCCATTGCATCGGCCAGGATTTGCCCCACCCCGGCGTCATTGTTCGCACTGATGGTTGCGACTCTGGCAATGTCATCATGCCCTTTTACCGGGAGGCTGACGGACTTAATGAATCCGGTCGCCGCTTCCACGGCCTTGCCGATTCCCCGCTGGACGGCCACGGAATTCGCGCCCGCCATTACGTGCTTGAGCCCTTCGGTGTAAATTGCTTCGGCCAGAACGGTCGAAGTCGTGGTTCCGTCGCCGACAACATCGGATGTCTTGCTGGCAACCTGATTGACCATTTTTGCGCCCATGTTTTTGAACGGCTCGGGCAGCTCGATTTCCTTGCTTACCGAAACGCCGTCCTTGGTTACCTTTGGTGAGCCCCAGCTCTTCTGCAGGATGACATTTTTGCCGGTCGGTCCGAGAGTGATTTTTACGGCCGCAGCCAGCTTTGACAGCCCTTCCTTCAGATGTATCCTTGCTGTTTCATCGAACATTAATTGCTTTGCCATTTTCTGTTTACCTCTATAAAATCCTTCTACAAGTTAACTGACTTCTTTATCGGGTTCCCCGGCTACCTTTCGACCACTCCGAGGATGTCGCTTTCGCGCAGAATTACATATTTTTCACCGTCGAGCTCGATCTCGTTTCCCATGTATTTGCCGTAGATGACCTCATCATTTTTCTTTACCGACATCTCGCCGCGTTTACCGTCGTCGAGCAGCTTGCCCGGTCCGACGGCAATGATTTTTCCGATTTGCGGTTTTTCCTTTGCCGTGTCGGGCAGATAGATGCCGCCGCTGGTTTTCTCCTCCGCCTCCGATTGTTTTATTACAACTCTGTCATCCAAAGGTCTGAGTTTCATATTTCACTCCTTCACACACACATCTTAACTTTCTCTCTGCTTTTTATGCACTTTTGATTTTTAGAACTATGACGGTGTCAATGAGGTCAGGCGCTTCGGCAGGCACGCTGACAACCACGGTGCAATCCTCTTCCTGGGTAAAGCTCAACTTGTGTTCCCTGTCAGCCAAAAGGTAAACTTCCTCCGTTCGGTTCTTAACAGCTGGGACAACCAATCTGCCGTCTTTTGGCCAGTCAAACACGTGCAGATACAGCTTGTTCGCTTTGGTGGTGCACCGGCCCCACGCCAGTTGGCCAATCGGGTTGGCCGTGGTGGCATAAATGCTTTCGCCGTTGACTTTCAGCCATTTTCCAAGGGCCTCCAGCCGTTCGACGCTTGGCTGCGGGACAAGTCCTTCGGCGGTTGGGCCGACGTTGAGCAGAAAGTTGCCGCCCTTGCTGGCGATATCGACAAGTTTGCGGAGCAGGTCCTCGGTTGACTTCCAGTTGTGGTCGCTGCTTTTATAACCCCAGGTGTCGTTCATGGTCATGCACGTTTCCCAGTCCTCGCCGGGCAGGCCCTTGGCCGGTATTTTCTGCTCCGGCGTACCGAAGTCGCCGACGGCGTAACTCTTTCCCGGCTGGTCCTTCGGCTTTCTTCGGCCTTTGCTCACACGGTTGTTTATGATGATGTTCGACTGAAGGCTCCGCACGAAATTATACATATCCGTCCCGAAATCCTCGTTCCATTCAGGAATCCATTGTCCGTCGAACCACAATACTCCCAGAGGTCCGTACCCGCTTATCAGCTCCCGTATCTGCGGTTTCAGGTAGTTCTCAACGTAGTGCGGGAACTTCGCGTTTTGTTTTTCCTTGGTGTTACACGTCGGATAATGCGGCCCCTGTGCATCAGGGTGGTGCCAATCCATAATTGAGTGGTAGAAGCAGAGCTTGATTCCGTGTTTGCGACAGGCAGCCGACAATTCCTTCAGCACATCGCGCTTGAAAGGTGTGGCGTCCATAATGTCGTATTCGCTGACCTTCGAATCCCAGAGGCAGAAACCGTCGTGGTGCTTTGATGTAATAACGATGTATTTCATTCCTGCGTTCCTGGCGATTTGCACCCACTGGTCGGCATTGAATTTGACGGGATTGAACCGGCCGGCGAGCTGCTCGTATTCGCTAACGGGAATTTGGGCATTGTTCATAATCCATTCGCCGATGCCGCGGATATCCTGGCCCTTCCACTGGCCCGCAGGAATCGCGTACAGACCCCAATGAATGAACATCCCGAACCTGGCTTCGCGCCACCAGTTCATTCTCGCGTCGCGCTGCTGCGCGGTTTCACCTTCAGCGGAGGTACTGGTTGCTTGCGCGAGACCGCAAACTGCCGGAACGCACACCAGCGCAGCACCGATTATCACATTTTTGGCCCTCTTTAGCAATTTACTGTTGCTCGGGTTCATTGCAATTGCTCTACGTTTGTCCTCGCAGCCCCGTTAATAATCCATGTCCATATCGCCCATACCGCCGCCCATTCCACCGTGGCCATGAGGCATTTTTTCCTTTTCTTTTGGCTTTTCGGTGACAAGGCAGTCGGTGGTTAGAAGCAGCCCGGCAATACTCACGGCGTTTTGCAGAGCGATTCGCGTTACCTTTGCCGGGTCGACAATGCCGGCTTCGAACAGGTCTTCGTACTTATCGGTGTCCGCATTGTAGCCAAAGCCGCCTTTGCCTTCGATGACTTTGTTAACTACCAGATTTGCCGTCGCACCGGCGTTGGCTGCGATATAGTGGCAGGGCATTAAAAGCGCCTTGGCCACTATATCGGCTCCGGTTTTCTCATCGCCGTCCAGTTTCAATTCCTTCACTGCACCAATACAGCGTATGAACGCGACGCCGCCGCCCGCTACGGTACCTTCCTCAATAGCTGCTCGTGTTGCGTGAAGGGCGTCTTCGATTCGGGCTTTTCTCTCTTTCATTTCCGCTTCGCTGGCGGCCCCAACATTGATTTGAGCGACGCCGCCGGTCAGCTTGGCCAGCCGTTCTTGCAGCTTCTCGCGGTCATAATCGCTGGTTGTGACCTCTATTTCGCCCTGGATTTGTTTTATTCTGCCCTTTATGGCGTCATCGCTGCCGGCGCCCTCGATGATAATCGTGTTGTCGTTGTCGATGGTTACCTTTTTCGCCTGTCCGAGCTGCTTGACGCTTACATTCTCCAGCTGGATGCCGAGGTCTTTGAAAATCGGCTCGGCCCCCGTAAGGACCGCTATGTCCTGGAGCATTGCTTTCCTGCGGTCGCCGTAGCCGGGCGCCTTGACGGCTGCAACCTGAAGGATTCCTTTCAATTTGTTGACCACCAGAGTTGCCAGTGCTTCGCTTTCGGCGTCCTCGGCTATAATCAGCAGCGGCCTTCTTATTTTTGCAGCCTTTTCGAGCAGGGGCACGAGCTTGGCTACGTTGCTGATTTTGTCTTCATAAACGAGTATGTACGGCTTCTCAAGCGCACACGTCATGCTCTCGGGGTCGGTTATGAAATGCGGCGAGAGGTAGCCGCGGTCGAACTGCATCCCTTCGACAAATTCTACCGTTGTCTGAAGACTCTTACCTTCTTCGACCGTGATGACGCCGTCTTTGCCCACTCGCTGGAAGGCATCGGCCATAATCCTGCCTATTTCTGCATCGTTGTTTGCCGATACCGAGGCGATGTTGATTATGTCTTTCTTGTTGGTTATGTCGATGGGTTTTGCCAGTGAGGCCAGCTTGTCGGTTACCGCCTTCGCGGCTTGTTGCATACCGCGATTGAGGGCCATGGCGTCCGCTCCGGCTGCCAGGTTGCGATATGCTTCCTTGAACATGGCTTCGGTGAGCACGGTGGCGGTTGTTGTTCCGTCACCGGCTATTTTCGACGTCTTGCTTGCCGCTTCCCTTACGAGTTTTGCGCCGAGGTTTTCGTTTTTGTTCACAAGCTCGATTTCTTCAGCAACGGTAACGCCGTCTTTGGTTACGGTGGGTCCGCCCCAGCTCTTGTCGATGATGGCGCTTCGGCCTCTCGGGCCCAGCGTTGACCTGACTGCGGCGGCGAGCTTCTCCACACCGGCCAGCAGACTGGCCCTTGCGTCGGATTCAAATGCCAATTCTTTGACTGCCATAATTGCTTATCTCCTTACTTACCGTTTCAGATGGTTCAACTAATCATGCGCCTAACTATAACTTTGCAGCAAAGAATATACCAGCTTTTTAACCGAAGTTGGCTTGTGGCGGTCTTTTCCGTCTTAACTTCTTCCTGTGAAGGTACTTATGGGACAGAAAATTGGCTGCTGGAGGGATAGCGCATGCCCTTGTTCGCTGGGTGAAAATGCAGGTTTTGGCACCTGAGGCAGGCCGCCTACGCCAAGTTGACAGGTTCTGAACACAGTGGTCAAAGCCGGCGATGGCATTATCAACTTCCTCGACTTCGCCACCTTCGCCGACTGCTGGCTCCGCTGACAATAACGTCAGCGGCCCCAAAATGGTTGAAATTGCCGCAAAAACCGCAAGAATAACCAATTCGCGGCGTCGTTAGCCCTCTTTGGCTAAAAAATTTCCCAAAAGGCCAAGATTTTTTGTAACAAAATTCCCGTTTGCGCAGCTATACAGTAGCAGCGAGAGGACTCTTCAGTCGGGCTTACTCGTACCGTAAAACTCTTGAAAGGGTGGAAAAATGACGGACAAAACGAGGCTTGTAGGAATTGTAGCGGCTGTAATGGCATTTCTCGCACTTTCCGCTGGCTCGGCGCAGGGCGGGACGATTACCGTGGGCCCTGGAGGAGGCTACGATTTCACTTCCATCCAGGCGGCAATTGACGCTGCCGGCACGGGCGATACGGTGATTGTCTATCCGCACACGTACTACGAGAATATCTACTTCCTCGGTAAGGCCATAACCGTCAAAAGCATCAATCCGCAAGACCCAAATATCGTCGCCGGCACGGTCATCGATGCCGGCGGCAGCGGCAGCGCGGTAACTTTTGAAAACGGCGAAGGGCCGGACGCGGTTATTACCGGCTTTACTATTACCGGCGGAATTGGAACATATGACAATAGGGTTAGTGTCGCTAGTTACTGGGGAGGCGGGGTCTATTGCTATCGCGCTTCGCCGACCATTACAAGTAATGTGATTAGCGGCAATATCGGCCTCAACGACTGGGACGAGTATTATCATACCTACGGAGGTGGAATCGCCTGTCTTTCGTCCAGTGCGATTATTGCGCGCAATGTTATTAAGGAAAATGAAGCATTTAATGGGGGCGGTATATACATTTGGGATGTGAGAGACGTGGGTGCGAATCCCACGATTACCAACAATATAATCAATGGAAACGAAGCAACGTATGGCGCAGGAATAGGTGTTTATGGCGCAAACGCTACGATTGCCAATAATTTGATATGTTATAATTCGGTAACGGATTCGTCGCAATGGCCCGGGGATTCTAGCGGGATCGAGTCTGATGGTGGTGCCCATGTTATAATTACTAACAACATTCTGTGGGGTAATTTGCCTCCTCAGATAGACGATGTTGATGGCACCGCGACTTTATCTGTTACCTACAGTAATGTCGAAGACGGCTGGCCCGGAGAGGGGAATATAGATGAGGATCCTTTATTTGTGGATGCGGCTAATGGTGATTACCATTTGCAGGTTGACTCTCCCTGTATTAATGCGGGCGATCCGGGTTTTGTCCCACAGCCGGGTGAAACAGATTTTGAAGGCAATCCTCGCGCCCTTTTAGGCAGGGTTGATATGGGCCCGTATGAGTTTGACGGTAACTTAAGACCTGTCGCCGATGCTGGGCCTGACCAGGCAATCACTGATATTCCGGCGCAGGTAACGCTTGACGGTAGCGGCTCGTCGGACCCGAATGGCGACCCTTTGAGTTACCGCTGGAATCAAACATTCGGCCCTGAGGTCCAGATAGACGATGCCAACGCAGCCATAACTACATTTTCACCCGCGGAATACGGTGCTTACATATTTGAACTTGTGGTCAATGATGGGTCTTTGGATAGCTTTGCGGACAGTGTGAACATTGTTATCGGCAACGGCCGCGTTCCTGTGGCCGATGCCGGCCTGCCAAGATATGCAGCGACCGACCCAGTGGAACTCGATGGAACAGGTTCCTATGACCCGGATGCCTCCGGAGCGCTCAGCTACCAGTGGCAGCAAATTTCAGGCCCAACGGTAACAATTACCGATGGCAATACCCCCACACCAACAATCAGCGGGTTTACTCCGACAGATTCGATTCAACGTTGCGAGTTTCAACTAATCGTAGGTGATGGGCAGTATGAGAGTCTGCCAGGCACAGTTTTTGTAATAATTGTTCATAATCGTTACTCAGAAAGTTCGTTTCGGCTTGAAAGCGGCACCTTTGATCCGGAAAAACCTACGCTTGTCGCCTTTCGACGTGGAGATTACTGGGGGGGCGGTTCCCAGTGGAACAGCAGGGTGAATATATTGAGCGAAATTACGGACACTACTTATGACTATTTTCGAGCCGGCGATAAATTAATCCTGTATTTGTCAAGTATAGCGCCAAGCTATAGTCAACCTATTCAACTGTCAGGTTGCAGCGGAGGTGCCAAGGCCGCAATAGTAGTCGCAGGATATATGAACAGGACCTATCAGGACAGGCGTTACGCGGTAAACCACGTAACAGTTCTTGATGGTGGTACAAGCAGATCTCATTTTTGTCAATTCCTTGTCAGTGCTGTTGATGGAGAGCAGTGTTGGGTCGACAGTTACATAGATGAATATGCAGTTTCCCAGCCTCGTGTTCTAAATGTTGAAATGTATCAATTTGGCCATTGTGATACAGCGGATTGGTACATATATTCTCTCTGGCAACCGGATATGAATGTCTTTAACGGTGGTGTTATCGCCGGTGCGTATTGGTCTGTCTTTGGACCGGGCAAAAACCTCCAGCTTGCATCAACGCCGGATACGATGACCTATAGGTTTGAATGGGAGGGATCAACGCAGACCGGGTATATGGATTTTTATGATGAATCTTTATCTCCGGGCAGGCTGCCGGAACCTGTTACCCTTATGGTCGGCGGTCCCACCACGGGCCCCAATTCCGCTCCCGGCTATTTGACCTGTCAGGAGAGTGAAAACGCTGTCGGCTATCAACTATTGATGGGTCCTGACCCGTATCGTGTTATGGATTACAACGTCGTCTCCGATACCCCCACCCCGCCAAACCAGGTTATAACCACGCTTCCTTTTGAGAAAACCTATTGGACCATAAAGGCCCGCGACCAATACGGCTCGACCATCTATGCCGACCCACTCTACGTCGACAGCTTTATCTTGACCAGGCCCATCGAGAACCTGAGTACGGGAAAAAGATACGGCTATATTCAGCATGCCGTCAACGAGGCCGCCCCCGGCGATGAGATAGTGGCCAAACCCGGCACTTACTACGAAAGCCTCGACTTCAAGGGTAAGAACCTCACCTTCAGGTCAACAAACCCTGACGATCCGGCCGTCGTGGCGGCTACTGTTATCAAGGGTGACAAGTACAAGTCGGCGGTGACTTTTTCCGGCGGTGAAAACGCAACCTGCGTGCTTGCCGGCTTTGTCATCACCGGCGGCAAAAAGGGCATCTGCTGCCGCGACTGCTACCCCACCATCACCAACTGTAGAATCGAGGCTAACGCCGGCGCAGGTATTGAGTCTACGTTTTCCACCCCCAGCTTTTACGCTCCCCGAATTACCAACTGTGCCATCCTCGCCAACGAAGGCGGCGGTGTCCGGGCTGAAGGCAGGATAGCCGTAATACTAAGCAATTGCCTCATTGCAGCCAACCGAAAAGCCGGTGTTGATGCCTTTCAATCGCCAATAATCGCTAACTGCACCATTGTCGGAAATGAACTGGTCGGCATCTCCAGCTACAGCGGCCAAATCCATGACTGTATTGTCTGGGCCAATTCGTCTGCACAAATTGTGAATCCGGGCGCGCATGCCTCAGTTACCCATTGCGACGTTCAAGGCGGCTGCTCCGGCGAGGGCAATATTGATGCCGACCCGCTGTTCGTCGATGCAGCCAGTGGTGATTTCCATCTCTCGCCCGGTTCGCCCGCCATTGATGCAGGCCACCCGCTGACGGATTGGAGCAACGAGCCCTGGCCCAACGGCGGCCGGGCCAATATGGGCGCCTACGGGAATACGAAAGAGGCGACTCGAAGCAGCGCCGGTTTTCAGGACTTAGCGCAGCTTTGCGCCTACTGGCTGGAGTACGACCAGCCTCTTGACATCGCCCCTCAGCCAACCGGCGACGGCATTATCAACTTCCTCGATTACGCCACTCTTGCCGACTGGTGGCTTCTTGGGCCGTAATTTCGACAGGCTGTGGAACTGGAATTCGTGCTGCCCGGCGCCAGCGTGCGTTGGGTGAACTGTGGCCAGACATTGCACCGTTTGGCGGCGACGACATAGTCGATGAGCATGACCTCAAGGCACTGTGCGATAACTGGTTGGAAGGTGGTTGAATAGGTGACGATTTCGAATACCGAATTTTGAAAGGGTGGAAAAATGACGGACAAAATAAGGCTCATACGAATTGTAGCGGTTGTAACGGCATTTCTCGCACTTTCTGCTGGTTCGGTGCGGGCTGGGACGATTACCGTAGGCCCGGGAGGGGGCTACGACTTCAGTGTCATTCAGCCGGCGATAAATGCAGCCCAGGCCGGTGATGAAGTTGTTATCGCCCCGGGAACGTACACGGGAGCCGCCAATAAGTGGTTGGATTTTGGCGGCAAGGCCATTACTGTCAGAAGTACGGACCCGAACGACCCAAATATAGTCGCGGCGACAGTAATTGATTGTCAAGGCAATGGACCTGGCTTCTGCTTATGGAGTAATGAGACGTCTTCCTCTGTAGTGGCCGGCCTGACGGTTACTAACGGCTATGATCTTGAAGGCGGGGGCATCTACTGCTGGCAGAGTAGCCCGACGATAAGAAACTGCGATTTCATCAACAATTACGCCTATTATTATTATAATTTTGGTGGTGGTGGTGGGATGTACTGCTCTGAGTCAAGTCCGACGTTGGTGAACTGCACGTTTAGCAAGAACTCTACGCCCCGCCTTGGCGGTGGGATGTATCTCGAGCGTGGCAGCACTCCAACATTGATTAACTGCACGTTCAGGAACAACTCGGTTACTTCAGAGGGCGGTATCGGGGGCGGCGGCATAGAAATCGGTGAGGGCAGCAGCCCCACGTTGATAAACTGCACATTCAGCGGCAACACCGTTAACGGAGGGGATGGTGGCGGCATGCGCATTAGTGCTGACACGGCGTATACTCCGCGTAATCCTACCCTGATAAATTGTATATTCAATAATAACATAGCAAAGAATGGTAACGGCGGCGCGATATACTGTGATGACAGCCAAATATGGGGGTACAGTAGCGCAAGCAGTGCAAGCCTAATTGGCTGCATTCTCTGGGGCAATTCGACTCAGCAGCTATACGGCGCTGTATCTGTCACTTATAGCGATATTCAAGGGGGCTGGGAAGGCGCCGGCAACATTGACGCAGACCCGTGTTTTGTAGATGCCGGGTACTGGGATCAAAATGGGACACCTGGCGATGCAAACGATGACTTTTGGGTGGATGGTGATTATCACCTGCGGCCGACCTCGCCCTGTATCAATGCCGGCGACCCGAACTTTGTCTGCGAACCCAGCGATACCGATATGGACGGTGAATATCGAATTATGGGTCCTCGGGTTGATATGGGAGTGGACGAATATCCCGGGAATATAAGGCCGGTTGCTGATGCCGGGCCCGATCAATCGATGAGTGATATACCGCCGCAAGTGACGCTTGACGGCAATGATTCATCCGATGCCGATAGTGACCCTCTGAGTTACCACTGGAGTCAGATATTTGGGCCTGAGGTTAACATAGTTGATGTTAATTCGGCCATAACAACATTTTCGCCTGCGCAGTACGGAGCTTATATATTCGAACTTGTGGTTAATGACGGGTCTTTGGAGAGCTTTCCCGACACTGTGAACATTGTTGTCGGCAGCGGCCATGTTCCTGTAGCTGATGCGGGCCTGCCAAGGTACGCAGGTACGAACCCGGTCCAACTCGATGGAGCAGGCTCCTATGACCCGGATGCCTCCGGAGTGCTTAGCTACCAGTGGCAGCAGATTTCCGGTCCGGCGGTCAATATTACAGACGGAAACACAGCCACACCAACAATCAGTGGTTTTACTCTGACAGATTCGCTTCAGATATGCGAGTTTGAACTGATTGTAAGTGATGGGCAGTACAGCAGTCTACCCGACACAGTCAATGTGGTAGTTGTTCGCGATGGTTACAAGACATGTCCGTTCCGGCTGGAAAGTGATTCATTTGACCCCGAGAGGCCCACGATTATCTTCTTCCGCCGGAGTGAATTTGGGGATGTTCCTACGTGGGAAAGCAAAGCAAATATAATGAGTGCTACTGTCGATTTTATTGGGCTACAGACCGATTGTAGGTACGGTGGGGATTTTATCATCACATATCTGTCGAAAGTGGCGCCGAATTACAGATACCCTATTCAATTTGTAGGTTGTAGTGGTGGTGTTTTTACTGAAATGGTGACCGCAACATACCTTAACCGAACCTACGCAGACCCTCGCTATGCGATAAATCGGGTAACCTTTTGTGATTACGGTTGTTATTGGCCTGTAATAGCTGAATTTCTTGACAACCCTGTCGGTGGTGAACAATGCTGGATTGACCTTTACATTGATGCGATTGACCCGTATTCTTCTCCCACTCGCAATTTCTTGAATGTTACGATGTTGGGATTTGAGCATTGCGACTCACTGGCCTGGTACAGGAATTCTCTTACAGGAGACCCGAGTCAGTTTGACAGTCCCTTTGCCGGGCCGGGGGTTGTTGCCGGCGCGTATTGGTCTGTCATCGGTCCCGGCAAGAATCTGCAACTGGCATACACTCCGGATGCTTATACCTATGAATTCGAATGGCACGGCAGCGAGACGTCCGGGTATATGGTTTTGGACCCAAACTGCACCATTTGCGGCAGCCTGCCGGAACCTGTTACCCTTATGGTCGGCGGTCCCACCACGGGCCCCAATTCCGCTCCCGGCTATTTGACCTGTCAGGAGAGCGAAAACGCTGTCGGGTATCAACTCTTGTTCGGGTCGGACCCCTACCGCGTTGCCGATTACATCGTCGTCTCCGATACCCCCGCCCCGCCAAACCAGGTTATAACCACGCTTCCTTTTGAGAAAACCTACTGGACCATAAAGGCCCGCGACCAATACGGCTCGACCATCTATGCCGACCCACTCTACGTCGACAGCTTTATCTTGACCAGGCCCATCGAGAACCTGAGTACGGGAAAAAGATACGGCTATATTCAGCATG
>DATKVV010000096.1:0-117682 GCA_035529895.1 Sedimentisphaerales bacterium
TTTTCCAACGCTTCGATGCGTTGTTTCAGTTGCGTGTTTTCCGTTTCCAGATGTTTGATATATGCGTTCTTGTCCACACCAGAGTTATCGGACAGAAACACGCTTCTACATAAAACCTATTATTTCAGTGAACGCTTACAACTACTTTAAAACCCGCTTCATCACTAACACTATGAAACATGCCGGTTAGCCAAGCACAAAATAGCTTTGATATGTACAACATTGTTGGTAAACTTACCGCCAAACAAATGCAGCCGGGATATGTATCGCCCGGTGCAGTAAACACAATACGAAATAGGTGTAAGCAATGGCTGATTATTCAATAAGTCCGGAAGGTGAAAGATTTGCTATTCCGAACGAGGCTGAGTACGCCGCGGAGTTCAAACGCATTGAGTCGCTGGCCAGGACCGCCCGCGGCGATGGAAAAGAAATCATTGTCGTGATGGGGGTGGGTTTCGTTGGCGCCGTTATGGCCGCCATCATCGCCGATACGGTCGATAAGAAGACAGGCAAACCCAGCAAGTTTGTGATTGGCTGCCAGCGGCCCAGCTTGCGGAGCTATTGGAAGATTCCGTTGCTCAACCAGGGCAAGTCGCCGGTTAAGGCGGAAGACCCAGAGGTCGAGCCGATGATTGCCCGCTGTGTACTTGAGAAAAAGACACTTGTCGCCACCTGCAACAGCGATTGTCTTAAACTCGCCGACTGCGTGGTTGTGGACGTTCAGTGCGACTACACAAAGAACGACCTCGGGAACATGCGGACCGGCAGAGCCGAAATGGGGGCGCTGGAGGCAACGATAAAGACAATCGGCGAAAAGGTGCCGCCTGAATGCCTGACCCTTATCGAGACAACCGTCGCGCCCGGCACCACCGAGTTCGTCGCCTGGCCCATAATGAAAAAGGCGTTCGCCGCCCGCGGTATTGACTCGGAGCCGTTGCTGGCGCACAGCTTCGAGCGGGTTATGCCCGGCAGGCACTACGTCTCATCTATACGGGATTTCTGGCGGGTCTGCTCCGGCTGCAATCAAGAGGCGAGAGAGCGCGTCGAAAAATTCCTCACAGAAGTGCTCAACACCGAACAATATCCGCTGACCGTTATGGACCGCCCCATCGAGTCCGAGACAACAAAGATTGTTGAGAACTCCTACCGCGCAGCCATACTCGCATTCCTCGATGAGTGGAGCCTGTTCGCCGAGCGGAACGGTGTGGACCTCATCAAGGTAATAAAGGCCATCAAGGTCCGGCCCACGCACTGCAACATCATTTTTCCCGGCCCCGGCATCGGCGGATACTGCCTGCCAAAGGACGGAGGACTCGGTTACTGGGCCTACAAGCACATCCTCGGCTTCGAGGACGACATCTTTAAGATGACCCCGGCGGCAATCGACATTAACGACACGCGCGGCCTCCACGTCGCCACGCTAACCAGAGACGCCCTGCGAAATATGGGCCGGCAGGTAGCCGGGGCAACCGTCCTTCTGTGCGGCGCCAGTTACCGCCAGGATGTCGGCGATACACGCTACAGCGGTTCGGAAATAGTCGTCAGAAAACTGACCGAAATGGGCGCGGAGATAAGAATCCACGACCCCTACGTCGAACACTGGTACGAACTCGAAACACAGGAAACATATCCCGCGCCGGGGCACTCCTGGGCACGCTTCTTCCGCAATCAAAATGACCTGGTTAATATCCGCGTCCAGCAAAACCTTCCCGCCGCGATTAAGGCGGTTCAGGCGGTCATCCTCGCTGTGCCGCACGCGCCCTATCTGGAACTTGAACCCGACAAAATAGTCAAATGGGCGGGGGCGCCGCTGGCCGTGATTGACTGCTTCGGCATACTTGGCGACGATAAAATCCGTCGCTATTTCGAACTCGGGTGCGAAGTAAAGGCGCTCGGACGGGGACATATTCAGCGAATAAAAGAACAAGTGCGAAAAAAAGCGAAATAGCGTCGGACGTTCGAGGCGGGCAAAATGGACCTTAAGAGCAAAAGAATTGCTGTCTTGGCGCCCGTTGCCTGGCGGACGCCCCCGCGAGCTTACGGCGCATGGGAAACCGTCGCCGGCAATATCACCGAGGGACTGGTCGCACGAGGCTGGAAAAACATCACCCTCTTCGCAACTAAAGAATCAATCACAAAGGCAAAGCTCGTCGGCTGGATTGAGAGGGGCTATGAAGAAGACAAGTCGCAAGTCCCCCTCGTCTCCACCTGTCTGCACATTTCAAAGGTAATGGAGAGGGCCCATGAGTTCGACCTCATCCATAACAACTTCGACTACCTCCCGCTCACCTACCTTCGCCTTATCAAAACCCCGATGCTCACCACCATCCACGGCTTCTCCGAGCCCGATATCCTGCGGGTCTACCGCGACCACAAAGACACGTACTACGTTTCCATCAGCGATTCCGACCGGGACGCCGAATTACCCTATCTGGCCACCGTTTACAACGGCATCGACCTTTCCAACCTCACTTTCAGGCAAACACCGGGCGACAAGCTCGTCCATTACGGACGCATACACCTGGATAAGGGTACCCATTTGGCCATTGAGCTGGCCAAAAAATGCGGGATGGACCTGATAATAGCCGGCATAATCCAGGACCAGGATTATTTCGACAATGCTCTGAAACCACACATCAATAATTCTTCCATCCAATACATCGGCCCCGTTAACCCCGTGCAGCGTGATGCGCTGCTTAAAGAAGCTTATGCGGTTGTTCATCTTAATACCATTCCCGAACGATTCGGTCTGGTGATGGCCGAGTCTATGGCCGCGGGCGTGCCGGTAATTGCGATGGACTTGGGCTCCTGCCGAGAGGTCATCGCTGACGGCCAAACCGGCTATCTTGTAAATAGTGTCGACGAAGCGGTCGAGGCCGTGGCCGAAATAGACAAAATCGACCGCAGGAAATGTCGCCAAAGGGTTGAAGAGAACTTTACGATTGACCGTATGGTTTCCAACTATGAAAAGGTCTACGCCGAAATCTTCAGGCGAGAGCAAGAAAAAAAGAAAAGGCAGCAGTGAGGCAGTGCAATGAAGAAGGAATTTGTCAAACGCTACGAGGGAAATCCGATTCTAACAAAGGATGATATCCCATATCCGGTGGAGACCGTACACAACGCCGGCGTTGCAAAATTCAACGGCACATACATGATGCTCTTTCGCTCACACCTTGCCACCGGCCGGTCCATTATCGGCCTGGCCGAAAGCGAGGACGGCTTTCATTTCAATGCGCGGCCTGAACCTTTTATGGTGCCGAGCAAAGAACCGGTTTTCTGCGAGTATGAAGAGTACGGCGTCGAAGACCCTCGCATCACCCCTCTCGAAGGAGAATATTACATAACATACAGCGCCTATTCCCGACACGGCGTCCGAATGGGGCTGGCCAAAACCGCCGACTTCAAGTCCGTCGAAAGAGTCGCCTTCATTACCCAGGCCGACTACAGAAACACCGTCCTCTTCCCCGAGAAAATCAACAACAGATATGCAAAACTGGACCGCCCGAATTCGGAGATAAGCCCCTGGGCCATCTGGATAAGTTACTCGCCCGACCTGCGCCACTGGGGCGACTCACGAATCGTAATGAAACCCGTAACCTACCACTGGGACCAGATGAAAATCGGCCCCGGCGCGCCCCCCATTCGTACCGACAAGGGCTGGCTGAATATTTATCACGGCGTTTTCCCGACAATGGATGGCTGCGTGTATCGCCTTGGCACAGCTTTACACAAACTCGACGACCCCTCGAAGGTTCTCGGCGTCGCCGACCGCTGGATTCTCCAGCCCGAAGACCCTTGGGAACTCGTCGGCTATGTGCATAACGTCGTATTCACTTGCGGCGCCGTGCCGGAGGATGACGGGACTTTGAAGCTTTATTGGGGCGGCGCCGACAAGGTAATATGCGCCGGAACCGCCATAATCGACGAGCTCGTCGACCTGTGCCTGACAAACTCCCGACCCGCAATTTAGCCAGACCGCTTATTTTCGCCGTCTGTCCATGAACAGAATAATCCTGTCGTACTTCTGCGGCGAGAGAACCTCTTTCAGTATCCTGCGGATTTCCCCCATGGGAGTTCTCTGGGTCGTATGGGTGATAATGATATGCTCATTGTTGAGCTTCTCCATTAGCTCCGCAAATTCGTTTATGTGCATGTGTCTGCCCGCCTCGGCCCTGCCCGAGTGGTCCGTCTCGTAGAAGGTACACTCGGCGATTAAAATCTTGCTCTCGACAATATATTTCAACTGCGAAAAATCGACATACTGCGTATCACCGAGATAGGTAACAATCGGAATCTCCAGCGGGTAATCGATTTCTATCCCCTGCTTTTTCAGCTCCACAATTTGCGGCCCCGTAAGCTGTGCATACTCCGGCTTTATCTTCTTTCGTTTTTCGATAACGCTGTACCCGACCGAGCCTCTACTGTGCTTTGTGGGAAATACGCGGGTAAACAAATTCGGTTTTATCTGGTACTCGTCGCCGGCCTTCACCCCGACCAGATTAGCCGGTATTGTATTGCCGTCCAGCCGGCCCCACGCATCGATAATCTCCATCATGGGTTCCAGCAGATTCTCGGGCGCCAATACCGTACCCGGAGACTGGCCGCAGAAATTCCGATGGGACAGGTAATAGGCAATCCCCGCCGCGTGGTCCATGTGCCCGTGCGTCAGCAGAATATGGTTTATCGGGATAATCTGGTCCGGCGCCTTGCCCACGTCGAAGCAAACGTCAAGCTGCGGCATCGCCACCACTGTCTCCTCTGCCGCGACCGAATAGCCGATGATTTCCAGCTCGTCTATCTTGATATGTGCTAAATTATGGCTCGGCATCTGCTTTCTCTGGGCCCAAAAACCCTGTGAAAGCCTAATAGTAAAGATGGCCGCCGGTTATGTCAATCTGTTTCTGATGTCCCTGCCGATACTTACATAGTTACCGGGAATCAATTTGTCGACGGAAAATCAATCTGTTATACTTTTTCCTGACAAAATGTTAGGAGATACATATGGGCAAATCCAGCAGTTTTTCTTCAATCCTCGTTCCCAGCTTAACGGTTTTTTTTTCAAACGTATGTATAATGGTCCTTGAACTGGTTGCAGGCCGGCTCGTCGCCCGTGAGCTTGGGTCATCTTTATATACGTGGACCTCGGTAATAGGTGTAGTTTTGGCGGGCATCAGCATAGGTAATTACATCGGCGGGCGCATCGCAGACCGTTTCCAGGCAAGAAAAACCCTATCCGTGCTTTTTGGAATCTGCTCGGTAACATGTGTGGGGGTTGTTGTCCTGAATAATCTCGTTGTCGATTGGGTGTTTTTATGGTACCTCAGATGGCCTTTGCGAATCTTTAGTCACGTCTGCCTCGTATTCCTCATTCCATCCATGATGCTCGGGGCGATAAGTCCGGTAGTTGCGAAGATGGCCCTCGACCGAGGATTGCCGCCCGGCAGAACCGTCGGAGACATATACGCCTGGGCGGCCGCAGGCAGCATTGCAGGAACGTTCCTGGCCGGTTTCTACCTTATCGCCGCGATGGGCACAATTCCCATCATCTGGACCATCGGCGCCGCTTTGCTGCTGATGGCCGTCTTGTACTGGGCAAGATTCTGGGTGATATACCTGTGGGCCGCTGTCTTTATTGCGTTGATAACGACTGGAATGGCCCCAATCGAGTGGGCCGAGCGCACAGGCGCGGACTTCGCATTGAGAGCAAAGCCGGACCCAAACGTTTTGTACGAGGACGAGACTCAGTACAACTATATCGCCGTCAAACAACTCTCCAGCAGCCCGGACAGACGCGATTTTATTCAGGATAAGCTCGTCCACAGCCAGATAATAATGGAGAACATCACGGACCTGCAATATGCCTACTCGCAGATTTACGCCGCAGTAACACGTCGCCTCAGTCGCCAAAAGAGCAAGCTTTCGGTTTTGGTAATCGGAGGAGGAGGCTATGTGTTCCCCCGTTACGTTAAGCGACTCTGGCCACAAAGCCATGTCGACGTAGCCGAAATTGACCCGGGTGTAACAGAGGCCGCCGTACGGGCGTTCGGCCTCGAGAGCAATACTACAATCAATACCATGACCATGGATGCCCGTAATTATGTTGACGAGATGCTCGAGAGCCAACGTAACGGCCGGCACGTACCGCAATACGATTTCATATACGAAGATGCCATCAATCATTACTCGGTGCCATATCAGTTGGTAACCAAAGAATTCAATGACAATATCGCCCGGTTTCTCGCGGATGACGGCGCGTATATGATTAACTTGATAGATATGTTCGAGAGCGGATTGTTCCTCGGTTCGATTGTCAATACCCTCAAGGAGACTTTTCAACATGTCTATGTGGTCGCAGACGCGCTGCCCGATTCTTATCGCAATACCTTCGTAGTTATTGCCGCAAAGCGGGAAATTAATCTTGAAAACCTGGGCGATGATGAAACCATAAAAAGGCTGGATCTATGGATATTCAGTAATTCTGATATGAAAAACCTCGGAGAAAAAGCCCGCGAAATTGTTCTGACGGATGACTATGCCCCGGTTGAAAACCTGCTCGCCCCTGTAGTGGACCAAAGTACCCTGGATTATATATTTTCCAAAGGCAAGGATCTCGCAGAAGAACTCCGCAGCGAGGGTAAATTCAAGCAGAGTATCGCCGTATATAAAGAACTTCTTAAGGTCCGCCCCGCAGTCAGCATCTATCGTGAAGTCGCCGCTATCATGATACAGCAGCGCCAGGGCACACTCGAGGAAGCGGCAGAACTATTGCGGCAGGCTGTTGAACTCGGCAAAAAAGCGAGAATCCGATTTGGTTTGGCGGGGGTTCATCTTGACTTGGCTCTGGCAATGAAAGAATTGAAGCAGCCGGCCAAATCGAGAGAACATTTTGCCCAAGCTATAGAAGGATTTCAGAAAGAGCTGAGCAAGAAGCCTGAATCAATCGAGGCGATTGCCGGCCTGGGCATTGCCCTGACGGAAACGGGCCGGTTCAATGACGGAATTGGGTACCTCCAGCAGGCTGTAAACATCAGCCCCCTTGATGTCCAAAAGCATCTCATGCTCGCCCGGGCGTTTGCAGAGCAAAAACATTACGATAAAGCTATTGAGAAATTACGCGATAGCATGGGCTTCATGCTGGAGCAAGGCCGAAAAAAAGAGGCCGCAGAACTGCAGAGTCTTCTGGAGGCGATTGAACTTGAAAAATCCCAATACGCAAAGTAGCATCACAGGTAAAGATATCACACCGGTGTATTGCGCCGTCCAAACGGATACAACCAACGACTCTGGTTGAAAGGATCTTCTCTCGATGCCAGATAAGCGAACTCATAGAGGACCGCATCCGGCGGATGCAAAATTATTTGCTCCGGCGGCGATTGGCGACCTGCAATCGGCCCTTGCCGATTTCTCGCTCCTGCTCACGAAAGGCTATGCCGAAAAAAGCGCTCTGAAACTTGTCGGCGACAGGCTCTCGCTGACCGAACGGCAAAGACTGGCGGTTATGCGCAGCGCATGCTCCGACCAGCAGTTCGCCTCCCGAAATCAACGTTGCGTCGCTATTGAAAACATTGCCGGCCGGCCCATTGCTGTCGATGGCTACAATATACTAATAACCGTCGAGGCGGCAATGAGCGGCGGCGTGGTCTTTAAAGGCCGCGACGGCTGCTTTCGAGACTTGGCCAGCATACACGGCACATACCGCAAAGTTACCGAAACCATACCCGCCGTGGAGCTTATAGGCCGGTTCTTGAAACAAATCGGCGTAACCGAAGCCAAATGGCTGCTCGACAGTCCCGTCTCCAACAGCGGCCGCCTCAAAACCCTGATTGGTCAACTGGCGCAAAAAAATCAGTGGAACTGGGACATCAGGCTTCTGCCCAGCCCGGATGCTGAACTGGCAAGAACCGACATGATTGTGGCCAGCACCGACAGCGCCGTGCTCGACCGCTGCAAGAAATGGGTCAATCTGGCCCGGTCAATTATCGAAAACAAACTCCCGCAGACCCGCCTCGTGGATTTGTCCTCGGCAGCAGGGTAAGTATCAACCGCCGCTGCTCTCGCGGATATGCCCCCATTGAAATCGCACAGCGCCCGGCCTGCTGTTTGTCAACCGCCTGCAATTCCAATTCCATCCGCCGAAAACATCAGGAAGATTAACGAATTAAACCCAATCGTTTGCGGGTGATTCCCGATTTATTCTCAGCCGCAACCCAATAAAAAAGGCCGGTCTTTATGAGGGACCGGCCTGTCCGTGCAACGACCATTCTCCACAATCCCAGACCTCACTGGTACTGCAGCATCCATGCCGGGAATACCGGCGTGCTTACGGTCCAGCCAGGGTACCAGTAAAGGTCCCACAATTCCGTCAGCCAGATGCTTCTGACCGACAAATCGCCAAAAAGACCGTTCGAGCGCCCCCTGTGCCGGTCAACGCAAAAACGCATCATGAAAACATTTTCGGTGCCCAGGTGAGGGTCATCAGCGTAAGCAGGGGCCTGGTCCGAGGGACGTGGATAACCTTCACACCAATAGCAATCCCGTACCACGGGGACCCTGTTCGCATTCTTTGTGGGTATGCGCCCCCATCGCTCTACCGTCACCCCACCCTCTGTCTTGGACCCGCGGTTATAGCACCAGGAATTAAAACCATAGCTGCCGTACACATAATTGTCGTCGTAATGGATATACAGGCCCCAGGTCGAGAAACGGGTCGATTCCCGCGTCCGGTGACCTTGCTTATCAACCGGCGGTTTGTTGGCCGTGGGACAGCACAGCAACCCAAAACTGCGCTGAGAAGTCACCGCCGCTGAAGATGCCGTCGACAGAGAAGTCACCGCCGCTGACGATGCCGTCGGCGGATGTGCCATGCTGGTATAGTAAGGGGCGAGGATAAGCCACCACGCGTGGTCGTCCCTGTCCGCCTCCAGCTCATACGGCGCTTCCGATGGAGGTCCGTCGTATTCACCGCCGCTCATAAACTTGCCGTCATTATCACCGGTAAACATCCCAAAGATAACAGCCCATTGGTGCAGGTTCGACTGGCAGACAATTGACTTTGACTGTATCTTTACGCGGTCTATCGCCGGCAGCAGAATAGACATCAATAGCGCAATAATCGCTATTACCACCAAAAGTTCTATTAATGTAAATCCTCCTCGCCTGTGCATAATTGTACTTCCTGCTAAACTCCTGTTATAAAACCGGCCACCTTTATTTGCATTTAAAAGCCATTTTATCGCGTAATCCCTGCCAAGTCAACGAGGGCTTGCTTTCATTATGCCGGTAAAATTCTCACCGGAAACACCCGATACACAAAAAGTACGGCCGGGTCGGGCAAAATCTTAATAAATTTGAAAAATTTCCCAAAAAAACCGTTACCTTTTGCCGTCTTGCGCACCATAACTGTAGCAGCTTTGAATGGAACCTGACAATAACGTTGATTACGTCGGATTGGTAAAACAGGCCCAGCTCGGCGACAGGGAGTCTCTTGAGCGCCTGGCCGGGCTGGTCAGGGAGCGTTTGCGCGTAGATGTTTACCGCCTTACGCTTCGGCCCGACCTGACACAGGATATCGTACAGGAGAGTATGCTCGAAATGTTTAAGGTACTGGGTAAATTGAAGGAAGCGGAGAGGTTTTGGCCCTGGCTGTACAGGATTGCCCTCAACAAAATGCACCATTGTTACAGGACCGAGAGGCAGCAAAAAACAATGACCGTCTCTGCTGCCAGGGACTGCCTCGACAAAAAAGACGGCGACGAAGCGATGGCCAATATGGCAGGCCAGGAATTAAAGCAGATTGTCTTTAGGGCAATGCAGGGGCTCAAACCCGAGTTCAGGGCTGTTTTGACCATGCGTTGCTACAGAGAGATGGAGTATTCCCTGATTGCCGAATCGATGGGCTGCAGCGAGTTTGCCGCCAAGATGCTCTTCTACAGGGCGAAAAACGCACTTAAAAAACAGCTCTCCCGCCAGGGCTTCGGCAAGGGTTCGCTGCTGATGGCTCTGGTTCTGTTCGGCAAGATGACGGCTCCGAGCGAGGCGGCGGCGGCACAGTTGTCAGTAAGCGCGGCGGCCGCCAAGGTGGGCGTGGCAGCCGGCCTGCTGGGAGTATTGAGCAGCAAAACAGCCGTTATCTCTCTGGCGGCAGCCGGCGCGCTGGCTGTCGGTACGATAGTGGCTACTTCGGGACCCGATGGGCCCGCGGCAGCGCCTGAGCAAACGCCGGTTGCAGATTCACACGTTGCCGCAAGACCGGGCCGGGCGGCAGAAGCCGCCGACGAACACTGGTATTACTTCCCGCAGGGCGCGGATGGGCCTGTACTGATATGGGCGATAAACTCGGAACCGCAGGGTGAAGGGCCGCGGTGCGTGTGGCACCAAAACGAACGAGGCAACTATCGCTTCGACGCGCGCAAAAATACGGTTTACATCGAAAACTATCGAAAGTGGCGAAGCGACCTGGCGGTCTGGCGGCTGCCTGTCGATACACCGGAATTGACGGAGTTCCTTTCCCGCGTGGACGGCCGCGGCGCACAGATCGACTACGTCGCCGATACAGCACAGGGGCTGCTGGTCATCGCCAGAGCAGACGGAAAGGAAAACGGCAGTAGTTCGCAGATAGTCCGTCACGAGCACCTGCTGGATGAGGAATATTTTCTGTACGACCGGCCGGCGGGCGCAAAAACCATCGACAATCGCGACCAGATGCATAAACGGGGCTGGACTTACTTTGCGGTCGAGGGTCGGATAAACGCAGAAAGAGTTTCGGGTGTTGGACGTTTACCCTTTGTGTATGCCCAGAGCCAGGCCCACACCCCCTGGCTCATAATCAGAGTCGGCAGCCATCACAAGATTGCCGACAGCGGCGTCGAGGCGCTGGTCTATGACGAAAGCGGCAACGTGGCCGCCAGCTACCGGGCAGGCACCTTCTTCAAAGGACTCACCAGGCCCTGGATGGGACTGCATGCGATTGATACGGTCCGTCGGGACGCCGCGGAGCAACGGGTGTGGTCCGAGACGAAATACAACGGCGGAGAGCTAAAGGCGGAAGTTATCCTGACCTGCGGCCAGGGCAGGCTCGTTTATACCATTGATATGGAAACGGATGTTATCGATGCAATAACGATTTCGACAAGTGACGGCAAAGAAGGACAGTTGAGGTTCTCTTATCTGCAGAATATTGACCAGCCCGGCGGCGAATTCGTTCAGCCGCGAATCAGCGGCAGTTACGCAGGCAAACGCCGGGCAAGCCCCGGCATCCTCTGGCTGCTGCAACTGGCGACTCGTGACCCATGACTCGTGACCCGCCAAAAAGCGGGCAAGTGACAAAAGTAGAAAAATCTGAAAGAAAGGGAGGCGTTTATGAAGGCGGAAAAAGTTAGACAGGTAGTTGTAACAGTATTGATTGCCTTGGCTATTCGTGGGCAGGCCTTGGCTGCATGGACCGAACCCGTACCCGTGGATCAGGTCAACACGCAGTACGACGAGTGGGCACCATTTTTGTCCTTCGACGGGCTGTCACTTTACTTTGGGAGGCTTTACACCGACAGTTACTTCTACGCGCGTATATACGAGGCACGACGTGACGAGCCAACGGGGCCATTTACGTCAGTAACCGAAGTGCTTAAATCAACCGGGCGGCATCTTCTTTCGCCGTGGGTTTCACCTGACAATCTGCGGATGTACTATCACGAAGAGGGGCCGACATGGAAGTTGAAGATGAGCGAACGGGCCAGCGCAACCGATGCGTGGCCGCAGGGTGCCGACATAGGCGAACTATGCGCTCTGGGCAATGTTGCCGGACCCAGCCTGACCGCCGACGAATCGATAATCTTCTTTTGTTCAAAGAATATAGCGGGCGGACAGGGCGACTTTGATATCTGGACGGCGGTGCGACCTGATAGAAGTTCGCCGTTCGCCAACGTCAGGAATCTTACAGAGATTAACACAGGCGCATCCGAAGGCGCTCCCTCGATTTCAACCGACGGTCTTACGCTGTACTTTGACTCTGGCCCGAATGGGGCAATCCAATTATTTAAGACCACGCGAGAGGCCCTGGACCAGCCTTTTGGCCTTGCTGAACATCTGTCATTTTTGGACACTCCCGGCGGCCACAGCGCCGCTCCAAGCATGAGCAGCGGCGGCACGATTCTTCACTTTAACAGGTTTTTAAGTGGAGAACCACGTGATATCTGGGTTTCGTACTGGACCCAAGATGGATTGGTTGGCCATTGGAAGTTCGATGAGGGCAGCGGAACGACGGCTTATGACTCGGCCGGTACTAACAACGGCACGCTGGTCAACGGCCCCGTCTGGACTTCCGGAAAAATCGCAGGCGCATTGCGCTTTGACGGCATAGATGACTACGTTCGGGTGAATGATGACCCCAGTCTGGACGGAATGAATGCCCTTGCGCTAACCGCCTGGCTCAAGACGGTTGGATCAGGTATCGACACAGGCGTTATACATAAGTATTTGCATTTTGACGGGGACAATTGGAATGATTCGTTCTTTCTCAGCCTTAAGAATGATGGCAAAATAACCTTTTCATACAGTCTGGGTAACACACAGGTAGTCAAGACAAGCAGCACGGTTGTGGATGACGACTGCTGGCATCAGATCGTAGGAATCTATACAGGTTCCAAAGGCAGCATTTACATCGATGGGAATCAGGCTCCTTTATCCAGGGATGACCCTGACCCGGGGGGACCAATAAACGACTCAAACCAAGATTTACTCATAGGCTGCGCCAACGCTGCTGGCACTCTTCAGTATTTCTTTGACGGCGAGATCGACGATGTCCGGGTGTACAACCGGGCTTTGTCGGCAGAGGAAGTCCGGCAGCTTTATGGGGGTGAACCTCCCGGTATTACGGCTACCTATTACGTTGACGGTGTCAATGGCAGCGATTCAAACGACGGCTCGACTCTGGAGACGGCATTTGCGACTATTCAGAAGGGGATTGATGAGGCCAACGACGGGGACACGGTTTTGGTCTATCCGGCCGTGTATCAGCAGGCCATAGATTTTGACGGCAAGGCCATAACGGTGCAGGGCGTGGCGACTGCCGCTGGTGTGCCTGTGCTCGAAACTCCAATGGATTACGCGGTCTCGTTCTATACGGCTGAAGGGTCGGACAGCGTACTGAAGAATTTTGTCATTCGTAACAGCTTTCGTGCCGCTTTTATAGCGGCCGCCTCGCCCACCCTCAGCAATTTGACGGTGGTAGATAACGATTTCGGAATCGCGGCCTACGCCGGCAGCCAGCCGGATATCAGCAACTGCATCTTCTACAACAATACCGACGGCGACCTCTTCCAGTGCCAGGCGCTATACAGTTGGACACAGCAAGGCGCCGCCACGCTTACAGAAGGCCTCGTTTCCTGCTGGAACTTCGATGAGGGCAGCGGAACGACGGCCTATGACTCCGCCGGTACTAACAACGGCACCCTGGTCAACGGCCCCGTCTGGACAACCGGAAAAATCGCAGGCGCATTGAGCTTTGACGGCATAAATGATTATGTCGCTCTGCCAAATAACACCCCAATCTGGCTGCCTCAGAATGATTTTACGGCAGCATGCTGGGTTTACTTCGATAAAGACCCGACCAGCACAGCTGAATTTATCCTCGACCTTCAATGGTCCTGTTGGAGTGTCCATGAGCTGAATACAGGCTATGGCATCTTCAGAAATGCAGTTGACGGTAAGGTAAAGTTCGCGATGGAGACCGCGAGCGCGGACGACGACTTGCGTTCAGAAGACGTCCTGGCGAAAAACAGGTGGTATCACGTAGTTGCCGTTCGTTATGGGACGACACAGGCGATATATCTGGATGGGCAGTTGAACGCGAGCCGAACTTGTTCGGGCGAGCCTATTAAGTTTGTCGGGTCGGGCAGCGACTACAAAGTTAACTTCGGCAGAGTTAGTAACGTATCGGAAACTCTGTATTACCTTGACGGAATGATCGATGATGTGCGCATCTACGACCGCGCTTTGTCGGCTGAGGAAGTCCGCGAACTTTACGAATACGCTCCGGGTGCGATGTTTGCTGATGCGGCGGGCGGGGATTACCACCTGAAGAGCGAGCGGGGGCGGTATTGGCCGGCGCATGACGTGTGGGTGCTCGATGATGTGACCAGCGCCTGTGTGGATGGCGGCGACCCGGCCGCGAATCCGGGGCAGGAGCGGACGCCCAACGGCGGCAGGATTAATATGGGCGCCTACGGAGGCACGGCCTACGCGAGTATGAGCGAATGGCCGATTCCCGAAGATAATAACCGCGACGGCATAGTGAACATGCTCGATTTCGCTATGCTGGCGGATAAGTGGCTGCAGCAGTTAGACTGGGCCGAATAGAGGCGGTAAGGCGCAGGTGGAGCTGGGTTTAGGGCCACGAACAGGCGGTTCGTGGCCCTGATTTTTTGCGCATGCAGCTTAAATAATGCGAATTTTTGTTGACAACAGCTCCGCAATGGATTAGATTGACGTATTACTGAATGAATATGGGGGCAGAGGTACGATGTTGTGCAAAGAAGCTGCGTCAGCTCGCAGGGGGACGGGCGCGCCGTAAGGCCCAAAGGCGGGAAGGGATTCAGCCTGACCGAACTGATGGTGGTGCTGGGCATCATCGCAGTGATGATGGGCATCCTCTTGCCGGCGCTGGGTAAGGCGCGCCGGCAGGCACGCGCAGTGCTCGGCATGAGCAACCAGCGCCAGATTGTCAGCGGCCTGAACCTCTACGCAATCGATAATGATTCCAGATACCCGGAATCCGTCGCCACCATAGGATTCGGCGGGAGCTGGCACTGGCAGGACCCCCGAATGCTGACCGCCTACTGGAAACGCGACCCCGGATTGAATCGTTCAATGAGCGCATACCTGCGGGATTATATAGAGGATGCAGGCGTCATGTTTTGCCCGAGCGCGCCCGTCAGGTACCCCCACCTGCAGGCCTCATGGGACGCCGGCGAAGCCTGGGACAATCCGGATACCGACCCCAATAAGGACCCCGTATTCGGGACATATTGTTTCTACTGGAACTACTTGGGGATTCTGGAGAACGGCCGTCTGTTCAAAGGGCCGTCAGCCGGCCAAAGCAGGAGCAAATTGCTCGTAAGTGACTACTTCGGCTACGGGCATTGGCGCAGCCTGAATTCGTACGGCAGTTGTGAGGCGTTCAAAGGCGCATCAGTCACGCCGGGCGAGCCGGTCAACATGTTTGACTCGGCCTATTGGTCTGCTCGTGTTGATCCGAACACCTTCAATCCAGGCGCCCTCAAGATTAAGCTGCACGCCGGCTATGTGGATGGACACGTTGCGGATTATTCGCCTTCGCAAGTCGTACCGATGAGGATTTCGAAAGAGGCTGACGGTAGTAAGCCCTATCCCGACGGCACTGCCATAAGTCCGGGAATTTTTTACCTGCCGAAGAACGCTTTGCGCTGAAATTTGCGGGGGAGTCTTCACGTCGGATATATGCCCGGCCCAGGGATGCGAGGCAGCCTGATTCAAACCGGCTGATACCAGTAGTAATCCCTGCAACGGCACAATCTTTTCCCTTTTAAGGGTCCCATAACGCTTTTCGCCCCAAAGTGCGTCCCTCTGCCGGACGATAAGATGAGCAGAGGGAAAACCGGAAAGGTCGTATCGGGGCCCGAAAATGAAAAAGGGATTTTCGTTAGTTGAGCTGCTGATAGTGATAGCTGTCATCGGTATTGTGGCGGCCATTGTGGTACCCCAATTTCAGGACCACACAGTACGTGCAAAAGAAAGTGCGGCAAAAGCCGATCTTCGGATACTCCGAACCGCTATCGAATTGTACGCGGCGCGTCACGGCGTTCCTCCCGGTTATCCCGGTAATGACCCATCGTTGTCACCGTCAAATCATCCGTTCACAATTCAAATGATTACAGAGGGCAAGTACCTGTCGAAAATGCCTGCGAATCCATTTAGCGGCCAAAGCGTGATAAAACTAGTGGACAATAGCGAAGCCTTCCCTGAGGAGCCTCTTTTGACCAACCTTTACGGCTGGATATATAAGCCCGCAACCAAAACTATCAAGCTGAATTGGACTGGAACGGATTCGGCCGGCACTCCCTACTTTAGCTACTAAGCTGCTATAGCTGTTAGAATAGACTTGTTCGCCTCGAGAGGTCCTGCTATAATACTTTCGCCTGATATACAAGAAACGAGGTAAATATGAGCAAGTCAAGAAGTTTTCTCTTAATTGTCATACCCAGCGCGACGGTATTTATCTCCAGTTTTTGCATTATGGTGCTGGAGTTGGTGGCAGCGCGTCTGATTGCCAGGCACCTTGGCTCATCCCTGTACACGTGGACAGCGGTGATAGGGGTGGTCCTGGCCGGCATTACCATAGGCAATTATCTCGGAGGCCGCATAGCCGACAGATTTCCCGCCAGAAAGGCTTTAGCCACCCTTTTCGCAATTTCATCGGCGGCTTGCGTCGTAACGGTCATATTGAACAACCTCGTCGGCGAGTGGATATGGCTGTGGCGTTTTAGCTGGCCCGCTCGCACTTTTACCCACGTATCGCTTGTCTTTCTGCTGCCGTCGGTCCTGTTGGGAACGATAAGCCCCGTAGTCGCCAAAACGGCCCTTGACCGCGGTCTGGCCACCGGCAGGACCGTGGGAGATATCTACGCCTGGGGTGCGGCAGGGAGCATTGCAGGGACTTTCGCAGCAGGATATTACCTGATAGCTGCAGCCGGCACCGTCGCTATCATCTGGATAATCGCAGCAACACTACTGCTGATGGCCCTCTGTTACCAGATAAGGTTCTGGCCCCTTTATGCCTGGGCGCTGGTGTTCATACTTGCTCTAACAATGGGTATGACGCCTGCCGACTGGGCAAAAAACACCGGGGCCGCCCTTGCTCTCAGACAGAAAACCGACCCAAAGATTCTTTACCAGGATGAGAGCCAGTATTGCTATATCGCCGTCAAGAGACTCTCTGATAACCCTGATAAACGGGCCTTTATGCAGGACAAATTGATGCATAGCGAGATAGCCATGGGCGACATCCTGGATTTGCAGTACTCTTATGAGCAGATTTACGCCGCCGTCACTCACCGGCTAAGTGGTGGTAAGCAGAAGCTCTCGGTTCTTGTGATAGGGGGAGGGGGCTATGTCTTTCCTCGATATGTTGAAAAAGTCTGGCCCGGAAGTCGCGTTGACGTCGCAGAAATCGACCCGCGCGTAACTGAAGCTGCCATGATGGCCTTCGGCCTGGCCAGGGACACTTCTATTCAAACTTATGCAATGGACGCCCGAAACTATGTAGATGAGCTGTTACGCCGGGAAAGAAATACCGGCCAGATAACCCGCTACGATTTCATCTACGAAGATGCCCTGAACGACTACTCCATACCGTATCAGCTCACGACAAAAGAATTCAATGACAAACTCGTCAAGCTGCTCACCGATGACGGCGTATATATGGTTGAGCTTATCGACGTCTTTGACAGCAGCTTATTCTTGGGGGCTTTTGTCTCCACTCTCGAAAAAACATTTCCCTATGTCTATGTAGTTACAGAAGCGGACCGCCCACGCGCCGCGCGGAATACTTTTGTGATTGTTGCCGCTATGCGGCAGCTAAAACTTGACAACCTCAGCAGCGACTACAGGCAGGCAAGCCTGGATTTGTGGATATTCAGCGATGATGATATTGAGCAGGTAAAAGAAAAAGCACAACATATCGTTCTTGCCGATGATTACGCCCCGGTTGAAAATCTTCTCGCGCCGGTAGCACGCAGAAGCTCCGCGGAGCTGCTGGCTCACAGATACCTCGAAGAGGCGGAAGAGCTAAAAAAACAGGGCAACTGGGACGGGGCAATCGCCCGATATAAAAAGGTGCTGCAAGCCGACCCCACGATGTCAATCAAGGCCTATAACGATATGGCCCTAATCCTGGCCCAGCAAGGCAAACTTGAGCAGGCGGTTCAAAACTTCAGAGATGCGCTGGCATATAATGAGAAGCTGCATTTCAAGAATAATATGGCGAATATTCACTACAGCCTAAGCACCGCCTTGAGGGGGTTGGGCAGACTGCAGGAGGCGTCCGCCGAATCCGACATCGCCGTCAAAGAATTCCACGGGCAACTGGAAAAAAACCCGCAGTCTGTCAATACGCTCGTCAACCTCGGCGACCTCCTTGCAGAGAACCAGAAGTTTGCCGAAGCCGCCGGCTACTTTCAGCAGGCCGTGAATCTGGACCCAATGATTTTGCCGAACCACTTTAAGGTCATACAGGCCCTCGAGCTGGCCGGCCAGCTCGATGCGGCAATGCAAGCGACCCGAAGGGCCGTCGGCTTCTTCTCACAGCACAACCAGGGACAGGCCGCCGCAGCGCTCCAGCAGTATCTTGAGCTTCTCGAGTTTAAAAAATCAAAATACAAAGGGCCGCTCAATTAGCTTGACCCGCGACTTTTTTGAAAACCAGTTCGGTTACGGTATCAAGAGGGTCAACAGGCAGCTCGCCCGGCTCGGGGGTAAAAGCAATATATTTTGGAAAGCTAATCCATTCCGCCCGCCACTGCTGCCAATCCTCTGAAACCGGGCCGGCGAACAAATCGGTGCTGTTGCCTTCCAGCCAATCAGCACCCATATCTATGTGGAAAAAGTCTACAACAACCTCCACTGCTAATTCACGACTGCTCGCCGAGTAGCTGACTGTCCATCGGCCCAGCTTGTAGACGGCCTTGCCTCCCATCCTGGTCGGAACCGTAGCGGTTCCCCTGCTCGGCACTACCCTGATAAAGCCGCTGTCAATCACCGCCGATGAAATCGTTCCATCCGGCTCAAAAACAAACTCCCACTGGTTCTTGTCCGCTTGCCATCGGCCGACAAGGGCCTGCGGGAATTCGCCGCCCCCTTCAACAACCACATCAACGCCCGGGTTCGCGCTTCGGCAGCCTGAAAGCCCCATCAGAAAAACGGCACATCCCACCAGCGCCACCAACTGCTTCATAATCCGGCTCCTGACTTCTTTCAAAAAGCGACGCAAATATCTTAGACGCAGCCGCCAAAAGATGCAAGAAAAAAAAGCGAGTCAAAAGACTCGCCTTTGAAATTTCTTGCTGTTGTCGGCACGCCTTATTTTCGCCGGCGCAGCAGCATCAGCCCTCCCACCCCGAGCAGCGCCACCGTCATAGGCTCGGGAACGTGAACGAGCAGCGTATCGTAAACCCCGACCAGGTCCGCGTTAATCAGTGTCACAAGGACGTCTCCATTGTCGTTGCCCGAGAATATGATTTGGTCAATGGCCAGCCCGTTCACAGGCACTGCCGGCAGGCCGTTATGAACCAGAGCCCAGCGCGCCATGTCCGAAAGCGAGGGCCTTTCGAGGTAGTCGCTCCAGCTTTGAAGGTACTCCTCCGACGTTACCTGGCTCTCCTGCGCAAGCACTTCGAGGTCTTTGTAGAGGGGCGAGTCGCCGGTGTAAAGCATATCGTAGCCGTTAATGGCGCCCGGGCCCTCAACCAGCAGCCACCCGCTCGGATTGATATCCGCCCCGTCGCCCCACACCCCGATAACAAGACTCTCGCCCAAAGGCAACCAAACCTCGCCGCCGGGCGGGTCCACCCCGTTCACCGAAAGCGTTAAGGCCGCGCCGGCCCCCGAAGAAAATATTAGAATTGCCGCTATTATCACCCCCATTTTTTTCGCCATCTGTTCCCTCCCATTAAAAGGAGGCGAGTCTTGCGGCCCGCCTCCCTTTTTAACAAACAACTCTTTTGCCTGTGACCTCGCTTATTTGCGACGACGCAGCACAAACAGACCTCCAAGACCCAGCAGCGCAATCGTCATCGGCTCAGGAATCTGGTGAATGAGAATAAAATCCTGCCCTACAAGATAATCAGGATCATCTTCATTAACATCCCACAGTGAGATCCTTACCCATTCGGAATCGGGTCCGAGACAATGGTAAAGCATCTGGAACTGCTTGCCACCGGCCGGATCACCTGTAAAGGCGGCTGCGGTCACTTCATAACCGTCGCCCCAGCCACCTTCAAAATACGGCACGATCATAGCGGCGTCATCTCCTGCTGCCGGCCTAAGAACCGCAGGATGCTCCTGATCGGTAACCCATTCGCCGCCGGCGCCGCCTGCTTCCTCGATGATCACGTAGCCAGTGTACGAGTAACCTGCAGGCCCGTGCACATCGATCCCGAGGTACTCACTGATCCCGAGTTCTATCTCCATCACAATGCCGGGACCATTAGTCACCCCGTCAACTGAGAGTTCAATACCACTGAGTGCTGCATATGCTCCAGAGGTCATACAGAGCACTAAAACTAAAACTATCAATTTTTTCATCATCTTCTCCTTTCGAAAACGAACTTAATTCGAATGTCAGACATTCGAAACTGCATTTATGCTTACAAAATCACTCTTTGCTCAGTCGCTGCTACCCGACTCTTACGGAGCCCTATTGCCTGGCTGACAGGTCCCGGCAGGACCATTGGTAATATTCCAGTTGGCCTTCAGGATTGCCAAGTCAAGGATCGCAACACGATAGTCGTTCTTGCCATACGGCTGATGGTCAAAGTCTGCACAAATCTCGTTGCCAACCAGCTGCTCCTTGGGCTTGTTCCAGGCACTTTTCAGGATTGCCAAGTCAAGGATTGCCACCCAGTAGTTGTTCTTACCATACGGCAGGCCGTCGGCATCGCCGAGGCACTGTCTCGCATAGCACCAGCACTCAGGCTGACCGACAAGGTCCCACTGGGCTACATCAGGCTGGCCGGCGTAGCACAGAACGTCGGGCGTAACTGGCTCGCAACGCGGCAAATTGGTCGTAGGAGGCTCAGCCGGGTCTTCCATCACGACTCCGCCGCGAAGCGCGTTCTCACCAACACAAAGGTTACAGTTTCCCGACACGGTAACCTTCAGGAGGGGCCCATACTGGTCAGGTGCAGTCGGATGCATCGGGTCGGCAGCGGCATACAGCGAGCCCATCTCGATAATCACCAGGTTGCTGTCGATGCCGGATGCGACGCACGTGCCCCAGTCGGTAACGGTGCCGCCGTCAATCTCGATGCTGCCAGGATAAACATAGTAGCCGGCAGCAAGGCACTCGACGGCTTTGATAGTGCCGGCGTCAACGCTCAGCTCCAGCGCGAACGCACGGACCTTGCCCTGCGCCTCGTCGTTGGTGAAGCTGACGGTTGCATTCGCGTCGCCGGGAGTCGCCGTAATCGTGACGTCCACGGCTGCAAAAGCCGGCGCGGCCATCAAAAATGCCGCCAAAACAAAAGCAATCTTTCTCATAATTCAACCTTCCTTTCTTCTCTTCTTTTTGCAGGGCCACACACCCTGCACTATCTTGGTTTTTTGCTAACAAACTTTTCCTGCCCAAACATAAAAATCTAATTCAATGACACACCCCGGCCGGCAGGAATAGCCGGGCAGAAAAAGTACCCCATACTTGTTCCGCTCCTCCATACCTCCTTTCCCGCCCATCGGCGAAAATGCGTGCTATATACTAACTCACTACTATAGCACAGTTACTACCTACAGGTGAAGGCTGACTGTATATTACCACAAGCCCGAATTCAAATCAAGGGCAAAAATGTGAAAAAAACAAAAAAAATTTAAAAAAATTACAGCTCGGCCGAAAAAGCCGCCCAAGCCCTATTCCGCCCCCTTTTTGCCGATAAAACAGGGCTTTGGAGGCCCATTGCCGGCCCTGCCGGCTGGCCTGGGGCCCATTTTTGGCCGAAAAAACGCGTTTTTTCGACAATTTTGCGGTTCATATAGCAATTTCCGCCGTTCTATGTTATTTTGCGCCCATGCATAATTTCTTAAAAGGGCGACTTGCACTAATCAGGCTCATACTGCTGGCGGCAGTTCTTGCGCTGGTCGCCGTCGGGGTCGCGGCTGTCTACTCGGTCGGACACCCCGCACAGCCAGGCCCGGCGGGCCAGACCGGTGAATTGGCCGTCTACTGGAAGAAACAGCTTATCTTCGCCGCCCTCAGCATGGCCGGCTTTATCGCCGTCAATCTCGTCAGTTACCGGAGATTCGGGATATTAAGCTACTGGATATTCGGTATCGTGCTCCTTCTTCTGGCCCTGCTGCTTGTCGGCAGGTACCTCGTGGACCTCCCCTTTGTCCCCGAAAGAAACGGAACCCACAGGTGGATCCAGTTCAAAGTGGCCGGCCGCGATCTGCCCGCGCTGCAGCCCTCGGAAATCTGCAAGATAGCCTACATCCTGGCCCTGGCCTGGTACCTGCGGTACCGCAGCAACTACCGCAGCTTCAGGGCCCTTATTGGACCTTTCCTTCTGACGCTTCTGCCTATGGTCCTGATACTTGCCGAGCCGAACCTCGGCACGGTCCTGCTGATGATGCCCATTCTGTTCACCATGCTCTTTGTTGCCGGCGCAAAGGTCAGGCACCTGCTCATAATCGTCCTGCTGGCGGTGCTAATAAGTCCCTTTCTCTGGGGCCTGATGAATCATTACCAGCGCATAAGAATAAGCAGCGTGCTGCTTCAGTTCGAGTGGGTGCAGCGCAAGGCCGAGCAGTACCCGACCCTGGGCAGGATTCTGGTCGGCACCCAATTCAGCGCAAAGCAGTGGAAAAACAGGGAGGGCTACCAGCTTATCCGCTCCAAGTACGCCGTTGCCTCCGGCGGAAAAACCGGCTACGGCTTCCGCCGAGGCCCCTTCGTCAAATACAACTTTCTGCCCGAAAGGCATAATGACTTCATATTCGCCGTCATCGCCCATCAGTGGGGCTTCCTCGGATGCCTCGGCCTGCTCGCCCTGTATGCGGTTGTTATCGCCTGCGGCGTGGAAATCGCCGGAAACAATACCGACCCGTTCGGCAGACTGGTCGCAATCGGCATCGTGGCGATGTTTGCGGTTGAAGTCATCGTCAACGTCAGTATGACCGTGGGGTTGATGCCTATCACGGGCCTGACTCTGCCGCTTGTAAGTTACGGGGGCTCAAGCCTTCTGGTCAGTATGATTTCGGTAGGGTTGCTGAATAACGTCGGGCGGTGCAGGCCCTTCGGAATGACGCGCAGCGTCCCGAAGCACGGTCTGGCCCGTCTGGGCGTCTCGCAAACGCTAAGACACGTCTCGTGAGCTCCCCGGCCGAAAGACAAACTGTTGAATACGAAATATCAGGGACGAGCTGATGATAAAAGGATTTAGGCAGATTGCGGCTCTGACGGCGATAAGCCGCGTGCTCGGTTTTGCAAGGGACAGCGTTTACGCCATCGTATTCGGCCCCGGCACGCTCCTCGACGCCTGGTTCATCGCATTCAGAATCCCGAACCTTTCCCGGCGGCTTTTCGGAGAAGGCGCCGCCTCCGCCTCGTTTATCCCCGTTTACGCCGAACAGCTCCATAAGGATTCAGCCGCCGCCGAACGCCTCGCCAACACCGTCATAACCACCCTGTTTGTCCTGCTGGCCGGAATCGTGCTGCTCGGCGAATGTCTCATCTGGCTTATGTACCGTTACTTCGGCGCCAATGACGAGACCCGATTGATACTGTCGCTGACGGCCGTTACCCTGCCCTATATGATTTTTATCTGCCTCGTGGCGGTCATCGCCGGCGTCCTCAATGTCCATAAGCATTTCGCCGCCCCCGCGGCCGCCCCGATTATAATGAATCTGTGCATCATCGCCGGTTCGCTTGCGGCCGCGTGGCTGTTTCCCGTCCACACGCAGGCAGCGGCCGCAGCGGCTTCCCAGAAAATAATCTTTAGCTTCAGCGAGCCGACGGTCAAGCAGCTTTTCGTCGTGGCCGTCTCGGTACTCATGGCAGGCGTGCTCGAGCTGCTCGTTCAGCTTCGACCTCTCCGCAAAACGGGCCTGTCGCTGCGAATGGCCTGGGAGATTTATTCCGACCCTTACAAAAGAATTCTGCGCCTGATGGGACCGATGATAGTGGGACTGGCCGTAACGCAGATTAACACCTTGCTCGACGACCTCGTGGCGTGGTGGTTTTCAGGCTCACCGGCCAAAGGCCAGTTCTTCACCCTGCTCGGTCACCAAATCAAATATCCTCTCTGGAGAGGTTCGGTTTCCTATCTCGCATTCGCCCAGCACCTCTACCAACTGCCGCTGGGCGTCTTTGGCATCTCGCTGGCGACCGCCCTTTTTCCCGTTATGAGCGCACAGGCGGCAAAGAAGGATTACCAGGGCCTGTGCAAAACGGTCTCGCTCGGCGTTCGGGGCGCGATTTTCATTGCCGTGCCCTGTTCGCTCGGACTGGTCCTGATAGCCAGGCCGTTTATCTCGGTATGGCTTCAACACGGCAACTTCCAGGCCAAAGATACGCCCGCCGTCGCGGCGGCGCTCGCTTTCTACTCGGTGGGAATCACCGGCTATTTTATGCAGCACATTCTGGTCAGGGCCTTTTATTCGCTCCAGGATTCCAGGTCACCCGTCCGCACGGGTGTCATCGCTGTCGCGGCCAACTTCCTGCTCAACCTGACCCTGATATGGCCTCTCGGCGCCGGCGGACTGGCGGCCTCTACCGCCGCCTGCTCCTACCTGCAGGTAGCAATACTCATCGTGCTTCTGCGGCGCCGGCTCGGGCATTCCGTGCTCGAAGCACTCGGCGCGGCAATACTGAAAACGGCTTTCGCATCGGCCTGTATGCTCGCCGCGGCGGGCGCCGCTTTCTGGCTCACAAGGGCCTGGCCCGACCTGTTCAAGCTGCTTACCGTAATTCCTGTCTCGGCGGCAACTTTCCTGCTTATCGCAAAACTGCTGCGCATCGAAATGCTTTCCCTGTTCACTGGCGGTAAACAGCCGGCAAATAGTACTGACCTAAGTTAACTGTAAGATGCGGTAAAAAATAGGGTTGGGCGCCTGTCTTAGTAAAGCGGCACGCACAAAAACGGCATTTCGTCAGATAAATGCGCTCGGCAAGGCAAGATTGGCCAAATCCGGAAAAATACCCAACTTTGGCCCTCATTATACGTAATACGTAAAGCAAAAAGAGTAATCGCCCGAAATACCTAATTACGGACGCCTTCTGCGGCTGAATGCCGCACGGCGGGCTTGCAGAAGCGGTTTTCTGCGTTCGGTACGCCCGCCCTGAAAGGTCGCAGAATCGTTGCCCTTGACCGGGAAAACGAATGTATACGAACAGTCGTAATCGCATAAATAACGGCTTGGTAAGGAATAAGCATCTTGCGCCTTGTTTCTGTGCCTTTGCGCTTGCGCTGTTGTGCTTTTGTACCTGCTGCCACGCTCAGGAGCCTCCGGACTTCGAACAACTGTCTTCATCGTCCGTCGGACAGGTATTTTACGAGCTTGCTTACGAGCTGGCTGCCTCGCAGGATGTCACCGGGCCGCAGCTCGAGCAGGCGATTGCCCTTTTAACCTCCGCGATTAAGCTGGATGTCAGGGCCAAATATGTCCTGCCCGAGATGATTAGACTTGCCGCCCGGCACCCCGACCACGACTATTCCGAGTTGATGCGCCAACTGCTTGCGACCTATGTGAATGAATCGGCGGACCTCGAGGTCGCCCGAAAAGCCGTCTGGTATCTGCTCCAACGGGCGAACTCTCGCGAGGAGCGGGAGAAGCTTATCGAGGAATTCCTCAATAGCCTCGGCGCCAAAAACAGCCTTTTAGGTTCCGAATTGGCTGCCGAGCTGGGCCTGTTGAAGGCGGAAAAAGCCGATCTAAAAGCTGCACAATCCTACTTTTTGTATGCCTATAACCGCAACGAATACAACAGGCTTGCCTTCGCAAAGCTGGTTGAGCTTGTGGGCAAGCAGATACCACCGGTTGCATACGTGGAACATTTCAGACTCGCGCTTGGTCAAAATCCGCTGGACATTGAAGCCGCTCTGAGTCTTGCCCGGTACGCCGAGGCGCTGCAGCTTTACGATGTGGCCGCAGACGCCTATGAGTACGCCGCCAACCTGTCCAGGTTCCTGAATCCGTCGGCTGCCCTGCCGGCTTCCATATATATTCCCTGGGCGATTAGCTGTTACAATACGCAGCGAAACCAATACAGGTGCCTGCAGATTGCCTCGGAGCAGCGACAAACCGGCCGCTTCGACCTGTTCCTCGAGGCCATTGCGGGCAGGGCGGCTGCCAAAGTCGGCGACAAAGAGCAGGCAGACCAGATACTCAAAGCCGCGGCGGAAAAAGCACGAGAGCTTCTGGAAGAAACCCGGGCGGATAGAAGACAGGCCGCCGCAGATAAGTACTCCCGCAAGGTCACTGCCGAGCAGCTTGCGTGGTTTTATTGCTTTGCATCGCCCGATGTTAACGAAGCGCTCGAATGGGCCAATAAAGCTTACGCGAAGGAGCCTAACTCCCCGACGGCTGCCGCTATTCTGGCTTATTCGCTTGTAATGAACGGGCAAACGGACTGGGCCAAGCTGCTGGTCGATAATTACCAGCGCACTCAAATAGCCGATTTAACGCTTGCTCAGATATATCTGGCCGGCCAACAAAAAAGCCCGGCGGTTGAGGCTTTAAAGTCTGCAATCGCAAGAGACCCCGGCTCGCTGGAAGCCGAACGCGCCAAAGAGATTCTGGCCCGGCAGGAGGAACATTACTTACCGCCAATTGACCCGAGTGTCTTGTTGACGACCCTCAGGAACAGGTTCGGCCAGTCGATTGTGCCGGCATTCCTCAGGCCGGCGCAGATAATCTCTGTCCAGCTGAAGCTGCGCGGGGACAAGTTCTCATACGGCAGCAAGTTCGACGGCATGGCGGCAATAACAAACAATTCGAGTGAACCCCTTGTCATTTCCGATGATGGGCTCTTCAAGGGTAATATCAGGGTCGATGCCGCGGTCAGCGGCGACCTTGAGCAAAACATACAGAACCTCGCATCCGTCAAGATTCGGCCGTCCTCACCGGTTAAGCCGGGTCAGAGCTTTTTCGTTCCACTGCCTCTTGTTACGGGCCGGCTTCGCCAAATGCTGTTCAATTATCCGCAGGCTTCGCTGGACATAGAGTTTACCGTCTTTATTGACCCCGTAATCACCGCCGAGGGCAAAACAATAAACCGGCTGTTCGACGTAGAGCCGGCAAAGGCCGTTGTAAAGCGTCCGGGCGTCGAACTCACCGGCAGATATCTGCAGAACCGACTTGATTCACTTTTCAAAGGTCAGCAGGGCCAAAAAATAAGGGCCGCACAGCTATTCATAGGCCTTCTAATGGAGCAGTATGCGATGGCCGGCCGGGAGCCGCTTTACAAATTCACTCACGGCGACTGGATGCCGGACTTGTTGAAATCCGCACTGGTACGCAGTCTTGCCGATGATGATTGGGTCGTGAAGGTGCATACTATGGCCGGGATGCTTTCTTTTCCGCTGGACTACGAGCTTACCGATGTTATATCGAAGAATCTGAACGATAGTAACTGGCCGTGCCGGTTGATGGCCGTACTTGTGCTGGCACGGTCTCAGGGCGGTGGTTTTGGCAAGGTGGTGGAGTGGACTGCCAAGTACGACACAAGCGAATACGTGCGCCAAATGGCTATCGCGCTCGGCCGCACAGCGGCAGCACCAGCGGCCCAGGAACCGGCGACTGGAGCGAAACAAGGGGCTGAAGCAAAGACAGGGCCAAACAGATAAAAAGGGTTCAGCCGGGGTCGGCACGACGAGGCTCGTTGGCATTTCTGCGAAACTTCTCCTGCGTTGGGGTTGCTTGGACTGGGCAAACATTCCTTTTGAAATTGGGTTTGATCCGACTTCGCCAGCCCGGCTTCGTGGAGCATTTCGGCGCGGCAAGGAGGCTTCGCCGCGACAGGTTGGGTTTGTTTTGGGTTTGTTTTTTGGGTTGCCGAAGGGGTACAGATTTTCGTAAGTTGTTTGTAGAACAGCGGTTGCGAGAATTCGGCTGTTGGCAAATTGGGTTTGTTTTGCAGAAAAGGGCGAATTTGTAGAGGATTCTCGACACTTGTCGAGTGCGTTATAGGCACGTAAGTAGCTGGATTCTCGATTCTTGATGCTCGATTCTTGCGTATATGGTGTTGGGTTGGCAAGATGGGCAATCCCAGTGAGATAGGTGCCTTATAGGGAGGTAAGATCATCTCACGGGATAAATTTTGGGGTGGGGTCGTAATTAATTGGGTTTTCCGCATTATTCCACGCTGTTCCATTTTGGGGGGTATTTTAACATGGTTTTGAGCAAAAGTCAACAGAAAAGGGGCCAAAAACGGCTGGGGCACTTGGTCGTTCGGGGTGTGGGGCTCATTTCCTCAATGCCGCGAGCGGCACCAGGTGGCCGGAATCGTCGGCGTACTTCGAGAAGTTCCAGCCGCGGCGGGCGTCGTGATGCTGCCAGCAGGCCCTCAAAATCTTGTCCCAGACTTCTTTGCACATTCGGCGCGTGTTACCTTTGCTTTGTGCGCCACAGTCACGAGCGGCAACCTTCGGCGGAACAAGCTACGAACTAACTTCGGATTGAAAAGGTATAGCCATATTTCCAGCCCTTGCCGATGGTATCTTCTTCATACCCCTGGGCAAACATTCTCCTTGCCCATTGCCGGGCAGCCGTCTCGGAAGTGAATTGCTGCATAACTTTGAAGTCGCGAGGGTTTCCATGTTCCCGTTTTCTTCTTTCCGGCTCATCGGTAAGTCCTGCATACCTCATACGCACTCAACCTTGGTTGGATTCCTTTCTATCATAATTCTTTCCTGTTTACCTTAGTGGCCAGCCGGCGCGGGCGGCGGTGCCTTCGTCAGTATTGTTTTCCCCCGGCCAAAATCCTGGCGGAACGCAGCTAAAAAGCATCATCAAGAGTCTTCGCCTCTCTTAACCTGTCTATTGACGTATACCGCGCGTTTTGGAGGGCCTTCACCGGTCCCTTAGGAACAAGCTTGATGGGGCCGATTTTACTTGCCGGTCTGACAAAACGTAGAATGTACTTGTTAGAGTCCTTCCATTGCTCGATCGAATCCACCTCCGCAAGGTGTGTGATCGCAGAAACCGGCGCCACCTGATATGCTGCGATATACTTGATTTTGGGGATCATACTGGCGTGGATACGGATAGCGTGCCAGCAATTTTCTCCGATGAACGTTTCCTCGAAGCCGTCCTTTCGGGCCGGCACTACAATGGTATTAATTTCAGAAGGATCAATCGTCTTTGCAGCACCCGAAGTATCCCTCTTATCTGTGATTAAAGGAGCTAAGACATCACATAGGAAGGGTTCAAATTGATATATTCTTTCACCCTTGGAGTTACAATAACGCTGTAATGTTACTATCTCAACTGGAAACTTAAATCGCTTTATCAGAGCGGTTTCAAGCTCTTCTGAGATTTCATCAATGACAACAAGAACGTTGAATTTGTTCTCGCCATATATCATCGTTTCCAGCAGAAAATCTATATTTTGAAAATCGTTTTCGTTAGCATAATCTACACATTTTTCAAGTGCTCCTTCGTCTTTCATTATAGTTTCTTTGATAAGTGCTTTAATTTTTTGCGGCGAGGTTTCAAACGATAGTGAAAACTCCAAAATCTGGACAGCAACGTGTTTCAACGGGTCATGTTTTACTAATTCATTTTCTACAACATACAATTTTGGTTCTTTCGTGCTTGAAAGGTCGATCAAGTAACCATCCGGTATATTCGTCACCTTCCCTTTTGAACCAATTTTCTTTTTGATATCGAGATAGATTCTTTCCTCGCCAAACAAAGTCTCACGTACTTCGAGTATCGCTGATTCAAGGTCGTCCTCCAATTCAAAAGGTTCATTTTCGTAAGTCTTATTAGGGGCCAAAAGCATTATTCAATTCTCCTTTCTTTTGCTCCATTGCTTGATAACATTGCCTGCAAAATTTCTTTCTATGCAAGGAATGCAAAAATCTATCCTTTATATCTTCAGCGTAATAAAGGTCGCCAGCCTTAATTAATTGGGCGCACTTTGCGCAGTTATGCTCAGTCCGAGCCTTTATCTGCCTATAAAAAGTGAGATCGTCGTGTTCACTCATGATTTTTGTCTTCGCCGCACATATGCCAAGCCTTCTTCCCGTATGTTGGAGATTAGCTCATTCTCCTATTCTATTTGGCACCCGCTTACCCTTCTTCTTTCCGATTTGCTCACTCCCAATATTTTCTTGCGCTCAAACAGCTCCAGGACAGAGCCCATCGCTTGGCTCAGGGCACTAGCCGAAATTGGTCGGACACCTGCTGCGGCATAATAACCTACTAAAGACCAATTCCCAATTGCCTCCACTTCTCCAAGGACTCGCTTCACTCTCAGCAGGCTGCCCCCTGAGTGCCCATAAGCGGCAAGTTTCTCGGTAGTCTGCCCTTTTTGATGGCGCATTCGCGTATTCTGACAACTTTATAGCCACGCCTTCTAAGCTCGTTTGTAACCAGCTTGTCCCTCCTTTTGTTTCTTTCTACCTTACTGCGCCAGTAAGCCGCGTTATTCTTGGGCTGTTTCTTCTTGCACTTGCACCCATGCCAAAAGCACCCGTCAGCGAATACGACCAGCTTGAGCTTCCAAAAGTAGAAGTCGGGGTGTCCAAAAATCTTCGCATGTCTGCGCCACCCTTTGATCCCGTGCTGCTTAAAAAGTGCGATCAACCTCAATTCAGTGGATCGGTTCTCCTTGCTTTTTACGGCGCGCATGATTTCGGAGCGGAACTCTTTCGTAAACGAATCCATGGTTTTACTGTCCTCGCGGGCGCGCCCAAACTCCCTGAAGGAGATCCCTAGAATAATGTCTCTCCTGAAAAAACTCGTCAATCGCAGCAGATTTACTTAGAGGAAATTCGAAGGTGAATTCGTTAAGCAAGGCCGAGAGCACGTCTTTGCCGATACTTGCCGCGTACTTTTGGCTCATGCACAAGTCGTACCATTCTATGAGATCGGCTTCCGTGATAAAGCCGCGTATTTTGTTCTTGAGACCTACCTGTCTCATTACGCTATCTATAACCTGCCTTTCTGCCCTTTTGCAGACGACCACTAGTTTCTCGGCTTGCAAGTCGCTCAAAATCTGACTTGCCGTACTGGGGTCTAGTGTCACGTGCTTGACCTGAACTGCTGGTCCAAAATTGGCCCACATGTCGATGCGCGCATCGGCAGCATTAGTAACACCCAGCCGGAAAAGCCTAGCCGGCTGAGTAATCGTCAAATTATTAGTGTCCACGCCCAAAACAATCTTAGCGAATTTCTCGAAATCTTTGAGCACGGCCAGGCTCTCCTTACTAACCGAAAGTGAGACGGTCGCCTGCAGATACTTGGTTAAAGTGTCAAATAAAGCATAAACGGAGATTTCGTAAACTTTGTCAACTGACCTGCGCAATCTAGGCTCGCCTTCAAAATAACGGATAAACTGTGTCCATTTGAAATCACGGGGATGTACGCTTTGTAGGCCTCTGGCCATATCTCCAATTAGCAAGCAGCTGCCTCCAACCTTGTCATAGATATAGACCTCGACAACCGCGGGTGTCTCTGCTGACGTGTTTATCTCTGCCAATTTGCTAAGGATGCGCGGTGGCATAACGGGCTCATCGAACAGCTGGTCCTCATAGCGTGAGTTCAGACACGGCTTCCTGCCTAGCAACCGCACGGCAACATCAGCCTTCCATGTATTAGAAACTCTTCTATAGGTTTCCAACTTTGAGGGGTCGATGTTTCCTTGGGTGCGGTGTCTGTATAAAATCTCGGCGATTTGAATAGGTTTGTACAGACAGTGCCTGGCCTTTGCGATGACCTTATCCAAACGCTCTTTGGCTTCGTTTGTTTCGCTCATACCTGTTGCCTCTCTCATTTTTACTCTGACATGGCCCTATAGTGCGAGTAGCCGCGATTGCCCACGTGCTTCTTCCGATTGCCGCTCCGAGACAGGCGGTTTGTCGAAAAGAGAACCCTGGACAAGCTGCCGTCTCTGCAGCGCGACCATCATCCTCGCGGCTATCGCAGTCACCACCGGAATCGCCACGGCGTTTCCTGCTTGCGCGCGTATTGCTGCATGCGGGACCACGATGCTGAATGTATCCGGGAATCCCTGTAAGCGTAAGCACTCCCTACCACTCGGACGCCTGTATCCATTGACCAACAGGTAGTTATAGGAGGCATTGGCTCTCAACGCACACGAAAAAGGATGGACCCCTATGTAACCTCCCTTATTCTCGTGCCACATGGATGGGTAGAAGGGTTCCACGCCCTGTTTTTTTACGCGTTCCAGCCTCTTCGCCTTGATATGCTCCGAAGCGAGCAGCTTCGTGTCCACCTTGTCGTCTGATTCAAGTATTGCCTCCAAACCCAAGCGATATGGAAACGGCGAGGGGAATTTGAATGCCAAGGGCTCACGAAATCCGACGATAAATGTGCGCTCGCGTTTCTGCGGTAGACCGTAGTCGAGCGCGTTCAGCACACGGGTGTGGGTATGATAGCCGAGTCTGTGCAAAGACTCAATCACAGTACGGTACGTGCGCCCGCTGTCATGAGTCCGAAACTGCTTGACGTTCTCCAGCAAGAAACCGATGGGGTGCTTGGCACGCAGAACTTGCTCAATGTTGAAAAAAAGGGTCCCACGAGTATCACCGAACCCTTTGCGATTACCAATAATGCTAAAGCACTGGCAGGGGAAACCCGCGAGGAGTATGTCATGATTAGGGATAGAGTCTGGTGATATCTGGGTAATATCCCCGCGTGGTTCGTCCCCAAAGTTGGTGGTGTAAGTCTCTCTGGCTAAGGGGTCTATCTCCGAGCTGAAGACGCACTTACCGCCGACTGCCTCAAAAGCCAACCGGAGTCCCCCAATACCCGCAAACAGGTCGATAAATGTAAATTCCCTCCAAAGCGGTGTTATACGGTACTCACATGGGCCTACTCGCATCAGCAATAGCTCGCTTCCAGCTGATACCCTGTGTACGGCCACGAACTCCTTTACCCAAGACCGCTTTCTAAACAACCACCGTACGCGCCCCATTTTCCTTTCGCTGGGAATGTCCGTTTTGACCGGCTCGGGAAGGCCTTCGGCCATTATTGTAATGTCCTTTCCTTTATGTCCCCTCGTGGGACGCCCAAAGGTCTCGAGAGGAAAAAAACCTTTACCGCACACCGATAGGTTTAAGTTCCCATGCTTGTGCGCCGCCGCTGTTACAATAAGCCTTCTCGACTCCATTCAGCGCAAACCTCCTTTTTTGCCAAATTATAGCAGCTATCTGCAAGTCTGCAACTCCACTTCCTCAAGAACTTTACCCGAAACCTGCGATTCTGTTCGCAACCTGCTCAAACTCGTCTGCGTGCATCTTTGGAAAGGTACGTCTATGGCGTATCCTTCCCTCCTCGAAGCCTGAGGCGTCCTTCACCTTGCGGAGCCAGACGTTATGCAGGGACTCCCCCCCAAGCCCTGGAGCCTCCCTCGTTTATTTCCAATCCGAGTTGGCCAGTTGCAACTTGGCAATAGTAAATAGCCAATCTCACCGCGCGAGTGCTGGCCCCCCGCACACTCGGCGGTAATCTTACCGCCCGGTTAGCTCGTAATCAACCAAATAAAGCCGCCGGCGGCTCATCCGACGAGCGACAAAGGGCTAATGCTTATTTTTGCCTCACAAAGCGGGATTGCAAAAAATTGATATTGTAATAAGAACATACTTCTGTAATACTTCGTTTCTTATTTGGTGAGCTTTAATTCGTTCTTTTTGAAAGGGTTTGGTAAATGCCGGCAAGAGTCGATGAGGAAAAATGTACTGGTTGTGAGTCCTGCGTGGATGAATGCCCGAGCGAGGCAATAAGCATGCTCGACGGCAAGGCGCAAGTTGATGCGGACACCTGCGTGGACTGCGCAGTCTGTGTCGACACCTGCCCTGTCGAAGCAATCAGTATGGAGTAGGTTTCAGGCGGCCCCATCGTCTAGGCAGGTCCAGGACACCGGGTTTTCAACCCGGCAACAGGGGTTCGAATCCCCTTGGGGCTATTTGGCGAGCAAGAAAGATTCCCATCCTGTCAACGTTGTCGTGTACGTTCTGCAGGGGCAGAATAAGCGTTATGTGGGCATCACCAACAACCTGCCTCGAAGAATAGCAGAGCATAAATCAGCGCATAGGAAAGGCAGGCAGACCATCGGGCGGTTTGTCCTTCTGCATGTCGAGCAGTTCCCGGATTATCGTTCAGCGCGAGACAGAGAGAAATTCTTCAAGAGCGGGCAGGGCAGAGAGTTGCTGAATCTGCTGGACCCCGGCACAGGGCCCGCCTCCGGCGGGTAAAGCAAGCACAAGGGCTTGTCCGCCTCGGGCGGACTTGTCCGCCGGAGGCGGATTCGAATCCCCTTGGGGCTATTCATACGGGAGGGCGGCGTGCTCGCCGGTATTGTTCCAATCGGGACAAGCGGGTTGCTTCGGGGGACCGCTTTTTCGAATTTGCCGGGCGCGTCCGTTGTGAAAGGTTCTGCAAAATCGCAGACAGTTCCGGCTAATGCGCCGACTCAACAGTTGCCGTTGCGGTCAGACGTTCAACCCCGATATGACCGCGTCGAATACCATGGTCTCGCCCACAATCCCCTGGGCGCTGCACGTGTACTTTCTGCTTTTGAATTGCGTAATATGGCCCAGCAGGTACATCCTTTGCCCCGGCTCAACCGTGGCACGGAATCTCGCTGAATCTATGCTGGCAAAGCCGATAAAACCCGGTAATTCGTAAATCTGCTTTACGAAGAAGCTCGAAAGCTGGGCGGCGGCTTCGATCATTACCACGCCCGGCATCAACGGCCGGTCGGGAATATGCCCGCGAACCCAGAACTCGTGTTCGGTTACGTCCTTGTAGCCGAGAATCAGAAACTTCTCCTTGTCGTACCAGAGAACGCCATCCAACTGCTGCATCTCGAACCGCTGGGGATTTACCCTCCCAATGGCCTCTTTGTCGAAGATGGGTTTGCCTGTCAGGTCTATCTTTGACAAATCAAACAATAATGGCGGCGGCATCACTGACCTCGATATACAAGCTTTCCGCGCATTGACATGGACTGCACAGCCGGTCCCGGCAAGCCAATCAATCGGTCGGAACTATACTGAATGATACCTGGCACTCAGCGTTTGAATACGCCCGCAATGATTTATTCGGTTGACCTGATTTCAAGAATGCTGTTGCGAACAGCTTGGGCAGCCTGTTTGATTTTCTGCATCTGCTTGCGAACGCGCGTCCCTGCCGCTTTGTTTCCGCCTTCTGCCTTGCTAACATCGGCCTCGATCTCGGCGACTAATACTTTAAGGTTCTCATACTCTTGCATCAAAATAGCCTCCACTTCATCGGTTAAGATTGCTTTCATTCAGGCCAAAATCGCTAAGAAACTTAACGGCCCAAAACTGTTTTGTCAAAGAAAAAGGCCCTTCTTTGCAAAAAAACCGACATTTTATTTTTCTTAGCCGTACCTGCTGCGGCTTTTGGACCGATAAGGAGCCGGAAGCCCTGTATCCAGACGGAACGGTTGGCTTCCGGAATTGCCCGCGAAAGCGCGAGCGATTATGCCTTATGATGTTGTAAATAAAGAGCTTATGGTTTCCGAGGGAATCAAGAACGGCCGGCCGGCGGCAATCATTGGGCGGCGCCGGTCGTTCATTTGTTGGCAGGCGCCGTATGGCTGGTATCCAGCTCCTCTCCACCTCACCGGGCAGCCAACACGCGAAAAAAAATTACGCAAAAAGCTTTTTGGTCAGTTGTGCAATTCTATGGCCCCTGCGCTGACACTGTTCTTTAACTCTTTTGTCCGGCTTGCCGATAGAAACCGGTCCATAATGGTCGCCCTGCGGGTCGCCCTGGACGGTCATCCCGCTGATAAGCATCGCCTCGATTATCCCCATTATTGTGGTTTCATTGCCGCCGCCGATATTCGCGGCGCTGGAGAATGCCGCTCCGACTTTGCCGTCGAGGCGACCGTGATAAGCGACCGCCTCGTCGAACAACTCCTTTACAGGCCCGGCCATGTGGCCGTAGTAGGTCGGCGAGCCGACTACTATCGCATCATACTTGAGCAAATCCTCGGCTTTCACTTTTTCGACGGATTTGCATTCGGTCGTCAGCCCGGCCTCGCTCATCGCCTTGGCTATTGTCTCGGCCATTTCTCTCGTATTGCCGCTTCTTGAATAATAGATAACTATTGCCTTTGCCATCTTGAGCTCCTTAACTGTAACTCTGTTCACAAATCCATATACCTTCAATCGCAGAAGATTGCTCTGGACAGGGACATTCCTATTCGCCTTCGCCGCCTTCCCGGTTTTGGCCTCTCTTACAGAACAGGTTTGGCCTGGTTCGACATTTCTTTCTGGAAGCGCGATTGGCGCTCATCGAAGTCAATGGCGAATTTGCCGCGGACCCTTTCGAGCAGCTGTGCTTTCTTGTTGATTCTCCAGACCAGCAGCACGAGCGGGTGTTTCTGGATATCCTTGAAGATGATGACGATTCTGCCGAAGCCCATCAGCCGCTCAAGGAAATCGCTCGTGTCCACCACCGTGTTATAATCTTCCCTGCCTATATGCTTTCCGCTCTCGGTGGGTCCTTCCTGGATGTTCATATAGTTGGGCGTAATAGTGACATAGTAGAAAAGGCCCTTGAGCCAGGAAATGAAGATGACAAGCACGCCGATAACGGTCACCAGAAGAAAACCCGTGGCGCTCATTGAAAGCGCCAGGCGCCTGAAGATTCTTAGAAACGGCACAACCCAGCCAAGCAGATGAAGCCAAAGCAGCAGAAAGCCAGCGCTTACCACCGTGATAATCAGGACTTTGACGCTTATGCTGTATTCCTCGACCAGCAGATTAACAAAGACTATGGCGAACCAGACGCCGCCCACAAGCTCGGGGCTTATGTGACCGAAAATCCACCCCGCCTCTCTGAGAAACATCAGCAGGGAGGCCAGAAGCGATGCGATTATGGCAGGCCCATAGAGGATTTTGGTTGTCCAGTTGAAAATAATCAGCCAGTCATTGATGTCGGGGTCTTGCCTCATTGTCTTTTCCATCCTGAGCCTTGTCCTGACTGTTTTCCTGAGGACCAGCCACGCCGTCACGCAAGCCGCAACCAGCCCGACGGCGATATATACCGCTATCATCCTGTTTGATGTCCACATATTCGTACCCTCTAATACGCGAGGAATCGAAATCGACGACCCTGTTACGCGGCTGTTTGTTTCTTTATTTTGCCGGCGGTTCTGTTCCGGCCCGGCCCTTTCTTATCTCAAGCGGGGTCTGGTCGACGGTAAAGTCTTTGGGAACCTTAAAATCAAAAACTTTTCCGTCTATCTTTTTGTTTACCTGCGGCTTGAGCAGTCTTATTTCATAGATGTCGTCCGCGGTGGTGACGGCAACGATTCTGGCCGGCAGGCCCGAAGCTTTGTCGACCCAGAAATCAATCGTCGTGTAATCATCTTTATAAACAGAATCCGGCTTTACCTTCAGATGCAACTGAACAAGAGTGTCCTTGCCGGGCTCTTCCTGTTCAACCAGCGTCGTCTCGAAATCCTTTTTCAGCTCCTCGACCTTCGTAAAGCCGACTATCGGAAAATTTCTCCTGGCCAATTCGAGAGCGTCGACCGGTTCGTTCGGCTCGGCCAATTGTTTTCTTGTAACCTGCTTGATTTGATAGTCGATTTTGGTGAGCCAGACGCCGTCGAAAATAAACTGCTCAGCGTATTTTCGTTCCTTTTCATCGTCCTGCCGGAGTGTTTCGAAATTTATCCGCAGCCTGGATTGTGCGCCGACTTTCTGGTAGTAAAATACCCCTTTCCTGAGGGTTGTTGATTCGATGTCGGGCGCAAGAGGCTGTTTGACCGAATGCTCAATCTGCGACTGATAAGATTCAAGCTGCTCGGTCCTTTGCCTTAATTCCTCCAGGACCTTCTCAACCGGGTCGGCCTTTACCTCTTTGCGGCACTGCGGCCCTGAATCTTTCGCACAGCACGCGGGCCAGCAAGTACCAACCGCGCACAGTAAGATGACGACGCCTTTGGCAAGAGTTTTCCTAAGCATCCTTCCGCTTCCTTTCTTGTTTGCCGCCTTTTCCTTTGATAATTCGAAGTATCTGGTCGATTTTTTCAATCGTGAAATCAGCATGCCCCGAAAATTCCGCGGCCCTGTCGCTGTTGGCCAGGAGCACCGCAACGGCCCCCGCGGCCCTTGCGCACAGTAAATCGAACAGATAATCGCCCACCACCAGCGTCTCGGCAGCCTCCACACCGAACTGCTCACATATCCTCAGCACGCCGAAGGCATTCGGTTTGACCGGACCGTCGTTTCTGTCAACAATGGCATCGAATTTCAGACCGTGTTTTCGGGCAACGGCCAGCGCGTTGCTTCGTCTGTTGCGTGTCAGTATCCCCACCGGAATGCCCGCCTGACGAAGCGCTCGCAGCGTTGGTTTTGCGCCGGGGTTGAGCCTGGATTCCGTTACGGCCCGTCTCTCATACAAGTGTAATATTCTTTCCGCTTCCTTACGCTTTTGGGGGGACATCTTTTCCATCGCTTCGAGCACAGGGCCTGAATCCCTGCTCAGGCCCATTTCCTCCCGTATGACGTCAAAGTCAAAGAAAGGACGCGTTATCGTCCCGTCAAGGTCGAATATTATCGCTTTAATCGGCATACATGAACTCTTGTGAAAAATCTTTTCTATTTCATTTTACGCTTGGCGCTACGCCTGTCCTTTGCGGAGCAATTCGATAAAGTGCCGTGCAGGCTGACCTAATATTCTATTCCTGCGAACAACTATCCCCGTCGGCCTGACAAAATTCTCGTTCGAAAACGGCACAGCAATTATTGTCCCGCCGTCGACTTCCTGAAGTATCGCGGTTTTCGGCAATATGCTTATGCCCGAGTTTATTTCCACCACCCGCTTGACGGTCTCGATGTTGTCGAATTCCATCACCGGACGGACTACAATATTATAACGCTGCAGGATACTGTCTATCCATGCCCGCGTGGGAACATCCTTCTCAAACCCGATGAATCTCTCGAACTGGATTTGATGAATATCAACCTCAGATGCGCCGGCCAAAGGGTGCCTGGGGCTGCACGCCAGCACCAGCGGCTCATCCTCAAAGTCATACACTTCCAGCCGCTTGTCTCTCCTGGGAACAGCCACAAGACCAATGTCGATATCGCCGGATAAGACGAGCTCATAAATTTTGGCGGCACTGAAATACTCAATATGAACATTCACTTTTGGCTGGCTTACCATGAATCTTTTTACGTAGTCCGGCAGAGTGTGCATCCCGATACTGAAAATTGCACCTACGTTTATCCTGCTGGTGTCCGAGGATTTGAGAAAACTCAGCTCGCTTTTGAGCTGCTCATACCTCTCGAGCATATCCTGGGCCGCACTGTAAAGCAATTGCCCCGCCTTTGTAAGCTCGACAGGTCTTTTCTTGCGGTCGATTAGCTGGCACTTAAAGGATAGTTCGAGCTGCGCAAGCTGCTGCGAGACCGCCGACTGGCTTAAGAGGTGCTTTTCAGCGGTCTTTGAAAAGCTTCGCAATTCAGCCAAATCGCAAAATACCTTTAGCGTTTCTGTATGCATTATAAGTAGTCCTGATAGAATATATTACCATTTAATTCTTCCACATTAATGCTGCAATTCGTATACTAATCCGGCTAACTCTGTATTCGTAAACAGTTGTACTGGCTTGCTATTAGGATAGCTTATTGTAATAATTGGGCAAAAGCAAATTTTCTAATTTTTTTGGAGGTTATTCGCGTGGCAGCAAACACTGTTGTTCAGGCCGTTTATGAACAGGTTCTTCGCCGCAATCCCGGCGAGCTCGAATTCCATCAGGCGGTAAAAGAAGTCCTCGATTGTTTAGGTCCTGTGCTCGATAAGCACCCGGAATACATAGAGTCCAGGATTCTCGACCGGATAGTCGAGCCGGAAAGGCAAGTCATTTTCCGAGTGCCGTGGCAGGACGACAGGGGCAACTTCTGCGTAAATCGCGGCTTCCGCGTGGAGTTCAACAGCGCCCTCGGGCCTTATAAGGGCGGGCTTCGTTTTCATCCGAGCGTCTACCTCGGCATCATCAAGTTTCTGGGATTCGAGCAGATCTTCAAGAACTCGCTGACCGGCCTGCAAATGGGGGGCGGCAAGGGCGGTTCGGACTTCGACCCCAAAGGAAAAAGCGACAGGGAGGTAATGCGGTTCTGTCAGAGCTTCATTACCGAGCTGTTCCGTCACATCGGCGCCGCCACCGACGTTCCCGCCGGTGATATCGGCGTCGGAGGACGGGAAATCGGTTTTATGTTCGGTCAATACAAGCGCATTCGCAACGAGTTCACCGGCGTACTTACCGGCAAAGGCCTCGAGTGGGGCGGCTCGCTGGTCCGAACCGAAGCCACCGGCTACGGGCTTACTTACATAGTTGAGGAAGCCCTGAAAGAAAAGGGCAAAAGCTTTGAGGGAATGACTGTCGGCGTGTCAGGCGCCGGCAATGTCGCTATTTATGCCACGCAGAAAGTGCAGCAGCTCGGCGCCAAAGTTGTCACTGTAAGCGACTCCAACGGGTTCGTATATGACCCGGACGGGGTGAAGCTCGAGACAGTCAGGCAACTTAAGGAAGTGGAGCGAAAACGGATAAAAGAGTATTGCGCGATTCATAAGAGCGCCAAATATACCGAAGGGTGCAACGGCGTCTGGAACGTCAAGTGCGATATCGCTTTGCCTTGCGCGACCCAGAACGAATTGGATGAGGCCGCGGCCAAAACGCTGGTCGACAACGGCTGCATTGCGGTGGCCGAAGGGGCTAATATGCCGTGCACACCGGAGGCGGCAAAGGTATTCCTCGACAATAACGTGATATTCCTGCCGGGCAAGGCGGCCAACGCGGGCGGGGTGGCTGTTTCCGGGCTGGAGATGGCACAGAACAGCCAGTTTATGTACTGGACGTTCGAGAAGGCTGAGGCGGAATTGAAGAACATCATGGTGAATATCTACAAGAGCATCAGCCAGGCAGCCGAAGAGTACGGCTCCCCGGGCAATTTCGTTGCGGGGGCCAATATCGGCGGCTTCGTAAAGGTCGCCAACGCGATGCTGGCTCAGGGCCTCGTATAGAAAAGAAGCCTCCACCTTGGATTTTCGAAAGGACGCCTAAGACTAACGGGCGTCCTTTTTTATTGCCGGTGGCCGAAGGCGCCGCTAAAATCTGTCATGATGGAAAGAGAGCCGGATATATCCAAAGCTGTAAGGCAGCACGCTGAGATGGAAGAATTCTTGAGCGGCGGTTTTGCGGTCAAGGGCGAAGTGGCGCCGCTCAAGGCGCAAGAGCCCGAAGACAGCGCGGCTGTGGGCAAAAAGGCAAAAGAACTTGAAGAAATCGCCGACCAGGTGCGCAAGTGCTGCAAGTGTGGTCTGGGCTCCTCGCGGACAAATGCGGTGCCCGGAGAAGGCAATCCCAACGCCCGAATTATGTTTGTGGGAGAAGCACCGGGGGCGGATGAAGATGCACAAGGTCGCCCTTTTGTTGGACGGGCCGGACAACTGCTCGACCGGGTTATCGAAGCCTGCGGACTCAAACGCAGCGACGTATTCATTGGCAATATTCTCAAGTGTCGGCCGCCCGAGAATCGCGACCCGCGCCCGGATGAGATTATTAGCTGCCTGCCCTATCTCCAGCGACAAATTGAAATAATCGAGCCTGAAGTGATTGTGGCGCTTGGCGCCCACGCGGCCAGAACTCTGTTAAACACAAACAAGCCTATAGGTCAGTTGCGGGGCCAATTCCACGAATACTACGCCGGCATCGGCAGGGCGCCCATCAAGCTGATGGCAACCTATCACACCGCCTATCTATTACGAAACTATACGCCGGAGAACCGCAAAAGGCTCTGGGAGGATATGAAAAAGGTCCTGGCCGAGATTGGTCTGCCCGTCCCTGAACACGGGCAAAGAAAATAGCTCGCGCGTGTTCACTTCTCCGATTTGCCTTCGACCTTCTCTGCAAGCTCGGCCGGACGATATTCAATCTCCAGCAGCTTCTCTCGCGTTTTCAACTCGGATTGTCTGATACAGGTTAGTACCATCAGCAACGATGTGACCATAAGAAACACGATCCCATAGACCACGACCTGAATAGCCCAAATCGGTTCACATGCCTGGCTCATCGGGAACCGTAATTATAGTCGTTTTGTGGTGGTCGTCGGTTCAATCTTGCGGATTTTGACGACTGGATGGGCTGTAAGGGCTTGGGCCGGTAGGACTTCCGAAGGTTACCCATAATCAGCTAATCGGCCAAAACCGGGGCTTTTAGGCCAGCTCCCGCAGCTAACAGCGGGCAAAAACAGCAAGGTGTGTTTCCGGCCCCAAAACCGCCTCTCTTGCGAAAAACACCCACTTTACCAAAAAAATTTGAGTTTGGGCAAGTTTTTGCTTGACTTTATCGGAAGCTTTCGGGTAGGATTTATAAGCTTGGAACGGACGGCAGCAATGCTTATGGCTGCGAGCCCGCTTTCATCGGAGGACCACAGGGCGTCGGCAGCAATGTGAGTGGCAGAAAAAAGGCGAGGAGTGTGATGAGAAGGCGTGTCTTAGTGGTTTGCTTATCGGTATTGGTTGCGGTGATGGTCTGTCCAGCCCGTGCCGCGATGTACGACCTCACCACGGAGGGCTCCGCGTGGACCATCAACGGAGCAGTCTTCCAGCAGTACAGTGACGGCGCCGGGGGGTCAGGCAACATCGACTCATTTGTCAGGATACAAGGCACCGAAATTCAACAAGGCTATAACACGGACTACCGCGGCACGGGATTTCCCGAATTCGATGAGAATACCTCATTGAGCTTTACTCACTCACTGCTGCTGAGCAGCGTGCCGACCGTCACCAATGGCGGGACAAGCTATCGTGAATTCCTTCTGGACATCAACCAAAATGGGGAGCCGATTTTGTCGCTGGACGCCGTCAAGATTGCCGTGCAGGCTTCGGGAGACCTCTTTGGCTACTCAAGCATCTTCAGCTCCCCCATTTACGACCTCGATGCGGGCGGGGACAACTGGGTGAAACTGGATTATTCGATTAACGCCGGCAGCGGCGCGGGAGATATGCTTATGTACGTCCCGGACATAGTGTTTCAGGACGGCAGCGGCGGCTATTTGGGCGATTACGTCTACCTGTATTCGAAGTTCGGCGAGAATTCACTTGCCGACGACGGATACGAAGAATGGGCCCACGGCGTTGGAGGACCTATAATACCCGAGCCGGCTACCGTATTACTGCTCGGCCTGGGTGCGTTGGCGCTGCCGAAAAAACGCCGGGCCTGAGAAAGAACCTTCATTCAGTTGCCAGGGGCTGTGGTTTCTACGACAGCCCTTTTTATTTTGGCTGCCAAACGAAGATTGAAAAGGACTTTGCGGGACTCCGGAAACTCAATTCTGCACAGCTTATCGGAAGTGACAGAAAGACAACCGAGTACCATCACGGTAATCTGCCGGCTATTATCATCATACGGCATTCTCTGCCTCAAACGCGAGCCAGGCGAGTTTGTCGCTGACGCGCAAACGCGGTTTGGGCCGCCGATTCACAAGCAAGATTCGAGCTGCGCGTTGTACCTGAAATGCGGTCTCTGTCGAATGTGCGCGTTTTACCGGCCGCTCTGGCAAAGATTCGAATAATTTCAGAGAATTTAGATAGCTTTGACGTTTTTATCCTTTACTCCAACGCCTGTTTGAGGTATAATTCGAACAGGATTGGACGGGGGTAGGGGGTGGCTCCCCCTTGCGCTTATTACCTCCTTTAAGAAAGCGGTGTCGTTCTGCGCAAAGCCTGCGCAAAGAACGCCGGGAGTGCGTCTCGGTGAGGAGGAAATATGAAACGGACAAAGATATTTGGGACCGCGGTCTTCTTATTTGCGATATGCCATCCGACAGCTCTGCTGCAGGCATCGTACGTTTATCCTGTTGAGGTCTTCACAAACAACGGCGGATACTCGAATAGCCCGGACCTGGATATGTACGTAGCGGTATCCGACCAATCCGGCGCGGTCGACTTCACATTTTATAACGAAAGTCTGATAAACTCTTCTGTTTCACGAATCTATTTCGATGACGGTTCTTTGCTTGGCATTGCCGCCGTAACTAACGGCCCAGGGACATCCTTCAGTCAACTTGCGACCCCCGGTGACCTGGCGGGCGGCGGTCTGCTCAAACCTCCGTTCGTAACAAGCCAGGAATTCTGTATGGACGGCGACCCGCCCGCATATCACAACGGCGTCAACCCCGTCCAGCCGGGCAACCCGCTCGAGTGGGTCAGAGTCACCTTCGACCTGGCTGACGGCGCAACGCTCTCGGCGGTCATTGACCAGTTAAACAGCGGCGCTTTGCGTATCGGCGTCCATATCATCGGCCTGCCCGACGGGTCGAGCGAGTCCGGTGTCACTGTCGCTGAGCCGGTGACCATAGCGCTGCTCGGCTTAGGCACGTTTGCCCTCGTCAGAAGACGCAGGAGCTGAGGTATTAAGCTGTCTCGCGCAGGACTCGGCCGGCCAACAGCTTTGATTGTCGCCGGCAAGGAAGGTTCTGCCAAACTCCAGCGTCCGCAATCTCGGTTGGGCGCTTGCTTAGACGAATCAGGGCCTGACAGTTTTGCACTGACAGTCGGCAATCGGCAGAACACGTAGATGGCCTGTAAGACCGGATGGCCGACCGCACGAGAGTGAAAGGAACTGAGCCCAACGCAGCATGCTTATAAGACTATAAACAATGCTAATAATATGCTTTCTGGGCCGAGGAAACAGGACCGGAGGTGTAAGGCGTGATTTTGGCCGCATTTTCGGGGTTTGGCTTGATACCACCGCATTTTGGAAAAAAATTTTGAAATTTTGAAAATTTTTCCTATTTTTCTGTTGACTTGAGGGGTGGGTCCAATATAAAATGCCCGTATCGGAAGAGGTAGTGAGAAGAGAACACATATCTTGCTGCCCCTTGACAAGAAGAGTGAGGTGTGGTGTTGCACGTATTTCGATTGTGGAGGATGTGCAGAGGGTAAAGGAAGCTGGAGGGCAAAGATGAGAAGGTTGGCAGTTCTTGTAATAGGGGTAGTTCTGGTAGCTAATGTTGTCTTCGCGGAGGACTATAATCCGCCGCCCTGGACAAGAGGAGGGCCGGGTACAACATACCAAAAATGGGAGTTTGGCGCTTCCGGCGTAACGCCGCCGGCGGACGAAGTAGGTCAAGGAAACCCCGGGCCGAGTAGTCTTATAGTGCATGACACAGGAACAGCGACCGTGTGGATGCCGACCGTTACACCGGCCGCAGGTGTCCCGGAAGCAAGCGGGGTCTGGAAGATTGGCAGCTCTGATTCTATAGAGATCACCATCCAGAATTTTGATGAGCAGAATCCTTATAAAGAAATCTGGCTGCAGATGGCGTGGTGGTCTGACGAGAACCCTGTTATCTATGCGACAGTTCCCGGCGGCACAGGAGAACTCTGGCCTGTGTTAGTGGACCAACAGTCTCCCGGCTGGAATCTTGCAACCTGGAAGTGGCACATTGAGCCCAATCCGGAGGCTGAGACTATCATCATCTCACCGGGACTTTGCGCATTATACGTCGACCAGATTGTGATTGACACTATATGCGTTCCGGAGCCCACAACAATCTGCCTGCTCGGTTTGGGCGCACTGGCTCTGCTGAGAAAACGCAGACCATAGCGTAATTTGATTTATGAATTAACAGACTGCGAGCTTTTTCGCAGTCTTTTTTTTGCTTGCCGCCGCCCGTGTGAGTCTTTTCCAATATGCCGGGTTTTGTCTTAGCGCAACAACACGAAGAAGTTTATTCGGACTTAACAGACACTGAAAAAGCGATGAGGACCGTATCATTTGCCCATAATTTCGAGAATTTCCTTGACGTTTTCCCATCAATGTGGTAAAATTATCGTCAATGGGGTGGTGAGAAAATGTTCTATTGCTTCTTGTCAAGATTTCTTCGTCCCAATAAGCCGTTTGGTTACGGAGCCTTACTTGTCTGTCCGGACAAGAGGACAAGCAAAATGAGAAGAACGGCGGTGAAGCTGGCAGCTCTTGCGTTGATAATGCTCCCGAGCAGCGCTTCGGCTCTGCTTAATCTCGGGCCGGAAGAGCTGGTTTACACCGGTGAGGACCCTATCCAGGCATACGGGTACTCTGTACCCTCGTACGTCGATTGGGACAACGATGGCAGAAAAGACCTAATCGTAGGGGAAGGCGGCGCTGGTTTTGCCGGCAAGGTCCGCGTCTACCTTAACTCGGGAACAGCCTCGAATCCACAATTCTCCGACTTCTTTTACGCCAGGGCCAACGAGTACGAGCTGAGCTATTGGTATGGCTGCAACTGTGCGTGCATGGGCCTGTTCCCGCGTGTGGTCGATTGGGACAGTGACGGCCGAAAGGACCTTATCGCCGGCACCCTCGAAGGAAGCGTCAGACTCTACCTGAACATCGGTACGGACGGCGAGCCCACCTTTGACGGGGGAACGCCACTGCAATTCGGCGAGGTGGGTTCGAAAGCAAACATCAACGTCGCAGGTCGAGCTACGCCGACGGTTGTTGACTGGAACAACGATGGGAAGAAAGACCTGGCTGTGGGAGCCCTTGACGGCAAGATATATCTGTTCATAAACGAGGGAACCGATACGATGCCGGACTTCCTTGCTGCAACGTCCGTCAAGCAGGAAGGCGGAGCAGAGTTGGTCGTACCCCCGCTGGACCCCGTATTTGGTCGTTCAAGCCCCGTGATTCTCGACCTGGACGGCGACGGCAAAAAAGACCTTCTGACAGGCAACACCGATGGCCAGTTGTTGTTCTACAGCAATGTCGGCGCCGATGCAGCGCCTGTCTTTTCTGATTACATACTTATCGAATCCTGCGGTCTTCCGATTGATCTGGCCGGCTCGCCGCGGTCCAGGCCGTTTATATGCGACTGGACGGGCGACGGCCGCCTTGATGTTCTAATCGGAGCAGACGACGGAATGGTACACCTGTACGAGGGCGTCCCCGAGCCGGCAACGATATCTCTGTTTTGCCTGGCCGGCCTTATACTGCTGAGAAAACGCGGCACGTAAAACCGCCTCTGAGTTCGAAACCCTCAAGGCGGCGAATTCTCACAGCCTTTTTCTATACCTGTGCGCCTTCTTCAATTATTCCAGAACAACACATAGGAAATCGCCTGATATCACCAATGGGGATTAACCTGATAAGAGAAATAGGAAAACCCCTGATTTACCAGAGCATCGTTTTGGTTATTGTTAAGCGCCGAAAACAAATTCGGAGTCCTGGGGCGCAACAGTTTAAGAATCTGTGGAGACGCCCTGAGCAAAGGCGGGAAATCGGTCGGTCTGAACAAGACCTTGAAAGCGAGGGGACGTGGCGCAAGCACTCAGCGTGATGGGCGGTTCACCGAGTTTGGGGCGTGGCCGAGCCGTGCCCGAAAGGCCCGGCGAGGAGAGAGCCGCGGTAGCAATCTGTTCCTTTTGTCCGCCGGCGGGCCGCAGCGAATTTGCGGCTCCGGCTGTAAGCAATCTCGGCAATCAGAAAAAGGCGACCGGCTATTACCGGCCCAAAGAAAGGGGGAAATGCCTATGAGAAAATCTTGCAGCTAATCCAACGGAGTGATTTGAGGCCAAGGGACTGACAGTTGCAGATGTTGGCCGCGGACGGTCCGCGGCAGGGGGGGACAAATGAGAAATCAAGCTGGATAAAGGAGTACAAAAATGAAAAGCACGAGAAAGAAAGTGGTATTTTTTGTCATCGGGTTGAGTTTGATATTGGCTGTTGTCCCGGTTATCGCAAAAGGTCCGAGCGGTCCCGCGGGCAAATCGAACGTCGGGCATCTTTATCTTGTCGAAAAAGACCCCCAGACCTGGGACGTAATCGATGAGGGCGCCTGGGGCAAGATTAAATACAATCTTGCCGGACCCGAATTCGACTTCGTATTTAACGGACACGAGCTTGAGCCCGACATGGACTACACGCTGATTTACTACCCGGACCCCTGGCCGGGCAACGGGCTAATCTGCCTTGGCTCCGACACTGCCGATGAATACGGGAATGTGCACATCAAAGAGTCCGTTGATACGGGCCATTTGCCGGCCCCATACGACCTTAATGCGGACCCAAACACTGCTCCTTTCGAAATGACCGGAGCGAAGATTTGGCTGGTTACTTCGGCGGATGTCAACTGTACGGACGCGTACATGGCCGGGTGGACGCCAACCGAATACCTGTTCGAGTATGCCCGCATCTGGTTCGATGCCACGGACGCTGAAGAATAAAATTCGCATATATAGTAATGCTTGCTGACTTAATAGCGGAGGCGGTGGCGGAGGCAACCACCGCCTTTTTCTCCATTAGGGTCGCTCTTGTACAAGCTCTCGCAGATTTATGGCTGAAGCAGGCAGGTTCTACAGCGCGCGGTTGCCAGAGCGCGCTGCCTGGACCTCGGTTGGGCCGACAAAGTGCGGATGTGATACGAAACCAGGTGGCAGGCCCGCCGGCTGATTTAACCGCGACGGTCAGGCCTGCGACGTCTCGGCGATACTTTTTGTCAACTCCCCCAGCATCGCGTGCATCTTGGGGTCGGAGCGCTCGACCTCGGCTATCTTACTGCAGGCGTGCATAACCGTAGTATGGTCGCGGCCGCCCAAATGGCCGCCGATTTCTTCGAGACTGTGCTTGGTCAGATTTCTTGCCAGGTACATACAAATCTGACGCGGCTCGGTAATGCTTTGACTTCGCCTCTTGCTCTGCAAATCGGCAAGGCGAACGTCAAAATATCTGGTCACCACTTCGATAATGTCGGTGATCTTTATCTGTCTGGCTGCTGATTTACTCTGCCCTTCCAAAGCCCTGTGCGCCAATTCGAGCGTTACTTCCCTGCCGGCGGTGGTGGCCAAGGCGTACAGGGTCGTCAAGGCGCCCTCCAATTCCCTGATATTCGCACGCACCTTGCGCGCCACATATTCGGCTATCTCGTCGGAAATATTAAGGCCCCGAAGATGGGCTTTTTTCTGGACAATGGCAACTCGCGTCTCGTAGCTCGGCGGGTCGATTCTGGCAACCAGACCCCAGTTGAACCTGCTAATGAGACGCTCTTCGAGCGAAGGGATATTGCCGGGGGGACTGTCGGCGCTGAGAATTATTTGTTTGCTGTTGTTGTAAAGAGCGTTGAACGTGTGGAAGAACTCTTCCTGACTCTGCTCACGCTCACGCAGGAATTGAACATCGTCGATAACCAGTGCGTCAACGGTCCGGAACTGACTCTGAAAGCCCGCCAGATTCCCTTCCTCAATCGCCCTGATGAATCTGTTGACGAAATCTTCACAACTCAAAAACTGAATTATCAGCTTTTCTGATCTTCGTCCGGCCTCGTAACAGACAGCATGGAGAAGGTGGGTCTTGCCCAGGCCGGAGCTGCCGTAAATAAAAAGCGGATTGTAGGTGTTGCCCGGCGATTGACTCACCGCAAAACAGCTTGCGTGCGCGAGGCGATTACTCGGTCCCACTACGAAACTATCGAAGGTATAATCGGGATGAAGTCTAAGCTCGGGCCTGGATGCTTTAATGCCGGCGCCGGCTTTTTCCTGGCTGTTGACTTTGAAATCTATGGCCACAAGATGGCCGGTTATCTGTTGAGCGGCGCGTGTAAAGCTGCTTTTGCAATTGTCCCGCAAAAACTGCACGGATGCCTCATCGGGACAGCCGATTCCAAGTGAGCCGCCGTTTAAGTGCAGAACCGTAAGCTTCTCAAACCACCTGCGGGCGTTTACAGGGTCGAGTGCCCTTGCACGGTCGAGTATGTCGGCAAAAATGTCTTCAACTTCACGAGCTGCCAAACCAGATTCCTTTCCGAATCACTGCTCTATGCAAACAGCAACTACCTGCCCTAAAACGTCTCTCGCAGAAACTCTCTTAAAATCGAAAAAGCTCGCCTTATGTGGTCAAACAAAAGCCTTCCTTAGCAAACCGCAGTTCCATATTGCAACTTGCTACAAAATGGAGTACCGCGGCGGGGCGTACTCTAACTGTAGCTGCTCGATTTGTCAAATGAAAAAAGTGCACTTATCACAAAAAGCAGGAAAATGCAGATTCTTCCCAGGCCGCAGAGGGTTTTAGAAGGTTTCTCTCTTTCATTCATTTTGCGGAGAGCTTCGAAACCACTTGAAATTCCTGCCGATATCTGCGAAACTCAGCGGCGAAAAAACTTTCTAACTGCAAGGGAGCAATGATGGGGATTTTTAGCAGAACGGCCCAGTTCTTCAAAGACCGACTGGGCAAAACGCGCGACAAAATCAGCTCTTCACTCGCGTCGGTGCTGAGTCTGGGCAGGAAAATCGACGAGGACTTGCTGGACGAACTCGAACAGACGCTGATATGCGACGATATCGGCGTGGAAACCACAGAGAAACTTGTCTCGGACCTGCGGGACGCCTTCCGCAGCCGGCAAATCGCAACGACCGACGATATTGTTCCTTTTCTCAAAGAACATATTAAGACCTATTGGCCGCAGCACGACAGGCAGTTACAATTTGCCCAAACTCCTCCGACGGTGATACTAATCGCCGGCGTCAACGGCTCCGGAAAGACCACCAGCATCGCCAAGCTGGCCCACATGCTGAGCCAGGACAACAAAAAGGTTATCGTCGGCGCCTGTGATACCTTCCGTGCCGCCGCTGTGGAGCAGTTGACCATCTGGGCCGAGCGTACCGGCGTCCAAATCGTCAAACATCAAATGGGCGGCGACCCCGCGGCTGTCGCCTTCGACGCCTGTGAGGCCGCGGTGGCAAGAGGCGCCGATATCCTGATTCTCGATACGGCCGGCAGACTACACACCAAAACAAACCTGATGAGAGAATTGACAAAAATCCGTGATGTGGTGGCCCGCAAAATCCCCGGCACGCCCAACGAGGTCCTGCTGGTCCTCGACGCGACGACGGGCCAAAACGCAATCGCACAGGCCAAGATGTTCACCGAAGCCATCAATGTTACCGGCATTTTCTTAGCCAAGCTCGACGGCACCGCACGGGGCGGAATCGTAATCGCCATAAAGGACCAGCTCGATATTCCCGTTAAATTCGTCGGCCTCGGCGAAAAACCGACCGACATAGCCGAATTCGACCCGGAAACCTTCGTCGAGGCGCTCTTCAGTTGAGGAAGCGAAAAGAGACTACGACGGGAATACGCCGCCATTAGCTGACTTTGCGGCGGGTAATTTGTCCCGCCTGTAAAACCCTTGAGAGAATCATTATGCGCGGGACAATATCAGATTGCCGGCATAAAGCCGGAGGATTGTAAGAGATTGGGCCAGGCAAGAATGTCCAAGAAATGCGGCTTTTCTCATAATTCTCTCATGTTTGCTTTGGTAATATGGTGATTGATAAAGGCGAGGTATGTCGGGCAGCCTGACCATAGTGGCAGGCTGTGCAAAGCAGGGTCTTTTGATAAAGGAGACTGAAAATGAAATGGAGACACTGGAAATTTGTTGGTTTTACGGTTTTTATCGGGATGGCCGTGTGCGTTGCGGCATACGCAGGCAAGTGCAAGAAAGTTTCGCTGCCCGAGGCGGTGAAGGCGGCCATTGACGCGCTCTACCCCCAGGCGACGATTGAGGAGGCGAAAGAGGAAGAAGAGGGGCTAAAGGTCTACGAGGTTGAATTAAAACAGAACGGCGAGAAAGTGGAGTTGACGGTCGCACCGGATGGCACCATCGTGGAAGTGCAGAGCGAGGTGGCTATGGCGAATCTTCCGCCGGCGGTCGCGGCAGCGATCACACAAGCCGCTGAAAGCGCGAAGATAAAAGAGATCAGCCAAGAGGTTACCTACTGGGTTGTGGTCCTAAAGAAGCTGGATGCGCCCGAGACCACCTACGAAGCGGAGCTAATCAAGGATGGTAAGAAAAGCGAGATCGAGGTCGCTGCCGACGGAACCATTCTGGAGCAGTCGGAGTGGAAAGGTGAGAGGGCCAAGAAAGATGATGATGACGAGAATGAAGAGGAAAAGCTTTCAATCGACCAGGTTCCGGCAGCCGTGAAATCGACCATCGTTAAAGAAGCCGCAGGTGGAACCATCAAGGAAATCGAGACTGAAACCGAGGACGGCAAGACCATCTACGAGGCCGAGGTGATCATCAACGGACAAGAAGTCGAGATCAAAGTGGCGGCCGACGGGACGCTGCTCAGCAAGAAGGCCGAAGACGATGACGATGATGATTAAACACAGAGAAAACAACTGACAAATGGGGTTTGCGCAATTAAAATGGGCACCGGCGAGCAGTAATTCCTGCGAGCTCGGCGGTGCTTTTTTTATTGTGAGTATTGGGATGCGTCTACTATTAATAGAAGACTATCGGCCTTTGCAAAAATCGCTCGTCAAGGGGCTGCGGGAAGCAGGCTTTGCCGTTGACAGCACCGGCGATGGGAACGAAGGGTTGTGGTACGCGACCAGCAATGATTACGACGTGATTATTCTGGACCTGATGCTGCCGGGTATGGACGGTCTGGAGATTCTGAAACGGCTCAGGGCCAAAGGCGGAAAGAATCCGGTGTTAATCCTGACAGCTAAAGACACTTTGGAGGACCGCGTAACCGGTTTGGACCTCGGCGCCGACGATTACCTGGTCAAGCCATTTGCACTCAAGGAGCTTCTGGCGCGGGTCCGGGCACTTGTGCGGCGGAGTTACCAAGAGAAGAGTCCTTGTATTAAGATCAGGAATTTGCGGATAGACCTCACGAAACAGCGAGTCTGGCGGGGCCGACAGGAGCTTCATCTTACGCCGCGTGAGTACGCACTATTGGAGTACCTGGGCATGCGTGCAGGTCAGATAGTATCCCGCACAGACATCTGGGAGCACATCTACGAGTTCGACTCGTCGGCCTCCAGTAATGTGGTGGACGTATATATAGGCTATCTGCGCAAGAAAATAGAACGGCCGGGCGAACCCGCTTTGCTCCGCACGGTCCGGGGCCGGGGCTATGTTTTAGGAGCACCACCGTGACGCACTCACTGAAGGGTCGCCTGCTTCTCGGTATAATTGGCGGCATGATGGTGCTGCTGATAGCGTTTAGCGCCATAATTTACGGGGTGATCCGCAGCGCATTAGTCAAGCAGTTCGATGCATCACTGGCAGCGACCGCCCGGGTGTTGGCCGCGTCCGTGGAACAGAATGATGACGGAATCGAGCTGGATCTGGACGTCCGGATGATGCCCGAGTTCGTGAGCACGGACCGCCCCGGTTACTACCAGTTCTGGGCCGACGACGGCACTGTGGCGGCCAGGTCTCCATCACTGGGTACTGATGACCTGCCGCGTTTTGAAGGCGGCCTGGGCGTGCCGGTTTTTCAGGTGCTGGAAACGAGAAACGGGCAACGTGGACGGGCTGTTGGTTTGAAGTTCAAGCCGGGGAGCGACCGAGCCGATGACCAACAACAGCCGGCAGAATTGCGGACGCTCACTCTGGCAGTGGCCCGAGACGCAAGCGAGTTGCACAGTAACCTCGGGTTCCTGCGCTGGCTTCTAATAATCGCATCGGCTGGCACAATCACTCTTTCTTTTCTTGTTGCAGTGTTTGTGGTCCGTCAGGGACTGCGCCCGTTAAATTCCCTTGCCGCCGAAATTGCCGCTGTCAGGGAAGATGATCTGAGAGCTCGCATTGCAACTGAGCAGATGCCGGCAGAGATGCTGCCTGTCGGAAGACGGCTCAATGATTTGTTGTCCCGGCTGGAAGCCTCGTTTAATCGCGAGCGTCGGTTTACTGCCGATGTCGCGCATGAATTGCGAACGCCGCTGGCAGGGATACGCTCCATACTTGAGGTGACTCTGACCCGCGCGCGGGAGGCAAGTGAGTATCAGGCGTCGCTTTCGGACTGTCTGGCAATCAGCAAGAACATGCAGAGGATGGTGCAGAATCTGTTGACGGTTTCCCGCGTCGACGCCCGGCAGATGACTTTTCACTGTGAGCGAGTTCAACTGGCCGAGCTGGTGAGTTCCTGCTGGAGGCCTTTTTCAGGCAAGGCGCTCGAGCGCGGAATAGCTTTTGAGAATGGAGTCCCTGCGGAAATGACCTGTGAATCGGACCGCGAGTGCCTGGGTATGGTGCTTGCAAACCTTCTCGACAATGCCGTCGAATATACCAACCAGGCAGGGCGAATCTGGACCACAGGACGCCAAACAGGCGATTCCGTACAAATCACCCTTGCCAACACCGGATGTCCGCTCACCAGTAAAGAAATCTCAAACGTATTTGACTGCTTCTGGCGCGGTGATTCATCACGCACGGAGACCAGCGTCCACTGTGGTTTGGGCCTGGCCCTCGTGCAAAAAATCATCAAGGCACTCGGCGGCCAGACCACGGCTCAGGTACAAAACACCGGCATATTCACCGTACAACTGACCCTGCCCGTTAGCCCGCCCAAGAAAATCAGCAAGGCCGGACCCGCCTGAGCGTACCTGCCCATCGATTATTGATAATTTGCCCTGTTTCTGCTACCATATACCTGCACAAAACGACGTCTTTCGACAAATATGGATTTAAATGAGAAGGGAGCCGAACATGGAGAACTCAGCAAGCAAAAGAGCAATAGCAGCCTTAATGATGCTGGCCGGATTACTGGCAGCGGTTTCATCCGACTATGGCCACGCAACTGAGCAGGGTCGCTCTTTTGAGCCGTTTGTGTGGCCTTCTGAGCCGCCGCCGGACTGCCCTTTCGAGCAGTCTAAAGAGCTGCTCGGCATAAAATTCCTGGGGGTGCACAGCGACTACAAATTCGCCGACACGTGGTACCCATCCTGGGCGGCGGACGGCAATTTATATTCGCCCTGGACGGATGGGTCAGTCCCCCGCCTCGACGGCGGACTTGAGAAGTCCTCCTCCAACGGCTACGGAAAAGGCGAAACACGCCGGCAGGCCACCACCGGCCAGGCGGTTATGATAGGCGACGACCCCGTCAATCTCAAAATCTACAGCCTCGGCCTGACCGACGGCGACCCTTATCCTTACGGCGGCCGATACCCCTGCGGAAGCCTTCTCCACAACGGCGTCTGGTATTACGGCACCTATTGCCTGGCGCCGTACGGAAGAACACGATTCGGAGACACGGACTACAACTGGCCCTGGCTGGGCCCGCTGGTCGGATTCAGAATTTCCACCGACTACGGTAAAACCTGGAAGGGCACGCCGCACACGCCCGAGAAATCCCTCTTCGGCGAAAACGGAATGTGGGCGTACCCGGTCAAAATCGGCTCGCCGCATTTCGTCGACTTCGGAAAGAACATGGAGCATTCGCCCGACGGCAAGGCATATCTGGTTGGCCACGGCGCCGTCGACCCCGACCCGAAACCACGCTTCGCCAACCTCAGTTGGATAACCGGCGACCAGATATATCTGGTCCGCGTCGTGCCCTCCATCGAAAACATTAACGATAAATCAAAGTACGAATTCTTCGCCGGACACAATGACAAAGGCGAGGCCCTTTGGTCCAACAACTTCGGAGACATCAAGCCGCTGCTGGATTGGAACAACAATATGGGTTGTGTCACCGCGACCTACAACGCGCCCCTGAAGAAATACCTTATGTGCGTGACCGACGGCTGGCCCACCTGTGCCAAAATGAATTCCTACATCCTCGAAGCCGGCAAAATCACCGGGCCCTGGAGGCTCGTGACCTATATGAAGGATTTCGGCGAGCAGGGCTATTTCCTCAACTTCCCCTCAAAATTCATCAGCGCCGATGGTCACACGTTGTGGCTGTGTTATTCAGCGAATTTCGCACGAGACTGGCGCGATATGAAGATAAAAGCCTATCCGCCCGGCAGCCGGTACGGCCTTGTCCTCCAAAAGGTCCGCCTGCTTACGCCTTCTGAATGAGCCAAAATCGCAGATAACGTTACCAAAGCGTCCGCAGACGCCTTATTAGAATGATGCCGATAATCCTCGATGGAATAGCCAATGAAGCTGCGAAAGCTATTTCTGCTGTTACCGCTGTTCAGTCTGGTCTGTCTGACCGATAGCGCCAGCCAGGCCAGAACCCGGCAAAGAAAAACGAGCCCGCCCAGGCCTGCACAAAAAAAACCGGCCAACCCCCGCCCGCACGAAGCAACAACGGCAAACAATACCGTAGAAGTAGTTTTGCGCTATGAGTTCTCCGTACCGAAAGAAACCCAAAGGATAGAATTTTTTGTCGTGGTTCCCAAAACAATACCGCATAAGCAGACGATATTGGATGTTAGGTACTCTCCGAGGCCGTCAAGGATTTTCCAAAATAATGGAAACCGCTACGCACAGTTTGTCTTCACCGAGCCCAAGAGTCAGTTAAAAGTGCAAATAAATATCGAGGCCGAACTTCTCAGATACGACTTGTCCACCGCACGAAAAAGCCACGAAAAGAGTCTCGCCAAAGGCCCCGATTTCGAGGACTTTTTGAAGCAGGAAAAATACATAGAAAAGGACAACACCCTGATTCAGCAGATTGCGGAAGGCATAACCGGCCAAAACGAAATAGACACGGTGAGGAAAATATATAATTATGTGGCCGACAATATGGAGTACGCCGTCCAGGGCGAAAAAGACCGGGGCGCAATCGAAGCCGTCCAGCAGAAAAAGGGCGATTGCTCCGAATACTCCGACCTGTTTGTGGCTATATGCAGGGCCAAGAACATCCCCGCCAGATTCGTGACAGGCTATACGGTAAGGTTCGACGATATCTCACCAAAGCACCACTGGGCCGAAGTTTATCTGCAAGAGTACGGCTGGGTTCCTTTTGACCCGAGCTGGGGCGACGTGGAAGACGCCGCAATCCGAAACAAAATGTTTGGCACGATGAAGCCGGTTTACATCTACCTTAGCCGCATCCGCAGCGACGATGTGCTCCACAATAGTCATTTTTACACGTACCTGTACTTTGGCGATAAAGTCACGCTGACAGACTCAATCGAGTTTAAGCAGCCCGATAATCTGCCGCAGGAAACCCGCTAACACATAGAGAGCCAAAAAGAAAGGCCCGCAAGATGCAGAACTCCGCAGGCCTGATTTGTGCCTGAAACGTTAAGTCTTTTCAGATTCTCGGATAAGTACCGAGGTAAAGGGTCCTGGGCAGCCGGCCTACCAGCGGCATCGCATATTCGACAAAGGCCTCGGTCACGCCGTTGCCCTCACGGTTAATGTATTCATCGGGCATACGTTTCGTTTTCTCGGCCACCTCGATAAGCTCAGCATGGAATAACTCAATCGCATAGTCCTTCCCGCTGCCGGCACGTTTTATTGCGACTGAGCCGCTCGTGTGCTCCATAGCCAGCTTGACCGCCTCTCGCCCGCACGCCCGCGCCTCCCGGGCATCCACCGAAGACCGCAGACCAACGAAGCTTCTCTGCAGATAGCCGAACGTATCTGCGCGGACCCGCTTGACCAGAAGTTCCGCCTTTATCGTCTCAGCCAGGAAGTCTGCCAGCGAACCCCTGCCGGAAAGCTGAATGTTGCCGTGGGCATCCACTTCCTTTTCCTCGCCTCCGGCGATCTTTTCGGCCCAGGTGACGCCATCAGGGTCGGTTATACCCTCGCTCTTAGCGATGACACATCGTCCGAGCTTTCTGTAAACAGCCTCAACATCCGCCAGAAGTTTATCCAGCGAAATGCCTCGTTCCGGAACGTATACCAGATGAGGCGCGTCGTCCTGTCGCTGTTTGCCCAGAACAGACGCGGCGGTAAGAAAGCCGGCATGTCTGCCCATAATCACGTCAATCTTGACGCCGGGCAAGGCCCTGTTATCGAGGTCGTTGCCCATCAGCGCACAGGCGACAAACTTCGCCGCCGTGCCATAGCCCGGACAATGGTCCGTAACCAGCAAATCGTTGTCTATCGTCTTGGGGATGTGGAACGCCCGCAGGTCGTAGCCGGTCTCAGCGGCCATCGTGTTGATAATGTTGGCGGTATTTGCCGAGTCGTTGCCGCCGATGTAGAAAAAATATCTGATATTGCGCTTCTTGAAAACTTCGAATATTTTAACGCAGTACTCAACGTCCGGCTTGTCCCTGCTGGCGCCCAGGGCCGAGCAGGGCGAAGCGGCGACCTTTGCCAGCGTCCTGGCCGACAATTTCTTCAAATCGATGAATTCTTCTTTGACAATGCCCGCAACGGCGTGGACGGCGCCGTAAAGATTTTCTATTTCCGGATGTTTGCCTGCCTCCTCGATTATGCCGACCAGCGATTCGTTTATGACCGCCGTCGGCCCGCCTGACTGGCCCACCACCGCATTTGCCTTTGGCCTACCTGCCATCTGATATAGTCTCCATCAAAATTTCTTATGTTAACATCACGGAGAAAGAGATTATACACAGCCCGTTCAAAGAGACAAGGATAATCGAATATTGGATTTGATTGCGTTTTTTTTGCCGGGCGCTCGGGGCTGTCCTTTTCGTAATCCTTTTTTCCAACAAAGGTTGTGTTCATTTGGGCTCTTGACAGAGTCCGGCTTTTTGCACGGAGACTCACCTTGGCCGAAAGGAAACAGCACGAGGCATTTTGTAACTGACTGGAATGAGGCACCAGGCTCGCGGAAGGCTTTTCGTCGTGCGGGTGGCGCCGAGGATATGGATTCGTGTTGAACGGGCACGGCGGGAGGTTTATACTCAGGCTATGGCAGAAGACACCAGGCAAATCAGGGCAGCGGCAAACGAAGCAGGACAAACCGATGGGATTCGCGCGGCAATCGAATACGGGATTGATGTTTCGATGCTGATTGACAATCTCGGCAGAAGCTGCACGGAGCGTATCATTCGGCATCAGGCCGCGCTCAACGCCGCACAGAAGCTGCGGAAAGCGAGGCGGTTGTGAGCAGCGATTTTATGAACCTGCTGGAACGGCTCGTTCATGGCGGCGTGGATTTTGTAATTGTCGGTGGTTTTGCCGGGGTGGTACACGGATGCACATACGTCACGCAGGACGTGGATATCTGCTGTGACTTTTGCGCGGCTAATCTGCTGGCACTACAGGCGGCGCTTTGCGATGTGCACCCGGTTCACCGGATGACGCCGGAGCGCAAAGAGCTTGAGCTGACAGAGGAAAACTGCGGACAGCTCAAGAACCTGTATCTCGATACTGACATAGGCCAGCTGGATTGCGTGAGCTTTATTGACGGCGTCGGCGATTACAGCCAGGTCAGACAGGCCAGCGAGGTCGTCGAGGTGCAGGATATGCAGATACGCACGCTGGGCCTCGATGCGTTGATAAAGGCGAAGAAGGCTATGAACCGGCCGCGGGACCGCGAGGCCGTTGTACAGCTGGAAGCGATAAAGAAACTGAAAGAGGGCGGCGGGTAAACCCGTAGATGGGCGGACGCTGATGAGATAGCATACAGCAGGCAGAGCGTGGGTCAGAACGTCACACCCGACGCGGGCGCAGGTTGAGTCCTGAACGGGTAAACGAAGGAAAGGTCGATAAGGATAAGGGTAATGATTTCGTCGCACGACTGAGAGTACCGTAAGACCTGGAAGGAGTATTCGTGCGAACACAAATGCTTCTTTGGTTACCATCTGTGTATGACGGTGTTGTTTGCGGTCGGCGGCGCACTGAGTATCAAGTTGGAATTGGCAATTGCGGGGGCGATAGCGGCGGTGATAGGGATTTTGTCGGTGAGTCGTCGCGAGAAACTAATGTGGCACTGGCCGGGGATAAGCCTGAAAAACATTATGCGGGCGCCGTCCTCTGCCCTCGACTTATATCTCCGTAGGACTGCCGGGCGTCAGGAAGTACAGCCATTTGCCGAGGATTTGCGTATTGAGGATGATGCCTGCCGCTCTGCTGTAGTGTTCCAACTGCCCACGATAAAGCTCCGCTCGCTGTGGGACCTCGGCTTCGGTCACCCGGTCGGTCTTGAAGTCTATTACCAGCAGTCCTGCCGTCGTCTTAACCAGCATGTCAATTATGCCCTGAACGATGATTAGCTCGTCGTCGGTGACCCGTGACTGCTCAAGTGCATCACTGAGCTCGCAGGCAGGTATGGCAAAAGTAAACGGCCATTCGCGCCAAACAGCGTTTTCAGCCTCGCGAATTCTTCGGCCGAGGTCGCTCTCGAAAAATTTTATTATCCCTTCGGTTTTAATGCTCTCAGCGACGGTTTCGGTCATAGCGCCCGCAGCCAGAAGCTTCCCTTTGGTCTGTTCAATCACTTTCTTGTTTATGGGCCTGGTCAAATCAAGCTGGGCGATTACAAGGTGCGTGGCGGCGCCGACCAATCGGCCTTCCACAGGGCCGACGATGTCGCCCAGGCCGGCCGACAGAACGGCGGGCCGGCGCTCCAATGCCCTGGAATAATCGAACCTCACGTACTCATCACTTCGATGCGTCAACTGCGTCACCGACAGCTTCGCGGGCAAAACGGGCGCATCTCCAAATTTGTACCGCCAGGCCAAAGACTCCTTTACCCTCGACAGTAATTTCCCTTCTGTTTTTCTCTGCCGCGGCCTTCTCTCAGCAGCTCTTGTCTTTCCTGACGCTCCGGCTTTCAGCCTGAGGATATAGTCCGACAACTGTTGGAGTTCCGCCTGGTCGTAAAGTTTTACGCTGAATAAACCATCGTCACGGGCCTCATCCGCCAAACCCGTTTCAAGGACCTCGTGCAGATTCTTCTGGTCGGAAAGCCCGCACAGGACCCACGCGAGGGGACTCTGACACCGGCGAAGCTGCCAATCGGCGACAGGCCCCTCGCCAAAGAAAAGACCGTTACAGACGATGTCCCGGCAGTGGCTGCCTTTTTGTGAAGCCGTGAGAATAAGCCGGTCGCGCGCCCGCGTTGTGGCCACGTAAAGTATACGCATTTCTTCCGCCAGAGCAGTTGCCAGCTTCTCCTCGGCGATGACCTGATGGGCAAGCGAGCGCAGCTTGCTGTTTGACTGCCTGTCGATAATTTGCAGCCCCAAAGCGTTATTGCTATCGGCAAGACAATCGTCATAAATATCTCTCTTGTTGAACTTAGTGTTCAGCTCGGCGATAAAGACGACCGGAAATTCGAGCCCTTTGCTCTTGTGGACGCTTAGAATCCGCACGGCGTTCTGCGCCGAGCTGTCAGGCTCCGCCGGGGCCCAGTCCTGGCCCAGCTCCTGAAGCTTCTCGATGAATTCCACAAACCGGGTCAGTGACGCGATGCCGCCGCTGCTGGCGAAACCCTCGAACTGGATCGCTCTGTCGTGCAGCTTGAGCAGGTTGGCTCGACGGGCCTGCCCGTTCGGCAGTGCGCAGACAAACGACAAGAAACCGGTTTCACGGTAAATTTGCCAGATTAAATCGGCCAGACTGCCTCGCCGGGCCGCAGTTCGCCATCGCTCTATTCGTGCAAGCGCACTTTTGAGCTTGCCGGCCAGCTCCTCATCGGGCCCGCTGACGCAATAGGCGCGCAAGCAGTCATAGAAATTTCCAGGCTCCTTATGATTCTTGCCGCGAATTTTTATTTTCGCCAGCTCGGCGTCACTGACCCCGAAAAGCGGACTTCGCAGTACAGCCGCAAGCTCGATGTCACGCTGCGGATTATCCAGCACTTTCATCAGGCACAGCAAGTCGCTTATTTCGGTCGCCTCGAAGTATCCCGCCACGGCGTCACAGCTTACCGGCACGCCCGCCAGGCGAAACACTTCCACGTAATCGCTGGCCTTTTTCGCCAGCGACCGCATCAGGACGACGATGTCCCTGTACTCAACGTCCCTGAGCTTATCCTGGCGCTTATCATATATCTGAAACTCCGCTTTGCCCGTATCCGCCCCGACTATCTGTCTTATGCGTCGGGCAATCAGAGCCGCCTGACGCTGCCGGCTGCTTATGACACTGGCGTCTTCTTGCACAATCGCTCCGCCGGTTTGGTCATCCTCTGCGCCGGCGTCCTTTTCCAGTTCGTCGAGTATGTGCAATTCGACAATAGGTTCGGTCTCACCTGCCGGCGGTGTTTTCAATTCGCCCGCGGGCGCCGGCCTCAACCTGGCCGATTCGTCATAGTCGAGCTTTGTAAAAGACGCGGTCATTATCCGCCCGAACACCTTGTTGACAAAATCAAGAATACCTTTGGATGAGCGGAAATTAACATTGAGGTCGACCCGCAGCCCGCCCGTCGCGCCGGCAGACTCAGGCGAAGCCTGTTTCAAATGTTCGATAAAAATGTCAGGCTCGGCCCCCCGCCAGGCGTAAATACTCTGCTTGATGTCCCCAACGACAAATACGTTGCCGCCCTCGCTGAGCAGGTCCAGTATGGCCTGCTGAACGCCGTTTATATCCTGATATTCGTCCACAAATATGTACTTATATCTTTTGCGCAGAGCCAATGCCGTCTCCGAAGGCTGCGGCTTATCCTGCGCGGGGCTTTCATCGCTAAGCAGCCTCAACGCATAGTGTTCGAGGTCGGCAAAATCCAGACAGTTAAGGACGCGCTTGGCCTGGCTGTACAACCGGTCGAATCTCTTAACAAGCTCGATGAGCACCTTCGTCTGCAGGCCCGCTGCGCCGCTGACCCTATCGAGGTACTCAGGATTCAGAACCGCCAGTTCCGAGAGGTTCTCAAATTCGGCCATCGCCTTTTTGGCCACACTTCTTATAAGCTCGTCCACAGGCGCCGAGACGCCTTTGGGCTTTCTGACCGTCGGTTTCTCGAAATTGAGTATTTCATTGCTGAACCCGTTCCAATCGCCGTCTTTAAGCAATTGCAGGCACCTACAGACCGGCTCGATAAAAGTCTGCTCACATTCCGCGGCCCAGCCGCCATCGGCCTTTTGGCTTTCGTACAGCCGCCTGGCGTGTTGAAGCTGAGCGAGAATGTGCTGCAATTTGCCCCTGATAATCTGTCTCTGTCTCTCACCCAGTGTCCCGGCCACCGGATTAACGGCTTCTGCGAGCACAGTCGCCCGCTCGTACCAGTTTTCACGTGAAACAACGCCGTCCAGAAAATCGCTCAGCGCTATTATCTTCGCCAGGAAACCATCTGCGGTGCGAAGGTCGCGCCGATAAAAAAGCTGCCGCAGGCCCTGCGTAAGATTGCTCTGCCGCCAGGCCCAGTCGATGGTCTTTTCGAGGGCCTCGGCCTTGAGCAGGCCCGCCTCGTCGGCATCCACAACCCGGAAAGTCGGGTCCAGACCAATCCTGTAAAAGTACTCGGTTATCAGCCGCTTGCAAAAAGAATGTATCGTACTGATATCGGCGCCTTGCAGCAGCAGGAGCTGCCGGCGAAGGTGCGGGTCCTTCTTTTCGAGAAACGCATCCTCTAATTGCTCGGCGATTCGCGAGCGCATCTGCTCGGCGGCAGCGTCGGTAAAGGTCAGCACGAGGATGCTGCAGACATCGGGGCACAGCCTTCTGTCACAGACTATATCCGCACATCGACCCGAAAGAAGGGCGGTCTTTCCCGTCCCCGCCGAAGCCGTGACAAGAACATCACTGCCACGCGCCGCAATCGCACGTATCTGCTGCTGTGTCCACTTTGTTCTTCTCTGAGCCATTAACAACTCATCTTTACCAGCGCCGCGGGTTTCGTCAGCGACTCAAGAAAATGGTAGTCATTTATCTGCCAGTCGAATCGGCAGACGGGCTTATACTCGCAGTAGCTGCACGGTGACTTGCCGCCAAGCCTGTACGGATTGACGTCGATTCTGCCTGAGATAATTTCTTCCGCCAGCTCGACCGCCTTTTTCTCAGTGAATCTGAGAACCTCATCGAAGTCACTTGGCTTTAACGCGGAGCTTGTCCCGTAATTGCCGTATTGTCCCTCCTTGGCGGCGATACGGAAACTGTAGAACTTGCTCCAGCCCGAATCAGTCACCTTGTCAAGCTGCCGGAAGAACTCGCCGTTGAATATTCCTTTCGCCTTATAGCCAAAAGCCTCTGTCGCCGAAGACAATTCTTCGAGCGTGCTTGTGCCGGGGTTTACTTCAACGGGCATATAAAACGCGCCAACCACATCCTGCCGGCCGCCGAATGCGTTGCGAACGGCCAGCATATAAAGCGGAAGCTGCATATCAAGCCCATAGTAGAACTCCGACCAGCTAAAGGACTTCGCGCGGCGCTTATAGTCGAAGATAATCACAGCTTGTCTTCCATTAACGTCCGCGACATCAAGCCGGTCGATTTTGCCGTCCAGCAGCAGCACGCGATTATTAGAAAGCCGGACTTTGTATTCCCCAAGGCTCTCGCCTCCGTCACGGACCTGCCCAAACCAAACCTCTGACAGGCTGGGCCTGAAGCTTCCGGCACGCACCATTTGCGCAATCGCACGGACGCAATCCTCAAGAACCTCGCCTGCCGAGCTGATGATAAACGCGTTATGAAGGGAATGTCCCGCAAAGTGCGAGATAAAGGGGTCCGTTTGAACAATCTCTGCTATTTGTTCTCGCAACAACTTCAGAAGCTGCTCATCCCCAATGGTTGCAAAATCCTTCTTCTGCCCTTTGAGTTTCTTTAGCAGGCTGTCGAGGACGCGATGGTAAAAAACGCCCAAGTCCAGCGGCTCGAACTTGAATTCCTTTCTCTCTGCCAGCTCCAGGACATATCGGGCGAAGTACTGGTAAGGGCATCCGGCAAACGTGCTCAGCCTCGTCGCGGAACTGTCCAGCTCTCGACCAAAAAGCTCTTTGACCACGTTCTCATCCAGCCTGGCGCGATTGTCATAAGTGACCGCAGAAGTAATTGCCAAACCAGCCTCTGAAAGCTCTTTATCGGCACAGATATCATCCAGCAGCTCGTCAAGCCCGTCACGAGGGGCCTGATGCGTGTCTCGGCGTGCGTCTTTACCAAGCTCGCTGCAGAGCAGGTCGGCAAGCTCATGCTCGGTGCGGACATTCTCAATATCGGCCGGCTCACCGCCAACGGACTGTTCGCTCAGGCCATCAAATAGCGATGTCAGATTATCCACGAAGCGCGACCGGCATTCAGGACTGCCCTTATCATCCACCAGAGGATATGTAACGCACAGAAATTCCGCCGGGCGGGTAAACGCAATATAGGCCAGGTACTGGCGCTCCACAAGCTTCTGACGCACCGTCGCCGCCAGCGGAAAATCCGCCGAATCGGCGGCCGTGCGGTCGTCGTCGGTCAATATGCCCGCCAAGCTGACGGGAGTGGGAAATTCCCTTTGCGTGGCGCCTATCAGAAACGCCGCTTTCAAATCAGGATGCCGGCTTCGCTCGACGGACCCGACAAGCACCTGGTCCAGCGTCGGCGGGATAAAAGCCAAAGTTAACTGCGAGAACGCGGAATTGAGAATCGCAACATAATCATCGATTGTCAGCTCCTGACCTGCAAAGACTTCGGCAAGCTCGTCAAATACGGTCACAAGCTTATCGTAAAATTGTCGGTGCTCATCGGCGGCTGTATACTCGCCGGCTTCGTTTGCCTTCTCAATCCATTTACCCAGTCTTTGACGAACCTGCAATCCGTCCAGGAAGTCGAAAATAATCTTCGTGAACTCGCCCGGACCGATAGCTCTTGCCCCATCGCCGCCGGCGCGCAGCGCGTTTTGCAGTTTAAGTAAAGGCTCGCTTAACTCTCGCCTGATTTGGTTTACGCGCCGCTCGTCGAAATCGTCGTCGCCTCCGCCTGCAAAATGCCAGTCTTTGTCGCTCTGCCAGTCGGCGCCGGTTACTCCGAAAGCAAGGCAGTAATTTTCCAGCAAATCAACGTCATACCGCTCTGCAGGCGCCAGGTCGGTCTTGAGGTAGGAGAAAACATCGTGGTGAGAAAAGTCGCCCGTTACTACCTGCAGCGCCGAACAAATAAGGTGGACAGCCGGATGCTGGCTCAGGGGCCTGCGTTTGTCGATAAAAAACGGTATGCCGCAATCGTCAAAGTACGCCCTTATGTAATGCTGGTAACGGTCGATATCCGACGCGATTACCGCAATGTCACGATAGCGATAATCTTTTGCCTTGACCAGTTGCCGTATTTGCCCCGCGACAAACTGCACCTCCGCCCTCGCGTTGGCCGTCGATACTATCCGAACATTGTCCGCCGCCCCTGTTTTCGGGGCTTTCAATTCAAAAATATTTTGCTCAATATGCGCAAGCTCCCGACAGCGACTGAATCTGACGGGCGTGCGCAAAATAATCGGTGCGGACAGGCTGAGCCTGTTATTTTTTACTATTTCAACAAGAGCGCAATAGGTTTGCTCCGTGGGGCTGAACAAACCTGCCGATTCAAACCTGTCGCCAGCGGGATTTAACACGTCCAGCTTTGACGGGTCCAGACAAAGCGCAATCCGGGTGTCGGCAGCCGCCTTCAGCAGTTCAGCCAAAATCGCAAGTTCGGCCGTCGTGAAACCGGCGAAACCATCGACCCACAGCTTCGCGCCTCTGACAAAGTCCGCCTCCGCCGCTGCCCGGCACGCCTGGTTAAGCTGAATATCAGGGTCGCTGAACCTGCCCTCGATGGCTTTCAGATACTCTTTAAGAATCAGCTCGATGTCGGCAAATTTCAGTGCAGCCAGACTATTGCGTTCGTCTTTGCCAAATTCCGACAACAGCCGGTCAATCTCCTCCGGCGTTTTCGCGTACTGGTGCAGCTCGCTGATGGTATCCGCCATCCGCCGAGCCATCCCCGTCGAACCCGCCGACGAGCCGAAGAGCTTCAGTTTTGCGCAGTTTTCCCGCAAGAGCCTGTGGACTATCATTTGTTGGCCGATTCTCGTCAGCGCCGGCCTGGCGGTATTTTTGCCCAGCAGCAAAAATTGCAGACGGTCGAAGGAAAGCACTTTCAACCTGTTGTAGCCGGCTATCCTCCTGTCTGCCAGGATTGCACGCTCGGCCTGATAACTGGCCTGTTCCGGAACCAGCAGAATCAGCCGCTCTTCGCCCGGCACGAGCAGGGCGTTAACGATTGCCTTTATGCAGTGGCTGGTCTTGCCCGTGCCGCTTCTGCCAAGAATGAACTGAACCGCCATAAAAACCTTGCCTTTGACCTGCGCGTTGCCCGCTTTTTATAATCACTTTCCTACGTTATAACCTGTCGTCCACCGGCTCCTTTTTCCCCTTGTTTACCACAAATGCGGCGTTTTTTCAAACTTTTGCTTCCGGTCAGACCCTTGGCCGGCCTGGAACGCGGCCAGCATCGTTTCCGCTATTGATTTGTCCGTTTTTGTGTGGTAGAATGCGTTCGTCCGGGGATTCCGGTAAGGTCGATATACGAACGCAAAGACGGATATTCCGTGGGAAAACCCGGAACAAACAGAACCCGGGGTATGACAAGATGAACAAGTTACAGCCGACCATTTATGCAATTGCTCTGACTTTGCTCGCCCTCAGTTCGGCCTGCTTTGCCGACACATTCATAAATCGCAAGACCAATGACATGCTGCATGGATATGCAGCCGGCCAAACCGAGGATGACAGGACAGTCGTGCACAGCGCCGAAAAAGGCACGGTAGAGTTGAACCTGACCGAATGGGAGATTATTCCCAACCGGCTCGGCAGAAATAATAAGGTAATAGTCTTAACCGTTGACGATAAGATTATGCTCCGAATCCAGACCGAGGCGCTGGTTAGAGCGGTGGCCGCCGCCGCAGATGAAGGCCCCTTGTTCATCCTGCTTGAAATCGACACGCCCGGCGGACGCACCGATTACACTCGTGACATCTGCGCGGCGATTGCCAAAGCACGCAACTGTCCTGTGGTTGCCTTCGTTAACGGCGGCAAAAGTGGAGGGGCCATTTCCGCCGGCGCCGCTTTGGCGTTCGCCTGCAACCAGATATATATGGCCGGCGGCACAATCATAGGCGCAGCTACGGCCATAAGCCTTTCCGAAGGCGATGCTAAAAACCTGGAAGAAACATACGGTCAGGAAATCGCAGAGAAAATCACTTCCGCGTGGCGGGCTTACCTCGCCTCTCTGGCCCAGCAAAACAGCCGCCCGGGACTGCTCGCGGCGGCCATGGTCGACAAGGACCTTGAAGTCGTCGAAGTTTCGCAGGCCGATAAGAGACTCTTTATCGACCCTGTGGACCAAACGGCCCAACAGCATCTCGTACAAACGTGGAGCAAAAAAGGCTCGCTTCTTACCCTGACGGCCGACGAGGCGGTCAAATGCGGAATCGCCGACAAAGTCGTAAACTCACGGCAGGACCTTGTTCGTCACCTGAAGGCCGATAGCGCCAGGATTGTGATAGACGACTCTTTCCAGAAGGCCGGCCAACAATTTAAGAGGGCAAAGGAGAGATTCACCAACGTAAGCAACGCTCTCGATTTGAAAATCAAAAAGTACAAGCAGGCCCCCGGCCGCATCAGGGCCCTCAAGATGTTGCGCGACATCAGGAAAGACTACAGAATACTCATCGGACTGGCGAAACACTACCCCGATTTGCAGCAGAACGTAACCGGGCTGGAGCGGCAGTTAAACTCCGCCGAAGCGCTCTATCAGGATGCGAAAATGAACAGGTGATTTTCAGGAGCAATTCCGGCCGGGCCGAAATCCCACAGCCCGCGCGATGTGGCCGCCCGCAGCCGGCACAACAAGGTCGCTGAAGACTCACTATGCTCCGCTTAAGCCGCCCCTGCCGCCTGCACGGAACCCAACGAACTGAAGGCTCCCAATTCACTCTCAGCGTCAGAACGCAAGGCCAGCTAATTCGGTGGCCAGAACTGCTCTTGGAGCCAGCTTGCGGCCAGCTTGGTGTAGTCTTTGAAGTCGACCTTACCATCCTTAAACAGGTCCGCTCCCGGGTACAGCAGCGGCACGAACAAATCGCCCCCACCTGAGGCCGCGCCTACTATCTCGGCCTGCGATAGAGCATAGTCGTATATCTTAAAGTCATCCATCTTGCCGATGAAATCGTTTTCATGCCCAATAGCCGCGCCAATGTCGAACGGCGCATTTCGGATATTAACCAATGAGTCAGCGGTGCCCGTCTTCGATTCCGCCGACTGACCATCAAAATATAGTTGCATTTGACCCTGGCTCTCATCCTTGACAAAGGCCCAGTGGTGCCAGCCTTCTATGTCCCTCGGGCTGTGCCCGTCCAAATCCCACGTCAGCACGTCGTTGGAGTCATTTCCCGCGCGCCATAGCGCCTCCAGCCCTGCCGCGGTCACAACAGCCGCGTGCATAAAGAAACCGCCGGCGCCGGTTTCGAAGACCCAGTTGTCGGAGCCGCTCCTCCAGGCGTCTTTCAGCCAGACGGCAACGGTTATCTGACCGCCAATATCCCCCAGCGCCGCTGTCGGAACCGCAATGGCTGTATCATCCGCAAAGATGCGACAGCCTCCGTGATAGCCGCCATCCGGGTCCCACCCGGCCTCAGGGCCCTCCAGAATCCCATCATACCAGTAGCCGGAAGAATCATAGGCGATATAGCCGGAGCTCTCATCGAAGGGATACCAGAGCCGCAGGTGCAACGGGTCCGGCGGCGCCCCATCAAGAGTCTTCTCACTGTCGAGCCAGGCATCCGCCATTATCTTAAGGTCTGTATGGTCAACAGCGCAATCGCTGGTGACGTCACCCTGCGGCCCATATTCGGCAACGCACCGGCTCGGATACAATCGAATATCGTCAAAGTACAATGCGCCGTACTGCGTACCCGTTATCTCGATGGCCAGAACGTTTACATCGGCCAGGTTTACCCCGCCATCATTGAAGTCCTGCAGCCTGATATGCCATTCCTGCCACTGCTCTTTCCGCACGTCATCGGCGTCGCCGCCGTATGTCACCGTCGCACTGCGGCCTTGTCCGTCCCCCAGGAGCACGTACATCCGGTCATCGGCATTGTTGGCTGACTGGCCGTAAAACCACAAAGACAATGCCCTAAAGTCGCTCTCGGTCAAATCCTGAGCCGTCTGGTATGTCCGTACTGCCCTGCAATACGACGGCCAGGAGTTGTCGTAATACAGCATCATCGACTGGTTATCGCGAGCAATTGATGTCTCCCGGTAAACCACGGCCCCATTGCATGGGTCGTGCTTGTAGTCCTGCCACGTATCGAATATCGGATTGGCGCCGGCGTCGTCCGTATAGGACTCGAAATCATCGACCACCAGAAGGTTTTTGTGCCGCAGCCAGGCCAGGTTGAACTGGTAATGCAGGGCGCTGGAAATCAGGTGGATGACGCCGTCGGGGGTCTGCACGGCGGCCAGATAGCCCTTTGGTTCGGCGTGGGTATCGTCCATCGTGAACCAGCCGGTATTGCCGCCGCCGTCGAGATCTTGTGGCGGCCCGCCCGCGGTAACTAATTTCTTGACCGGCCAGGTCTGGCCCTCGTCGTAGGAAAGCGCCGCGAACATGCCATATACTTGCTGTCCATTGATAACCATCCCCGCGGACCCGGTGAACGACACGAACAGAAGGGGGCCTTCTTTGAGTCGTCTAAGAATCAGTCGCTGCCCGCCGCTGATGGGCGCAAACTCGCTGGCCGAGTACGTCCAGGTCTGCCCCATATTCGAGGAGATGCTCTTGGGCATCTTGTTATCGATATTGTCTCCGCGTCCGAAGGCCATAAGGCGACCATCATTGAGCTGCACAACACCGGCGTGAATGCCCGCAATCGTCCCGCCGGGGTCGAACCAGGTCAGCCCGTTGTCGTAGCTCAGCCACGTGGCCGTTCCGGGGTTCGCGTCACAGGGCAGCAGTATGGCGCCGTCGCTGGTGCGGAAAACAGACTCGACGCACATGTGACGCTCAGCGTGACTGGGAATAATAAGACGCGCCCGCGACCAGGTGACTCCGTTATCGGTTGAAGTCCTCATAACCACGGCCAAAGCGCCCCACGTGGCCGCGTCGGCCAGCCCGGCAAAGTGATAAAGCCTGCCCGTCTCGTCCATCCACATCGCCGGGCAGTGGTCGTTGCGGTCCGGCGCATCCCAGAAAGGCGAGGCCGGTTCCCACTCCTGCCGGCCGTACCGCAGCCGGCTGACCGCCACGCCAAGCTCCCGACCCTGTTCCCTGATGCAGGTGTACCATATCGCAAGCAAATCCCCGTTAGGGCACTCCGTAAAGCCCGGGTCATGGTTGTGAGCCGAGAACAGCGGCCCGTATGAATCCGGCGGGATTTTTACGTACGTAACCGGCCCTCGAAAGTAGGGTACATTCGGGTCGGGTCCCTCATTTATATCCGCCGGCACGTTCTGGTCCACACCGGTCTGGTACAGCTCCGGCGGCGGCTCCGGCAACGGCTCCGTCGTGGGCATTTCTCCCTGAACCACGCGAAAACCAATCAGCCAGTGCTTATCCTCCGGCAGTGTACCCATCCGATTGGCCGAGCGCAGATAACCAACGGTGGTCGAATGGCTCCCGCCCCGGCTGACTCGAAAGCGACCGTCTACCCGCCCGACAGGGTCGGTCTGGCCGCCGGCCTCATAGGGACCGTACCAATCGTGACACCACTCTTCGACATTGCCGTGAACGTCGCAAAGTCCCCACGGGTTCGGCGGCGTTTGACCTACATAAAGCGGCACCGGATAAGGCCCCGATGTCTCCACCTGGTTCTTCTGATACTCCGCCGGCAGCGTGTCGCCCGTATGGTAGTTCGTTGTTGTCCCCGCCCGGCACGCATATTCCCATTCCGCCTCGGTCGGCAAACGGTACGGCCGCCCCTCCCGCTGCGACAGCCACGTACAAAACGCGTTGGCATCCTCCCAACTGACAAAAATCACCGCCTCATCAGGTTCGTGTGTGAAGCCGCGGTGGTCAATCAGCCCGTGGTCCGCATCAAACTGCTCGTACTGAGCGTTGGTTACCTCGCAGACGCTTATGTAGAACGGCTGACTGATGGTAACATTATGCACGGGCTTCTCATCAAAGTCCCCGTCTTCCGAACCCATAGTGAACGTTCCCGGCGGGATGTAAACGAACTCCATTCCAATTGAGTTGACATACGGCTCCGCCACCGTGAACTTCCATACCTCGCCCTTAACAAAAGTGGTCGCGCTGCCCTCGTCGACCCTCCAATAATACGTCGTGTACAAGTCAAGCTCTCCCGGCGGATTATAGCTGTTAACGTCCGTGCGGCCTCGCCCGGGAAGCGTATTAGGATCAGCCGCATCATTTACATCATTGAAATCCGGGCCCAGGTATACGTCATGCCAGGTTGCAAGCACTCCCGGCGCCCAGCTAAGGTTTACATCCGGCGGTACGCTCACGGCAAAATTGCGCGGGCTCTCATCACGGGCTCTTCCCTGGTCAACTGTAAACCTCCAGACCTGGCCCTTCCACGTTTTAACGTCACCGACCCCGTCAATCCGCCAGTAATAAGTCCGCCCCAATTCAAGAGCGGCCGGTGGATTATAACTGTTGACATCCCAGCGTCCCCTGCCCGGCGGCGTGCAGGGGTCCGCCGCATCATTAACATCGTCGAAATCGGTGCCCAGGTACACATCGTGCCGCACCGCATAGTCTCCCGGTGACCAGACAAGGTTCACGTCCGCCGGCACATCCCGGGCACCATCGGAGGGGCAGGGCCTCCATGCAAGGTTCGGGTCCGACCTGACGGCCCTGACTTCGGTATAACCACCACCGCCAACGTACTCAATTGCTATATCATCGTAGCCTTCAGCAGGGACAAGCGAGCCCTGTTTAATCCATTCTGCCGGGTCATATTCCGCATTGCCGGCTGTCACGTTTGCAAGGCGCAGGATGCCCCCGGAAAGATATATTACGGCGTCGCGCGCACTAATCAACTGAATGTCCCCGGAGTGCATTATCCCGCCTCTTAAGTACATCCGGTGGACGCCGCCCGGGTCGTCCGGAAACTTGAAAGTGCCGGTAACGGTGAACGTGCCGCCGTTCAGGGTGATGTAACCGTCGCTGCCCTGGCCCACATTAAACCTCCCGCCGATATAGAAGCTGCCGCCGTTAACAATGATTTGGGCGCCGGAGCCGTTCAGCGTGGACCCATTGCCGCCGGTAACGCTTCCGGTACTTTCGATTATCAGAGTGCCGGCGATGCTCACTGCGCCGCAGGTTTCCGGGCCGGTAACAATGAAGGTTTGCCCCTGGGCAACGGTGCACTGTGCGGCTGCCCCGCCGGCCAGCCCAAGCAGCGAAAGAATGACTGTCAGAACTAACAATTTCCTGCACATGACTCTCCTCCTTACTTCAAGACAAGGCCTTTAAGCGAGCTTTTTCACACCATATCGAAAAGCTCGCTGGCCAAACCACAGTTGGCTGCCTGTGGTTCGCTCACAAAACCTGGTCGGTTCAAAGAAGGCGAAAACCACAGCCTATGATACCTCATATCTGCGAACGCCGCCACCTCTATATTTATACCAAATCAGCCACGTCCTCGTCAAGAAACTTACCGCAGGGTTATACGCCTCAACAGCGTATAGCAGATAGCGTGGAAGTTCCTGCTGTTCGCCGTACGCTGCACGTCAAACGCTAAACATAAACCAGCTTTTGCAGCATTGCTCGAACTTCCTGCGAATTTACATCATGAACCCGCCCACTTGATACAATATTTGCAGCTTTGTTCTTTGATGACCGCGAGGCCGTCGCCCCATTCGAAAATAGTCGGCAGCCAGCGCATTTTATTTGCGCACCCGGCCAAAATTTTACTTGCAAAGATTTCGGCCGCGCGACAAAATACCGGCATTTAGTATCTTAAGGTGCCAAACGCACTATGAATGAGGCGGGTGCGGTTGTTTTTGAATGGAGGCGAAAAATGACTTATAGACCACGATTACTTGGCACGGCCCTTTTCATTTGTACGTTTGCGCTTGCCGGCTGTACCCTGCCGGGTGCCGATGACAAGGCCAAGGCACCACGAACTGACCCACTCAGGCGAATCCCGGCTGAACAGCAGAAAGCCAGACTGCTCAGGAAACTTGACCGCAAGTTTGAAGATGCCGATACGCATTTTCAACTGGGCCAGTTATATCAGGCCGACGGACTATGGAAAGAGGCGGAATATCATTACACCACCGCTTTGAGTTTCGACCCCGTACACTGGCCTGCGCAGGCGGCGCTTGTAAAGGTGCTGCAGGCAAGCGGCGAGCCCGCCAAGGCCAGATTGTCTGCCGAGATTTACATGAACCAGGCTTCCGCCTCTGCCAAGAAAGCACTTGAGCTTGGCCTGGCGTTTCAGAATCAGGACCTGGGTGACTATGCATTGGCCTGCTATCAGCAGGCGCTTCATTTAGCGCCGAATTCGCCCCAGATTCACAGGCAGATCGGCTACTATTATCTGAGCAGGAACGACAAGGCTCACGCAAAGGAATATCTGGTCCGCAGTTTCCAGCTCAACCCTTACCAGCCGGACGTGGCAGGCGAGCTGGGCCGAATGGGCGTCGCTATAAAAATACCGCGAAAAACGCAGAAGGATACCAAGAAGCTCGACAAGATTGTCGAGCGGTCCGAGAACAAAACAAAATCATAAAGTTACGCATACTTTAGGTTTTTGAAAGCCCTGTGGTGCAAGGATGCGCTGCAGGGTTTTCTGTCAATAGGTCCCCTTCTCCTGGTCAATGTTATCCCGCCGGGTGCCGGCGTGACAAGGCCCTTTGAGAGGGCCAATTTAAGCGAAAAAAAATAAAAAAAGTTGACCACAAAGCAAAATACACTTATAATGGCTTTGTTTATAGGACCTTTGTCGGAGCAGCGGAGCGCGAGCCGCTCAAATGTTCACAGCAAGTAAAGAAAGGAGAGTGGAGGATGCAATTTCGTAAAGCTGCAAAAATTAGTGCTTACTCAATGTTTCTGATTGTCGTCTGTGCTTTACTGGCGCAATCGGCCGGCGCCTCGCCGGGCAGGTCCGATCCCGCCGCACCAGCCAGATTCGCGGGTAATTTCGCCCAAGTACAGGTCGGGCTTGATGAGCGAATCACCCTGGTGGATATTTCTTCTCTGCCGAGGGCCCCGGGCGGCCAGCCGCAAGTCCTGGATGACGGCAAGAGCGTCAGAGTTCAGCTTCCGGCCGAGTCCGTTAAGGCTCTCATCGAACAGGGTGCGGAAATTACTGTGCTGAGGCAATTCGTCCTGGTCCAAGGCGGCGCCAGCCAGGGCGTGGTTCTGGAAAGTGATGCGTCGCCGCTTGCGGCCTGCTCAGGCACTTATTACGACGATGATAACCCATACAATGTCTATATTCAAAATAACATGTACTGGTTCGGCAGCGGAATTGACTTTTCGGGCCTGCCGGGAACGCCTGTGGTTGCCTGTATAGACGTCCACTACGAAGTCAGGAACCTGGACTGGATATCGATTGTGGACGTTGCGCTCAGCGATGAAGACTACCAGAGCTATATGTACACGCTCGAAAACGACTGGTGGGGCTCCGACGGAGATATTATTCAAACCAGGACCGGCATAACAGCGTTCAACGGCAGGGCGCTCAGTCAGGCGTGGTACCTGTGGGCGGCGGACTATTACGCCGATGGTTACGGGTATATCGATAACTGGTGGATTAAATTGTACTACGAAGAGGGCCCGCCCGAGTATTGTGATGCCTCGGCGAGCAATTATAGCTATGAGCATATAAGCAGGGTCCAGGTGGGGGATATCGACAATGCAACGGCCGGAAGCAATTACACTGATTATACACATCTTTGTACAGTGATGAAGATACAGACCGGCTATCAGATAACGGTGACCAACGGCTACCCGTACGACCAGTATGATTACTGCGGCGTGTGGGTTGACTGGAACCAGGACAAGGATTTCGCCGATGCGGCCGAGACAATTTCCGTCAGCCCGGACCAGACAACGCCGACAGGAGGCGTGATAACATTTGCAGGTACGATTACGCCGCCGGCAGGGGCCGCTTTGGGCAGTACGCGGATGCGCGTCAGGATACTGTGGAAGGACACGATAAGTCCCTGCGGCAGTACCAGCTACGGTGAAGTGGAGGATTATACGATTAGGATTGTACCTGCATCATGGGTGCCGGGAGATTTTGTCGCCCCCAACGGCGTTGATATGATGGACTATGCAGTTCTCGCCGGGCAGTGGCGACAGGCGCCGGGTGAACCGTCTGCGGATATTACGCCCGGCTGTGGCGACGGCGTGGTTGACTGGTTCGACCTTGAGACACTGGTTGACAACTGGCTTGTGGGCGTCGGTCCCTGACCGAACGGAGAGCGGCATAAATCGACGCTGGCCTGCGGCTTCTGAGCATGAATCAGCAAGGAGACCACACGCCGCAAAGCGGCAGGAAAATGTCTTGGGGTTTATTTCGTCGCCCCCTTGTTTCGCAATAAGCGGGATTAAGAAAACGGTGTTGCCAAGTCGCGCAGTCCCTGGTAAAATCGCCCGCCGGAGAAATTCATTTTAGCTGGCATGACCTGACAGTCGATTGTATCAGCCAGGGATGGTGGCTTTATGGTTGGGGTAATCAGCAGGCCGAATACTCATCAAAAGCTGCAGATGCTCAGCGCCGATGCGCAGTACGACCTTGCGTGCGCATGCACCTGCAACAGAGACCAAACACGAAGGCGAGGCGGCGACGGCAAATGGATATATCCGGTAACTCTGCCGAACGGCGGCAAAAGCGTACTGTTTAAGACGCTGATTTCGAACGTTTGCACCAACGACTGCAAATACTGTCCCCTGAGAGAGCAGCAGGATATCCCGAGGTGCAGCCTCCGGCCGGAAGAGACCGCAAGGATATTTCTCGATTATTATAACCGGCGACAAGTATTTGGCCTGTTCCTCAGTTCGGGCGTCTTAGGCTCACCCGACGTCACGATGAACAGACTCAATGCGGCCGCAAGAATCCTGCGAGAAAAACACCGGTTCAGAGGATACATCCATTTGAAAATCATTCCCGGCGCAAGCGATGCTGCTATAGAAGAGGCTGTCTCATTGGCCAGTACCGTCTCGCTCAATATCGAGACGCCGGGGGCTAACAACCTCGCGAAGCTCTCGCGAAAGAAAAGATACATCGAAGATATCATTGAGCCAATCAAGCTCATAAGTCGGCTGACTGCGGCAGGCTCGAAGTATGAAAGAGTCAGGCAGACAACGCAGTTTATTGTCGGGGCGGCCGGAGAATCGGATGCGGAAATCGTAAAGTACACATTCGGCCTGTACGACCGGCTGAAAATGCACCGCGTGTACTTCAGCGCCTATCAACAGGGATTGGGAGATGAGGCCATAGCGGGCGAGAAAGTACGACCTCAAGGGCCGACGGACATATTCATGCGAGAGCACCGGCTCTACCAGGTGGACTTTCTGCTTCGAAAATACCGCTTTGCCGAATCGGATATTGTCTTTGACCGGAACGGCAATCTTTCCTTATCCACAGACCCAAAAGAGGCCTGGGCCAACAGGCATCCTGAAAGATTTCCGGTTAATGTGAATCGGGCGTCCAGGTTTGAGCTTCTGCGTGTGCCGGGGCTTGGGCCGGTTACGGTAAGGCGCATTCTGCAGCAGCGAGAACAGGCCCGGATAAGAAGCATCGAAGATATTGGCAAGGTCGGCCACAGGCTCGAAAAGGCCGGTAAATACCTGGTCTTTTAGCACAAGTAATTATGCAGAAAAGCAAGAAGCGTTGCCGATATATTATTTGGTTATCAGTATTAATTTTAAGGATTCGGGGCACGGCGTGGGGGAAGACTCCCACGCCATAGCTTTTAGAAATGGCTTCTTATCGGACTGAAAACGGACAACAATGTGAACGCTCAGCAATGCCGTAACGGGCAATAATACTACGACGAAAAAAAGGGGAATTTCCAGCCAGGTGAAAGAGAGAAAACCAAAAAGTCGGGCGCTTGAATGTCTTGCAATTGCCGCACTTCTGCTGCTGTTGTGCAGTTGTTTGAGTTTCGATATCGGGGACTGGCCGAGCAAGTTTGTATATCCTTACAACGAGCCCTCGGCTAATCTGTGCGGTACCATAGGGGCCTTTTGCGCATACTATCTGCTGTACTACGTTGGGCCCGGCATATTCGTCGTACTTGCTTCTGCAATCTGTTTTCTGGCTGTCAAGCTGGCCGGCCGGCCCGCAGGTCAGCTTTTCCTGCGAGCAGTCGGACTAGTGCTGCTGACGGTAGCGGCTTCGAGCAGCTTTTACAGCCTGTGGCCCTATAAGCTCTTCAATTTTCCAATGGGTTCCGGCGGGGTGCTTGGCGTCGCGGCGGTACATTTCCTGCGGGGTCATTTTGCGCTGCTCGGCACCGTGATACTCATTGCGGCCATCTGGGCCGTCGGGACTATCCTGTTGGCGGACAGCCTTTTCCTGGCGCTGTTTGGCTGTCTTGGTTTTGCCCTCAGAAAAACAGTGGGTGTGGCCGTGCCGGCCTGGTCGGCGGCCAAACAGCATTCGGAAGTCCTGGCCGAGATATGGCAAAAGCTAAGCGCCAGACAAAAACAATCACCTCCCGCCCAAGGGGGCCTTCTCCATTTGGATAAGGATATGACCCTTGAACAGAGGGTCGGCAGCGCCCAGGCCTCCGCCCAATTACAACAGTCAAAACAGCTCAAAACAATATCGCCGCAAGTGCGAAAGACAGGCCAATCTTATGTGCCGACCAGCTACGAGGATTACACCCTGCCGCCTCTGGAGTTGTTGGCTGAGCCTGAATACAGTTTTGCCGCGGTGCAGGAGAAGGTTATTAAGGCAAAGGCGACGGCGCTGGAAAAGCTCCTCGGCGAGTTCAATATTAATGCCCGTGTGGTCGCAGCCGATACCGGGCCTGTGGTGACAATGTTTGAGCTTGAACTGGCGGCAGGGGTGAAGGTCAGCCAGATAAGCACGCTCGCAAACGATATGGCCCGCGCGCTGGGCGTCGGCGCGGTTCGGGTCGTCGCGCCCTTGCCGGGCAAGCACACAATAGGCATAGAGGTGCCCAACAGCGAAAAAGAAAAGGTCCGTATGAAGGACATAATCCGGCTGGCCGGCACCAGGCCGGCACGCATGCAGGTGCCGCTGTTCCTGGGCAAGGACTCGGCGGGCGAAGCCCTCGTCTCCGACCTGACAGAGATGCCTCATTTGCTCATAGCCGGCACGACAGGGTCGGGCAAAAGCGTCTGTATCAACAGCATCATCGCGGGCATTCTGCTTACCAAGCGCCCGGACGAGGTTAAGACGATTCTCATCGACCCCAAGATGGTCGAAATGACCGCCTTCAATACCATCCCTCATCTTATGTGCCCCATAGTCACCGAGACCCAGCGGGCGGTCCAAATACTCGGATGGGCAACCGAAAAGATGGATGAGCGCTACGCCCTGCTGGCCGAGGCAAGAGTGAAGAATATCGCCGAATATAACATGCTCGGGCCGGACGGGATAATGGATCGCTTCAACCCCACCTGTGAGGACGAGGCGGCCAAAATTCCCAAAAAGCTGCCCTATATCGTGATAGTAATCGACGAGCTTGCGGATTTGATGATGACCGCCGCAAAGGAAATAGAGACTTACATAGTCCGTCTGGCCCAGAAGAGCCGGGCCGTGGGCATTCATATTGTTCTTGCCACTCAGCGGCCCCAGGCGACCGTCGTTACGGGTCTGATAAAGTCAAATATGCCGACAAGGATAGGTTTTCGCGTCGCCGCCAGGATGGACAGCCGAATCATACTCGACCAGAATGGCGCCGAGACCCTGCTCGGTGAAGGGGACATGCTCTTTCTTAAGCCGGGCACCAGCGACCTGATCCGTGCCCAGGGCACTTTCGTCGATGAATCGGAGATAAAGCGGATAGTCAAGCATCTTAAAGAGGTGGCCGAGCCGCAGTTCCATCCCGAGCTTACACAGCTAAACAGGCTGGACGCCTCCGAGATTGGCAAAGACGAACTGTTCGACAATGCAGTTCGGATTGTACTGGAGACGCACCGGGGAAGCGTCTCGCTGCTTCAGAGGCGGCTCAACATCGGCTACGCCCGCGCTTCACGGATAATCGAGATGATGGCCGGCGTCGGCGTGCTTGGCGAGTATAAAGGCAGTCAGGCCAGAGAAGTCATGATGACGCTCGAGGAATACGAACAGCTTCGAGAGAGTATGGCCGCTCAAGAGGCCGCCCGTCAGGCCGAGGCCGATGCAAGCGGCCAGGGCGCCCCGCCGGACGACAAATTACAAAGCCAGACCCAGCCGGATGCGCAGGCTCGCCCCTACCAGGGCTCCGCCGAGGGTGAGTATCACTATGCCGCTGTTGAGGAAGAAGATTAGCAATTCCGTCTTCACCGCCCCAGGTCTGCATATAAGTCCTTTCACCACGCAGCTTACAGAAAAGGAGGAAAAAGTCGGCTCAAGCCCGCGTTTCCGCCGCAGTGAACAAAATTTGGGTGGCGCCTTGCTAATTTTTCTTTTTTGTGGCGACACAAAATTCCCAAGCCGATACTGCATTTTGTCGATTCGCTGCTTCCTGCGGGCGTTTAGTCCTGCCATTTTCTGCGATTTTTGTGCACCATCAGGTTTTTTTCGAAAAATTTGCTTCTCGATGGTAAAAAGAGGCGGTTTTTGTGAAAAAAGCTGTTGATTCACTCCTGCGAATCGTATAAGGTATTTGCTTTAGAAATTGCTCTGTCGCACGGGGTAGAAAAAACCGGGGTCAGCAGTAGCACGGCATGGCTGACTCAAGCCTCCGGCAGGGCCAAATCGGGCCGATGCAAAACGGTCTCCGTGACAAACGAACGATAGATTATTGATTTGAAAAGGGTCAAGAGTCAGTAATTGCATTACCCGGTGGTGTAATTGGCAACACATGGGCTTTTGGTGCCCATTTTCCAGGTTCGAGTCCTGGCCGGGTAGTTGAAAAGTCAAAAAGACAAAACAGAAGTCGAAAAAGTAGAGTTCGAAATGTCGCAAAAAGTTGCAGTAATACTGGCCGCAGGCGTTAGCAGCCGGATGAATACCAAAATGGCGAAGGTGCTGCACGAAGTCTGCGGCCGGCCTATGCTCGCCTACGTCCTCGATGCCTGCCGGGCCGTCGGCGTCGCAAAGATGTACGTCATCGTCGGCTACTGTGCCGAGCAGGTCCAGGAACGATTCAGCGAAGCCGGCGATATCGTCTGGGTGCTGCAAAACGAGCAAAAAGGGACCGCCCACGCCGTTATGTGCTGCAAAGAACACCTCAAGGACTTCGACGGCGAAACATTGGTTCTGTGCGGGGATGGACCTCTGATTCGGGCTGAAACGTTGAAAACCCTTATGAACAAGCATCAGTCCGAACACTCCGCGGCAACACTGGCAACGGCCATCCTCGACGACCCGACCGGCTACGGGCGCATAATCCGGGATGCATACGGCAACATCCAGGGTATTGTCGAACACAGCGACTGCACGAGCGAACAACTCGCCATCACGGAAGTTAACCCAAGCTACTACCTGTTCAATAATCGGGCCCTTTTTGAGGCCCTCGAAAAAGTCACGCCTGATAACGTCAAGAAAGAGTATTACCTGACGGACGCACTGTCGGTTATTATCACGACAGGTCATAAAGTCGTGGCCGTCACGGCCGTCCGCCCCGAAGAGGCTATGGGCGTCAACAGCAGAGGCGAGCTCAGCGTGGCAAGCAAGATTATGCAGCACAGGATTCAGCAGGAGCTGATGAAGAACGGCGTGACAATAGTCGACCCCGATAACACCTGGATAGACGCCAGGGCGCAAATCGGGCTGGACACCGTGATTGAGCCGTTCGTTTACATCCACGGCCGGGTCAAAATCGGCCAGGGCTGCCGCGTGGGGCCGTTCGCCTATCTGAGGAACGGAACAATCCTGGACGACGACGTCGTGCTGGGCGTTTTTACGGAGGTGAAAAACTCAACGTTGAGCCGGGGTGTTCGTGCACGACACCTCAGCTTTATCGGCGACGCCTCTGTGGGTGAAAACGTTAATATAGGCGCAGGTACAATAACAGCAAACTTCGACGGCGAAAAAGTCTCTCAGACCAACATAGGCGATAACTGCTTCATCGGTTCAGGCGCCACATTGATAGCGCCGCTCGAGCTCAAGGATGGCTCGCATATCAAGCCCGGCGCCGTGGTTTCGCGGCAAAACAGGCAAGAGTCTACGCGAAAGGACTAAAAACGATGTTTCTGAATGAAAATCTTAAGATATTCTCCGGCACCAGCAACGTAGCGCTGGCCGCAGCGATTTGTAAGTATTTGGGGGTCCCTGTCGGCGGGGCCCAAATCGACAGATTTCCGGACGGGGAGAAGGTCATCAGAGTCGAAGATGACGTTCGCGGCAGAGACTGCTTTGTCGTGCAGTCCACGTGCGAGCCTGTTGATGAGAATCTTATGGAGTTGCTGATTTATCTGGACTGTCTGCGAAGGGCCAGCGCCCGGCGCATCACCGCGGTTATTCCTTATTTCGGCTATGCCAGACAGGACAGAAAAGATGAGGGACGGGTCCCCATTACCGCAAAACTGGTGGCGAACCTTATTACTACCGCAGGGGCCGACAGGGTCTTGGCGATAGACCTGCATGCACACCAATTGCAGGGCTTCTTCGACATACCTGTTGACCACCTCACCGGAGAATTGGTGCTGAGCAAGTATTTTCGAGACAGGAAAATCGACAAATTGACGGTGGTCTCGCCCGATGTAGGCAACATCAAAATCGCATCCAGGTATGCAGCGCATTTAGGGGGGGAATTGGCCATTGTGCACAAGAGACGAACCAGCGGCAGCGAGGTAAGGGCACAGGAGATGATCGGCGATGTCGCAGGCAGAAATGTTCTGATGTGCGACGATATTATTGCTACCGCCGGGACCGTATGCAGCGCCGCCGGGCTGGTCAAGGAGCGGGGGGCCGAGAAGATATACGTCGGCGCCACGCACGGCGTGCTCGCGGGCGAGGCGCTGGAGAGACTCAGAGAGGCTCCCATTGATGAAGTAGTAGTCACTGATACTATACCCATGAGCGAGAAGGCCAGGGAGCTTGGCTCCATCAAGGTTTTGACGGTCTCGGCCATGTTGGGCGAGGCCATAAAAAGAATCCACAGGGACGAATCGGTCAGTAGTTTGTTCATTACTTTTAGCGTATAGAAAAATGCGGGCGCAGGAAAAACGCCACGTACCTAATTGAAGCGAGAAGAATATGGAAAAGACGTCGGTACTTAAAGCTGAAAAGCGGGAACAAGTCGGCTCAAAGGCGGCTGCCAGAGTGCGTAAACAGGGACGGATCCCCGCCATTGTCTACGGACACAAGGAAGAGTCGGTGGCGATTACAATAAATGAACACGACCTTGGCCAGGCGCTGCAACACGGGCATCGACTGCTGGATTTGCAGATCGGCAGAAAGCGGGAGAAAATGCTCATTAAGGATATTCAATATGACCATCTTGGAAAGGACGTCATCCACGCGGATTTGATGAGAGTGGACGTAAGCGAGACTATTAAGGTAACAGTTCCTATCGAGCTCAAAGGCGTGGCCAAGGGCACACACGAAGGCGGCATTGTGCAAGAGCATGTAGACCACCTGGAGGTCGAGTGCAGAGTAACTGATATTCCGGAGACTATCGTTGTTTCGGTAAAAGACCTGGACATTGATGACGCCCTGCACGCAGCGGATATCGCGCTGCCCGAGGGTGTCAGGCTGGCAAGCGAGCCGTCATTGCTGGTGGTTACCTGCAGTGTGGTGATCGCCCCCAAGACCACCGAGGAGGCTGAAGCAGAAGCGCCGGTCGCCCCGGAAGTTATCGGCCAGGCTAAGGAGGCCGAGGAGGAGGAATCTTCAGAAGAAGCTCAAAAAAAATAGCGGCCCCTGGTCCTGAAAACAGACGCTATGCATGAAATTAAAATGGTTGTCGGCCTCGGTAATCCGGGCCGCGGATATGTGAACACGCGGCACAATGTGGGTTTCCGTGTGATAGATTCGCTCGCAGAGGCCTTGAACATAGATGTAAGAAAGAAAAAATTCGGTGCTGTCTTCGGCTCATGCGAGTTTGCAGATAAAAAGTTAATATTGCTCAAGCCCTGGCAGTTTATGAACTCCAGTGGTCAGGCTGTTGCAAAGGCTGTGGGTTTTTACCGGCTCGGCCACAGTGATTTGCTTGTGATAACCGACGATATGGCCCTCGAGCCGGGTAGAATTCGAATTAGAACAAAAGGGTCTTCCGGCGGCCACAAGGGCCTGGCCGACATTATGGAAAAACTCGCCACGCACAGTATAAGCCGGCTGCGAATAGGCATTGGCCGAAGCGACAGGCAAGACGCCGTGGATTTTGTTCTCGATAAGCCAACCGGCACAGAGAAACCTTTGCTGGATGAGGCGATTGAGAGAGCACGAGATGCGGCGCTTTGCTGGGTTGAATATGGCATCGGAACGACCATGAACAGGTTTAACTGAAGACTTAATCTTATAATCGTAAATCGATTGGGAGGTATCTGGTTTGAAAACTATTGATAAGAAGCTGTATGAGGCTATGTTCCTCGTTGATTCGGTTGATGCGGCATCAGACTGGGACGGCATCCAGACAACCATCAAAAACATATTGAAAAAGGTGGAGGCGGAGGTCGTATCGTTAAGAAAATGGGACGACAGAAGGCTCGCATACGACATCGACGGAAAGAGCAAAGGAACATATATCCTCTGCTATTTCAGAACCGACGGCAGGAGGAACCATGAAATCGAAAGAGCCGTTCGGCTCTCGGAGCGCATCATGCGCGCTCTGATTCTGCGTACAGAGGACAGGGATGAAAAAGATATCGAAAAAGACATGCAAAAAGATACTCCCACGATGCTGGCCGAAAAGGACAGGCAAATACCCCCTCAACAAGAGCAGAAGGTTGAACCGGAAAAGTTGGACGCCGCGAAAACCCAGGGTGACGCTTTTGAAGTGACTGATGAACCAGTGGACCATGAAGAAACGCCAGAGGATGCAGAAACGATTGACGATGAAGAACCCACGGAGGATGAAGAACCGATGGAGGATGAAGAACTGCTCGACGATAAGCAGGAGCAATTGGAGTAATCATAACCAGCCGGAAGCCCGGACTGTCTTGGAAAGTGGTGAATTCGCCGGGCGTGGACTCAGGTAGAATAATGTAAAGTGGAATCGAACAGGAGAAGCTAATATGGCCGGGTTCAACAAAGTCTTACTGATGGGTAATCTGACCCGAGACCCGCAACTGTCGTATACGCCGAACCAGACGGCAGTGGTGGATTTCGGCATTGCGGTCAACCGCAAATGGACTGGTCAGGACGGCAATCAGCGGGAAGAAACTTGTTTTGTGGACTGCCGCGCATTCGGCAGACAGGCCGAGAACATCAATAAGTACCTCAGCAAGGGAAGACCCGTCTTTGTCGAAGGCAGGCTCAGTTTCGATAGCTGGACGGCTCAGGATGGTACCAAGCGCAGCAAACACAGGGTTACGGTGGAGACCTTTCAGTTTCTTCCGGGCGGCCCTGGAGGGGCCGCCGCACAGCCCGGACAGGAGTTGGATAAAACAGGTTCTCAACGGCAAGAGCCAGCCTGGGAACCAGAGCAGCAGACAAGTAAAGATGATATACCGTTTTAGCCGCGGCTCGCGGCCGGCCCGCGAGCTGCGAAATAAAATTGTGAGGTAAAAGATGAGATTCACAAGAAGAACAGAAAACGACAGAACTACGCCGGGCCGACGCGATGCCAGGCCCACTGCGATTCGTGAACAGACACAATGCCGCTTCTGCAGAAGGGGCATAAAGTACGTTGACTACAAAGACATCGATACTCTGGCAAAGCTGCTGACCAACCGCGGCAAGATATACTCGCGCAAGCGCAGCGGCAACTGCGCCGCTTGCCAGCGGAAAGTCAAAAAGGCAATCAAACGCGCAAGGCTTATGGCGCTGCTGCCGTTTACCACCTGACGCCGGCAACGCCCGCTCTGACGCGGAATGTAAAGGGCGAATTCCGAACAGTGAAAATATTACGACTTTCGTCAGAGGCCGCCGGGGCAAAAAGCGGGTGTCTCTGACGGGGTAAACAGAAACAGAAAGTGTTTTACAGTTTGCAGGATAAAGGGGTCTGACGGGATGAAGGTTTTACTTTGTGAGGATGTCAAGAAGCTCGGCTGGCTCGGCGACATAGTGGAAGTCAGCACCGGATATGCAAGGAACTACCTGCTGCCTCAGGGGCTGGCGAAGATTGCAACCGAGGCAAACATAAGGGCTTTGGCCAGGGAGAAAGCCGGGCGTGCAGAGCAGCGAATACACGAGAGAAAACGGCTTGAAGCCGCTGCCGCCGCGGTCGACGGAGCAGAGGCCGTTTTGGCCGCCAAGGCCAATGAGCAGGGAGTCCTGTTCGGCTCGATCGGAGCGACGGATATTGCCGCAAACCTCCGCGAGCAGGGCTTTGAGGTGGCCGACGAGCTCGTCCAGCTGGAGGAAAACATAAAACAGGTCGGAACATCCCAGATAAAGCTGAGGTTTGACGATGATTTGACCGTCGCCGTAAATGTAGTCGTTGTCGCCGAAGGGGTGGATATTACATCACTGAAAGAACAAGAAGCACAGCAGCAAAAAGCACAACAGGAATAATCGCTTTTTTGGGGCCGGGCGAAATCCGCATTTCCTCTCCCTCCGCACGTTCGGCCCCTTTTTTATGCGCAAGAACCTGGTAATCCAAGACTTATGCGCATACAAACCTCGAGATGACAAACCGACGCCTCGACTTGCCTATCCGCGGTTATTTTTTTCCCCGCGCAAGATTGTCCTGCCGCAAAATGCCGATAATATCTTAAGAAACCGATGATTATCACCTCGAATGGTTCTGGAATTAAAAGTAATTTCGAACGTTTTGATTTGGCGGCTCAAAATCTGGTCTGTGCACGAGTTAAGCAAGTATGGTTGCAGCACACTATGTTCTCACGGGAATTTCCCTGCTTCTGTTGATAAGCGTTTTTGCAAGCAAAACGTCTGAAAGACTGGGAGTTCCGGCCCTGTTGATGTTCCTGGTTGTTGGCATGTTGGCAGGGTCGGAAGGGATAGGCGGCATTTACTTTGATAATGCTTATATAGCAAACTTGATGGGCACAATGGCGCTGGCTTTAATCCTTTTTTCAGGCGGGCTCCATACCGACTGGCACGCAATCCGTCCTGTTTTAGGGCCCGGCGTGGCCCTTGCAAGTGTAGGAGTCCTTTTGACCGCCGTGCTGGTAGGGATTTTTGCCGCAGCTCTTTTGAAGCTTTCACTGATGGAGGGTCTCCTGCTTGGCTCGGTGGTATCTTCAACAGATGCCGCGGCTGTCTTTTCCATTCTACGCTCAAAAAGCGTCAGCTTGAAAGGCCAGACAAAGCCATTGCTCGAATTAGAGTCCGGCAGCAACGACCCAATGGCTGTTTTCCTTACCATGGGCATAATTCGCCTTATGCAGGATGGAACGGCCCCCTGGCTGGTCATTGTTCCGATGTTCTTGCAGCAAGTTCTCGTCGGTTCCGCCATCGGCTTGGCATCCGGTAAGGCAATAGTACGCCTTATCAACAGGCTGAAACTTGAATATGAAGGGCTTTACCCCGTCCTTACCCTTTCCGTCGTGCTGCTCGTATTCGCAGCGAGCGAGGTTTTCGGGGGCAACGGCTTCCTGGCTGTGTACCTCGCGGGGATTATCCTCGGCAACAGCGATTTTCTCCACAAACGCAGCCTGAAACGATTTCACGATGGAACAGCGTGGCTCATGCAAATCACGATGTTTCTGACGCTGGGCCTGCTGGTGTTTCCATCACAAGTGGCCCAGGTTTGGCGTCAGGGAGTCTCGCTTTCCGTATTCCTGATGTTCATCGCTCGCCCTGCAAGCGTTTTCATTACGTTAGCCTTTTCTCGCCTGAATCTGAGGGAAAAGGCCCTCGTATCGTGGGTTGGCCTCAGAGGGGCTGTTCCTATCGTCCTGGCGACCTTTCCGTTACTGGCAAATCTTCCCAAGGCAATGACCTTGTTCAATCTGGTGTTCTTCATCACAATTATATCGGTTCTGCTTCAAGGGAAATCCTTACCTTTGACGGCAAAATGGCTAAAGCTGGATGAACCGCTGCGTCAAAAGCCACAATATCCCCTCGAATTCGACCGGCCGGAGAAAATGGCTGCGGACATGCGGGAAATAGAAATCCCTCCCGGCGCCGCGGCCATTGGTAAAAGAATCCTGGACCTCAGGCTTCCAGCAGGCACATTGATTGTTCTTATCTACAGAAATGACGAGTTCTTCGTACCAACAGGAGGAACGGTCCTGCTGGCAAATGATAGGATGCTTGTGCTCGGAAAGAAGGATGCACAAGAAACCTTGGATGCTATATTGGCTGAACAAAGCGGCCTCTGCCCCGTATGATGCCGCGCCTCCGCCATCCCACAATCCCACAATAACTTCAAAAAAAAAGCTTGACAGCTCGCCTTGAATCTGTAATACATTATTATCTGTCTTGGAGGGTTTCAAAACCATGTTGGACAGAGAAAAACAAGAGTGGGCAGAGAAGCACGCACGCCGCATACAGCAGCGATTCGAACAGTGGCAGAAGCCATTGGAAATTGATGGCCAGGAGTATCTCAAATACTTGATAAAGGAGCTGGCCGAGTGCTGCGATGAGCCCCTTCGCAAATCCTTCATCGAGTCAATCTCCTGACGGCGGCTGTGCGAGCCATTAACTGCCGCGAGAACATAGACAGCAGGCGTCTCTATACCCGGCTCGTGCTGGAGTGCGTAAGTTTTTTTTGAGCGGCAGCCGTGCTTCTATTATGCTTTGGTTTTTGCGTCTCATCCCCAGCCCTCGGCGGAAAAATAGTCATAGCTGTAATCCGACCTGTCGGCGCCATATCCTTCTTGTAGCAAGCCCCCGCCGTTGTTAAAATCAGCTCCGCAGGTAACTCTCTCGAAAGAAGTTGTGCCGGTCGCGCCAGGCATCTCTGTTATCGCCGCGCGGACTGGTTGTGGCCAGTTGCCGCTTCCAGAAAATGTTTTTTTGTGTCGGCCTGTTACCGTCTTCAAGGTTCGGACCCGAACATGCACATTGATTCATACCAGTTCGGCAGGATTGTAATTGACGGTGAACGCTACACCAAAGACCTCATAATCCTTGGCGATTCCGTCCGGGGCGATTGGCGGCGACAGCAGGGCCACTTGTTGTCGGCGGACGATGTGCAGCCCGTCATTGACGCCGCACCTTCGGTTCTGGTAGTTGGCTGCGGGGCTTACGGGATGATGAAAATCGCCGAGGAGGCGCTGCAACTCCTGCAGGGGCACGACATTCGCCTCGAAGCGTCCGACACCTTCAGGGCCGTTCAGACATTCAACGAGCTGTCACGGCAAGGTGTAAACGTGGCTGCCGCCCTCCACCTGACCTGCTGACCTGCCCTCTTTGCCAATATACTTTGAAACGAACGCAGCCACGAAGTAACAGGCCAGCGCCATCACTGCCAAAGCCCTGAACCCCACCGAAATCGCCAGAAACGTGCCCAGCACAGCCCCGATAACCGAGGCAAATCCATTAACGCCCCACGCCCAGGGCACCAGCGGCCCGCTGCGCCTGTGAAGCTCCCTCAGAGCCGTCGGAAATGGCATCCCCATAAAAAACGCCGGAGGCGCTGTTATTGCCAAACCCAGCAGTACTCGCGCTGCGCGCGGGAAACCCACCAGCCATTGAAAAGAGACTGCCATCAAGACTATTTCCGCCGCCCCGATAACGATTATAGCCGCCACCGCTACCCATATAGTGCGCACCGGCTGATAAGACACACGCCCCGAAGCCAGAGAGCCGAAGCCCGAAAACACCAGAAATCCCAGCAGAGTAACCGCCACACCAAGCACAGGATGCCCTATCAGCAGCGTCAGCTTCTGAATAAAACCCATTTCCAGAAACATATAGGCAAGCCCGAGCAAGAGAAAATAAGTCACCACGGGCAGCTTTCGGGCCTGGGCCGCCTTGACTGGCCTTGCCGCCCACAGAGGAAGCAGAATAAACAACGCGCCCGCGCAAACCGCCTGCAGCAACGTCGCAGCCAGCACCAGATAGCCCCATTCCGAAAATCGCAGCCATTGCCGCCCTAAAGTCCTTACCATGTGCGGCAGCGACTTCCATTTGAAAAAGTCGAAAAAGTATGGCCGGTCATCCGTGGCCGGCCGAATATTGTACGCGTAATCGTGATAAAACCTTTCACGTTCCGCCGACAATATCTGCTGCGCGCCTTTATAATAAACAGGCCCTTCGGCAAGCACGTGGTATCGATTTACTTCATTCGGTTCTATGCCGGGTACATGCACCAGGTCGAACGACCGCTCCTTTGCGAACTTGCGCGTTTCTGCGATTTGCCGACCGGAGAAAGGCTCAGGCGAGACAACAATCGTCGCGGTGGCCCAGCTTCGAATCATCATAATATGGTCGCCCGGCCCGCCGACGCCTCGCCGACGCAGCGCCTCCGCTGCCGTGGCCAGCATCTTGAGACTGTCTCGCGCAGGAGTCTTGAGCATTCGCGTAATGCTCAATAAACCCTTCGGCCGCAGTCTCGACATCGCCTGCTCTACGGCCTCAATGGTATAAAGATGGCTTTCGTTAAAAGCCCCGACCCCCGCCGCCGAAGCCGTGAACGAATCCAGCAGCGAGATGTTGATAACGTCAAATTGCCGGCGACCCCGTTGCAGAAAGTTTCGACCCTCGGCAATAACAATCTCGACATCTTGGCGCCTGTACAGGCCCGATGAGAATTCATCCAGCTTGCCGCGGACCAAATCCACTATCTGCCCGTTCATCTCCACCGCCGTAACCTTCCGCGCCCCCCGTGCCAACGCCTGCACCACGTCGGAGCCGCCCCCGGCCCCAATGATACACACCTGCGGCTCGCTCACCAGATGGTACGCGAGCGCCGAGGTCATATAGTCGTAGCAGCCCAGCTCCTTCAGATTATCGAATTTATTGACCGCCGATACGCCCTCGCCGTCGCTGATTATCAGCATCTGCTCCGGCAGCCCGTTGCGGTACTTCAGGGCCAAACCAGGAAACTGTCGAATGCTCGCCGCCTGCACGCAGTCCAGCCGGGCCAGCGGGCTGTATCGCACCGCCACAACGTTGGCGTCCGGAAGCTCCCTGTACCAGACAAGCGACTTCTGTTCGGAAATCTCAATCTCAAGCCGCAGCGGCCCCACGCGACTAAATCCTAAAAGGCAGACCGCGCCGCCGGCCAGCGTACCGACTACCCACCGCCAGGACAACGCCAAAGCCAGCACCAGCGCCCCAAGAAACGCCGCGCCGCTTATTACCAGAAGTATCTGCTCAGGCGAGTTGCCGTACATAAGCGCCACAGCCCCCGCCGCACCCAACCCCGACCCGGTCATGTTATAAAAATACAGACGATGCGCCCTCTCCGCAAAAGCCGTAAAAGCCAGCGCAACACCGGCCCCCGCACAGAAAAACGGCACAAAAAACAGCAGGTAATATGCGAACAGATAGAGTATCTGCCGCCTGTCCCATATAAGCTGCAGCTCATCGAAAGGCACCCTCTGGCTCACGTAAAACACAGCCGGCGCCGCCAGCCCCAGCGCGAACGCAAAGCACCACAGCCACCCCCTGTAATGCTTCGTCAGCGTTTTCGAGCCGATGGCGACGAGCGTCCCCCCGGCCCCGAACCCCAATAGCGCCGTGCTTATAACCAGGTATGAAAAATGGTGCCAGTGCCCGATAGACAACGCCCGGACCAGAACCAGCTCCAGCCCGAGCGCCGCTGCGGATACCAGAAAAATCGCGATCGCAATCACTGTCATTTTCCGGATGGCCGTTCGGCCTCCATGGCGCGGCCGGTCATGGGTACAAAGCGCACGGGAATAAGACTGCGGCTGCGGACCTCGCCCTTGTCGTCTTTGGTAATCAGCACCAGCCACTGTGCCCCGTAAGGGCTGCCTAACGGCAGAATCATCCGCCCGCCCGGCTTTAGCTGCTCTATCAATGGCGGCGGGACCAGCCCGGCCGCCGCCGTTATTATAATCGCATCGAATGGCCCCTTCTCCTCCCACCCGTAATACCCGTCCGCCGCCTTGACCGTCACGTTCCGGTAGCCCAATTCCTTCAGACGGTCCCTGGCCGATTCGGCTAATTTCTCCAAAATCTCGACCGTATAAACCTCCCCCGCAATCTCCGCGCACACCGCCGCCTGGTATCCCGACCCCGTCCCCACCTCGAACACCTTCGAGTCGGGCCCAAGCTTCAGCGCATCGGTCATATACGCCACAATGTAAGGCTGGCTTATCGTCTGATTGAGCCCTATCGGCAGCGGATGGTCCGCGTACGCCCGCCGCGAATCGCTCCGGCGCACAAACGCGTGCCGCGGCGCCGTCCGCATCGCCGCCAAAACTCCCGGGTCGCGCACCCCCCGGCCTTCGATGTCCTCAGCCACCATTCTCGCTCGCTCCTCGACCCGCTCGGAAAATGCCGGATGGTTATGGTCCGGCCGACCCGCCTGACCTTCATTGCTGTCTTTTACTTTCTCATCCTCGCCTTGCCGGCCCTTGTTCGAATCCTTCGGCTCATTTGCGTCCGCCTCTTTCTTCTCCGCAGCGAACACAGGCCCGCCCCTGTCCGCCCTCTTCACCGCGACAATCACCACAAACGCCCCGATAAGCAGCGCCAGCCCCAAAATCGCCTGCGCCCACTTCTTCTCTATCCCCGCGTATCTCTGCCCCATCTTTCATTCCCCCACTAATCTTGCTTTCTGTGCTTCCACTCGCTCGACATCCCGCGGTCGCAATTCCAATTCTACCATATCCCTGTCCTCGGACAACCGTAAAGGCGGCCCAAACCCAGCCCTTACCAAAAGCTTACCCGGCGCCAACCTTTGCGGCGCCAAAAATACGCCTGTATGGCTTCGATTAGCCCTGTCCGTCAACGGTAAGAATCGAAAGCTGGCTTATCGGGTACCGCCTGACCGGGCCGCACACAGCGACCCTGATTCCCGCCGAAAAAGTCTTCCAAATTCGGCACTTTTCTGGTATTATTGTCTGCTGAGGACGTTTATCAGCGTTGCGGTTGGCTGAGTATGGGAAACCTTACTGCAAGAGACTTTTTGGGCGATGTGTCCAGGCGAACGCCCATTGTGCGCAGACTAAGGGCTTTTACCTTAATAGAGCTTTTGGTGGTAATCGCCATAATCGCACTGCTGGTATCGATATTGATGCCGGCTTTGAACAAGGCAAAACAACAGGCCAAAGCCGCCGTTTGCCTCAGCAACCTGCATCAGTGGGGCCTCATCTTTTTGATGTATGGAGCGGATAACGACAATAAGATGACCACCGCGGGTCTCGATGGACACTGGCTGGTTGCGTCCCGTCCGTACCTCAGCGTCGTAGCCGAATCAGGCGAAACGAGCCGACACGAGTTGTACCTCTGCCCCACAGCCAGGAAGACCTCGGCCGAGGGAGGCCGCAACCCGTATGTGGCGTGGAACTATGACGACTACTACGACGTCAATTATGTTGGCAGCTATGGGTTCAATGCCTGGGTTTATGATTATGAAAACAATGATTGGTACCAGGACCGGCCCGGCAAAGATATGTGGAGAACTTTTAACGTCAGAGGAGGAAATAACATACCGGTGCTTCTGGCTTGCTTCTGGGGCGGTGGTTGTCCCGATTATACAGACCAGGCTCCCGTATATAGCGGCGAGCCATGGGCCGGCGGCCACGTCAACGAGATGAAGCGCTTCTGCCTCGACCGGCACAACGGGTTTGTCAACTGTCTTTTTCTGGATTGGAGTACCAGAAAGGTGGGGCTTAAGGAGCTGTGGAGGTTGAAGTGGCATCGAAGTTACCCCCTGGATGCCGACCCCCCCGAGTGGCCCGAATGGATGCGGTCACTTAGAGATTACTAAAAGAGTCGCCCCATGCGTCCTTTGCCCGCCGTTCGCTGTTCCCCTGCAGCAAAATTTTGCAAAAAACCCCTTGCATGGCCCCTGCCTCCTGCCGCCATTATTGCTTTACAACTAATGTCAACGGCGACGACATGCTCATAGATTTGGCCCATCCAAAAAAGACGGTGGTTTGTTTGGATGCCGCATACTGGTAGCAGCGCGCATAAAACTCATTTGTGTGTGGATATGGCTCAGACGTAACATTAAAGCAGAGGCGACTCGCATCCATTTTCTGATTGACCTCGGATAATTCGTAGCCGTTCGGCTACCCCTTCCGGAGTTTCTCGCTGTATTGACCTCTGACTGCTTACACAATCAGGCAACCGGCAAGTCCTACCTTTGATTACTCAGCCCAATATGCTCTCTGCAGCCAATTCTCAGCCACCACCGCAACATCCAGCATATCCACGATGCCGTCTCCGACCGGCCACGGACCAATATCTGCTCCTCGTTCGTTTACAAGCCAATAGCACGCCAGTTCCGCAAAATCCCGAAAGTTGACAATCCCATCGTCGCTAAGGCTGTCCGCGAACGTAAGCGTCAACAGCCTGATGGTTCCCGACTCGCCCCCCACCAAGATTTCATCGCCGCTTCGCGCAGGCAGGAAGTCGCCGGCAATCACAGCATAAAGCGAGTTGGGGTCCTGCCAGATGACCCGGCCCTGCCAAGCGTCTTCAACCCGCCTAACCAGGTAAACCGAGCCCGTGTAGTCTACCCCCAGTATTTCCAGTCCGGCATTCATAGGCAGAATATCCCCAACGGCTATATCCAACATTTCTCCGTAGCCAGGTTCTGTGGCATTGCCGGTCAAGAGAACCTGTTGTTGGTAGACCCCGGCCACATCGTGACGCAACATCACGATGCGATTGCTATAGCGGGTGCCATAGACAACTTCGTTTCCAGCGTAGGAAGAATCGACATCGGCTATCTGCGCCACCCAGCCCACACTCTCGTCGCCACCCCACCCGATACTCCGTCTTGGCCACATACCTGTGCTGTTACCCTCCGGCGGAAGGATTTCAAAACGTGACCCTTCGGTAATAACGAATATCTCCGGACCGGGGTGGTCGGGGTTAAAATCACCGGCCGCCGAGTCCATGCCGACTTCCACATATTCCCCGCCCCCCCAGATAACCTGCTCTTCCCACAAACCTGCGACCTCGCGAAAGATTCTTCCTGTGCTGGTGTCCGATGCACCCTCGTAGATGTGAAGTATTTCATCGCCCGTCCGGCGAGGATCGTAGTCACCCACCCGCGCGCCCCAGCTGCCTCCCACCCACCCCGTGTTGTCGAACAAAACCTCGTGCGACCACCCCACAGCCGGGTCGTAGAACACTACCGTGACCATCGATGAACCGCCACCGCCACAGGCAACAACTTCATTGCCCGCATAGCCCGAGTGTACATCACCGATACCGATTGTCGGACGCAGCTTCATGGTAAATGCGTCTGTTTCTCCTTCATAGCGCAAAGCCGCCGGCCAGCTTGGGATATTCGGTGAAAGCTGCAGCACCAACCCATACTGCAACAAGCAGGCAACTTCCATGCCATCGTGGAGAGGGTCGAAATCTCCCCACCCGAGGCCAAAAACCGGCCCGGTCGCCTGATAAATTTCCGTCGCAACAAACTCCGGTTCCCCAGCCACGCCGCTGGTTGCCTCCGAGGCACCAAACAGCAGCCTCATAAAGAACAACAGAGCGAAAAACTTTCTGCGTCCGCGATGTGATTTGTCCTTCCTTCTCATTCAAAAATGCCTTTTACGACTGGAAAATGCCTCTCCCTTTTAGTATACACAATATTCGGCTAAAATCAACTTTTTCCCCATAAGTCTGATTTGGTAATTCACGAAATCCGCATGTTCGTAAAGTCCGGATTTGGCACTGGTATTCGCCGGGCCGGCAAGTTGAGGTGGTGTACTGCACGAAAAAAACAGCAAGTTTTTTCCAAAAAAATCCCCTTGCATGCCCGCCGACTTCTCTTATAATTGTTGATTAACGAGGAATTCAACCGCGAGATACGAGCGACGAGATACGAGATACGAATCCCGCGGGTGTAGCTCAGTGGTAGAGCGTCACGTTGCCAACGTGAATGTCGTGGGTTCAAGTCCCATCACCCGCTCTAAAGCAAATAGTATCGGCGAGTTACCGGCTAACCAGTAGTTTGGCGTTGGTCGCCGATATGTCGGGTCCCGACCGACCGGGACAAGAGAGACTAACGTTTGGCTAAGGGAAGACTTTCAGACTCACTAAAGCGCGTTCTTGACACACGCTGTTTCCCTGACGCCTTTTTTGTTTATTGTTTCGGGGCCAGGACAAAGAGCAATCCTTAAGGAGCGGTGAAAATGGACGAAGAACAACAGGCGACAGCCGTAAAGAACACTGTGACCATCGAGCAGGCCGGACCCTGCAGGAAAAAGGTAATCGTCGAGATACCCGAACAGGCCATCAAAGGCGCCACCGACGACCAGTACGAGACCCTCCGAAAAGAGGCCCTCGTGCCGGGCTTCCGAAAGGGCCGCGCCCCACGCCGGCTCCTCGAAAAAAGGTTCGGCAAGGATGCAACCGAGCAGATAAAACTCAAACTCCTGGCAGATGCCAGCGACGCCGCACTTAAAGACAACAAGCTCGATGTCCTTCGAGACCCCGACATCGATTTCGAAAAAATCGAGCTGCCCGAATCAGGCCCCATGAAGTTCGAGTTCGAAATCGAGGTGCGCCCCGAATTCGATTTGCCCCCGCTCGAGGGCATTCCCGTAAACAAGACCAGGCTGGAAATTGCCGACGAGCAAATCGACAGAGAGCTTGAGCGGCTGCGCAAATTGTCGGGCGTCTGGACGCCGCGGGAAGGCGAACCGGTCGAGCTCGACGACCAGATAATTGCCGACGCGGTCCTGAAAACCGAAGGCGTCGAAGAAGAGCAGAAGCTCGACAACATAGAGGTGTTCGTAAGGCACAGCGGCTTCGTCGGCGACATCCCCGTCGAGAACCTTGATGAGCTGCTGGTCGGCGCCGGCGCCGGCGATGTCGCGCAAACCACCGTCGAGGTCCCCAAAACCTATTTCCGCCAAGAGTACCGCGGCAAAAAGGTGGGTGTCAGAATCACCGTCAAGGATATAAAGTGGCTCAAGCCGGCCGAATTGGACCAAAACTTCTTCAGCAGCTACCGCGTCGAAGACCAGGCCGAACTGAGGGACGAAATCCAGGATATGCTGCAGGCCCGCCTCGAACGCCAGTCCAGGACCGAGATGACCGAGCAAATCTACAAGTATCTGCTCGACAACACCAGTTTCGACCTGCCCGTTGATATCGTCGCCGACCATTCGACCTCGCTGCTCCAAAGGCAGTACACCAATTTGTTGATGCGAGGCCTCTCCCGCGAGCAGATTGAAGAGCACATGGCGCAACTGAAGGCCGGCAGCGAACAGCGGGCCAACGAGCAGCTCAAAACCTTCTTCATTATGGACAAAATCGCCGAAAAGCTCGACCTTCAGGTCAGCGACGAAGAGGTTAACGGGCATATCGCCCGGTTGGCCATTGAGCGGGGACAGCGCCCCGAAAGAATGAGAGAGGATATGGCCCGTGACGGCTCCCTGGCCCAGTTCAAATTGCAGGTACGCGAAAACAAGTGCATCGCCAGGCTGCTCGAATCCGCACAGATAACCGAAGTCGAGCCGCCCAAGCAAAAAAAGAAAACGCCGAAGGCGCCGAAAAAAAGTGCAAAAAAAACCTCTTCTGCCGAAAAAAAACCGCCCGCGAAACGAAAAACAGCCGATAAAAAGAAAGCAAAATAGAAAAGATGGCACAATAATGCTTCAAGGTCGCCGCCCGGTGATTTAGAAACGCTTTTAAAAGGAAACAGCAAATGCTTGTTGAACATCCTGCACAAAATATCGTAAAAGGCCCTGATTTTGCGGCTTCGTGCCGGACCGACCCCGCTCATCCGCAGGTCTATGACCAATACGGCCCCTATCAGCGCTATCGCCAGATGAGCCTCGACGATATGCTCCTTGAAAACCGCATCGTGTTCCTCATCGGGGAAATATCCTACGCCAGGGCCGCCGAAGTCATTATGAAAATGCTTTATCTCGACAACCTCAAGCGCGACAGCGAAATCAGCCTCTACATCAACTCTCCCGGCGGCAACGTTGACGATACCATGGCCATCTACGATACCATACGCTTTGTCAGATCCCCCATTGCGACCTACTGCATCGGCAGGGCCCAGTCCGGCGCCGCCATAATACTGGCCGCCGGCACCAAAGGAAAACGCTTCGCCCTTCCGCACGCCAAAGTCATGCTGCACCAGCCCTGGGGAGGCGTTACCGGTGCGGCTGCCGATATAAAAATACAGGCCGAGGAAATCCTCAAGGCCAAGACCATGATAAACGAAATCCTTGCCAGCCATACCGGCCAGAACGTCGAAAAGATCGCCGCCGAGACCGAAAGGGACAGGTACATGACCGCCGAGGAAGCCCTTCAATACGGACTTATCGACGAGGTGCTCAAGCAGGAAGAAAAAGGGACCGACAAAAAGCCGGATAAGACCAAGTAGCACCCAACGCCGCATTTAACATACGAGGAATAGGGATTATGACGCTGAATCAGACTTTAGTGCCGATAGTAATTGAAAAAAGCGGCCGGGCCGAACGCGCCTACGATATCTACTCCAGATTGCTCAAAGACAGAATCGTCTTTCTCGGCGGGCCCCTCGAAGACACAACCGCAAATCTGATTATCGCCCAGATGCTGTTCCTGAGCAACGAGGACAGCAAGAACGATATCCATTTTTACATCAACTCACCGGGCGGCTCAATCACCGCCGGCCTGGCAATCTATGATACCATGCAGTTCTTGCGCTGTGATGTCGCCACCTATTGCATCGGGCAGGCCGCCAGCATGGCTGCCGTTCTGCTCACCGGCGGCAGAAACGCCAAACGCTTCCTCCTGCCGAACAGCAGGGTCCTCCTGCACCAGCCCCTCATCTCAGGCATATTGGAAGGACCCGCTACCGATTTGGAAATCGAAGCCCAGGAAATTCTGAGGCTGCGCAGCAGACTTTACAAAATACTGGCCCGGCACACCGGACAAAAGCCCGAAAAAATAGAAAAAGATTGCGACCGCAACCTCTGGCTGGAGGCCGACGAGGCAATGAATTATGGACTCGTCGACAGAATCCTGCAAAAGGCCCCGGAGATTGTCAGAAAGCAGGAGCAGGAAAGTGAAGAACCCTCCGATTGAAAATACCGCACGCCGCGGAGCTTCGCCCCTTGTCCTGGCCGGGTGTCTGCTCGCGTTCTTCGCAGGCTGTGAAAACGCCGGACCCCCTTTGCAGGAGCAAGTCAAAACGTTGAACCGGGAAAAAACACAACTGACCCGCCAACTCCAGCAGTCCAAGGCGGAAACAGAAGAATTAAAAAAACAACTCGCCGCCCTCTCCAGCCTGCGTGACGAAGTCAAGCTCGAAAACGTCTATCAAATCCAGAGAATCAAAATTACGAACTACACTAATTTCTACGACAAGGACCGCGACGGAAAAAAAGAAAAGCTTATTGTCTATATCCAGCCAATCGACGAAACCGGCGACATAATAAAAGCCGCCGGCGCGGTGGACGTCCAGCTTTGGGACCTGAACAAAAGCGGCGCCGAGGCCCTCCTGGGCCAGTGGCGCGTGGCCCCGGCCGAGTTGAAAAAGCTCTGGTTCGCAACCCTTATAACCATCAATTACAGATTGACCTTTGACATAGCCGGCATCGTCAAGGACTTCAAAGAGCCTTTGACCGTAAAGGTTACCTTTACCGATTACCTCTCCGGCAAGGTATTCAAAGAACAAAAAGTAATCAAACCTCAACCGAAATAGAAACCTAAGTAACCTACAAAACTGCCCCGAAAATCCCATCTAATTTCGACTGTTCAGACCTGCACCCTGCCGGTATAATCAGACCTGTTATGGAAAGGGCTGTCTACAGAATAATCGATGCCAATTTCAATCGCGCCCGCGAGGCGATTCGCGTTATGGAGGAATTCTGCAGATTCGCCTTGAATTGCGCCCCCTTGACCGACCGCGCCAGGCAGCTTCGCCACGAGCTCTCGGCCGCCATCGACAAGCTCGATGCCGCCCGCCTTCTCTCCTGCAGGGACACGCTCGCCGACGTCGGCGTCGGCACAACCGTCGAGGGCCGATTCAAACGCACCAGTTTGCACGACTGTTTCACCGCCGCATCCAAACGCCTTCCAGAGGCCCTGCGCGCGATTGCCGAAACGGTCCAAACCATAAATCCCTCCCTCGCCCAAAGCATCGAAAACCTGCGATACACCGCCTACACCCTTGAAAAGGATATTGTCCTTTTCACCGGCCCCGCCGAAAAATTCAGGAACGTCAGACTCTACGTGATAATCAGCAGTAACCTTCCGTTGGACGTCTTCTCTTTGGCCCTCCGCTGCGTCGCCGGCGGCGCCGATTGCATCCAGCTCCGCGCAAAGGATATCGAGGATGATAAACTCCTGGCCATTGCCCTCGAGTTCGTGCAAATATGCAGGTCCGCCGACGTCTTAAGCATAATAAACGACCGCGCCGATATCGCGGTCCTCGCCGGCGCCGATGGCGTTCATCTTGGCCGGAACGATTTGTCCGCCGACCACGCTCGCAAACTCCTGTCGGCGCCCTTAATCATCGGAAAAAGCACCCATTCCGTCGAGCAGTTGCATTCCGCCTGTGCCGAACTGCCCACTTACATCAGTCTCGGCCCCGTATTTTCAACCGGCACAAAGCCAACCGCCCGCCCTGTAGGGCTGGAGTATGTCACCCGGGGTACCGAAAAACTGGCCGATACCGGCATCGCCCACGTCGCCATCGGCGGCATAACACCCGATAACATTCAAAAGGTTATTGAGGCCGGCGCCAAAGCTATTGCCGTCTGCTCTGCCGTCACCGAGGCCCCGGACCCGATGGCAGCCTGCCGAACACTAAAGGAAAAAATCGCCGCCTCGAATCCTTAAGAAACTCACCCTCCGACAGCTCCCACTTCGACTACCCCCCTTCGCACCGCCCGTTACACGCCGCCCCGTATTAACCCTAACACCGTATTTCACAAATCATGCGAATACAAGATTGCCGCGCCGACCTTCGGCCGGCTCGCAATGACGGCCAAACCGTGCCTATGTCATTGCGAGGAGCAAAGCGACGAAGCAATCTCAACCGCTAAGTCGCGGAAGTTATGAAGTACGGCACTAACGCAGGCCGCGATGTTTCCAACCAGGACCGCCAAAACCACAGAATCTCAAGATACTTCCTTGGACAATAGTGCTCCGTCAAGACCGAAAAGGTAGGTGCGATTGTGAGCGAGCTCACCCAATCTGTATTTAGCCTGCGGCTTTGCCGCAGGTTCTGAAGTTTGTTAAGTATTTGTTTAATTTTTTGCTTGTATTCAGTAGATATGCCGGTACAATCCCATTTATGTCATTGGGCCAGATAATAAGAAATAGACGTGAACAGTTAAAGCTCACCCTCGATGAAGTCAGCACCCGTATCGGTTTTTCCAAGCCTTACCTGTCGACTATTGAAACCGGCAAGGTAAAAAACCCCCCAAGCGACCAGCTGCTCACAAAGCTCGAGAAAGTGCTCGAATTTGAGCCGGGCCTGCTCCTGCACATCGCCCACATAGAAAGGCTTCCGCCCGATATTCGCCAGCAGTACGAATCCGTAGAGGCCGAAAACCAGAAATGGCGCCAGTTTGTCAAAAACCTCATTCACAAAAAAACCGACCCCGCCAAGCTCAATACGCTCCTTGCCCAAAGCGAGCTGGATACACAAAAGACTCCCGCTTCCCTTTCGGCCGGCCGCATGGTCCCCGTCATTAACAAAGTCGCCGCAGGCTACCCGAGCGACTTCAACGACCTGGACTACCCCGTCGGCGTCGCCGACGATTACGTCCGATGTCCCGACCTACACGACCCCAACGCCTTTGCCGTCCGAGTGGTCGGTGACTCCATGGAGCCTAAGTTCAGACAGGGCGATATAGTCGTTTTCTCGCCCGCCGCAGACGTGCATAACGGCGATGACTGCTTCGTTCGCTTCGATATGCCGCACGAAACAAGCTTCAAGAGGGTCTTCTTTGAGCCTGATAACAAAGTCCGCCTGCAGCCGAGAAATGAAAAATATTCCCCCATAATTGTTGACGGCAAACGCATTAACGGCTTATATAGGGCCGTCACAAAATACGAAAAGCTGTAGCTATTCCGACAAGGTTACGAAGATAGAGCGGTTTGTTCGGTGTTCCCTTGGTGAGCACAGCGGCATAACGAACGTATCTTATCCGAATTTTGGCCTTCACCGGACTGACTTTAGACAATGCAAAGCAAGCTCGGATATCTGCTTTACGCCTGTGGTCGAAACGGCTTGCCGCAGCAAATCCCGTTTGCGGGCAATACATACCGCCTCCGCACCGTATTGAAGCACGATTTCTTTGCCGCCACCGCCCTTTACGAATCCGACGGCTCACCCCCAACAGTTCGAACATCCCGCCACCCCAGAATCGTCCTCAAGCTCAGCCGCCAGCATCATCTTCTGGGCCTGCCTCTAACCTGGCTCGGCGAGCTGCTCTGTTGTCACGAAGTCTCCATCCTTGCCCATCTGAATCACCTGCGGGGCACGCCGCGCCTGCTCTCACGTTACGGCAAAACAGGCTTTATATATGAATACATAGAAGGCTGCTCCCTGAGCGAGCAAAAAGAGCTCCCTGATGACTTCTTCGACCGCCTGTCGGAACTATTGCGCCAAATACATAAACACAACGTCGCTTACCTCGATATGGACAAGCGAAGCAACATCCTCGTCGGCCCCGATGGCCGGCCTCACCTTATTGACTTCCAAATATCCCTGCATATCGCCGACCGTCTGCTGCTCTCCAAAGGCCTCGCCAACCAGCTCCGCCGGATTCTCCAGCACGCCGATATCTATCATCTGTTCAAACATAAGCGGCACTTATGCCCCGAACTGTTGAAACCGCCGGAAAAAGTGCTGTCGCGGCAAACGGGCGGCTGGATTCAGGCCCATCGTTTGGTCGCCAACCCTTTCAAAAAACTCCGACGCGCCCTCCTGAGGTTTTTGTACGCCCGCGGCGTCCTCGTCGCCCAGGAAGGCGCCTCCCTCTCTCCGGAACACGGACGCCCACGTTTCCCGCAATAGCCTTCTTCACCCCCGACCCAATTTGCGCCGACTGTCGCTCCCTCCTGTCTCTGGTCAGCTAATATTCTGTCCGGCCACCGCCAAAACCAGCCCGAATACCCTCGATGCGCCTGCCTCCTTCAATGTCTTTGCGCACTCATTCAGCGTCGCGCCCGTTGTCTTTATATCGTCTATCAGGCAAACCGCCGCCTTCCCGAACGAATGTCCCCTCCGCACCGCAAACGCCCCGGCCACGTTCGCCGCACGCGCCCTCGCACTCGGCATCGTTGGCTGCTGTTTCGTTCGCCGCACCCGTACCAGGTCGGTGCTGATCTTAGCCCTCGGGTGCTTCAGACGCCCGGCAACAATAAGCGATTGATTGTACCCGCGAACCAGCCGCCTCGACCAGTGCAGCGGCACAGGCACAAAAAGCTCTATATCCTCGTAAAACCCGCTGCCCTCCAGCGCAGAATTGGCCAGAAGACCCAGCATCGTACCCGATTCCGTCCGCCCGTTCTTGAAGCCCAAAATCATCGTCTGCAGCGCCTCCGTATAGACTCCTGCCCGCGCTATGCCGTCAAAATGAATCTCCCTGCCCCGGCAGTCCGGGCATGTCCCTTCCACCACCCCGTATCGGCTCGCCTCCCGCCCGCACCGCCGGCAGTAATCCCCACCGCTGCACGCCAGAAGCTCCCCCCAGCAGTTTCCGCACAGCCCCTCGTCCACTTCACAAATACTTTCCCCGCAGTTGCCGCACACCGCCGGCCAAAGAAGCTGATTCAATCCTTGCAGTGCAAAATCACAGACTTTTTTTACTCTTGTCTTGTCCACGCCCCCAATTATACAGGCTTCGGTTCCGGATATAAATCGCAATAATAAAAACCATTTTCCTGCAAGACCACCGCCCCCGCCTTTATTGATACCCGCTCCCGGAATATCGGCCCGTCATACACAAACGAGTGGAATTCCCCGTTTTCGCCGCACGCATCAACCCCGCAAGGAAGCTCAGACAAAAACCCTTTATCGAAGCTCCGCCCCGCGAACATCTTACAGAGGGTGTTTGAGTCAACACAGGTAATAACCGCCTTAAAACCTGCCTCTATGAACTCGCCCGCAAGTTCGCCCGTGTCCCTCTTCCACAGGGGAAAAACAGCCCTCATTCCTACCTTTGACAAGTTGTCCTCTCGGCGCCTCCTTACCTCTTCCAGGAAAATGTCGCCGGAAACCACCGCCCCCACGCCCGCAGCCAGATATTTTTCCAGCACCTCTCGCATCCTCGATTCGTAGTCTTCATTCGAGCAGTTCTCCGAGATGAGCACCTTCTCCAGCGGAACACCGATGGATTCGGCCTGTTGCTCGAGCAGAACCCGTCGGACGCCGTGCATACTGACCCGGTCGTATTCTTGCGTCACCGTCGTCAGCAGTGCGGCTATTTCGTATTCTTCCGTTCTTATAACCTCCAGCAGCGCCAGAGCGCTGTCTTTTCCCCCGCTCCACGAGACTATTACTTTCTCCTTCAAGCTATGCCCGCCTATTTCAAATCAAACAGCGTGTTGTCTATAGGCTCAAACCAACCCAATCCCAGATGTGCCGAATCCGCACCGTACACATTCTCATCCTCGAACTTCGCAATCTTCCGCGAATCGACGTGCCCGTCCGTCCAGCCGATGTTTGCCGCCTTCCTGTGCCGAAAATGAATCGATGGTGACATGTAAAAGCTCGTAATGACGTTCCCGTTGTGTACAGTAAAAGGCGGCTCGGCAAACGAATATTCTATCAGCCTCAGCCCGTCCGTGCTGAGGGCGCAGTCGGCGAACATCAATGTCTGCCCCGCCTTGCCCACCTCGCAGAAATGGGTCGTCTTCGAATACGATTTCGCGTCCCCGAAACTGTAACCCTTCTGCCAGAGCCGGCTTCCAAGATAAAGCATGTTATAACCATACCCGCCGCAGCCCTGCTCGAAGTTTAGCGCCCAGCTTTGCCCCTTCACGAATTCTACTTCCTCCGGACATTCCTTCACCTTTCCGTCTCCCAAATACCGCACCAGCGGACCACGCCGAGGCTCGAACGGCTCATCGAGACTGTCGCGCACCCCGTGCCACCGCTGCCGACCCGAGTTGTCCCAGAGGTCGCTTGCCGCCGCCACGTAAAAACCATTATTTTCGGTCGCATAGCCTGTGTTTGCCAGAACCAGTTGCCGAAGATTCGACCTGCACGCCACACTGCGGGCCTGGCTGCTTGCCGCCGTTAACGCAGGCATCAATATGGCCGTCAGCAGCCCGATGACCGAAATCACCACCAGCACTTCTACCAGACTGAACCCTTCTTTACCCTTGGCAGGCATAACATCAAACCGTCTAAAACGTATTATTCGCCGCGCCATTTCTCCACTCTGAGCCATTGCTCGCAAAAAACCCTCAGATCCTCGAAATCGACAACCAGGTCTTTCGACCCGTCCAAATCGCATCTGCCTATCCAGTTGGCCTGCCCGAACCGGCCCCGCCAGCCCGAAGCAAACAGCGCAAAATCAAACAAATCCACAAGACCGTCCAGATTGATATCCGCAGAATATTCCTGCTCCCTTAGGACCCCGACCGCCTCGAGGTCCAGGCCGCCCGAACCCGACGTAACCCACGCATCGTAAACAGGATGATTGGCATCATAGTTGCCCCACTCCGGCCAGCTTGCAGGGTCGGTTCGTTCCACCGCCGCGTCGTTGAAATCGCCGCTGCCGGGAATGTCCACTATTCGAACGCAGCGTATGTCGTTGATATCGACCGTGCCGTTCACAACCAGCGGATGATTTGCCAGCTCACTCAGGTCGAATGCCGTGCCCGTACACACACCGTACGCATTGGGATGTTTGCCCGCAAGATTATGAACATTGCTGACCTCGATGGTCCCGTAAGGCCCCGTCCTGGCCGCCGTCAGCGAAACCGCCGGAAATCTCACGAAATCGCCGCCGTTCGAAGATACTTCCACGTACCCCAATTCCGCCAGCATCTGCCCCTTCACCGAGCCGCCGCCCGTATTGATATTGGATAAGAAACCGTTTTCGAACACCACAAAATCGTACCCGCTTACGTCCCGAATATGGTTGGCGTCGCCCGCCTCGCAGGGGTCGCCGAACAATAAAGTTATCCGTCCGGGCCGGCAGCCGTCCGCTATCTTCCCGGCGTCAAGGTCCCCAAGGCTGACAATATCGAAGTTATCGCCCGTAGCCGGCCCCAGCGCCCTGTTCGCGTCGTCCCAGCCTCCACTCCACGTATCATCCGACGGCAGATAATCCCTAAAGCCCGTCGCCCACCCACGAAATATCGGATTTATCCTCGCGTCACTGTCCGACAGCGGATTGGCGTGACGCCCGTCGTCCCCGATGTACCCGTTTACACCGGCCTCGCTATAAGGCCCCGCGGCGACGGCCGCCGCGGCACAAAAGCATGCCGCTAAAACCGCTGTCTGTCTTACTGCACCGAACATCATCCGTCTTTCATTTTTATGGGTGGGGCCGTCGTCATGGCCCCACCCGCCTGTTGAGGTGACATAACTTTATGTCAAATGGCCGAAATTATTTACACTTTGCCTTTGCTCGCAAACAGTCCGCCAAGGGCTAACAGCAAAATCGTCCCCGGCTCCGGAATCGGCGTCGTGGGAAAATGCGCCGGCGGCCATGAATCAGTCACCTGATGCGCCCAGCCGTCCCACGTCCCGTTTGACAATTCTCTCTCGGCAAACCCACCGCCGGCAACCGCCCAGTTTGAACCATCCTCGCTGATGAAATAACCCCACCAATCGGTCGGCCAGCCGTTCTCGCCTACATTCAAATAGCCCTCGTAGCTTATTGTGCTCAGGAACCCGCCGCTCTCGCTGTAATCCAAGGCCCCGGTGCCTGTCACGGCGTCCATCAGGTCCTTGCCGTATCTGGTGCCTTCTTCCCACCTGTATCCAAAGGCGTAGCTGTCGACACCGAAATCAATCACAACAATCGCCGCGTTGCTTCCGCTGCCCGCCCAGTACTCAATTTCCACCTGGTCAACGATGTATGCACTTCCGTTTCCGGCCATCGCAAACAAAAGACACAAACTCACCAATCTCCTCGAAGCCATTGTTCCAACTCCTCCAATCAAAAAATAACAAACTATTTTGGACTCCACCCTAAACGCTGTTCGCTATACGCCCGATTACCTCCTTTCGCCTCTTCCGCCCTTATCGCGAGGGCATTCAAAAAAAGACAATAAAAAAGCCGCCGTTCCCGCGAGTGGAACGACGGCTTCGAATATCGATAACCTGGCTCTCCTGCTGCCGGTTTCCTCTGTCTTTCTGCCGGCCGCAGAGCTGCACTGTGTCCCAAATCGCGAGAACACCGAAAACGTGTAACTAACCACAGGCAGGTTTTCTGACTTGCGCCTTACCTCGAGACTCCTTCCCATCCGCTCATTGCGAACAGTGGACAGCGAACCCAAACACTTGTTTGCGTTTGGCGGCTCGCTAAATGTCTCTCGGACTTCCGAACTTTGCCCGGAACAGACGCGCACAGCGGCGCGACCGTCGCGGATTTCAACCGCGTTCCCGTTTGACTATCCCGAAGCCCTATGCCTCGGGACCTGCAGTCAGGTTATATCCTTTTTAAAGAGCGTTTGCTGTTCTTCTACCACCCCGCCGCCCCGCCCGCAAGAAAAAAACAAAAATTGTGGTCCGCACCCGCAAATTCATAGCCCTCGGGCGGCCAACGCCCGCCCTGAATTGTCGCGTTTCTGCCGTTATAATCGCCTCCGGCCCCGCAAACCTGCCTGAGAAAGAGCGCGTCCGCAAAAAACAAAAAACCTCCCCAAAAATTTCACAGAATTCCTGTCACATATCCCAATCTCTGGTTTCTCTTATAGCGACACGCTAAAATCAATGCCTGGAGGCAGAAGATATGGCAGGGCAGACGACAAGGGAAATTGAATTACTCCGGGCCAGCCTCAACGGCAGCAGTGACGCCTTCGAGGCCATCGTCAGGAAATATCAGTCCTTGATTTGTGCGATTACCTATAGCGCCACAGGCGACCTCGACAAAAGCGAAGAGCTGGCCCAGCAGGCCTTCGTCAACGCCTGGAAGAACCTCGCGCAATTAAAAGACCTCGCCAGTTTCAGGACCTGGCTTTGCAGCATCGCCCGCAGCATTATCCGCAATTACTTCAGGAGCCAAAAGAGGGATATCATCAGCCGCGCCGCCCCGATAGAAGAAGTCTCTCCTGAGCTACCCGACCGCTTCGAACCGGTTGAAGCGGCCATTGGCAGGGAACAGGAGCAGGTAATCCGACAGGCACTAAAGCAAATTCCCGAAAGCTATCGCGAGCCGCTTGTGCTGTTTTATCGTGAGCAGAAATCCCTAAAGCAGGTTGCCGAGCAGCTTGCGCTTTCCGAGGGCGCAGCCAGACAGCGCATCTCACGCGGCCGCGCCATGCTGAAAGCCCAGGTTGCCGCAATGGTCGAGACCACACTTTCCCGAAATGGGCCCACGGCTGCCTTTACTGCCGCCGTCGCGGCCTCTATTGCCGGTATGGCCGTCGGGACCTCCAGCGCTGCTGCCGCAGCCGCCTCGACAACCGGTGCCACCGGCGCCGGCGCAGCCTCTGCACTGACCGCGAAGATAATCACCGTAGCAGCCGTGCTGGCCATCGGAACTGCCGCCATTATTACCTACAAAAAGGCGACCAGCCAAACCCAAAGCCCAACACCAAGCGATACACTTCCAACCGTTGCGCAGCCGGATACACCCGTTGCTCCTCCCAGTATTGATATCAAGACAGACATAATTCCTGACGACACTTCCCCTGGCAGCAGAACCACGACCGCTCCTGAGACGACGCCTCCGTCGCGCAATACTGATACCGTCCTCACGCCTGCGGCGAATACTGAGACTGAACCAAAGGAATTTGTCTTCAAGCCAAAAGGCGTCCTCAGCGGCCTCATCACCGACGCCAACACCTGCCAGCCGATTGAGGGCGTCGAGATCCACATCTCCGGACACATCGCAACTTCCGACGCCAATGGAATGTACTATTTTGCAGACATTGAAAACGACGGCCCCTACTCGGTCAGATTGGAGGCAAAAGAGCATATAACGCCTGAAGAATGGAAAAGTCCGCGCGAGTCCGTACTGCTGCGCAAAGACGCGCAGGTCGTAAAGCACTTCGAGCTTGTCAAAGGCTGCAAACTCAATCTCAAAGCCGTTGACGAACAGAATGATCCCGTAATGAACATCGGCTTCTTTCCCGCCTACACCGCCGATGAAATGGGGCGAGGCCCTAAGAGAAAGATCTATTCGAATAGGGAGGGAAATGCTGTCATAGGCGGGCTCAGGCCGGCCGAGTATTTGATTATCGCCTTCCACAACGACTATGCCCTTGCCGGCCAAAGAATAACGCTGACCGATCCCAATCGGGTCGAATCGCTCGAATTCCGGATGCTCAAAGGTATTGAAGTCCAAGGTATTGCCCTTTGCTCCGACGGTCAGCCCGCCTCACGATGGCAAATCCAGGCCGAACCCGACTGGTTCAACTGCACGCGTCACAAGGTCGGCCAAAAAATCAGCGAGGCAGGGCAGTTCACTCTACCCTACATCATACCGGGGATCCACCACGTATGTATCAGCATCCCTCACGAAGACGGCTCCTCAGGGTTGTGGTCCACCGATGTCAACCTGCCCCCCGAGGACGGCTTTCTCGAATTGGACATCCCCAAGGTCTCACCGCACGCCAGAGTTAGCATTTCCGGAACCATAGAATTTCTCGGCAGCGAAGGCGGTTGCAGCATGTGGATTCATGCCCGAGACCAAAGCGGAAACTTCGGCAATACCTACCTTGAAAAAGGACAAAGCGAATTCCAAATCGATAACCTCGTCCCCGGCCTCTACACCATCGACTTCGATGTTATGGCCCGGGACGCCGAGGAGAGAATCTTCGAGAACATAAGGGCCCCCAGTGAAGGGCTCGCCTTTGAAATCCCGCTGATAAAGACAGGCCGGCTCCGCGGACGGGTCGTGGACAAACACACCGGCCGGCCCGTTACAAGCTTTCAAGTGGCAATACTCGGCGAGAGAGATTTGCTGCACGTAACCGACCCCAACGGCGAATTCCAATTGAGCGCCGCTGGCAGCAAAACCCACAGAGTCCAAATCACAGCCGAAGGATTTGCCCCCAAAACGAGCCAGCCAATAACCCCCGATGCCAACAGACCCGCCATCATAGAGTTGGCCATACCCGCCGCCATAGAAGGAACCGTTGTCGATGAAGCCGGAAAGCCCATAATGGGCGCGACAATAAACTATCGCTACGCCCGCTCCTGCGATGAATCCCCCGACGCCAAGTATATAACCGCCACCGATGCCAATGGCACGTTCGTGGTTGACAACGTCCCCCAGGACAGCGCTTGGCGCTGCTTCGTCATAAAACACCCCGACTACGCGCCGCAAATAAAACTCATCGACGTCGAGGAAGGCTGCGTCACCTATGTGGAAATTCTGCTGAAAAAGGGCGGTACCATTGAAGGATACGTTTACGACCGCCAGGGAAAGCCAATGCCCGATACCACTATCTATTTCATGGATGAAAGCAGCTACAGCTACTGGAAAGAAAACAGGGCAAGATTAGGGTCTGTCGTTACCGATAATAATGGTTTCTATAACATAGCCGGCTTGCCTGAGAAGCTTTGTTTCGGATTCAAGCAAGGGCCCGACCAGCAGCTCGGTACCGTCTGCGCCGGCGTTGTGCCCGTAAACGGCGAGACCCTCCACATCGATTTTGGGGGCGATTCGCGCACAACAGGCAGACTTCTGCGGCACGGCCGACCCTTTGCAGATACCAAACTTGCAGTGATGGGCAACACCGCCGGCTACGAAACTGCCTTTACCGCCTATGCCCTCACCGACCCCAACGGCCGTTTTACCTTCTACGGCATACCCACCGGCCGTCGATTCCTCTATTACGAAATCCCCGGCATGACAGGTTTCCAGAGATGGGCCGAAATGGGCAGATTTGAATTTGAAGCCGGAGTCAACACAGACCTCGGCGACTTCGATGCCTATTTGGCCGATGTCACCATTGAGCTGACCGGCGACGACCCCCACCATCCCATCGCCGAGTGGCAGGTTTATGTACAAAAGTACGATCCAGAATCAGGCTCGCCCTGGGCCGGCAAAGTCGGCCGCCTCGCCGAAAGCTCCCACACCACGGACCCTTACACATTTTCCAACATCCCTCCCGGAGACTATGAGGCCGTCGCAAACTGCCAGGGTCAGCGATGGATTCACAAGCGCTTCCAAATCGAGCAGGGACACGAAAATTACAGCGTTTCCCTGCGCATCCCGTCCGGCTCTGCCGCACTGGCCGGAACAGTCAAATTCCCCCAGAGCGATGACGGCCCGCCCGAGATGACATTAAGGGCCCCCGACCACGACGTGGCTGTCTTCATAAAACCCGCTCCCGATGGCACCTTCAGCGTCGAAAACCTTCCCCAAGGCAAATACCTCGTGGCAAGAGGCCACAGCAGAACCGCCACGCTCAGTGAGATTACCTTGAGTGCCGGGCAGAGCAAAACCGTGGATATTGATCTTGGCGGTGACAGAGAGCAGAGAAGTGACGGCTATATGGTCGTGGTCGTGGTCGCTGAAGACGGCCAGCCCCTCGCCGGCGCCCAAGTCTGGCTCGAAAAACCCGGTCGGCTAATCAACCCACATTTTGATACGGATGTGGGAAAGTCATTGCAAGGCGAGCCCGGCGAATACACCCTGCACGTCCAGTATCCCGGGTACACACCGGTCAAACAACAGGTCTATATGAAATCTCGAAAGGAGTTCAACATTCAGCAAATCCTCGACCCTGTTGTTATTACCATGTCAAGGCAGTAATAACCGTCTTTCCGGAAATAGGAATGTAGACTGTCAAGAATTTCTGCCAGCAGCCTCTCGCGATACGGCCAGAGAAATCAGCCGTACTGCTTCAGGTAGATAATGATGCCCGTCAGTATCAGAATCACCCCCACACAGACCCCGATTGCGATTAGAAATATCCAAACAAACCGCCTGTTCTGCTTCGAAACCAGATACTTCAGATACCGGTCGCTCGTCGCAAAAGTCCTGCTCATCTGCATAATGCTGTCCGTCTGGCCGACCGTGCTCTGGTTCAGCTTGTCCAGAGTCTCATTGAACTTGTTGAAACTATCGGCCATTTGCACGTCCGTATCGGCCGCCGCCCCAAGCTGATGGTTGATATTCACCAGAGCATCCGTCTGCTTGGCCGTCTCCGCCGGTATCCTTTCAACCGCATCTGCAAACTGCTCGTCCTTCGCCGCCGCTGTTTTCAATTCTTCCAGCAGCTGCTCTGTTATCTCCTTCTGGCTCTCCACCGCCGTCGGAAAGCTCTCCAGAAATTTCGGCAGCTGCTCGAGCCTGCTCATCAAATCCTCGTGCTGCGCCACCTGGCGACTCAAATGCTCCTTGATCCCCCCAAGCTGCTCAATCAGCGTATTAAAACCCTCCTGAAGCTTCTCAAGCGACTCCTGCTTCTTCACCGGAGCAACCGCCTTCACCATCACCTTATCGCTCGCAGCCGCCTGTTCTTCCCCCCCGGCCTGTGCCGCCTGCCCCTCCTGACTGATTAGCCCATCCTCGTCTACCGCCACTTCCGACGGATAATCTTTCAGCTTCGACGGCTTGTGGACCTGCAGCCACTTGCTGGTCTTCGACTTCGTACTCGCCCAGAATTCCTTCAGTTTCATTTTCAAAGCCCCTGAAAAATGGTATAAGACCGCTTGAGGCCGCGTCCTTCCACCACATAGCTTCGGCCGGCCTGCAAATTGATAACTTCCAATCCCCATTAGAAGCTTTTATTGCTGCAAATACAAGTCATTTCTGCTAATATTACCGGCTCAGTCCGCAAAATAGGCAAAGAAAGGGCCGGCAAATGAAGTTAGTTACTTACGCCAGAAATCAGTCAGTCTCCTGTGGAATCCTCACTGATGACCGAATTATCGACGCCCAGGCCCTCTGGCCGGGCCCAAATCCGCCCCGCAGCGTAAAACAAATCCTCCGAAGAGGCCCCGACTGCCTCAAAAAACTCGCCGACTTGGCCGCCTCCGCCGACGTAATAACAACCCCCTTGGATACCGTCAAACTGCTCGCCCCCATCCCCCGCCCGGGCAAACTGCTCGCGCTGGCGGGCAACTACGCCCAGCATCTCAAGGAGGTCGGCGGCAAAATCGGAATGTCCGATTCCCCGCGCCGCGCAACCACTCCGAGGGCCTTTATTATGCCCGCCACCGCCGTAATAGGCCCCGATGAACAAATCCCCTGGCCGCCCTACAGCCAAACCATCGATTACGAAATCGAACTGGCCGTCGTCATCGGCAAAAACACAAAGTGCGTCAGCATCACCGATGCCCTCGATTACGTCGCCGGCTACACCATCGCCAACGACGTATCCGCACGAACCGTCACCTTCAAAACCAATCGCATCGAACGACCCTGGGATGAATTCTATGACTGGCTCAACGGCAAATGGGCCGACGGCTTCTGCCCCCTCGGTCCCTACCTCTTGACCGCCGACGAAATCGAGGATGTGCACAATCTCAGTCTGACCCTCAAGGTCAACGGCAGCGTCCGCCAGAACGCCGGCACCGACCAGATGATTTACTCCGTCGCCGACATCGTCTCGTTCCTCAGCCACCTGATGACCCTCGAGCCTGGCGACATCATCGCCACCGGCACACCCGCCGGCGTCGCCCTGGCCACCGGCGACTACCTGAAACCCGGCGACAAAATCGAATGTACCATCGATAAGCTCGGAACCCTCACAAACACCCTCGGCCCAAAACCCGAAAAATTCTACTACCCCCTCACAAAACAAGTCCGAAGCTAAACCGACAAACCCGACAGCGCAGCTAAGGATTAGCCGCCTGCCAGCGCCTTGGACGCGCCCGCCCAACTGCCCGGCCTAATCACCCCTGTTTTTCCGCTCCGGCTTATACGCTTTGAACACTCGCCCCTTCGGCGCACCCGATGTCACCGTGCTCGGCTTGCACGAAAACCAGCACCCCGCCAGCGTTATCGAGCTGTACGCCTTCGGATTGGGAAAATACATCGCCATCGCGTCAATCTTCTTCGGCTGCAAATTCGAATCATTGTCGGTGTACCTGTAGGTGACATCATTCAGCGTCACGCTGAAAACCAAAGTGCTCGCGCCCGTCCGCTCCACCCGCAAAATCAGCGGCGAATACACCCCAAGCTCCAGACCAAACCCGCTTACGTCCAGCGACCCCCCGTACGGCCCCGCCTCCTGCAGCAGCGATTCGCACACCCCCTCTTCAAAGGCCTTCGTCCGCTTCATAATCTTGCCCGGTATCGCGTCACTGTGCTCCCGCCGTGTCCCCACCGCCAGATGCGGACATATCCTCGCACAATAACCAAGATACCCGCACCATATCTCATTCTTGTATCCCGTCCCGTCCCGCTCGATGTGTCCCTTTCCGTTCGAATCGAACAGTCCTATCCGCAAATCCCCCGTCCCCGAAAGCATCGTCGGGTCCGTCGAGGCCGCGCCCGTCTTCTTCCCCTCCGCCTTGAACATATACACCACTTCCGCCGCGTCCCCCACCTCACTCACGCGCATCTCCGGCAGCCGCACCGTCACCTGGTCCGGCGCACGCGGATTCATCCAGACCAGTTGATAGTCCTCATTGAGAACAAGCCTGCCCGCGTCCTCACTGTGATACCACCTCAGCCCGTCGAACCGCGCCGCCGCCCGCGCCCCCGACGCCGCCAAACCGAACCACACCCCCAAAACAACAATCGCCCAAACTGCCCGCCTCTCCATTACGTTAATCCTCCAAACCAAAAAAACCTCATACCCGAAACCCGTTTCCAATTCACCCCCGATTCACCCGTCCGCCCCTTCGAAAGCGTCCCTGTCCCTGTCCCCATCCCCGGCTTCACACGCACTCGTCCCGCAGCCCGCTGAAGTACCTCTTGAAATCCTCAACCTCCCTCCTGTAAAACTCCCGCACTATCTCCTTCAGCCTGTCCCTGTCCAGAACCCCTATCTCCCTCGAATACACCCCCTCCCACCTCACAAACAGCACCGACCTGGGCTCCGGACACTCGAATTTCACCCTGTACTCCTTGTCCCCGTACACGCATATCTCCATAAAAGTCCTCTCGTCGTGCAAAAACCCGAACATGCTCCCCGCCGCAATCTCTTCCGCCGACCCCTCAAGTCCCTTTTGGCTCTCGATATATTCCTCGATAATCTTCTCCGCCTCTTCGCACGACGCCGCCCCCTTTTCCTCCGTCTCCAGCTCCTCGTTCACAACATACCAGTTTATATCATTCTCGTTCATTCCCATTCAGCCTCAGCCACACCCCCCGCGCGCCGCAGACTCTCACCCCGCCTCTCGCACTCCGATTTCGCCTCGCCGCCCGACCCCAGCAGCCCCCTCTCACTGGCCCTTAAAAAGCATCCTTATCTCCTCCTCCGACAGCGCCCGCTCGTATATCCGCACCTCATCCAGCGCCCCCTTAAACCCCTTCCCTATCCGCACGTCCAGCTCCCCCGGCGTATCAATCGGCCAAAGATCCAGAATCCCAATGTCGTGGATTATCGCCCGCTCCCCGTCCAGAAACACCTCCACATCATCGTGGAGGTTCGGCGGCGCCCCCTCCCTCACCACCGCCGCCACGTGGTGCCACGCGTCGTCGTTGGTCTTGGCGTTCATATACAGATACCCCCCCTCCGGCGTAACCCCGATTCGCCCGCGCCCCTCCACGTGCCCGAATATGAACATCCCCCCGCCTTCATCCCGTCCCCACGCCAGTATCTCACCCCTGTCGCTCCGCGTCTTTATCCACGCCGCCACCGTCCGCGGCGCCGTCCCCGTAATCCCTTTATACCCCTCCGCCTCCACGTAATTATCGCCCCCCCCGAACTGCAGCGCCTTGCCCACGCGCCCCTCCGTCGAATTGCCCTCAAAAGACATTCCCCCCTTCAGCGTCCCCTTATGCCCTTTTCCCGACGAGTCCGCCGCCGTCGTCCCCGACCCCTCCTCGAGCTTCCACCAGCACACAAGGCCCCGCCCCGTGTCCGGCCCAACCGCCTCCGCCTCCTCCACCCGCGCCGCCCGCATCGTCGCCGGCTTCGCCTCCCTCTCTCTGCCCCCGCCTGCCGTCTCATCCGCCTTCTTCTTGCATCCGGCGACCATCACCACCGCCCCGGCCGCCACAATCATCAAAAGTACACGCTTCATAACAAATCTCCTTAAAACCTGCGCCACCCAATTACCCCCCAAGCCTACCAAATCCCCCTCCGCCACGCAACCCCCTTCTCTTCCTGCCCCCCCTCGCCCCTGTCATTGCGAGCGCAGCGCGGCAATCTCAACCCTCTCATTTCCCCCTTGCCCCTGTCATTGCGAGCGCAGCGCGGCAATCTCAATCTTCTCATTTCCCTCCTGCGCACCTCCAAACCCGGGGGTCATCCCGACCGACCGCAGCGCCCGCTTGTCATCCCGACCGAGCGAAGCGAGCGGAGGGATCTGGCCTCCACACATTATCAACCCCCCGTCTATATCCCCGCCAAGGCAGCAATGCACGCCCGTTACCTTGTGGCTTGCACTCAGGGGCGGATCAGTTACAATCTTGTGCTATGGATGCCGAGAACGACAAGAGTTGTGGCTTGCACTCAGGGACGGATCAGTTACAATGATGTCCTCCCTCTCCCCGAAATCAGGCGAGTTGTGGCTTGCACTCAGGGACGGATCAGTTACAATTTCTCTGGCATCAATCAGACTCCTTCGCGGGTTGTGGCTTGCACTCAGGCTCGGATCAGTTACAATGCTTGTTGAGCAGGCAAGACAGGAAAGAGAGTTGTGGCTTGCACTCAGGCTCGGATCAGTTACAATTCGCCGGATCACGGTCTGTATCTCGAAAGAGTTGTGGCTTGCACTCAGGCTCGGATCAGTTACAATTCTGATAGGGTGGAGTTTGGCCCGAATGGGTTGTGGCTTGCACTCAGGCTCGGATCAGTTACAATTCAGCGCTTAATTGGTCGGTAATCGCACGGTTGTGGCTTGCACTCAGGCTCGGATCAGTTACAATTCATTGTTTTGTTTGCCAATGCCCAAGCGGTTGTGGCTTGCACTCAGGCTCGGATCAGTTACAATAGATGATTATGACACAACCACAATTCAAAAGTTGTGGCTTGCACTCAGGCTCGGATCAGTTACAATAAATTCAACGCCGAGATTCAAAGGCGTTTGTTGTGGCTTGCACTCAGGCTCGGATCAGTTACAATACAAGATGCTATTGGTATTTATTCACTTGAGTTGTGGCTTGCACTCAGGCTCGGATCAGTTACAATCGCCGGCGATATCCAAAGCATCGGTAACGCGTTGTGGCTTGCACTCAGGCTCGGATCAGTTACAATCAAGGCCGCCGGGGTTGCTATGACCGAAGCGTTGTGGCTTGCACTCAGGCTCGGATCAGTTACAATAAAAAACAAGATACGCCTTTAAGCACCTGGGTTGTGGCTTGCACTCAGGCTCGGATCAGTTACAATCGCAAGATGAAGTTGCTCCCGAAGACCATTGTTGTGGCTTGCACTCAGGCTCGGATCAGTTACAATAGATGATTATGACACAACCACAATTCACAAGTTGTGGCTTGCACTCAGGCTCGGATCAGTTACAATTATGGCGTATGTTGCAAAATGTCGATGTGGGTTGTGGCTTGCACTCAGGCTCGGATCAGTTACAATTATCGCTGTAAACTTGGTGCAGTATCTTGGGTTGTGGCTTGCACTCAGGCTCGGATCAGTTACAATAATAGTGTTCTGCGATTCATTATAGCGCCAGTTGTGGCTTGCACTCAGGCTCGGATCAGTTACAATCTATCCCTTCGATTTCCCATCCATCGGG
>DATKVV010000097.1:0-11790 GCA_035529895.1 Sedimentisphaerales bacterium
ATAGGTGTAATACGTAAATATAGTATAAGGTGAGCTATAACAAGCACTTCTGGACACAGAAATGGACGCAGGATTTTGTGAATGACACCAATTCAGAGTACCTTAAAAGCCAGGAAACAGGGTCAGGATTGGCTTAAAACACGATTTAGAATTGGATGCAGAATGGACGCAGGAATGGACACAGGATTTTTTGGATTATTCTTGTGAAAACATCTTATTGTGTGCCAACTTTGTTTTAATACAACCATCTTCCCAGTACAGAGTGTCTGCAATATCAGGTCGTTTTCGGTGCTTGCGGAGATAATATTTAAGATTGTTTCTTTCCTTCTTATTACCCTTGATCCCTGTCCCGTTTGGATTGGAATCTATTGTTCTCAACTTAACAAGGCTACCATTTTTGACGTTCCAAAGACCTTCTACCTTTATGGGTAGGATCTTGGCGAGCTTTTCATCGTCGTCAGTATCTATGGCATTAGATAGTTGCTTGTTCTTCAGTCGGCATTGGAGATCCTTCACGCCTTTCATCCAAAGAGGTTCCTTACCTTCAAAAGGTATAAGTTTTCCGGTTACGGGATCTTGGCGAAGTGGGTAATCAAAATCTGCTTCTTTGATGAAGTTTTGGATATCGACCGGAAGCTTGGACACATCAGTTCTGGTTATAATTTTGTTTATTTTTGTTTCAAGCTCCCTCTGGCTTATTCTGCCATATAAGGCAGTCTTATTGAACAAGGCAAGAGATGTCCATAATTGTTCTTTATCTTTAACTAAGTTCGCGTCATTTAAATTAACGCTCTTATTGCCCAGCATTTCTTTAAGCCAATCGGAATATCGTAGATACAACGCATCCCATTCTTTGTACAGATCGACTCGATCCTGAGTAGCATGAATATTCAATTCATCAGCACAGAAATCCTTCATCAAACTCAAGAATTCAAGGTATTCATCGTTATAAGCACTAATAAGATGGTTTCTTTCACATAAAGGGAGGTTGTGTTCAATAGCATAATTTACAAGAAACATGGGATAAGCAGACAAGGAGCACATTCTCGCTACAAAATCCCTTCCGAGTTTCAATCCCGGAATTGCTGGCAGCCCTCCCCATTGCTTGCTGCTCTTCTCCTTCGTTTTCTTCTCGCGTTTCATGTTCCCTCACATCAACATCAGCTTGTTGCTTTGCTCTTGAAGCCACAAATTGTTTTCCGTTGGGCATTCATAGGCGTCCAAGTCTTTGAGCGGCTCAGAAGTTTTGCAACTGCCGAGAATCACACCGTCCCTTCGCCGCTCGATAACGAAGATTTCGCCGGTTTCCATATATGTAATACTCCACATTTCGGCCTTAAATGCAAGCTTTTTCCTTGTTTACCAAGACCATAAAATCTATAATCAAGTACGACAATTGAATAACGTAGAGTACTGATTTTTAGCGTTTCGTCTAAAACCGGCAAGTTTTTCCAAACCGCAAACGCACAAAAGTTGGTGCCCGTTAGCAAAACGGGCATCGCTTGCGTGTTGCGGTTGGGCCTTGCCGGGCCTTAGACGGGCACGATGTAGCGGTGCCCTTTTTTGTTGGGCTTGGAGCCTTAGTATTCAGGAAATTGCTCAGGTTAAGTTGCATGACTGAAGAGTGTAAACCAATGAGAGTGGTTCGGGATGCTGTTTTTAGAGAATCTGGATGCAAGCTTGAATATAGGCTGAATGCTAATGCTTCTCATTGACGCTCCCGTTTCGTTATGCCAAGTTCTTCGAGGGTAGGTTCTTCATCTTTTGTTGGCGGTACCTGCACGTGACCGCCAACAGGTACGTCTCCTGTTAATTGTCCCCGTGTTCCCTTTGCCCGTTTAGGCTTAGTCGCCAGAAGCATTTCACCTAAGCGTATCTCGGCGCGTTTCATGTATCTATGACAATGTAGAATGGTTTCGGCACAGAAGGCCCTCAGAATACGCAGGAACACGCGCCACGCTTGCGCCATCCAACGAAGTATCCCCGGTGGCTATCACGGCAGGGGGTAGGCGATTCGGCCACAAAAGCGTTAGGTTTTTGCTGCTTTCAGATAGTGCCGTTTTTGCCGTAGACGGTTCGACTGTGTTTTCCGCTCTCGGCTGCACTTCGGGCAGTAGGTATGTCCGGGCCCTCGCTCCGCTCCACAAGCCTTACATCCAGAGCCTTTGGCTTTGACAGGCTTTAGCACGTTTCGTCCGTGGTGGACTTGCTTCTTTTCGGTTGAGGTTATCAGCATTGGCTTACGTATCCCTGCCGGCCTTCTGAAGCCGAACTCATCGAACAGATCGAAGCTGTCCTGTTTGTCCAAGTGCCGCCGCCAGTGGTATTCACAGATTTGCCGGCCCAGGCGTTCGGTCAGTGGCCGCCAGCCCATATAGGTTGCCCTGTTGCATCCTTTCACGTCGCATATTCCATCCATGTTTTTGTTTCCTGATAAGCCGTTTGATACAATCATCCCATTAACATAGGACTTTGGGGTTTTTTGTTTCTACGGTTGCTCTTACGCCTTTGAGACCCATACAATCTCAGATCAATTACAGCGAACGCCAGGGCTTCGATAGCCGGGAATTCTCCAAGCTCAAGAGTCGATATCTCCTGTGGCTCGATAGCCGCCAGGGAGTCCAACACCTTACTGCTCTTCAGAAAGAGCTGCCGGCGTCCTTTATCCAGCAATCGCTTGAGTTCAGGCAGGATATACTGGTATGGAAAGGCCATCTCCAGTATTTGCGTCGAGCAGATGGATAAGCACCGCATGTCTATCTGCGAATCGTCCGGCTTGCCTCGCTCGTTGTTCATTTCCCAAATGAATTTATCGGCGGCATCGTTGCGATCATCTCCTATCCACCTCTCCGGCCCATACTTCAAGTCCAGGACCCCACATTGCCTAACCAGTTCCCGCGTATCTATGGATTCAAACTCATCGAGCAGGTAAACATCGTAACTGTCGAAATGCTTGTCATTCCCCATGCCGAGAACCACTGCAAAGCCCGGGCGCTTGTCAGGCCAGACCACACCGCCATAAATCGCCCTGCATTCGTTCTTTAGCTCCGAACGGGTGAATGTGTGACCTAATTCTGCTGTCTTTATAATACACATATCGCTTACTCCTATGCTGCAAGGTCGCTCTCCGAAAAATAGAATTTGCCCTCAGCGCCGTATATCGCATACCGGACACAATCACAGGTATGATCGTTTACCTTCAAAGGCTCATCTTTTGCGTCTCTGCTTTCCGTGCCTTCAGCCCATTTGTAGCCAGGAAACTCACGCTTGGTATTTATACAGTTGTTAAAAATGAACAGCCGCGGCTTGCCGTCACCCTGCACTTTCAGAGCCGCCTGCACAGCCTCAATTCCCAAGTGCACATCCTTTTTTGCCGGTATCGTAGAAATGCCCAGTTCCTTGAATTCGTGACAGTCCTGCGCATCATGGTCAGCCCACGTCGCCCGATATTTCTCATTACGGCTGATTTGCTTTATGCGTTCGGCATGATAAGCCAATGTCTCTCGTGCCTGATAGTGCTCGGCGTAAACGTACCACCTGCGGTCCGGGTCCCGTGCCAACCATACACAGGCAAAAGGATTGTTGAAGCCCCAGTCTATCGCCCTGTATCTCGGCCAGTCGGCGGGTATCTTTAATGGCTTTATAACATGAACGGAACGATTGAAGGTTTTATACACGGCGCCGAAGAAAGCGGCAAATCGTCCCTTGATTCGCGTCTCCTGGATTTCGGCAGGCCACTCGGCTATCATAAGATCAATTTCCTTATCGTCGATATAACCGCCTCGACTCTTACGGTTATCGTTCAAGTCTGCATAGAAAATAGCATCCGTCTCGGGCAGGGCCTGGATCCGTTCCTCAAGCCAGCCCTGCGGAATGATCGGCGTCATGGACTGAGCAGAAAAGCCGTTTTTGTCCATAAGCCTTGCTTGTATTTCTGTCCAGATTCCTTCCGAGTCCGATTTGCACTGCTCATCCCCATAGAAGGCATCAATAGCCCGACCCTCAAAAGCCTTGCGGCCTTGCTCATAAGCTTTGAACTCGATACGATTACTATTAACCAGGCGTAACTCCGCAGGGATTTCATCCTGTTTGTTATGCCAGCTAATAGATTGGATTTGGCACATCGGCAGATACGACTTGATCTTCTCACTCCAGAGCAACTTGCCGACAAGAGGCCAACTATTAGCCGCCGCCCAGATCGTAGCGTTCTTCGACGTCCTGCGCCATGGATGGACGCCCAGGGCAAATGAGCACAGGTCATATCCGATATTGCCCTCAGACTTGCCGCTGCGATTTCCGCCACATAGCCAGCGGTTCTTGGCCGGACTACGATGAAAATCTTTCAGGGCCGGCAATGCTTTGTATAAGAGAATTGCCTTTCCAATACTACGTATTTGCCGATTGCTTAACATGACTGCTTGAGCAAGTTCTTGATCTGCTCGCACTCCTCATCGCTCAGAGTATTTTCGTTCTCGATGACAAGGTGTTCCACAGCCTTGCCTTCTTCGCGATCGAAGACGTGCCGGGCCAAGCGCTCTGAGCCGGAATACTTGCCGTCTTTAGCATTCTCCACAAGCCTCAATGCCACCTGCTGTGCCTGGGTCAGTTTCTTGCGGTCCAGCCTGGCAAGCACGGCGTCTGTCAGAGCCATGAACTTGCAGAACCATACCCAGAGCTGCGTGCGTCGAACGGGAGGCCCTGCAAGATTGCCGCTTTCACCTGGCTTGAACTGAGTTTCTTCAGGCGGCTTCTTGTAGCCGGCATCAGATTTTCCCTGTTTGGCAGGGACTTTCTTGCCCTTGATGGATTTCTTTTTGGCAGCCTTTTTATCCATTTTCTTCTATCCTAAAATCCCGTTTTTGCAAGCAAAACCATAAGCTAAACGCCAAGTCGAATATGGCCGAATAGCTAAGTAGTTTATTATACGGCAATTACAATTTTAGTACAGCGTTATTACGATTCGAACTAAAGGGTAACTTGCGTTCAAAAAACGCGGTTTTTATTCCCTTAATAACATTGTATTGTCCACTGTAGTCCATAGTAGTCTACTGTTTTCCACCTTCTAACGGCAAGCCAGACCCTAAGTCGTCTGTGCCGGTCTTTTGATTCTTACTGCTCGGCGCAGACAAGTCCGGCAAGTTCTTGACAGCTTCCGATTCTTGCCCACGCAACGTATGGGTGTAAAGCGAAAGTGTTAAGTTAATATCTTGATGCCGCAAAATCGACTGGGCAATTTTCGGATGTACGCCGGTTGCCGCCAAGAGGGTTCCGGCCTCATGTCGGATCGAATGAAAATCAAAATAAAGGCCATCAACCTCATAAGGAATTCCCGCATCTTCTAAGTCTGCCCTAAGTATCTTAGCAGTTTTACTCTCAAGAGCCTTGTAGGTTCCACCGAAAGCCTTTACGCCCGGCAGTTTTCCCTTGAAGAATTCTCGGAGTAATGCTGTTGTGTCTGGTCTTAGGGGCACTACATCTTCCCGCCTGTGCTTACTGTACGCACTCTTGACTATCACTGTAAGATTGGCAAAGTCAAAAGACCCCACCGTTAAAGTCCTTATCTCATTAGCACGCAGTCCTGTTTCGGCAGCGAGCTTATAGAGTAAATAGCGTTCATAGCCGGTCATGCCGAACCGCGTCGGAGCGTTACTTGTAGTTTCGAGCAGTCGTCTCAGTTCGTCCAGTTCGATAACTCGGCGCTTGTGACGTGGGTCGAGCTTGCTATCCAAAGGCTTCACATACCGCAGGGGGGATTCTGCCATGCCCTGATAAATGACCATCCAGTTGCAGAACATCTTGCCGGCCGCGAGATACGTATTCGACCTGCCGTAGCTCATACCTTCGTCCCTGAGCCCTTTCAAATAGGCCATGACCTGAGTTGCCGATATGTCGGACCAAAACCGGAAGCGGCAATCAGCAAAGATACGAGCCAGAGCACTTTTATTGCCCTTGACGTATTTCTGTGTTCGTTCCTTCGCTTTAAGAAATTGCTCGAAATCATCAAGTAGTTTCGTTAATGACTTGTTTGCCATTGCTTTACTGGCGTCCAGTAAGCCGATTTCAATGAGCCTGTCCCTGAGTTTCCCATCCATGACGTTCAACCAGTCGGTAAGGCCCGGTTCTGCCGTGGGTGACTCGCCGTTTTGCTTGCAGGCAATAAGTTGCTTGATCTTCGTCTCCAGAACTTCGCTTTGGCGCTTGTCCGTGTACGCTGCGAAGCGCCTCACGATTCCCTGATGGTCCCGTAGCTCGATCCACCACTTTGAGATTTTCTTTTTCTTCCCTGTTTTCTTGTCTTTGTACGTCGGTTTGAAAATACTCATTTTACACCGCCTTTCAAAAAACGGCCGGGGCTGTATGCAGCCAAACGAGAATAAAGGGCTGTGTCCGCCTTCACTGAACAGACAGGCCCCGGCCGCCTTTTTCTGGTATTGAAGAACACCTGCGAAATGTCCCGTTTCTTTAATCATACAACATCGATTATCTCCTATTTCCAGAGAAAGTCAAGTACAATTTCAAAAAAATCTTTAGTCTGAGGATTCATTAGCTTCCTTCTTTTTCTCGATGGCTGTTTCGAGTAGAGACTTTACTGCCTCGTATCTTTGCCCCTTTGGGTAGTTCTTTAGCCCTGAGTCCACCTACAAGTCAATTCTTTTACCCTTGATAAAACTTTGTATAACTTAGTTTATAATTATCGAGCAACGGACTGTTTATCCGTTGACCGCATTTTCTGCCAAATTTCTCGGCTTGGACAATCGTGGGCAATCCAGGCCTCGAACTCCTGTAGAGACCACAAGGACCTTCTGTTAAGACGAACAGGCTTAGGCCCCAACCTGCCCGAACTGTGCAGACTGTAAAAGCTGGACCGACTCAAACTGAGTCGCTTAGCCATTTCTTCGGTTGACAACAACAATGCTTCCATCATCATATCTCAAAGAGTTTTCGCTGTTTGTTAGCGATTCCCGACTCTCGGTTGATTCCCCGGCCTCTTTTCCTGCCGGACAGAAAATCCTTCGTAGCCTTAATAATTCTTGATTTTCTTTGGCTGTCGGCACGTTCAATTCGCCGTTCAATATCTAATATTACAGACGGCAGGATTTCGCCTATCCGTTTCGGCTCTATCCTCACCAGCACGTTTTCCAAAGTCTGAGTCATTGTCTTATTGCCGTTCTATGTACCCTATACCTTTTCTTCCGAATATCTTTACTGTATTGTCGTGTCCTGTCCTGTAGGGAGAATTTTGTTGCGCGTCCACAACAAAATGTTGCGCGAAGCCCAAAATCTATGATTACGGTTCAGAAACACGGCTTTGTCCCACGATTCAATGTAAAGATAGGTTGTGTGAATTATATTCTTGAAAGTTACCGCATCCAAAAGCTAATCGTGACATTGCCCATCCCATAACTCAAAATTCGGCCAATTTCGCATCTTCCACATACTGCTCATCCTCAATAATCTCGTCGCCGGCAACTCTTTCCAGCCAACCAATTTCCGGATCGACCAATACGGTGAAGGCCAGTGTAAATATTTCCTCTGAGAATCCTGTTCGATAGTGCAAATCTTTTGCCGTTAATGCTTTGCCATCCTTAAAAAGCAATCCGCGTGTTGGCATTTTTGCGGCTACTTCCACAATGAGAATCCACGCTGAGAATAGCTCGGCAGCCAGATGATGATGGGCGATTCGCCTGAAACCGGCGCCATCGTTCTTTGTAGGAATAGGAACCCAAGTCATATTCTTACACCGGCGACTCTCCCATTTCTCGAAGTGTTTATCCCAATCTTTCACTCGATAAATCATGCTACGCACCTCGTATTATTAATAACCGCTACAACGGCTTCTTTTGTTGCCCCAGCCTTATGCCATTCCCTAATATCCTTGAAGAACGGTGGTTTGATGATTCTAAGGCTTCGTACAAACGGCAGGATCGCCTTGCTCAATCTTGCAGCTCCTTCTTGACCAGGGAACCAGACAGAGCCATCCGGCCGCTCTTTCGGCGGATCCTTATCGGCCATGATAATCACATCGCGCCGACGGCCTTTTAGAAATTCGATAATATGTTCCGTGCCGCCCATACAGGATGGTCTGCCGATAACGTCAAATTCCATATCGAGCAAAGCAGCACAGTCGGTCGGACCTTCGCAAATTACCAACGGCCAATCGCTGCCAGAATAGACACCTTCCGGCCAGAACAAACCCTGCCTGCTGCCTTCGACGCACCATTTACCCTTTGAACCTCTAATCCGTATCCCAATGATTCGTTCCCTGCCGTCGCGCATCGGGAATGTGATATTGCCGTTCCATCCCGTATCAAGCCTTTCGAGACTACGGATAGATACGCCGAGTTCATTAGCCAGTCTGTCAATATTTATCAAATTCTCGACGTACTGACTTGACAGGGCTGCGAAGTCCCGGACAGGTACAGGTTTGGATTTCTTCGGCGCCGGCTTGTACTTGACCGGTTCACCCAAGGTATGAAACCAGCCCCCGGACTTGCACGGCCTCGATGATTCTGCCCTCATGCAACATACCGTCGTCCCATCCCCGGAAACCGCGCACCAGCTCGTATGCCCGCATACCGGGCATGGCTTACTCCGGGTTGTGCGTATCCATTTCATGCGATTTGCTTCCATCCATTCGCGGCGATTTTGCCGATAATCTCGCTGGCTTCCTCAAACGATATTTCCGCCGGATTATATCCATACCGGAGCAGAATCTTGGACTGTTTATAACTACAACAGCCTTGTTGCTGGTTTTCGATAATGCGTTTTATGAGTTGCTGGGCATGGGTGAAGGAAAGCCCCGAAACATCAACGCCACTGTGCTCAAGCATTGCAATCTGCTTTTCGGTCGGCTGCCGATCCTTATGCCAAGCCCTTTCTCGCCATGGTTCTATACCATAAACATCGAACGGATTAACTTTGGCCGTAGAATACTTTGCTTGGAGTTTCAGGTGCTTGCGGTGCGCCGCCTCGATGGCCTCGCGTTTTTCCCTCTCAATCTCCCATTCAGCCAATTGAAGCTCATCGAAGACGTCTACGGGAGCGGAGGTCTCCACGGATTTCTCCTCGGTATTGCGCTTGGCCCGCTCAACGATCGCGTCGCTGTACTTGCCGCCCAGGATGTCCGCTGACGTAATAAGCCGGTGCCGGCCGGCATTCCCAACAAAATCAATAATTTCGAGACAGGGCTTTCCGCTCAAACGAATGGCCTCTTTTCGAGTTTCAGAATTCTCAAGGCCATCTATTATGCCGGGCAGAGTCCGCGTTCCGCGACCAGCTTCCTGCGCGTAAAGAGATCGTGACTTTGTGGGCCTGGCCATCACGACAACTTGAATGCCCGGCTCGTCGAATCCTTCCGTTGTGACACCAACGTTTACGAGATATTGGAATTCGCCGGCTGCATATCTTGGGAAAAGTTTACGCCTTTCTTCTTTAGGGGTTGAGCCGTGGACCCATTCCGCCGATTGCGGTTTGTGGCGATTGAGAATTTCAGTTAACCTATCTGCCTGGACCAAACTGGCCGCGAATATCAAAGTTTTCCTATCCCCGCATAGCTCGATTGTCGGGCTGGCAATCCCGTGGAGCATCTCCTCGAATTCGAGGACTCTCGCCAAATCGCCGCCGTTCAAATCGCCGGCTGTGGTCCGGATTGAAGAATAATCCAAACCTTCAACGTAAACGCTCCGCTGTGAAATTGGTACAAGCCAGCCGTCGTCGATACCTTCGCGGATCCCGTACTCGTAGGCTACGCTCTCGAATATCTGTCCCAAACGCCTTTCATCCGCTCTATCCGGCGTTGCAGTGACACCCAGGACTTTAAGATTCGGATTCTGACAGTAATAGTCAATGACTCGGAGATATGACTTTGCCGCGCTGTGGTGGGCTTCGTCGATGATGAGCAAGCTGAATTCGTCCGGATTAAATTTGTGCATACGACATCTTCCATTCATCCCGGAGACCTGCGTCTGGATTGTGCCGACAATAATTTTCGAGCGGAATACACCGTATTCGATAACTCGATAATCTGACATCTCAATGTCCGGCTCGATGCCGGTAATCCGTTTTAAGTGACGCGCCGCTTGCCCGACCAATTCCTCCCTGTGTGCCAAGATCATGACACGCCCAAATTGCAGATAATGATTGACAGCCTGAGAAAAAACGACAGTCTTCCCAAGCCCAGTCGCCATGACAAGTAACGTCGAATTATTTTGCGCCAGCTGGGTACGTATGCCATCGAAGGCTTCGGTCTGGTAAGGTCGAAATATGATATCCTTATTCATCTCAAATCCTGCGGAGTTAGCTCGTAATTATGCTTATTCAAAAATCCAAATCCCCTACAAACCTTGCAGTTCTCCGAAGCTTCACCTCCGCAATAAGGACAAATAGCATAAGGGATAACATCTTTCAAAGTGCCTCTCAATGCCATAATCTCCGTCCGGAACTTGGCATGATTTAGAGGACCAAACGCCGGATGTCGGTCCTCTACATAACTCCCGACGGTATTTTTGATAATATCCAAGTCGCGAATCAACCCCTTGACAAGCTGCTGTTGGCTCCAGAGCTCCAAAAGATGTTCTGGAATGACACGGCCGGCAGCATCCTTCGGCGGTTCATCGGCTTTGCGTTCATTTTCTTGTGACTTTTGCTTATAAGTTGTTCCCTTACGTGTGACCGTGATTTCCTCGTCGCGCTGCAAATCCGGATCAGTTGTTGGCGCCGCACCCTCGTTTTTGGCCTCCGAGGGCGGTTTTTCCTCGTCTATGGGTAAAGTACTTGACCGATGCGCTTGGACTAATTCGTTCTTGACCAACGAGACATATTGCTTTGTAACGCCTGTGTGCTTGGCTATGGTAGACAGGGATTTCTTCGACCAGCTTTTGTCTGTCAGAATCGAGGCGATGATCTTCCGAGCAACGCCTTTTTGCCTTGGAAGTCCATGAGCATTGTTCGCTGAGAATGATAACCAAATAGCGTCCCGTAGTTTACCTTTGGTGACGTAGGCTGAAATGCTTTTCTTGCCCCGCTCCTGAGCACACCGATACCGATGAAATCCATCCCACAACCAGAAGTTCACACCGTCCGAGACAACCTCGACGGGCGGGAATTCTACGCCGTCCTGCATCAAGGTCCGGTACCGGGAAAGTACGTCCGGGTCAATGGGCCGCTGTTGTGTGCCGGAGTCAATCGTAACTAAATCGAGCCTGACATTCTGTTTGTTCATAACTTATCCTCGTAGTCTTTCATTCCAATTCGCCGGACGCTGAAACACCCTCCGACCCTGGCTCACAAAATATTTATGATTTGAGTTTTTTGGGCTTGACATATACTTCAAGAATTGGTATTTTGAACTTTGTCGTATCGCCGCCGGTCGCCGAGGTCCCCACCCGAGGCCGGCTTTTTTATTTTTGGGTATTTTCAGCTTGCACATTTGGTCAACTCCTTCTTTGTAGTCAAGTCTGGGATCAATCTTCGCAAAGCTTCAGACCGATTAGCCCCGATGAGCTTTGCTAATTTATCGAGTGATTTGACTGCTGATTTCGATGCACGGAAAATAACCGTCTCCTCCTTTGTTTGCTTACTTTCATTTTTCATTTCAATACCTCTGAAAAATAATGTTTTGTTTATTCATCTATGTAATATCATTATCGGATAGGTGTAATACGTAAATATAGTATAAGGTGAGCTATAACAAGCACTTCTGGACACAGAAATGGACGCAGGATTTTGTGAATGACACCAATTCAGAGTACCTTAAAAGCCAGGAAACAGGGTCAGGATTGGCTTAAAACA